>SIRU01000001.1 GCA_004366385.1 Actinomycetota bacterium
CGACGACCTCCGACGGCGGCGTCCGCGGAGGGCCCGGCAATGACATCCTGCGTGGCGAGGGCGGGAACGACCTGCTCGGAGGCGGGCCGGGGAACGATACGATCAACGGCGGGCCGGGGCTCGACCCCCTCGTCTACATCTCGGCGCCAGGCGCCGTGACCGTGAACCTGGCCACCGGCAAGGCGACGGGCGAAGGCACGGACAGCCTCAGCGGGATCGAGGACGTCACGGGCTCGCCGTACGGCGACACGCTCACCGGCTCGTCGGCCGCCAACTTCCTGAGCGGCGGGGCGGGGAAGGACAAGATGTACGGCGGGGCCGGCGACGACCACCTGACCGGCGGCGACGGAAACGACATCCTCCGCGGTGAGGCCGGCTACGACACCCTCGTCGGCGCCGCGGGGACGGACGACTGCTCGGTCGGCCCAGGGGGCGGCAAGACGATCTCGTGCGAGATCAAGTCCGCGTTCATGGCCCCGATCGAGACGCAGGTGTTCACAGCGCTCGCACCCGGGCACGCCTCCGGCTCGAGCGGCCCGGCCGGCTGGACGGCCTGGGCCAACCCGACGAGCGCCCTCGGGCCGAGCGCGCGCCCGGCGGGCGCGAGAGCGAGCAGCGCGGCGCAGGCGGTCTGAGGCCGTCCACCCCGGCTAGTCGTCCCCGCGTCCCCGGCCGGGATGGGCACGCCAGACCGCCACGCGGGTGCCCGCGCGGCTCGCTCTCGGACTCGGGACGCGGCTCACCGAGCCTCCACGTGCCCCTAATCGAGCCACAACCGAAGGGGGATTGCCCGCCCGCGGGTCGCGGGTAGGGTGACGCGGGTGTCTCCGAGGAGGGGTAGCCGCCGCCCGAGTCTCGCGCCGCTCGCCGTACCAGCAGCGGTGGTCGCGGCCTTCCTCGCGGTCGGCGTGCCGTTCGCCGCAGCCGATCCGCCGACCGCGGTCGACGACACGGAGACGGTCGCCGAGGACTCCGGCGCGACCTCGATCGACGTGCTCGCCAACGACAGCGACGACGGTCAGCTCACGATCACCGCCGTCACCGACCCGCCGAACGGGACGGCGGCCGTCGACCCCGGCCCGCCCCAGGCCGTCACGTACGAGCCCGACCCGGACTTCAACGGCCCCGACACGTTCACGTACACGGTCGTGGACGACGAGGAGCCGCCGAACGAGGCGACCGCGCAGGTCCTCGTCACCGTGACCGAGGTGAACGACCCGCCGGTCGCGCTCGACGACGCCCTCAGCGTCACCGCCGCCGGGCTCACCTTCGACGTGCGCGCGAACGACTCCACGGGGCCCGCGAACGAGTCCGCGCAGACGCTGGGCCTGCCGGCGATCGTCACGCCGCCCGCGAGCGGAACAGCGATCGTGAACGGGAACGGCACCATCACCTACACGCCCGCGGAGACGACCGCCGGGAACCTGAGCCTCGTCTACCAGGTCTGCGACGACGGCACCACGGACGGCGCCCCCGATCCGCGCTGCGACCTCGCGACGGTCGCGCTCGAGGTGCTGCCGCGGCTCGCGATCGCCGACGTCACGCTCATCGAGGGCGACTCGGGCACGACCGCGGCCACCTTCCAGGTCTCGCTCAACGCGATCTTCGGGAAGACGGTGACCGTCAACTACGCGACCGCAAACGGCACGGCGATGTCCGGCTCCGACTACCAGGCGACGAGCGGACTGCTCACGTTCGCGCCCGGGCAACTCGTCCAGAACGTGAACGTGAACGTGTTCGGTGACTCCACCATCGAGCCGGACGAGACCTTCTTCGTCGACCTCTCCAACCCCGTGAACGCGACCATCGCCGACGGGCGCGGCGTCGCGACGATCCGGAACGACGACTCCGAGGGCTGCGACATCACCGGCACCCCGGGCAACGACCGCCTGGTCGGCACCGCGGCCTCGGAGACGATCTGCGGGCTCGGCGGGAACGACGTCATCATCGGCGGCGGCGGCGACGACATCATCCACGGCGGCCCCGGCAATGACAGGATCGACGGCGGCCCCGGCAACGACACCATCACCGGAGGCCCCGGCAACGACCGCATCACCGGCGGCCCGGGCGACGACGCGATCGACGGCAACGCGGGCAACGACGTGATCTCCGGCGACGCGGGCGGCGACGCGATCGAGGGCGGCCCCGGCGACGACACCGTGTCGGGAGGCGGCGACAGCGACACCATCGACGGCGGCCCCGGGAACGACACCCTCCGCGGCGGGGACGGCGCCGACACGATCGACGGCCACGGCGGGAACGACAAGCTCTTCGGCGACGGCGGCGACGACCGCCTGGACGGCGGGGCCGGCAGCGACCGCGTCGTCGGCGGCGCGGGCGACGACTGGGTGGACGGCGGGCCCGGCAACGACGGCGGACGGCCGGGCGCCCCCGGCGCGGGCGTATTCGGTGGCCCCGGGAACGACGTGCTCCGCGGCGAGGGCGGCGACGACGTCTTCGTCGGCGGCCCCGGCAACGACACGATCCTCGGCGGCGGCGGCGTCGACCTCGTCCTCTACGCGACGGCCCCGAGCGCCGTCACCGTCGATCTCTCCCGGGGTCGCGCGACCGGAGAGGGGCGCGACGCGCTGTCCGCGGTCGAGAACGTCACCGGCTCCCGCTTCGCCGACACGCTGACCGGCAACGCGGCCGCGAACACCCTCTCCGGCGGCCCCGGCAACGACCGGATCTTCGGCCGCGCGGGGGCGGACACGCTCCTCGGCGGCCCCGGCTTCGACGTGCTCGACGGAGGGACCGGGAAGGACACCTGCAGCGTCGGCCCCGGCGGCGGGACGACCCGGAACTGCTGAGGCTCGGCGGTGCCGCCACGCGCGGCGGCCGCGCCGCGCGCGCTACTCCACGAGCTGGAGCAGCTTGAACATCGGCATGTACATCGAGATGATGATGATCCCGACGACGACGCCGACGCCGATCATCATCAGCGGCTCGACGATCGAGGTCAGCGCCTGGATCGACGCGTCGACCTCGTCCTCGTAGAAGTCCGCGATCTTGTCGAGCATCTTCTCGAGCTCGCCGGTCTCCTCCCCCACCCGCACCATCTGCGCGACGAGCGGCGGGAAGACGGGGTCCTCGATCAGCGGCTGCGCGATCGGGACGCCCTGGTGCACCTTCGCGCGCACGTCCGCGAGCGCCGACTCGACGACCCAGTTCCCGGCCGTCTGGCCCGAGATCTCGAGCGCCTTGATGATGTCCACGCCGGCCGCGACGAGCGTCGCGAGCGTGCGCGAGAAGCGCGCCATCGTGACCTTGAGGACGACCTTCCCGATGCCCGCCGGCGCGCGCAGCTTGAAGCGGTCCCACACCTGGCGGCCCGCGGGCGTCTTCTTCCAGCGCCGGAAGCCCCAGATCGACCCGCCGATCGCCGGGAAGATGACGAACCAGTAGCCCTTGAGCACGTCCGACATCGCGACGACGACCTTCGTCAGCACCGGCAGCTCGCCCTGGAGGTCCTTGAAGATGTCCTCGAAGATCGGGACGAGGAACATGAGCATCCCGGCGAGCACGATGAACGCGAAGCAGAGGACGAGCGTCGGGTAGATCATCGCGCCCTTCACGCGGCGCTTGATCTTCATCTCCTTCTCGATCTGGACCGCGACCCGGTCGAGGACCTGGTCCAGGATGCCGGCGGCCTCGCCGGCCTCGACCATCGCGATGTACAGCCGGTCGAAGACCTTCGGGTGCCGCGCCATCGCCTGCGAGAGCAGCATCCCGCCCTCGACGTCCGAGCGCACCTCGTTGATCACCTCGGCGAGCGCCTTGTCGTCGGTCTGCTGCTCGAGGATGACGAGCGCGCTGACGACGTTGAGGCCCGCGTCGATCATCGTGGCGAACTGGCGGGAGAAGACCTGGAGCGAGCGTGGCTTCACCTTCTTGCGCCTGCCGGTCGAGCCGGCGGAGTCGAGCTGGCTCAGCGAGACGGGGCGGAGCCCGCGCTGGCGGAGGAGGTCGCGCGCGGCGGCGACGTCGGTCGCGGCGATCTCGCCCGTCGACTCGATGCCGAGCGAGTTGATCGCGCTGTACGTGAACGAGGCCATCTCAGCGGGTCCGGCCGGCGGGCGCGGCAGCCGTGGCCGCCCCCACGGTGACGAGGACGAGGCGGTAGCGGGTCTTCGTCGTGGTGTTCACGAGCACGATCGGCTTGCCCGCCTCGAGCTTGGTCGTCCGGGAGCCGTTCTGGAGCTTCCCTCCCGGCACGCCGACGACCGCGGTCTTCGCATCGGGCTGAACCGACACGAGCACGAAGACGGGGTCGGCGGTGGGGAACTTCGCGCCGGGTTCGAGCCCGTAGCGGACGCCGTTGACGGAGACGACGGTGGTGCCGGCCGCACTGGCCTTCTTCTCGGCGCTGAAGTCCTTCGTCGGCGCGACGGCCTTCGGCTTCTTCGGCGTGGCCGGAGCCGGCGCCGGCGTGACCGGGGCCGGGGCGCGCTGCCTGACCTGCTGCACGAAGGGGTCCTTGCTCGCGAAGGCGCCGAACGAGCCCAGCTGCCCGGGGCCTGGCGCGAGCGGGCGGTCGGTGTCGACGAGCGCGACGCTCACCGTCGTCGGCGCAGGAGTGCCCGGCGCGGGCGCCTCGCCCACGGTCGTCGTCTCCGCGGGAGGAGCAGCCGCCGAGTCGGAGCCGCCGAGGAGCTTCGGCAGCTGGAGTGCGAGCAGGCCGACCAGGAGCAGGCCGCCGACGGCGACGAAGATCTTCTGCTTGCGCTCCTTCGCGGCGCGCGCGTCCGTGCTCGTGGCCATCAGCTCCCACCTCCTGCGGCCGAGCTGCCGGGCGCGGGCTCCTCCTCCGTCTCGGACGGAGGCGGCGCGGCGGGTGCGACCGGGCCGTCGTAGACGTACGCGTCGATCCCGACGGTCGCGTCGAGCTCCGGGTAGTCGCCGGTGTCGGACTTCACGAGCGCGACGCTCCGGACGGAGAGGAGGCGGCCCGTCGCGGACAGCTTCCCGTCGCCGACGGTGACGAGCAGGCGCGTCCGCTCGAGGAACCGGACGATGTCGTGGTAGCGGCCGTTGACGACCACCGAGAGCGGGATCAGCGCCGGGCCTCCGACGCCTGCGACCTGCGGCTGCGGCGTGATCGCCTCGAGCACGACGCCGCTCGCCTGCGCGAGCTTCGACAGCTCGAGCACCAGGCCGGACTGGTCGCCGCTCGACGGCATGGCCTTCGCGAGCCGGAGCACGTCTCCGACCGAGCCGCCGGCGGCGTTCGGGCGGAGCACCGCGGCCTGCGCCTCCACGAGGCGCTGCTTGGCCTCGGCGAGCTCCGTGCCGGCCGAGGTCGCGTCCGCGCGCTTCGGGGAGACGACGAGGAACCAGACCGTCGCCGTGAACAGGAGCACGGCGGCGAGCGCGAGCCCCGTCAGGACGCGCGGCGGGAGCGACTCGACGCGGGCCTTCACGACCCCTCCCCAGTGCGCACGCTGGCGGAGACGACGAAGGTGACGTGCGGCCTCACTGGCTTGCCCTCGCCCGACTCGCCTTCCTGCGGGGCGACGCGCGTCGTGCCCGTGAGCCGGACGTTCGTGAGCGTCGGGATCGCCGCGAGCCGTGCGAGGACGACGGCGACGCGGTCGTGCGTCCAGGTCGCGCCCTGGATCGTGACGCCCGCCGAGTCGTCGGCGGCCGCGGCCGGGTCGGCCGAGACCGTGGGCGCCGCCGCCTCGAGCTGGGTGAGCCACGCGTCGTCCGGGAGCACGAGCGAGATCTGGCGGAGCAGCCGGTCGAACGAGACGCGCCCGGTCAGCGCGGCCGCGAGCGCGGACGAGCGGTCGGCGCGTTCCTGGGCGAGCTCGGCAGCGTTCACCGCGGTCTGCTCGGGCTGCGGGAGCTCGGCGATCGCCTTCTCCACGGCCTCGAGCCGCGAGCGCGTGTCGGACGCGTCGAGCGCGGCGAGGGAGGCGACGAGCGTCGCCGCGACGGTGACGAGCGCGATGCCGGCCCCTGCGACGAGGAGCGGTGTCCGCGCGCTCGCGTCGAGGCTCTTGCGGCGGTGGTCGGCCGGGAGGAGGTTGACGGCGCGCACGGCTAGTCCTCGATCCCCAGCCCGATGGCGACGGCGAACGACCCGGCCTGCTTCTCGTGCACGACGCTCTTGCCGGCCTTGACTCGGCCGAACGGGTCGCCGAGCCGCACGGGCGCGCCGATCAGCCGCCCGACCGCCTCGGCGAAGCCGGTCATGTGCGAGGCCCCGCCGGTGAGCACGATCTCGCCGATCCCGAGCGCGCCCGGCTGGGCCTGGTAGAAGTGGAGCGAGGCGACGAGCTCGCGTGCGAACGCCTGGAGCGCGCGCTGCACGGCCTCGTGCACCTTCGCCGCCTGCGCGTCGTCGAGGCACCCCACGGCCAAGCCCTCCGCGAACGAGAGCTGGCGTTTGACGGACTCGACCTCGCTCGGCGCGCGGTCGAGCGCGCGCGCGACGGCGACGTTGAGCGCGAGCCCGCCCCAGTCGAGGACGCGCGCGAACTCGCAGTGCGGGCCGGTCGAGACCGCGATCGTGGTGCGGTCGTGCCCGACCGCAACGGCCACCAGAGCCCCTCCCCCTGGAGGCTCCGTGGCCGGGGGCTGGAGCGAGCGGAGGAGCGCGAACGCCTCGAGGTCGATTCCGACGACGTCGATGCCGGCGCCGCGGCACGCCTCGAGGTAGCGGTCGACGACCTCGCGGTAGGCGACGACGAGCAGGATGCGGCTGACCGTCGTCCCGTCCTCGCGCTCCGCGTCACCGAGGACGACGTAGTCGAGGACGGCTTCGTCGAGCGGGATGGGCAGGACCTCCTCGGCCCGGAAGCGGATGGCGTTCTCGAGCTGGCGCTCGTCCTCGACGCCCTCGATCTCGAAGACGCGAACGCCGATGCGGTTGTTGGAGAGCCCGAGCCGGACGCCCTTCTTCGGGAGCTTGTGGCGCTCGAAGAAGCGCTCCAGCACGCTGGCGAGCGCGGCTGCGTCCCGGATCTCGCCGGCGGCGACGAGACCGGGCTCGAGCGGCTCGCGCACGACTTCGACGAGCTCGGGCGCGCCGTTGTTGTGCACGCGCGCTGCCGCGATCTGCGAGGCGCCGATCTTGAGGCCGACGAGTTTCTTCACGCGCCGGTCGCCCTGGCGGTCGCCGCCCGTCGCCTTCCCGGCCTTCTTCGCTGCCTTCAGCTCCTCTTGCCGGGCCTTCGCCGCGAGCTTCGCGGCCGCCTTCTCCTCCTTGGCCGCGACCTTGGCCGCGGCCTTCTCGTCCTTCGCGGCCTGCTTGGCAGCGAGCTTCCCGTCCTTCGCGGCCTGCTTGGCAGCGAGCTTCCCGTCCTTCGCGGCCTGCTTCGCCGCGACCTTCGCGTCCTGCTCGGCCTGCTTCGCGGCCGCCTGCGCGTCCTTGGCGGCCTGCTTCTCGGCCTCGCGCGCGGCCTTGGCCGCTTCCTGCTCGGCCTTGTGCCTCGCCTTCTCCGCGGCACGCTCGGCCTTCTCCCGGCGGCGCCGCTCCCGGCGCGTCTCCTTCCGCGGCTGCTCCGGGTCGGACCGGCGGCCGAAGGCGCGCCGCCGGCGCTGGCGCTCGCTCTCGGACGGAGCGGAGATCGTGGTCCCCTCGCCGGACGCGGCCATCACCGGGATCTCGGGGGCGGACGTGCCGATCGCCTGCGGAGCGGGCGTGGTGTCCTCGACGGGCGCGTCGTGCTCGGCCGCGTCGGAGGCGGTGCGAGGGTCGTTCGCTTCGGGCCGCAGGCGGTGATCCATCATCCGCTCCCGGCGAGGCGCAACGAGGAGGACGCGGGGTCGGAGAGCGGCACGTTCACGGAGACGCCGCTCCGCTCGAGCATGCCGGCGAGCTGGTCCTTGCGGCTGGACACGGCCATCGCGCTCTCGACGGTGACCGTGTGCTTGCGGATGAGCTCGGCGAGGCCGTGCTCCATGGTCTGCATGCCGCGCTGGGTCGACGTCTGCATGACCGAGTAGATCTGCTCGACCTTGCCCTGGCGGATGAGGTTCCGCACGGCGTCGTCCGGGAGCAGGATCTCGAGGCACGCGACGCGGCCGGAGCGGTCCGAGGTCGGCAGCAGCGCCTGGGTCACGATCCCTTGGAGCGTGTTCGCGAGCTGCATGCGGACCTGCTCCTGCTGCGCCGGCGGGAAGACGTCGATCACGCGGTCGATGGTCGAGGGCGCGCTCTGTGTGTGGAGCGTGGCGAGCACGAGGTGGCCGGTCTCGGCCGCCGTGAGCGCGGTCGCGATCGTCTCGAGGTCGCGCATCTCGCCGAGGAGGATCACGTCGGGGTCCTGGCGGAGCCCGGCGCGGAGGGCCGAGCCGAACGTCGGCGCGTCCGGCCCGATCTCGCGCTGGGTGACGACACAGCGCTTGTGCCGGTGCACGAACTCGATCGGGTCCTCGACCGTGAGGATGTGGTGGTTCTTCGAGCGGTTGACCTCGTCCACCATCGCCGCCAGCGTCGTGGACTTGCCGGAGCCGGTCGGGCCGGTGACGAGGACGAGGCCGCGCGGCTGCATGGCGAGATCGCGCAGCGACTCGGGCAACGCGAGCTCCTCGAGCGTGCGCAGCTCCTCCGGGACGTGCCGGAAGGCCGCCGCGATCGTCCCGCGCTGGAAGTGGACGTTCACGCGGAAGCGGCCGAGGCCCGGCACGCCGTGCGAGAAGTCGAGCTGGCGGTCGACCTCGAGTTGCTTCTGCTGCTCGGTCGAGAGGATGCGGTAGAGGAGCGTCCGCGTCTCGTCGGGGACGAGCCGGCCGGCGCCCTCCACGGGAGCCACCTCGCCGTTCACCCGGACCGCGGGAGGCGCCCCCGGGATCACGTGCAGATCCGAGGCGCCGACGGCGACGGCGCGCGCAAGGAGATCGTCGATCGAGGTCGGCGGAGTGTCCATGGGACACGGTGCGTATCGGCAGCGATGCGGGCCTCCTTGAGAGAACGGCCCCCGCCTGCGCGCGCCGGCCGGCGCTCCCTCGCCGACTCACCCGGAAATCACCCAAATTGGGGTATCGGCACCCCCACGCTCCACCGATGGTGATCGGGCATCCGCACCGCAACCCCCCATCCACCTGCGGAAGGAGACCCACAACATGTTCAAGCGGATCCGGCAGCGTCTCGACGGGAACAACGAGCAGGGCTTCACCCTGATCGAGCTCCTCGTCGTGATCATCATCATCGGCATCCTGCTCGCCATCGCCGTCCCGTCGTACCTCGGGTTCCGCGATCGCGCAGCGAACAACGCCGCCAAGGCGAACCTCCGCGCGGCGGTCCCTGCCGCCGAGGCGTACTTCGCCGACACGGCCACGGGCACGTACGTCGGGATGACCCCGGCCGCCCTCAAGGCGATCGACTCGGGTATCTCGGCCACGCTCACCGTCGCCTCGGCGACCGCGACGGCTTACTGCCTCACGGACACCGTGAGCGGCAAGACGTGGAGCGTCGCCGGCCCCGGCGCGGCCGACTACAAGAACAACGCCACCTGCGCGTAGCAGAGCAGGAGCAGTTCTGACCGAGAGGGCGCGGGAGACCGCGCCCTCTCTCGTTCCTCAGGACCCGCCCTCCGAGTGCCGATAGGAGAGACCGTGACCACGACCGTGAGCCGTCCAGTCCAGGTCTTCGCCGTGCTCGGGATCCTCGCCACCGTCGGGTTCGCCGGCTTCACGTTCCTGGCGGGGAGCGGGGACGCGTCGACGGCGCCCCCGCCAGCCACTCCGGTCTCTCCGGTCGCGCCGGTCGCGACGCCTTCGACGCCGTCGCTCGATCCCGCGCCTGTGGCCCCGGCCGCACGCCGCCCGGCCACGACGGCGACGCGGAGCGGCTTCCCGCTCCCCGTCGACCGCGCGCTCCGGAAGAAGCGGACGGTCGTCGTGGCCGTCTACCTGCCGCGCGCGAGCGTCGACCTCGTCGTCAAGGGCGAGGCGCAGGCGGCCGCCGCCGCCACGGGCGCAGGGTTCGTCGCGGTCAGCGCCGCGGACGAGCAGCTCGTGCGGTCGCTCGTCGGGAAGATCGGCATCGTCCCCGATCCCGCGGTCCTGGTCGTGCGACGCCCCGGCGTCGTGGTCGCCCAGCTCGGCGTCACCGACCGGGGCGCGATCGCGCAGGCCGTGGCGCAGGCCCGGCGATGAGCGAGCCCGCCGGCCTCCAGCTCGCAGACGCCGCGCCCGGGCGCGAGCTCTACGTCCGGCACGCGCGGCTCGAGGGCCGCTCGATCGCCGTCCTCCGCGCGATCGAGCGCGGCGAGGGCTGCATCGTCGAGGCCGAGGTGTGGCCGAGGGACACCGTCGGCGCGGACCCCGTGCGCCCGGGGCCGTACTCCTTCCGGAGCCCGGTCGAGGCGACGCGGTTCGTCACGCACGCCGTCGAGGCGCTCATCGCGCTCGGCTGCGACGTCCGCGCGTCCTGACCCTCGCGCGTCCCCGGCCGTGGGCACGCGCCCGCGTCCTGTGGATCGATCGTTGCGGAGTTGGCGCACTCGGGGTCAGACCCGATCGAGACGCCTCGGCGCGCACGAGGGCGGCCGGCTGAGTGCGACGTTGGCGCAGCCCCAGGGGTCAGACCCTGGACACGTCCGAAACGGACACGGCAGGGGTCAGACCCTGGACACGTCCGAAACGGACACGGCAGGGGTCAGACCCTAGACACGTCCGGAACGGACGTATCGGCTCCGGCGCGGGCCTGCGGAGGCCGGGCCGGGGCGAGGCACGCCTCGCCCCTACGCGAGCACGCGGGCGAGCTCCTCGACCGAGGTGAGGCCGCTCGCGACCTTCTCGAGGCCGTCGTCCCACATCGTCCGCATGCCGTTCTCCATCGCCGCGCGCGCGATCTCGTCGCGGCTGGCGTGGCGGACGGCGAGGGCCGCGATCTCCTCGGAC
Source organism: Actinomycetota bacterium (assembly GCA_004366385.1). GTDB lineage: Bacteria > Actinomycetota > Thermoleophilia > Gaiellales > Gaiellaceae > GMQP-bins7. The sequence continues at coordinate 10,855 of SIRU01000001.1, forward strand.
ATGCGGAGGAGCTGGTAGAGGCCGACGCGCCCGCGGTAGCCGGTGTGGTTGCAGCGGGGGCACCCCTTCTTCCGGTAGAAGACCGCCCCGTCGGACGCCAGCGCGACCTCCGGCGACACGCGCGACGCGAGGAGCTCCTCCTGGGTCGGCGTGTACGCCTCGCAGCAGTGCGTGCAGAGCTTGCGCGCGAGCCGCTGCGCGAGCACGGCCGAGACCGCCGCGCCCGTCAGGAACGGCTCCACGCCCATCTCCCCGAGCCGCGTGATCGTCGACGGCGCGTCGTTCGTGTGCAGCGTGGAGAGGACGAAGTGCCCGGTGAGCGCCGCCTCGATCGAGATCTTGGCCGTCTCGACGTCGCGGATCTCGCCGACCATGACGACGTCGGGGTCGGAGCGGAGGATCGAGCGCAGCGACGAGGCGAAGGTGAGGCCGGCGCGCGTGTTGATCTGCACCTGGTTGACGCCCGCGAGCCGGTACTCGACCGGGTCCTCGACCGTGATGATGTTGATCTCCGGCCTGTTGATCTGCGCCAGGCAGGCGTAGAGCGTCGTGGACTTGCCAGAGCCGGTCGGCCCGGTGACGAGCAGCGCTCCGGTCGGGAGGGCGACGATCTCGCTCAGATCGGCCCGCATCGCCTCTGAGAGCCCGAGCTCGGTGAGCGTCGGCGCCTTGCGCGACTTGTCGAGCAGGCGCATGACGACCTTCTCGCCCTCGACCGTCGGCAGGGTGGCGAGCCTGATGTCGAGCGTGCGCCCGACCGCGGACGTGGACAGCGTGATGCGCCCGTCCTGGGGCTTCCGGCGCTCCGCGATATCGATCTTCGCGAGGACCTTCAGCCGCGTCGTGACGCCGGCGGCCATGCGCTTCGGCACGCGCTGCATCTCCCGCAGGACGCCGTCGATCCGGAAGCGGACGACGAGCGCGTCCTCCTGCGGCTCGAAGTGCACGTCCGAGGCGCCCTCCTCGGCCGCCTGGAAGATGATCGCGTTCACGAGCCGGACGAGCGGCCCGTCCGAGATGCCGTCGTCGGCGTCGAGGTCGTCGCCGTCCGTGTCCTCGGCGATCTCGTCCTCGACGAACGCGGTTCCAACCGCCTCCGCGGCGCGCACGAGCCGCTGGAGCTCGACGAGGATGTCGTCGCGCGACGCGACGCCGAGCTCGAGCGAGTGCCGCGTCGCGAGCCGCAGCTCGTCGATCGCATGCAGGTTCCCGGGATCGGCGACGGCGACGCGCAGCACATCCTCGTCGAAGGCGTACGGGATGGCGACCGCGCGCTCGAGCGTCTGCACGGGGATGAGCTGCGCGGCGTCGGCCGCCACCCCCGTCGCCGCGAGGTCGACGACAGGAAGGTGATGCCGCACCGCGAGCATGCGCGCGATCCCGTCGCGGGGGGCCGCGCCCTCCTCGAGCAGCGCGTCGGTGACGGATGCGCCCTCCGCCGTGTGGCCGCGGATCAGCGCCAGCGTGTCGGGTGGGACGAGCGCCGTGTGCGAGAGCAGGTCGAGGACGAGCTCCGCGGTCTCGTTGACCGCGAGCGAGCCGCCGAGCGGCTGGGCAGGGGCGGTCCCCTCCGCGCCTCCTGGCCCGGAGAGACGCACGTCGGCTTCGCGGTCGAGCTCCATCGCTATCCCTCGAACGGGTTATCGGCAGCGGTCCCGGCCGTCTTGACCGCCGGCTTCCCTCAGAACAGGGCCAGGTACGCGTCCAGCAGCCGCTCGCCGGCGAAGAGCGCGACGACTGCCCCGAGCGCGAGGAAGGGCACGAGCGGGACGCCCATCTTGCGCGCGGCGGAGCCGTGCCGTGCGAGCAGCACGACCGCCGGGACGAGCGCGGCGAGGAAGCCGAGCATGAGCGCGACCGAGACCGTGGCGCCGAGCATCGCCCCGAGCAGGAGCGCGAGCTTCACGTCCCCCATCCCGAGACCCTTCGGGTACGCGAGCGCGGCGAGGAAGAGGAACCCGGAGGTGCCGAGCGCACCGAGCGCCCACGCCGGGCTCGGGTCGATGGCCGTGTGCGCGACGAGGACGACGGCCGCCGCGGGCAGGACGATCCGGTTCGGGACGATCCGCAGCCTCGCGTCGATCGCGGAGAGCGTGACGAGGACGGCGCAGAAGAAGACCGCGAGCGCCGCGTACGCGGTCAGGCCCCAGACGGCGACGCAGGCGACCGCGAGCGCGGCCGTCGTCGCCTCGACGAGGGGGTAGAAGGCGGAGATCGGCGCCGCGCAGTGGCGGCAGCGGCCGCGCAGCAGCACCCACGAGAGGACGGGGATGTTGTCGCGCCACGCGATCTCGTGGCCGCACGAGCCGCAGGACGAGGGCGGCCGCACGATGGAGCGCCGCTCGGGGACGCGCGCGACGACGACGTTGAGGAAGCTCCCGAGCGCCAGCGCGGGCGCGAGCACGACCATGGCCGCGCCGGCGTTCACTTCGTCACTCCCCGGTCGAGCGGTCGAACGCCGAGGCCGCGCGTGCCCAGACCTTCGACGGGTCGGCGGCGTCGCGGACGACGATCGTGACGAGCTTCACGCTCCGCCCTCCGCCGACCGACTGCCACGTCACGTACGTGTCGACGCGGTACGACTTCCCGTCGGCGCCCGTCAGCGTCTGCACGGGGACCTTGGTCGTGCACGGCGCCGTCCCGCAGGCGACGAGATCGACGCGGCTCGCCGAGCTCGACTGGTACGCCGCGTCGCTCGAGTAGGGCGCGGCCGCGGCGAGGACGAGGCTGTCCGGGAGGCCGATGTTCGCGTACCGGATCGCCCGGAAGCCCTCCATCTCGCGGTCTGCGAGCGCGCCCGCGGTCGTGATCGTGCTCGCGCGCGACAGATGCCGGATGCCGGACTCGAACATGGCGAAGAGCGCGAGGATCCCGATCATGAGCACGGTCATGGCCGCCAGGAGCTCGACGAGTCCGATGCCTCGCTCGTCCCGGGCGCGCAGCCGGCGCCCGGCAGGATGGCCGCAGATCCTCACGCTCCGTGGAATCGGCACGAGCCGGTGTCTCCTGAAGTGGCTAGTGCGTCGTGAAGCTGTTCGGGACGTTCTGGAGCGAGATTGCGGCCGGGCCCGTCGGCGCGCCGGGCGCCCCCGGCGGGAGGTTGCCGAACGGCACGTAGCAGTTCGTGGAGCCGTTCTCGATGATGAGCTCCTGCGCGATCACCGGGCCGCAGACGTTCACGTTGTTCTTCTGGAAGTAGTCGTTCACGACGTAGATCGAACCGTGGAAGGTCGTGTAGTTCTCGATCAGGAAGCCGCTGTCCGAGCTGGCGCCGCCGACGAAGCCGAGGATCGTCGTGTCCGGGTCCCACAGCGACGCGTTGCAGTCGGCAACCGGGCAGAGGTTGACGTACCCCTGCATCTTGATCTCGTCGCTGGCGTAGATCGTGCCGCGGCCGGAGTAGACGACGCTCTTGTTCCCCTGGAGCTCGACCTTCCCGTCGAAGAAGACGACGCCGTCGATGCGGAAGGAGCCCGGCGTGCCCGGCGTGTACGCGATCCGCCCGAGGAGCTCGCCGGTGACGCTCCTGACCTGGCAGTCGTACGCCGTTGCCGGGAACAGGTACTGCGTCCCGTTCGAGCGGTCCATCGTCGCGTTGTTGTCGAACTGTCCCGGGAAGCTGCCGGTCGTGCAGGTCGTGCTCTTCGGGCCCGGCTTCGCATTGTCGTACCAGTGGCTCAGGTTCACCGACGGCTTCACGATGTTGGGGACGGTGCTCGAGAAGTTGACCCTGTACACGCGCTGGGAGGAGCCGCAAGGCGAGACGTACGAGCCGCTCCACGGGTACCGGCAGCCGCTCGCGACCTGGACGTCCTGGACGTACGCCGTCGACGTGCCGATCGAGGCCGAGTCCTTGATCTGGACCCTCCCCCGCACCTGCACGAGGTCGGACGTGATCTGCGCGGAGTTCTCCATGCACAGGTCACCGCGGACGTAGACCGGAGCGTCGAGCGTGATCGAGTTCTTCAGGTTCGTGCAGCCCGAGGTGTCCGCGAACAGGTAGCCCCACGCCGGGTCCCATGCGCTTCCGCCGGTGATCACGACCTGGCTCGTGACCGTGCGCGTGATCGGCGCCGTGCCCGCGATCGGGCTCGTGTGCGTGCCGGTGCCCGTGAGCGTCCACGTCTGCGTCGCGGAGTCGTACGCCCCGGAGTAGGAGACGGTGCCGCCCTCGAGCGCCAGCGTCCCCGCGGGCACGGCTGAGGCCGACGTCGGGTCGGGGGCGTTCCAGAGAACGGCGCGCGCGTAGTTCATCCCGGCCTCGCCGAGCGCGAGCGCGCGGGTGTCGTCGACCGAGCGCTCCGCATGACCGACGTTCGCGCCGGCGTAGTACACGAGCGATCCGCCCGTGATCATGAGGACGGTCAGGATCCCGACCGCCATCACCAACGCCACGCCGCTCTCGTCTCTGAGGATTCGCCGCATGAGTCTCCGTCCCCCGAAGGGGTGCCGACTCGCATCCTCGGCGGCTCCCCCGCCGCGGGCGTCCCTCGGCCGGGGTAGGCCTCCCTCGCCCGAGGGATGCCCGCCGCTCACAGGCGCGAGGTGTTGCGGAGGACGATGTCGTCCTGGAGCCGCCATTCCGTGCTCGTGTCCGTGGGCTTCACGTTCACCGGGATGTCGACCACCAGCCGGCCGAGCGTCCCGGACGCGGGGACGAAGTAGGTGAAGGGCGTGCTCGTCGTGAGGTAGTCGGCGATCGTGGAGACGCCGGTCGTGTCGCCGGTGCGCGTCATGCTCCAGCGGCTCGCCGCCACCGAGCTCGTCGCGTACGTGACCGTGGTGTCGTCGCCGCGGCACGCGGCGGGCAGCGTGACGGTGATCGAGGAGACCGCGACCCCGTTCGCGGCCGAGATCGCGTTCGCGCAGTGCAGCTCCTGGCGAAGGCGATCGAGCGCGAGGCGGGCGCTCTGCTGCGCCTGCACCTCGCGGCTCGCCTTGAGCTCGGCGCCGACGCCCGCGTGGAACATCGTCGCGAGCCCGCCGAGGACGATCGTGAGGATCGCGAGCGCGGTGATCGACTCGGTGAGCGTGTAGCCCGCCTGGCTCCGCAGGTTCCGGGGCCGCAGCGCGCTCATCAGGGCGAGGAGGCGAGGCGCAAGCCGCCAACGGACGGCTCGGCCTCGTCCGGGGCCGGGGTCTGGGGGACGGCCGCGGGCGCTGGGCTCTCGTTCTCCTCCGGCTCGGCGGCCTGGGGCTCCGCCGCGCCGTTTGCGGCCGCCCGCGTCTTCAGCGCGCGATCGATCGCGATCTCGAAGTCGTGCCGGTTCGTCGCCGCGTTGGCCGCCGTGTCGCGGTCGACGAGGCCGTCCAGGACGAGGTCGATCAGCGCCTGCTGGAAGGTCTGCATCTCGAAGAACTCGCCCTCCGCGATCGCGGTCGGGATCTCCTCCGTCTTCTGCTCACGGATGAGCTCGGCGACACGCGCGTTGTTCACCATCACCTCGACCGCGGGGACGCGCCCGCCGCCAAGGCGCGGGAGCAGGCGCTGGCTGATGACGCCGCGGAGCACGCCGGCCAGGATCGAGACCACCTGCGGCTGCTTCTCCGGCGGGAAGAACTCGACCATCCGGCCGATCGTCTCCGCGGCGTCGAGGGTGTGGAGGGTGGAGAAGACGAGGTGCCCGGACTCGGCGGCCTGGAGCGCGACCTGCGCCGTCTCGGCGTCACGCAGCTCGCCGATGAGGATGACGTCGGGGTCCTGGCGGAGCACGCGGCGCAGCGCCTGGCCGAAGCTCTCCGTGTCGAGCCCGACCTCGCGCTGGTTCACGATGCACTGCTTGTCGCGGTGCAGGATCTCGATCGGGTCCTCGATCGTCACGATGTGCTGCCTCCGCTTGGAGTTGATGTCGTCGAGCATCGCGGCGAGCGTCGTCGTCTTCCCCGAGCCGGTCGCGCCGGTGACGAGGACGAGGCCACGGTGCTCGCCGGCGAGCACGCCGACGCCCTCGGGGAGGCGCAGCTCCCCGTAGCCGGGGATCTCGTTCGGGATCACGCGGAACGCGAACGAGATCGAGCCGCGCTGGCGGAAGCCGTTCACGCGGAAGCGCGGCAGCCCGGGGTCGGTATAGGCGATGTCGAGGTCGCCGGTCTCGTCGAAGATCGTGCGGCGGGCGGGCGAGGCGACGGTGATCCGGTCGAGCACGGACTCGAGGTCCCCCTCGGTCAGGGGCTGATGCCCCGCGACGGGGGCGAGCTCGCCGTCGAACCTCGTGACCGGCGGCTGCCCGACCTTCAGGTGGACGTCGCTGGCCCCCGCGTCGACGGCGTGCCGGAGCACGGCGTTCAGGTCCATGGACATCCCGTGCATCGGCACCGTCATGCGGTTTCTTGAGGAAGGAGGCGGGCCTACGCCGGCCCGGCGAGGCGTGCCAGGCGCGAGAGCGCGCGCAGCGGCGGCTGCGCGAGCCGCCTCGCGTCCCTCGGGTGCGCGAGGTCGCCGCGCAGCAACTCCGCGACGGCGTCGAACACGCCGGGCGCGCGCAACGCCCACAGGCACGCGCGCGGGAAGCGCTCGAGCGCGCGCTTCGCCGTCCACGACGCGTGCGCGTGCCGGTCGAGCGCGGCTGCCAGCGCAGCCTCGTACGTCTCCGGCCGGTCGTCGAGAATCGCCTCGGCCGCGAGCCGCCCGGAGACGAACGCCTCGTAGATCCCGTCGCCGGAGAGCGGGTCGACGAGCCCGGCCGCGTCCCCGACGAGGAGCACGCGCCCGTGGGCCGCCGGCGCGCCGAGCCGACGCATGGGCAGCCGGTGGCCGCGCACGTCGCCGAGCGTTGCGGGGTCGACGCCGTGCTCGCGCGCAAGCCGGTCGAGGTGCCCGCGCAGCCTCGGCCCCTCCGCGAGCCAGCCGCCGACGCCGAGGTTCGCGTGGTCGCCCTTCGGGAACACCCAGCCGTAGCCGCCGGGGACGACGCCGGCCTCCACCCAGGCTGTGCCCGCGTACGAGGCGCGGTCGAGCTCGCTCCAGGGCACGTTCCCCTCGAGCGCGACGCCGCACACGATCCCCTCCCCGATCCCGGCCGCACGGGCGACGATCCCGTTCGCGCCGTCCGCACCGATCACGTAGGAGGCGCGCACGCGGTCGCCCCCGACGCGCGCGCCGACCCTTCCGTTCGCGTCGAGCTCCGAGACAGCCGAAGCCGGGCGGAAGTCGGCACCCGCCTCCGCCGCGCGCTCGGCGAGGTGCGCGTCGAGCCGCCGCCGCTGCGTCCTCTCGCTCCGCGGGCCGGCGGAGCGCCGCGCGACGCGCGTCCGGTAGCCCGCGCGGAAGACGAACCCGTCCACCGTGTGCTCGACGACGGCCGAGACGTCGCAGGGCGCGTGCCGCAGCGCCCGTCCTGTCAGCCCGCCGCCGCACGGCTTGTCGCGCGGGAAGCGAGCCTTGTCCGCGAGCAGGACGCGCGCCCCGCCGCGGGCGAGGTGGATCGCCGCGGCCGAGCCGGCCGGCCCGGCCCCGACGACGAGCACGTCGATGCGCTCCATGCGCGGATCGTAGGACGAGGGGGGCGATCCGGCCCGAGGCCGGCGCTCCCGGCCCCGATACAATGCCCGCCCCGCAGGGATTCCCGAGCGGCCAAAGGGGGCGGGCTGTAAACCCGCTGGCTCAGCCTTCGGAGGTTCGAATCCTCCTCCCTGCATGGTCGTGGGGGAGCCCATGGTTCCCCCACGGGCCCCCTCCTTCGCCGCCACGCACGGTCAGCCGCGCTCGGCCTCCCGCCGGGCGGGACCCGGCTCCGGCCGCATGCGTCCGGCTTCCTGCCAGGCGCTCCGGGGCCGGGCTACACTCTGGCCCTCGCCCTCTTAGCTCAGTCGGTAGAGCACCTCCATGGTAAGGAGGGGGTCGACGGTTCGAGTCCGTCAGAGGGCTTCTCGCATTTGCAGGCCTTTTTGCTCGGCATTCAGCGACCCGCCGACCCGCCGACCCGCCTAAGGGAACACTGAGGGAACTCGCTGGCCTCCAGGCAAGGCCGTAGCTACGGGACTCGTCCGATCGCGACCGTACATTCCGACCCGTGGCAGTCAGCCATCTCTCGCAGCACGTACAGGACGCCGTTGCGCGCGAGCGCGAGGTGGTGGCCGTCCGGCTCGACGCGCTCCGCGAACAGTCCCGCCGGCTACACGAGCTCGTCGATCAGGTCGATTCCGACGCCGGGGAGGCCGCTCGGTTGCTCCGCCAGATCGACGAGATGCTCGGTCTCGCGCCACAGCTCTCGCTCGATGCGCACGGTGAGCTCCGCGGCCAGAAGCTGCAAGAAATCGCGATCCAGCTGCTCCGCGAGAAGAAGGGCACGGGCGTGGAGGTGCACTACAAGGACTGGTTCGACCTACTCGTCGCAGCCGGTCTCGTGGTTGGCGGTAAGGACCCGCTCGCGACCTTCCTGACACAGATCGGCCGTGCTCGGGACGTCGAGTCGGTTCGGCCACGCTCGGGCCTCTACCGTCTCCGCGCCGCATAGGGCTTCGGAATCCGAGCGGTTCCGTCCGGGAGGCGTGCTACCTGTGACGTAGGTACAGCCAGCAGCATCGCCCAGGTACACCGACTGCGGAGGCAACGAATGGAACGGCTCGAGGAACAGTTCGAGGGCGCACTCGCCAGGATCGAGGTGAGCGGGCCGAAGCGCGACCGCGCGATCAAGGCGCACGAGGAGATCCGGGGGGTGCTCGAGGCCGACCCGAAGCTCCAGGAGTGGGGGATCGAAACCGTGTTGATCGGCTCGTACGCGCGCCGCACCGGGATCGACCCCGGCAAGGACGTCGACGTCTTCGTGAAGCTGACCAAGCTGACCACGGAGAACGCTCAGCCCGCGACCGTCTACAACCGCGTCCGCGACGTCCTCGTCGACCACTACGGCGACCGCGCGAAGCCGCAGGCGCGGTCGATCAAGGTCGAGTTCGACTTCGACGGTTACGGGTTCTCAGTCGATGCCGTCCCGGCGGTGCGGATGCGCGAGCGCTGGGGGATCCCGCGCCGCAAGACCGAGCTTTGGGAGAGCCCGGACGTGGCCGAGCGCTGGGTCGAGACCGACCCGGAGAAGCTTGCCGAGCTGACGACCGAGCGGAACAAGTCGCCGAAGGTCGGGCACCAGGGCGCGTACGTGCCGACGGTGAAACTCGTGCGCCAGACGCGGCGCCACTATCTCGGCGCCCAGAAGCCAGGCGGCCTCTACTTCGAGATCCTCACCTTCTGGGCCTATCAGAGCGGCGCGATCACCGGCGACTGCTTCGCCGAGATCCTCGCGCAGACGCTCCGCGCCGTCGCCACCCAGCTCGCGACCGGCGAGGCGACGACGGATCCGGTTCTCGGCCGGCCATACAAGCCGACGCCGGAGCGGGACGACCTCGCGAACGCCGCGGAGAAGTTCGACGAGCTTGCGGCCAAGGCGGAGGATGCGCTGCGCGTGGACAAGTGCAAGGCGGCGGCGCTCTGGCGCGAGATCCTCGGAAAGAACGCCCGCGGCTGGGTCTTCGGGCTGCCGGCCGGTTGCGACGAGCAGGGGAACAAAGTCTCCGTCGCCGGCGCGGTGGCGGCGCGCGGCTCGCGCGAGGCAAGCCCGTTCGCTTGATCGACGCGCTCGACGTCGCGTCGCTCGAGCGCTTCCAGCTCGAGCTCGTCGAGGCGGGCTTCGAGCCGGCCGACGCCGTGCAGCGCTCGTGGGTCGGCCCGATCGCCGAGTCGCTGCAGGGACTGACCGAGGCGGAGACGATGAAGATCGTCTTCTACGACGGCTGGCCGTTCCAGCACCCCCGCCTATTCGTCGAAGGGCTCGACGAGCGCCACGTCAGCGCCCGAGGGGAGGTCTGCCTCTGGGCGACCGGTGCGCCACCGGAGGAGTGGCAGACGTTCTCCGACTTTCGGGCGAGGATCGACGAGTGGGCCGAGCACGCCGCCACCGAGTTCCGACCCGAGGACTTCGCGCTCGACGCCCACCTGTCCTTCGGAAGCGTCCGGCCCGGCACGATCGCGACCGTCGACCTCGAGAGCCTGCGGCTCAGTCGCGCGGGCGGCGGCCGCGACGAGATCTCGGGCACCTGGGAGCAGGACGGCCGGGTGCTCGAGATCAAGCGCGGGCGAAAGGGCCAAATCGAAGGACGTTGGTACTTCGTCGGCAAGGTCAAGTTGCCGCCGCGGAGCCTGGACGGCGTTCGCGCGCTGCTCGACGCTGGCCAGCAGAAAAATTTCGACCGTCGCTACAAACAGGTCGCCGAGCATGGCAAGGCGCGGCTGTTCATGCTCGTCTGGGAACGCGAGCTCGGCCGCGAGGCGCTCGTGCTGCTAGCGGAGAAGAACGGTGACAAGGTGGTCGCGCAGGCGATTGAGGTCGCGCCCACGGACATGTCGTTCCTGAGGCTGCGGGCCGGGCCGGACGCCGATGCCCTCGGCGAGAAGAAGGTCGTCGTCTTCGGCGCCGGCGCGATCGGATCCCACCTCTCCGTGCTGCTCGCGCGTGCCGGGCTCGGCGAGCTGGTCGTCGTCGACGGCGACCGCCTGCGCCCGTCGAAC
>SIRU01000002.1 GCA_004366385.1 Actinomycetota bacterium
CGGGAGGTGCAGCGGGTCGCCGTCGGGCGGCACGACCGCCCCCTTCGCCTCGAGCGTGGCCCGGTAGCGGACGGCGCCGGAGCCGACGCAGAGCGTCCCCGGCTCGACCTCGAGGTCGTCGGGCGCGAGCGCGAGCGGACCCGGCACGAAGACCTCGCGCCGGCGCGCGTCGACGACCGGGACGGCGCGCTCGGCGCCGGCCGCGAGCGCGTCGAGCGTGGAGACGCCCGCGACCGGGAGGTCGAGCGCGAGCGCGAGCCCGCGCGCGGTGGCGAGGCCGATGCGTGTGCTCGTGAAGCTCCCCGGGCCGGTGCCGGTGACGAGCGCGTCGAGGTCGCGCGGCGTGACGCCTGCCCCCTCGAGCAGCGCGTCGACGTCCTCGAGCAGCGCGCGCGCCTCTCCCACACGCTCGCCGAGCACGCGCCCGTCCTCGAGCAGCGCCGAGGTGGCGACGTCGGTGGCGGTGTCGAACGCGAGCACGAGCATCAGCCGATCCCTTCTAGCAAGGCGTCGTCGGCCGAGACGAGCTGGAGCGCACGCCGGTCGCCCCCCGCGTGCTCGAGCCGGACGGCGACGCGAGCCTCGGGCAGCGCTCCGGCCCCCGCCTCGGGCCACTCGACGAAGACGATCGCGTCGTCGAAGTACGGCTCCAGGTCGCCCCACTCCGCGGGCGAGAGCCCGGTGAAGCGGTAGAGGTCGAGGTGCGACACGTCCACACGCCCTTCGTAGCGGTGGCCGATCGTGAACGTCGGGCTGGTCACGGGTGCGGTGACCCCGAGCGCGCGGCAGGCGCCGCGGACGAACGTCGTCTTCCCGCTGCCGAGCTCGCCCGAGACGGTGACGACGTCGCCCGGCCGGAGCCTGGCCGCCAGCCGCGCGGCGACCTCCTCGGTCTCCTCCGCGGAGGCCGTCGCGAGCGTGATGCGCACCGCTGCGCTCAGAAGAGGCCGAGCTGGACGGGCTCCGGCTCGGGCTCGGCCTGCGCGTCCGGCTCCGGCGCCGCGACCGGCTCCGCGAGCGTGCGCTCGAGCAGCGCCGGGATGCGCGCGAAGTCCTCCTCGAGCACCTTCAGCATCGACGGCGTGTAGAGCGCCGCGGCCGGGTGGTAGAGCGGGTACAGCGAGACCGTCCGCGACCCGAGCGTGACCTCCTGCTCGTGCCCGTGGACGCGCGTGATCCCGGCTGGCCTGCCGGAGAGGAGCTTCGTCGCGAAGTTCCCGAGCGTCGCGACGAGCGTCGGCTGGATCAGCTCGATCTTCCGGAACAAGTGCTGCTCGCACGCGCTGATCTCATCGGGGAGCGGATCGCGGTTCCCGGGCGGTCGGCACATGAGGACATTCGCGACGAAGACGTCCGCCCGGGTCAGGCCGATTCCCGCGAGCAGCTGGTCGAGGAGCTTCCCCGCCTGCCCGACGAAGGGGACGCCCTGCTGGTCCTCGTGGAAGCCCGGCGCCTCGCCGACGAACATGAGGTCCGCATCCGGGCTCCCGGAACCGAAGACGACCTGCGTGCGCCCCTTCGCGAGGGCACAGCGCGTGCACGAGCTCGTCTGCTCCGCGTACTCCCGGAGCGCCGCTGCGCGCTCGACGGCATCCATCGGGGGCCAGTCTACGCCGCCGCCCGGATGCGCCCGCGAGCGCCCGGGCCGGCTCCTCCGTCCGGCGCGTGCGTCAGTGGCCGCAGCCGCACGAGCCGCCGCAGCAGCCGCCGCCCGCACCGGTGGGCCCGGCGAAGGACGGCTTCGACTGCGACCCGACGACTGCGAATGTCGAGAGCTGCTTCAGCACCTTGGCCGCGCCGCACTCGGGGCAGGTGACCGCCTGCTCGGAGCTCCGGACGAGCTCCTCGAAGTGCGACTCGCACTCCATGCACGCGTACTCGTAGATCGGCATCACCCGAGTGTACTGTCGCCGCCGTGGAGCGGTGGACCGTCCCCGTGCTCGAAGGCCGGATCGTCCGGCTGGAGCCGCTCGCGCCCAGGCACGAGGAGGGGCTCTGGGAGGCGTCTCGGGACGAGCGCACGTGGCGCTGGTTGAGCGTCGTCCAGCCGCGCACGCGAGAGGAGTGGCACGCGTTCGTCGGGCCGGCGCTCGCCGCCGCGGCGGCCGGCACGGAGCTCCCACTCGTGACGCTCCACCGCGGACGGGTCGTCGGCTCGACGCGGTTCCTCGCCCTGCGCCCCGAGCACCACTCAGTCGAGATCGGCTGGACGTGGCTCCACCCTTCCGCGTGGGGGACAGGCGCGAACGTCGAGGCCAAGCTGCTCCAGCTCCGGCACGCGTTCGAGACCTGGGGCTGCCGGCGGGTCGAGCTGAAGACGGACGCGCTGAACGAGCGCTCGCGCGGAGCGCTCCACGCGCTCGGCGCCACCTTCGAAGGGATCCACCGGAAGCACATGCTCGTCCGCGGCGGCGAGAACCGCGACAGCGCCTGGTACAGCGTCACCGACGACGACTGGCCCCAGGTGCGCGCGCGGCTCGAGGCGCGGCTGCCGGCAGCCTGAAGCCCGGTGCTACCCTCCAGGCGCCCGGTATCCCCGAGGGAACTGGAGCCAGAGGAATGATCGACAGCATTCAGGTCATCGGCGCGCGCGGGCGCGTCGGCTCGACGGTGAGCGCGCGGCTCGCGGAGCGAGGCGTGCCCATGGTCGAAGACGGCGCCGGCCTCGTCCTCCTCTGCGTTCCGGACCGCGCGATCGCGGAGGTCGCCGCGGAGATCGCGCCCGGCCCGTGGATCGCGCACGTCAGCGGCGCGACACCGCTCTCCGCCCTCGACCCGCACGAGCGGCGTTTCGGGCTGCACCCGCTGCAGTCGTTCTCGACCGCCCGCGGCCCCGAGCAGCTCGACGGCGCCTGGGCGGCCGTGACCGCGGAGACGGACGAGGCGCGCGAGGCGGGCGTCTGGCTCGCCGGGATCCTCGGCTTGCGCCCCTTCCTCCTCGACGACGCGGGCCGCGCCGCGTACCACGCAGGCGCGGCGATCGCGTCGAACTACCTGGTGACGCTGCGCCGTGCCGCGGGCTCGCTGCTCGAGGCCGCCGGCGCGCCCCCCGAGGCGCTCGACGCGCTCATGCGCGGCGTCATCGACGGCGGCTTCGAGCTGACCGGCCCGATCGCACGCGGCGACTGGGAGACGCTCGAACGGCACCTCGAGGTCATCCGCGCCGAGCGGCCCGAGCTCGAGGGGCTCTACCTCGTCCTCGCCGAGGCGACCGCGGAGATCGCCGGCCGCGAGCTGCCGAAGGCACTTTGTGGCTCTGAGCCACAAAGTGTCGGGAGCCGCGGCCGATGAAGGTCTGCCGCACCGTCGCGGAGATCCGCGCGGCGTCGACCTCGCACTCCCGCGGCTCGGTCGGGCTCGTCCCGACCATGGGCTCACTGCACGAGGGGCACCTCTCGCTCTTGCGTGCGGCGCGCGAGGAATGCGACACGGTGGTGATGAGCCTGTTCGTGAACCCAGCGCAGTTCGCCGAGGACGGCGACCTGGAGCGCTACCCGCGCGACGAGGCCCGCGACCTCGAGCTCGCGCGCGCGACCGGTGTCGACCTCGTCTTCGCCCCCTCCGCCGACGAGATGTACCCGCCCGGCTTCCAGACGTGGGTCGAGGTGGCGGAGCTCGGCTCGATCCTCGAGGGCGAGCACCGGCCGGGTCACTTCCGCGGCGTCGCGACCGTCGTCCTCAAGCTGTTCACGATCGTGCGGCCCGACCGCGCGTACTTCGGCCAGAAGGACGCGCAGCAGGTCGAGGTGCTGCGGCGGATGATCCGCGACCTCGCGCTCGAGGTGGAGCTGCGCGTGCTGCCGACCGTGCGCGACGCCGACGGCCTCGCGCTCTCCTCGCGCAACGCCTTCCTGACGCCGGAGGAGCGCGAGCGCGCCCTCGCCCTCCCCCGCGCCCTCTCGACCCGCGACCCGGTCGCCGCGAGGGCCGCGCTCGCAGAGAGCAACGGCCTCGTCGTCGACTACGTCGAGGTCGCCGACTTCGACCCGCCCGTCCTCGCCGGCGCCGTGCGCGTCGGCTCCACCCGCCTGGTCGACAACGTCCCGCTCGAAGGAGACGACGAATGAGCATCCGCCCGCAGAAGCCCGCGCCCGCGACCCCTGCCCCTGGCAAGCTCCCCATCACCGAGCTCGCCGAGATGAAGGCGCGGCGGCAGCCGATCGTCATGGTCACGGCCTACGACGCCCCCGGAGGCCGTCTCGCCGACCAGGCAGGCGTCGACCTGGTTCTCGTCGGCGACTCGGCCGCGATGACCGTGCTCGGCCACGACTCGACCGTCCCCGCGACGATGGAGGAGATGCTGATCCTCACGCGCGCGGTCACGCGCGGCGCACGCAGGCCGCTCGTCGTCGCCGACATGCCGTTCGGCTCGTTCCAGGTGACCGACGAGGACGCCGTCCGCAACGCGATCCGCTTCGTGAAGGAGGCAGGGGCCGACGCCGTCAAGCTCGAGGGCGCGGGGCCGATGCTCTCGCGCGTGCGCGCGCTCGTCGGCGCGGGGATCCCGGTGATGGGCCACCTCGGCCTCACGCCGCAGTCGGCGACGATGCTCGGCGGCTTCAAGGCGCAGGGCCGCTCCGCAGAGAAGGCGCTCGCGCTGCTCGCGGACGCGCGCGCGCTCGAGGCTGCCGGCTGCTTCTCGCTCGTGCTCGAGGCGGTGCCGGAGCCGGTCGCGCGGCGCGTCTCCGAGGAGCTCGCGATCCCGACGGTCGGGATCGGCGCGGGCGCGGCGACGGACGGGCAGGTGCTCGTGTGGCACGACCTGCTCGGGCTCTACGACGGCCGGGCCGCGCGCTTCGTCAAGCGCTACGCCGATGTGGGCGCGACGATCCGCGAGGCGCTGGAGGCGTACGCGGCCGACGTGCGCGAAGGGCACTTCCCCACCGAGGAGCACACGTACGCGATGCCGGCGGAGGAGCTCGCGCTCTTCGAGCAGGCGGCGGGCACGGTCGACGCGAGGCGCGCCGGCTAGGCGAGCAGGAACACGCCGACGATCCCGGCGAGCAACGCGCCGGCCGCGGCGACCGCTCCGAGCGAGCGCGGCCACGTCCAGCCGTGCACGACCTTGACGCCGAGGACGAGCAGCCCGAGCGACCACACGGCGAAGCCGACCTGGAGCGCGACCAGCACGCTCTCCCCCGCTCCCTCGTCCGTCCCGCCCGCGCGGAAGGTGTCGCCGCCGAAGAGCGCGAGCCGGAGCGGCAGCAGCAGGAGGAACGATGCGGCGAGCGGGACCGCCGCGAACGCGACGATCTGCCGCTCGCGCCGGAACGCCCCCTGGCTCCCGAGCAGGCGCGTGCCGAAGTGGAGCGCGAAGCCGAGCACGAAGTACCCGACGGCGCCGTAGATCCCACCCGCGACGAACGTCCAGACCGCGAGCAGCAGCGGGTCGTACTCGGGGTTGTCGAGGAGCCCGCTCGCTGTCGGGCTCGCGAGCACGCCCGCCGCCCCGGCAAGCAGGACGAGGAGCAGGATCGGCTCCGAGCGCGCGCCGACGTCCTCAGGGTCGTCCTCGCGGAGCGCGACGAACACGGGCCGCGGGCTCAGCAGGGTCGCGGGGACCCGGAGCCACCACGCGCGCTCGGGCGTGAGCTCGTCGTGCGGGCCGGCCGTCTCGCGGAGCACGCCGGGAGCGTAGCCCCCGGCGGTCGGGAGCGCGGTCAGCCGGCGACGTGCGGGCCGCCGAGCACGATGCGGTCGAGGTCGCCGAGCGCGTCCACGTGCTCCTCGATCGGGACCGCGGAGAGCCCTCCGACCGTCACCTTCACGACCCGGCCGTCGCTCCGGACGTACCGCACGCGCTCTCCCGGCGACGCGAAGCCCGTGACGTCCACGATGCGCAGCGTGTCGGCGTCCTCGACCTCGAGCTTCCCCGTCGCGACCGTCGGGTCCGGCTGGCTCGGGCGCACCAGCCGCAGCCGGCCGCCGAGGTCGACGACGTCGGTCACGCCCCAGAGCGCGGCGAACCGCCCCGTGAACGACGCGAGGTCCGCCGCCGGCTCCGCCGCCGGCTTCTCGGCGTTCTCGAGCGCCAGGTCGATCAGCTTGACGGCGCCCTGTACGAGCTCGCGCGCGGGGCCGTCGATCGCGTTCGTGAGCACGACGACGGTGAGGCCGTCCTGCGGGTCGACGACCGTGCGCGTGATGTGGCCGGGGAAGCCGCCGCCGTGGCCGATCGTCCGCCGCTCCGCGATCGTCACGATGTCGAAGCCGAGCCCGTACCGGTCGTCCGTGCCCTCGATCTCCCACTCGCCGCGCTGCATCCGCCGCTTGCTCGCGTCGCTGAGCAGCCGCTCGTCGCCGAGCACGTGAGCCGCCGCGTACCGGCAGAGATCCTCGGCGGTGGAGAAGAAACCGGTCGCTGCCGCGAGCGCGCGCGTGTCGACCGGGTCGATCGGCAGCCGCCGGTCGAGCGCCTCCAGGCCCGTGTAGCCCGTGGCGTACTCGCCCGAGCGGGCCTGGTCGAGCTCGGGGCCGGTGCTCTCCAGGGCGAGCCGGCCGACGACGTGCTCCTGCACGTACTCGGCGTACGGCAGGCCGCTGGCGGACTCGATCACGAGCCCGAGCACGCCGTAGCCGATGTTCGAGTACTTGAAGCGCTCGTTCCGCTCGAGGACGTCGGGCTCGTCGAGGCAGGCGGCGACGAGCGCGTCCGCATCGGGGAACTCGCGCCGGAGCTGCCAGAAGTCCGCCTCGTGGCTGTCGCGCACGACCCCGCCGCCGTGCGCGAGGAGCTCCGCGAGCGTGCGGTCGGCGATCGGCGAGCCCGCGAGCGCGGCGACGTGCTCGCCGGCGGTGTCGTCCAGCCGCAGCGCCGCCGCCTCGACGAGCTGCAGGACCGCAGTCGCCGTGAACGTCTTCGAGTGCGACGCGATCCGGAACAGGTGCGCCGTGGTCAGCTCCTCGCCGGGATCGTCGGCGCCGTCCGTCCCCGGGAGCCTGGCGAAACCGTGCGCGGACGAGAGCAGCACGTCGCCGGTGACCGCGACGGCGACCTGGACGCCGGGGACTCGCTGCGTGCGCGCGCGAAGCGCGATCCACGTGTCCGCGTAGCGCGCCGCCGCGCGGACGACCTCCCGCTGCTCGGAGGTCAGAGGCTCGCGTCGGGTCGCCACGGCCGAACCCTAGTGTGAGAGGCTTGCGGCCGTGACCGAGGCCGACGCCGCTCTCACCGCGACCGCCCGCGAGTCGATGCCGCTGGCGGACACGCTCGGGCTGGAGATGCTCGCCGCCTCGGCGGAGGAGGTGCGCGCGCGGCTTCCCTTCCAGGAGCGGCTCTGCACCGCCGGCGGGATCCTGCACGGCGGCGCGCTCATGTCGCTCGCGGACGCGGCGGGCGCCTACTGCGCGTTCCTCAACCTGCCCGACGGCGCGACCGGCACGGCCACGATCGAGTCGAAGACGAACTTCTTCCGCGCCGTGCGCGACGGCCACCTGGACGCGGTCTCGCGACCGCTCCACCGCGGCCGGACGACGATCGTGGTCGAGACCGACCTACGCGACGCCGCCGGCAAGCACGTCGCCCGCGTGACGCAGACGCAGGCCGTGCTCATGGGCTGAGCGAACGCCGCCGCCCCAGCCGGTTCTCGCTTGACATACGCCCGCGGCCACGAAAGGATCGCCCCGCACCGGGCCGGTGCGCCTGGGTGCACGTACACGTGGGGGAATGCTTTCCGCACCTGACGGTGTTTCGAGGGGCCATCGCCCCGCGAGGCCGCCTGCGCGCGACAGCCGCCGCCCCCACCGCTCACTCGATGGAGGGAGAGACTCGATGAGTCGATTCAGAATGCGCGGCGTAGCGCTTGCCGCGGTCGCCGTCCTAGCGGCGTTCGCGGCAACCGTTGCGTTCGCGGGAGCTTCCGGCGTTCAGGAGCTCCATCCCCTCGAGCCGATGGCATCGGCCGGGGACGGCACGATGACGAACGAGACGCCCAGCTACTGGCTGGTCGAGTTCCCAACCGCCCCGCTCGCCGACGGAAGTCGCGCGGCAGACGTCGCCGCGGACGCCACGGCCTTCCGTAGCGAGGCCAAGGCGCAGGGCGCAAAGTACTCGGAGCGCATGCGCTTCCAGACCCTCTGGAACGGCGTCACGGTCGAGGCGTCGGGCGCGGACATCTCGAAGATCCAGGGGCTGTCGTCGGTCGCCGCGGTGTACCCGGGCGCCACGTACACCCTGCCCCCCCGCGCCGAGATCTCACCCGAGCTCTCGACCGCGCTCGCCATGACGGGTGCCGACGTCGCCCAGAACACGCTCGGCTACACGGGCAAGGGCATCAACGTCGCCGTCATGGACTCCGGCATCGACTACCACCATCCGGATCTCGGGGGCGGCTTCGGCAAGGGCAAGCGCGTCTTCACCGGCTGGGACTTCGTCGGCGAGGACTTCGTCGGCGACAACACTCCCGTCCCCGACCCCGATCCGGACGACTGCAGACGGCCGAGCGGCGGCAACGCTGCCGGCCACGGCACGCACGTCGCCGGGATCATCGGCGCGAACGGCGCCGTCAAGGGCGTCGCGCCCGGCATCCGCTTCGGCGCCTACCGCGTCTTCGGGTGCCAGGGCTTCACGACCGCGGAGATCATGATGGCGGCGATGGAGCGGGCGCTGAAGGACAAGATGGACATCCTCAACATGTCCATCGGCTCGGCGTTCAACACCTGGCCCGGCTACCCGACCGCCGCCGCGAGCGACCGCCTCGCGAAGAAGGGCGTCGTCGTCGTGGCGTCGATCGGAAACAGCGGTGTCAACGGCATCTACTCCGCCGGCGCCCCTGGCGTCGGCAACAGGGTGATCGGCACGGCGTCGTTCGACAACACGCACGTCGCGCTGACGACGTTCACGGTGACTCCGGCCGGTCTCACCATCGGCTACGCAGACGCCGCAGCGGCTCCGCTTGCCCCGACGACGGGCAGCCTGCCGCTCGCGAAGACGGGCACACCGGCGACGACCGACGACGGGTGCGCGCCATTGCCCGCCGGGAGCATGGCCGGCAAGGCCGTCCTCATTCGGCGCGGCACGTGCACGTTCCACCTCAAGGCGCTGAACGCCCAGGACGCAGGAGCGGCGGCTGTCGTTCTCTACAACAACGCCGCCGGGCGCTTCAGCCCGACCGTCGCCGGCACTCCGGCGATCACCATCCCCGTCGTCGCGATCTCCGACACGGAGGGCGTCGCCATCAACAACGCGATCGACGGTGGGGCCCAGACGCTGAACTGGACGGCCAACACCGGCACGTTCCCGAACCCGACCGCCGGGCTGATCTCGTCGTTCAGCTCGTTCGGCCTCGCGGCCGAGCTCCAGCTGAAGCCCGACATCGGCGCGCCGGGTGGGCTCATTCGCTCGACGTACCCGATCGAATACGGGTCGTACGCCACGATCAGCGGCACGTCGATGTCCTCGCCGCACGTCGCGGGGGCCGCGGCTCTGCTGCTCCAGTCGTGGAAGGGCAAGGGCAAGGACGACGACGACGACGATGACGACCGCGACAACCGCTCGGAGCTCGTTCGGGACATCCTCCAGAACAGCGCCGATCCGCGGCCGTGGTTCGGAAATCCCGGTCTCGGCTTCCTGGACAACGTGCATCGCCAGGGCGCCGGGATGCTCGACATCGACGACGCGATCCTGGCGACGACGCTCGTGACGCCGGGCAAGCTCTCGCTCGGCGAGGGCACGACGGCGATCAAGAAGCGTCTGAAGGTCAGGAACAACAGCAAGAAGTCCGTGACGTACGCGATCTCGCACGCACCCGCGCTGAGCACCGGCCCGAACACGTTCGTGCCGGCGTTCTTCACCGGGTTCGCCGAGGTCACGTTCAGCACGACGTCGCTGACCGTCGGCAAGAGGGCGAACAAGCACCTCGACGTCACGATCACGCCGAACGCGGGGCTCCCCGACCGGAGCGTCTACGGCGGCTACATCGTGCTCGTCCCGAACGACGGCTCGCCGCCGCTGCGGGTCCCGTACGCCGGGTTCAAGGGCGACTACCAGTCGATCCAGATCCTGACCCCGACGTCCTTCGGATTCCCGCTGCTCGGGCGGACGGCGGACGGCCTGAACTTCTCGATCGTCCCGCCGGGCGGGGTCTTCAACCTCGTCGGCACCCTCGGCCAGCCGAACATCCTCTTCCACATGGATCACCAGGCACGTCGCGCGACCCTGTGGATCGTGAGGGCGTCGGACGGCAAGGTGCTGGGCCGGGCGACCGAGCTCGAGTTCCTGCCGCGGAACAGCACGGCCACGGGCTTCTTCGCCCTTCCCTGGGACGGCACGTACCTCGCCGGCGAGAAGGGGAAGAAGAAGGTCACCGTGCCGGACGGCGAGTACCGCTTCACGCTGACCGCGGAGAAGCCGCTCGCCGAGAAGAAGAACCCCGCGCACATCGAGAGCATCACCACGGGGAACTTCGTCATCGACCGCCCGTAGGGCGCGTCGACAACCGCTTCATCCGAGAGGGCCGGCACCGCCGGCCCTCTCGCTTATCTCGCGTTCGGTCTTCAGACGCGTGCTGCGGCCCGGCGCTGCAAGGCCGCGGCGCCTCTGTGTGCGCCGCCGCTCGACGGCTACCGCTCGGTCAACGTGTCGCGCGCGAGTCGGGGTAGTGGCGGTCGAGGAGCTCGGCCTGGAGGGCCGGCTTGCAGTCGGCGTCCGAGACCGGGGGCACGACCAAGGCGCGGCTGCCCTTCCCGCCGAGCGCCTGCACCGAGGACACGGCGCATGCCGTGACCGGCAGCTCAAACCTGATCGTGAACGTGCCCGTCTTCGACGCGATCCTCGTGCGAACCTGGACGGCGCCGGTGGACGAGTAGCGCACGCGAACGCGCTCATACGGCTTGAAGCCCGTGCCCCTGACGGCGAGCGGCCGGGTGTCGAGGACCTTCAGCGACGCTCGCTTCGCCTGCTTCGCGGGCGCGGCGCTCGCGACGCCCGCGGCCAGGAAGAGGGAGAGACCGACGACGAGCCCCTTACTCGTCATGCGGCGAGTATGCCACCCGTGCTCCCGGCGCCGCCGTGGGCGCACGCGATTCTCACGAAGTTCTCACGACCGGCCGCCGCCGCAGCCGGCGGCAACAGTCGAGCACCGCCGCCTACGCGACGAGCTCGAACTCGACCCCGACGCGCTCGTAGATTGCGAGGGCGCGCGTGTCGAGTGTCGTCAACCTCGCGTCCGCCGCGGCTGCGGTGATCGCGATCAGGCCGTCGTACGTCGCTCCACCTGCGACGCCGAGCTGCTGAAGCCGCGCGAGCGCCGTGCGGAGCGCATCGGCCGGCAGCCCGAGCCAGCGCTCCCCGAACTCGAGCTCCAGCCACTCGCGCACGACCTCGGCAGCCATTCGATGAGGCTCGGGCAGACGGGTGAGGACCGAGTACGTCTCATACGCGGCATGCGCGACGATGCTCGGACGCCGCCCGAGGGCGGAGCGGGCGTCGAGGTGACGCGGATGCCACTCGGCGAACGCCGCGACAGCGATGCTCGCGTCGACGGCGTTCAGCGGCGGATCTTCTCGAGCGTCTCGCGAACGAGCTCGTGGGTGAGCGGCGGTAGCTCGCGCTCGGGAACCGCGACCCAGTGGCCGTCTCGCTGCTCCAGTCGGACCGCGGTGACGACGGGCTCGATCTCGATCCGGCCGTCCGCAAGCGTCACCTCGATCTCCTCGCCCCCACGGAGACCGAGCTCATCCCTCATCGCCTTCGGCACGACGACCCGACCTGCCTTGTCAATGGTAGTTCTCATGCCATCAGCATGGCACAGGAAGTACCATCTCGCCAGCTCCGAGCTCAGGCCGCCGCTGCCGCCGGCTCCGCGAGCACGCCGCGCAGGAACGCGCCCGTCGCGGACGCCTCCACCTCCGCCACGTCCTCCGGCGTGCCGGTTGCGATCACCTCTCCCCCGGCCTCGCCGCCCTCGGGGCCGAGGTCGACGATCCAGTCGGCCTGCTTGATCACGTCCAGGTTGTGCTCGATCACGAGCACCGTGTTGCCGTTGTCCACGAGCCGCTGCAGCACCTCGAGCAGCTTCTCGATGTCCGCGAAGTGGAGCCCTGTCGTCGGCTCGTCGAGGATGTAGAGCGTCTTCCCGGTCGCGACCTTCGAGAGCTCGGCGGCGAGCTTCACGCGCTGCGCCTCGCCTCCGGAGAGCGTCGTCGCGGGCTGCCCGAGCTTGACGTAGTCGAGGCCCACGTCGTGCAGGGTCTGGAGCCTGCGCCGGATCTTCGGGATCTTCGCGAAGAACTCGAGCGCCTCCTCGACCGACATCTCCAGCACGTCCGCGATCGACCTCCCCTTGAACCGGACCTCGAGCGTCTCCTTGTTGTACCGCCGCCCGTGGCAGGTCTCGCACGGCACGTACACGTCCGGGAGGAAGTGCATCTCGATCTTGATCGTCCCGTCCCCCTTGCACGCCTCGCAGCGCCCGCCGCGCACGTTGAACGAGAACCGCCCGGGCTTGTAGCCGCGGATCTTCGCCTCCGGGGTGAGCGAGTACAGCTCGCGCACGTGCGTGAAGAGGTCGGTGTAGGTCGCCGGGTTCGACCTGGGGGTTCGACCGATCGGGCTCTGGTCGATGTCGATGACCTTGTCGAAGCACTCGATCCCCTCGACCGACTCGTGGTCGCCCGGCTTCACGCGCATCCGGTTGAGCCGGTTCGCGAGCGCCTTGTACAACACCTCGTTCACGAGCGTGGACTTCCCCGAGCCGGAGACGCCGGTCACCGCGACGAAGCGGCCGACGGGGAAGTCGACGTCGATCGACTTCAGGTTGTGCATCGAGGCGCCGCGCACCGAGAACCAGCCGCGGCCGTTCTCCCCGCGCCGCACAGGGATCGCGATCCGCCGCTCGCCGCTCAGGAACTGGCCCGTGACCGAGCCCTCCGTGGCCGCCACCCCCTCGGCCGTGCCCTCGGCGACGACCTCGCCGCCGTGCTCGCCCGCGCCCGGGCCCATGTCCACGATCCAGTCGGCCGAGCGCATCATCTGCTCGTCGTGCTCGACGACGAGGACGGTGTTGCCGAGGTCGCGCAGCCGCTCGAGCGTCGCGATCAGCTTCCCGTTGTCGCGCTGGTGCAGCCCGATCGAGGGCTCGTCGAGGATGTAGAGGACACCGACGAGCTGCGATCCGATCTGGGTCGCGAGCCGGAGCCGCTGCGCCTCGCCGCCGGAGAGCGTCTTCGCCGCGCGGTCGAGCTGGAGGTAGCCGACGCCGACGTTGTCGAGGAAGGTCAGCCGCTCGCGCACCTCCTTCACGATCCGCTGCCCGATCAGCTCCTCGGTCGTCGTCAGCTCCAGCCCGCCGAGGAACTCGAGCGCGCGCGTCACCGACATCTGCGTGAAGCCGTGGATGGAGAGCCCGCCGATCGTGACCGCGAGCACCTCCGGCTTGAGCCGCGCGCCGCCGCACTCGGGGCACGCCCGGAAGCTCATGTACTCCTCGATCCGCTCGCGCGCGTGCGAGGAGTCGGTCTCCTTGTAGCGGCGCTGGAGGTTCGACAGGAGGCCCTCGAACGCCATCGTGTACTGCCGCCGCCGCCCCATGCGGTTGCGGTACGTGACGAAGATCTTGTCGCCGCCGGTGCCGTGCAGGAACTTGCCCTGCTGTTCCGGGGTGAGCTCGCGCCACGGGACGTGGAGCGGGATCTCGTAGCGATCGGCGATCGCCTCGACGACCGAGTCGTAGAAGCTCTGGCTGCCGACCGTCCACGGGACGAGCGCGCCCTCCTCTATCGAGAGCGAGCTGTCGGGAACGAGCAAATCGGGGTCGATCTCGAGCTGCGAGCCGAGGCCGGTGCAGCGCGGGCAGGCGCCGTGCGGGGAGTTGAACGAGAAGACGCGCGGCTCGAGCTCCGGGAGCGAGACGCCGTGCTCCGGGCACGCGAAGTTCTCCGAGAACGTGAGCTCCTCGCCGTCGACGACGTCGATCACGACCAGCCCCTCTGCGAGCGACGTGGCCGTCTCGATGGACTGCGTCAGGCGCTGCCGGAGATCCGGCTTCATGACGAGCCGGTCGACGACGACCTCGATCGTGTGCTTGAGCTTCTTGTCGAGCTCGATCTCCTCCTCGAGCAGCCGTTGCTCGCCGTCGACCTTGACGCGCGTGAAGCCGTCGCGGCGGAGCTCCTCCAGCACCTCGCGGTACTCGCCCTTGCGGTCGCGGACGACCGGCGCGTTCACCGTGAAGCGCGTGCCCTCGTCGAGCCGCAGCACCTGCTCGACGATCTGGTCGAGCGACTGGCCGGCGATCGGGCGTCCGCAGACCGGGCAGTGCGGCCGGCCGACGCGCGCGTACAGCAGGCGCAGGTAGTCGTAGATCTCCGTGACCGTCCCGACGGTGGAACGGGGGTTCCGGGACGTCGTCTTCTGGTCGATCGAGATCGCCGGCGAGAGCCCGTCGATCGAGTCCACGTCCGGCTTCTCCATCATCTGCAGGAACTGGCGCGCGTACGCCGAGAGCGACTCGACGTAGCGACGCTGACCCTCGGCGTAGATGGTGTCGAACGCGAGCGAGGACTTGCCGGAGCCGGAGAGCCCGGTCACGCACACGAGCGCGTTCCGCGGGATGCGGACGGTGACGTTCTTCAGGTTGTGCTCGCGCGCCCCGTGGACGATCAGCTGCTCGGCGCTCATCGGCGCGCCATTGTACCCGGACGAACAGACGTTCGCCTCCGGCGGGGGATGCGCCGCGGCCGGGGCTCGGCGTCGATGTGACGGTCAGCCGTCGACGAAGGAGGAACACATGAAGCGATCCGCGATCGCTCTCGCCGCCGCCGGGCTCGGTGTCACGCTCGTGGCGGCGGGCGTCGGGCTCGCAGGCCCGGGCGCAGCCGCCCAGGACTCCGCCTACGGCGGAGGCCGCCACGCCGGAGCCGGCACGTGCACCGACGGAGCCACTCCGTTCTGCCCCGCGAACTCGCGCGAGTTCAGCCTCGACGCGCACGCCGCGCCGTCTGGGCGGGGCGCGAGCGGGACGCTCGAGTACGCCGTCCCGGAGACGGAGCAGATCCTCGTGAGCGGAGACGTCACGTGCCTGCGCGTGACCGGGAACCGCGCGGTGGTCGGCGGACGGATCACCGAAGGGCCGTCCACGGGCGCGGGGTTCGCGATGCGGCTCGAGGACGTCGGGCGGCCAGGCGCGAGCAAGCGCGACCGCGTCAGCCCCGTCTACCTGCTGTTCTCGTCCGAGGAGCCGCCGGGCTTCCCGCGCACCTGCCCTCCGTTCGACTGGGATGCGTTCGGGGACATCGGCTTCTTCACGCAGACGTTCGGCGACGTCTCGGTCCACGACCGCTGAGCCGGCGCACGCCCGGGCCGGCGACCGCCGGCCCGGGCTACCGCCTCTCGCTGCGCGGGAGCCCCGCGCTCGTCCCGCGGACGCACCCGGCGCGATCGGCCGCGACGGGAGCGATCGCGGCGCAGGCCCGCCTTCGGGCCGTGGCCGTCGTCGAGAAGCGGCCCATGATCGTCCCGATCGCCCCGAAGCACGGCTCGCGCAGTCCGTCGTCCAGGTCCGAGCAGAGCACGGCCGCTTCCTCCCCGCCCGTGAAGTTGGCGGTCATGTCCATGGCCGCGAACCTGATGCAGTCGCGCTCGCCGCCGAACGGGCGCGCGGCGGCGCACGCCTCGGCGATCTCCTGGGGATCGCGATGCGACTGACCGGACACGTCCCGGCCCATCGACTCGAAGCACGACGCGACCCAGCCGGCCTCGACGCCCGCGCACGCCTCGGCGACCCGCTCCCAGTCGGGGCCGACGACCTGGAGCACCCGCGACGTGACGAGCTGGTAGCAGACCGCCTTGTCCCTCGGAGCGACCGCGGAGCACGGGTAGACGGGGTCGTCGTCGCGCAGCCAGCGCGAGCGGAAGCCGTACGACGTCGAGATGTTCTCCATGAAGACCCCGCCCTTGCAGGACTCTCGGTCCCAGCTCCCGCCGAGGCGGTTGCAGACGCGGAGCGAGCGCGGGAGGTCGTAGCCGGTCGTGATCATCAGGCCGTGCCCGAGCCCGTGCAGGCACTGGTACGCGAGCCAGGCCACGGTGCGCACCTCGCGGTCGTCGCACAGGTCCCTCGCGACCGCTGCGAGCCGCTCGGGCTGGTAGCCGCGCACGTCGAGCAGCGCCCGCTCGAGGACGCCGTGGTAGTAGCCGGACCAGCACGTCGCCGAGCCGTTCGCGAACGTCCGCGCGACGTTCCCGCGGTTCCGCGCGAACGCCGCTGAGCCGATGGTGTGCGCCACGCGGTGGCAGGCGGGGTCGGACTCGTCGGCGTACTGGGCGTCGAACCGGCGCAGCGCCGCCTTCGCTCCCTGACGGTAGGCGATGTTCCCGTAGGCCTGTTCCACGCAGCGCTGATCCGAGCACTCGTCGAGGGTCGTGTCGTCGGGTCTGAAGGAGCCCGCGACCGGATGGAGCGGAACCGCCGCTGTCGGCGTCTGCCCTCCACCGTCGGTCAAGACCACCGCGGCCACGGCCAACTCGACCCCGGCCGCAGCGACGATGAGGGCGACGACGGCTCGAAGCCGGGCTCGGCGATCCCCGCGCATCCTGCAGAAGTATCGGCACGGCGCGGACGACCGCCAAGGGGCTGCTCACGCAACCCCTCGTCTGCACGGGGCGATACCCTCGAGCGGTGCGGACGCTCGCGTGCATCGGTGTCGCGCTCGCGGCCTTCGCCTCCGGGTGCAGCGGGAACGACGAGCGGGTCTGGTCTGGCCCTCCGCAGCCGGCCGCGGACGGCAGCGTCTCCGTGGCGGAGTTCGCCGCGTACCAGGAGGCAGTCGACGAAGCGTGGGAGCGTTCCGCCGTGCTCGTGGCGGCGCAGTTCACGGCCGTCGGCGAGACCAGGGCCACCAGCAAAGGCATCCGTGCCTCGAGCTCGGAGGAGGGCACCGGCCCCGAGACGGTGACGGTGACGTTCGACGGGCTCCTCGACGACTCCGTGCGCGCCGAGCGCTGGACGCTCGAGCTCGAGCCCTCGGGCAGCGTCTACCGGCTCGTCTCGGCCCGCCTCGAGCGGCGTTGCCAGCCGGGCCGGGGGCACGAGGAGTTCTCGCCCGAGCCCTGCGCGTAGGGATGTTCTAGGGCTCGCGGCAGTCGGGGCGCGGCACCTGGTACACGACCCTGCTTCCCCGGGAGCCGATCGCACGCACCGTGACCGTCGCGCAGCGCCCCAGCCGGACCGGGAAGCGGACGGTGAACCGGCCCTGGCGACTCGCCTGCACGCGCCTCGTGCCGCGCTTGCCCCCGTCGAGGGTCACGGTTACCCGCTCGCGCGGCTTGAAGCCCACGCCGTTCACGGTCAGCGGATACAGCTCCGCGACCAGCAGGCGCGGCTTGAGGACGACTTGCGTCGACCCTCCGTCGGCGCCTGAGCCGGTCCCGCACCCCAGCCCGAACACGACCACCGACGACAGCACGGCGAGCATACGCCGGCGCATGACGGCAGTATGCCGTGCCTCGAAGGCGAGGGCCGCCCCTGAGGGCGACCCTCGCCGCGTACGCGACCCGGGACATTACGGTGCGGTCTTCGTCACCGTGATCGGCACGGAGATCGCAGCAGGTGCTGACGGCGGCCCGAGCATGAGCAGGCCGAAGTAGTCCTGCCCGTCGACCATGTCGAGCTTCGAGTAGTCGACTGTGACGGTCACCGGCGTCCCGGCCGGAACCGGCCCCGAGGGAGCAGTCACCGTCAGGTCGTTCCCCTGGATCGGGTCGATGGTGAGCTCCGCGGTCGGCGTCCCGGTGACAGCCCAGCCCTGCACCCACACCTGGTAGTTGCCGTCCGGCGGGAGGTTGAGCTGCACGAACTCGTCGCCCGTCGGCGTCGTGGACGCACCGACGATCTCCGCGTTCGTGAAGTTCCCGTCGCCGTTGGCGTCACGCACGACGAAGAGATCGATGTCGTCTCCGGTCGTCATGCGCGTTCTCACGGTGAGCCGCCCGGCATGACTCAGCGTGAGGTTCCGCTTCACGCTCGCCGAGCTCGGGTCGTTCGGGTCGTCCTGCTGCACCGTGACGTTCTCCAGCGTCGGCTGCGAGAGGCCGAACGCGTGGGCGGCCAGCCCGTCGAGCGCAAAGCCCGACGTGAAGGTCACGTCGAACGTGCCCGTGCCATCGATGGTCGTCTCGACGACCGAGGACGGGGCGACCGACGCGCCGGCGACCTCGCTCAGGAACGGCGCGTGGAACTTCCCGCCATGCCAGCCGACCTGGTGCAGGACCACGGCGTGCAGCCCGTCCTGCGCAGGTGCAGTGACGAAGTCGGCCGCACCCCCGGTCGCGGTGTCGAACAGCCAGACGCCCCCGCCGAGGTTCGCGTTGGGGCTCCCGCCGACGGTGTCGAGGATGTACGGCGCCCCGAACACGGTGTCGGGAAAGAGCTGGAAGTGGTTCACGGCAGGACCGAAGAGCAGCGTGTCGAGGTCCGTGAACGGAGCCGTGTCGTCCCAGGTCGTCCGGGTCAGGAAGAGCGATCCGGGCGGCGGCTCCTGCCCGACGTCGAAGTAGAAGAACCGCCAGTCGCCGGACTCGGCGCGCCAGGTCCAGTCGTTCGCGCCGAAGACGGACCCGTTGTTGTAGAGGAGGTCCTTCTGCGCCTCGGCCACTGCCGGCCCGCCGAACGTCAGCGCGCCGGTGAGGTTGCCGGCGGCGTCCTGCGTCGCAGTCGCCGCGACCGCCACCGACACCGGGATCACCATCGAGTCGCCGCTCCGCGACAGCTCGATCGCGCCTGCGTACATGCCGTACGGCGTCCCGGGCGGCACGCTGATCGACGCCGCGAACGAGCCGCTCGCCGTCGCCGGCGTCGACATCCACGCCCAGTCGACGTTCTCGTAGAAGTCGATCTGGACCTGGAAGTCGGTGATCGGGATGGCGTTGCTCCTGAGCGAGTGCTGGAGGCCCATGAAGATCCCGTCCGCCTCCTTCAGGCGCCTCGCCGGTTCCCGGAGAAACGACATGAGCGCGTTGGAGCCCGCCCGGTGGTACATGTTGCGGACGTACTCGCCCTCGTCGATCTCCGACTTCTTGAAGTCGATGTCGAGGAAGCCGTCGATGTTGCTGCTCGTCGTGTGGATGACCTTGTCGACGACCCCGTCGCCGTCCTTGTCCCGCCACAGCCGGCCGTCACGGTCGATGTCGGTCCAGCTGTAGGTGAGCAGCCGCCAGTCCTGGTTCTGGCTGTAGTTCCCGTCGGGGTCGAACTGCTCCCGTGGGTAGTTCAGCCGGATGACCATGAGGTCGGCGTTCTTGTGCGACCTGATCAGCGGCGAGAGGTCGCGCAGGTAGTCGGGCGCGTTGAAGTTGTACGGGCTCTCGTTCGACACGTGCTTGCTCGAGAACGAGAACGACTTGGTCCCGGTCCGCTTCAGCATCCGGTCGGACACGTTCCACGTACCCGCGCCGGTCAGCGTGAACGTCTGAGTATCGGAGCCGCCGGGCGCGATGACGTGCGCGAACACGTCGTACTCGGTCCCGCGATAGTCGCCGGCGCGCCACTGGCTCGGCGAGACACGCGCACGCTGCCCGAGCGCCGTCTTGACCGCCTTTCCGGCATCGATCGAGCCCGCACCCTGAATCGTCGACTCGTACCCGAGGTCCTGCGCCGACGACTTCAGGATGTCCTCGACCGTGGTGTAGAAGCCCAGCGGCAGCGGGCCGGGGTTCGCCTGCCGGTACGCCTGGTACACGAGAGCAGCAGCCGCTCCGGCCACGGGCGCGGAACGGCTCGTCCCGCCCCAGGTCGCCCACGCCTCGTTGCCGTGGAGCACCGCGTTCAGCGTGACGTCGCCTGCCGAGAACGCACCGTCGGCGACGACGTCGACGCCCGGCCGGCCCGTCGCCCCGAACCCGCGGTTCGACCAGACCATCACCTCGTTGTCGACGACCTGGCCGATCCTGTCGATCGAGTCCCAGCCCGTGCCGCCGAACTGCGTGGAGGCGCCGACCTCGATACCTGCGGCCGGTGCCGGCGGCGCGGTCGTCCCGAAGCCGGGCGCACCGTTCCCAGTGGAGAAGAGCGCCGTCGTCCGGCGCCCTGCGTGGATGACGTCGGCCTCCTGGCTCGCCGCGTCGTAGCCGTCGTTGTCGACCGCCGAGTCGCCGTACGAGTTCGTCGTCACGTCGACACCGAGGCGCGTCGCGAGGAAGTACCCGAACTGCGTGGAGAAGTCGAACGAGAAGTAGATGTCCCCGAACGGGGCGAGCTTGGCGTGCGGGGCGCCGCCGATGACCGCGCCCGGGTACGTCTTGCCGCCCCCGTCGTCGCCGTGCCCCTTGCCGCGGCACGGAACGGCGCCGGTCTTCTTGCGGAGATCGGAGAAGCACGGCGCCTTGCCGTTGATGACGCCCTGGCCGACGACGTTGGACGCGGTCAGCGTGCCGTGACCGCCGATGGCCGGGTCGTAGTCTCCCGTCCAGGCGAGGAGCTGCCCGGGTGCGAAGGCGCTCCCGGGTATCCCGCCGAACGCGAACACGCCGCCGGGGACGCTCGTCACCCCGTCCGAGATGTAGTACAGGAGCCCGCCCGAGATGTCGGTGTAGCCGTCGCCGTCCATGTCCCTGTACGAGACGGGCGAGGACTTGGACGCGGGCTTCTCGTCGGCGAAGTCGTAGTCGCCGTCGAGATCCACGTAGACGGTGTCGTAGATGCCCGCCGTCTTCGGATCGGTGACGAGGAACGCGGGCCGCTCGCCGAAGATCGCGAGCAGGTGGTCGTCGGGATGGCTCCCGAGCCGCACGTTCCCGGACTTCGACCACTCCGCGGGGAACGTGTAGTCGTGCGTGACGGTGCCGCTCGGTGCGTTGAAGTTGCGCGCCGGCCCCGTGCGCGTGGCGAAGTTGACGGTGCACGTCTTGTTCTTGCCGTGGCCCTTCTTGCCCGGGCCAGTGAGCGAGCAGGTCTTCGCCTGGGTCAGCGTGTACCAGCTGAGACCCTGGGGGATGAAGCTCGGCGCGGCGAGCCAGACGAGCGTCCCGTACGGATCGAACGCCTTCGGCCAGCCGTCCCAGCCGGGATCCGGAGCGCCCGACCACGTCTGCCAGGTGCCGATCAGGTCGGGGTGGCCGAAGTCGGTGCCGCCGTCGAGGACGCCGACGGTCGTGCCGGCGCCGGTGAACCCGGCCTTCCACGCCTCGACGAAGTTGTGCGTCTTCGCGTCGAGAACGGCGAGCTTCTTGAGTTGCTCGAAGTTCGAGCCCTTGAGCTTGGGCGCCTTCGAGAACGGGACCTCGCGCTTGTAGAGGCCCTTGAGCACCGCGTTCACCTTCTGCTTGTCGAAGGGCTTCGCGAGCTCCGGCTCGGGGCTCCCGAGCGGCGCACCCGTCTGCTCGAAGTCGATGGGGCCGACGCTGACCACGCCCCTGGCGCCGGCCAGCTTCGGCAGGGCCTGCACCGTGGTCTCGCCGACGACGAGCGCGGCGCCGCCGGAGGCGGCCACCTTGTCGTCGTCCAGGAGCGCGCGCACGGGTGCCGCGCTGCCCTCCACGGTGACGAACACCTTGACGTCCTCGGTCGAGCCGCTCTCCACCTTCTCGACGAGCGCGGGATGCAGCTTCGAAAGCGCCCCGGATGACGCGGTCTCCACCGATCCCGGCCCCTTCGCCGCGTCGCTCGAGTCGGCGACGACGCTCGCGGGCACCGCGAGCACCACGGCCGCGGCGGCGACCACGAGAGCGGCGCGCCTGGCAAACCGATCGTAGAAAAGGCTCATTGGGCCTCCCCCTATGTGATGTGCGCAATCCCCCCGGCCATGGGAGGCCGGACGCGGCGGCATCATGCGACGCCTACACCTCGAAGTCAAGTCGATCGCTCCGGCCGGGGCCGTCGGGGCCGCGAACCTGCGACGCCGGGGCTACCGGCGCCTTCTAGGAGAGATCAGCGCTTGGCGGTGCGCCAGCGGCCGAAGATGAGGCCGCCGACCGTGAGGCCGAGACCGAACGTCCCGAGGGCGAACGCACCGATGGCGATCGTCTTCCGCCACAGGGAGAGCCGCCGCCAGCGGCCGATCGCCTCCACCTCCTCGGACGTCAGCGGCTCGCCGCGGCGTTGCTTCCGCACGGCCCCGCCGGCCCGCAGCCCGAGGTAGATGTCGTCGAAGAGCTCCGGCGCTTCGTTCGCCACGCTGCGAGTGTAACGCCTGCCCCGGCCGTGACCGCGGTGTTCACGAGCTCGCAAAGCTCCCGCACCTGGGCCGGTTCCCGTGGATAGAGTTCGCGACCGCCCGTGGAGCCCGCCCTCGCCGAGCTGAAGCAGCGCCTGGCCGAGATCACCGATCTCGCGCGCGTCGGCAGCCTGCTCGCCTGGGACCTGGAGGTGTACATGCCGCCGACGGGCGCGGATGCGCGCGGCACGCAGCTCTCCACGCTCACCTCGCTGATCCACCGGCAGGCGACCGACGACCGGGTAGGCGAGCTCCTGGACGAGCTCGAGCCCTACGCCGCCTCGCTCCCCTACGACGCCGACGACGCCTGCCTCGTGCGCGTGGCGCGACGGCGCTTCGAGAAGCTGCGCAGGATCCCGACCGAGCTCGCGGCCGAGTTCACGAAGGCCCAGGCCGACGGCTACACCGCCTGGGTGCCGGCGCGCGAGGAGAACGACTTCGCCGCGTTCCGCCCCGCCCTCGAGCGCCTGGTCGACGTGAAGCTGCGCATGGTCGAGTGCTTCGCCCCGTACGACGACGCGTACGACGTCCTCATGGACGACTTCGAGGAAGGGCTGCGCTCGGAGGACGTGACCCGGATCTTCGAGACGCTCCAGCCGGAGCTGACCGCCCTCGTCGACGAGTACGCAGGCGAGCTCGACGAGGTCCTGCGCGGGCCGTTCCCCGTCGACCGGCAGGACGCGCTCTCTCGCGAGGTCGCCACGGCCTTCGGCGTCGACTGGGGCTCGTTCCGGCTCGACCTGGCCGTGCACCCGTTCGCGACCTCGCCGAGCCTCACCGACATCAGGCTCACCACCCGCTACGACGAGGGCGACCTGAACTCGCTCTTCACCGCGATGCACGAGACCGGCCACGGCCTGTACGAGTTCGGCTCCAGCCCGTCGCTCGACCGCACGCCGCTCTGCGGGTGCTCCTCCTCGATCCTCCACGAGTCGCAGAGCCGGCTGTGGGAGAACGTCGTCGGACGCTCCCTGCCGTTCTGGCGCTGGTTCTACCCGCGTGTCCAGGAGGCGTTCCCGGAGCGGCTGGGGGCGGTGCCGCTGGAGCGGTTCCACCGCGCGATCAACCAGCCCATGCGGTCGTTCATCCGGGTGGACGCAGACGAGACGAGCTACGGGCTGCACGTGATCCTCCGCTACGAGCTCGAGCGGCGGCTCGTCGCCGGGACGCTCGCCGTCGCCGACCTCCCCGAGGCCTGGAACGCGCGCTTCGAGGAGCTGCTCGGGCTCGAGGTGCCCGAGGACCGGCTGGGCGTACTCCAGGACAGCCACTGGTCGACCGGCTACTTCGGGTACTTCCCGACGTACCTGCTCGGCACCGTGCTCTCCGTCCAGATCTGGCAGTGCGCGGTGGAGGCGGTGCCGGACGTCGAGGAGAAGATGGAGCGCGGGGACCTCGCCGACCTCCACGCGTGGCTGCGCGAGAGCCTGTACGCACTCGGGAACAAGTTCCCGCCGGAGGAGACGATCGCGCGCGTGGTGGGCGGGCCGCTGGAGCCCGGGCCGTACCTCGCGTACCTGCGCGACAAGCTCGGCGCTCTGTCGGCGGCGTAGCCGAGCGGTCAGGCCGCGGCGCGGCCGAAGCGCTTCTCGGCGCGCGCCTTCGCACGGGCGGCCTCGACCTCGCGGTCGCGCGGCGCGGCGCTCGTGACGAGCGTGCCCAGGAGGCGGCTCGTCGACTCGGCGACCTCGTCCACCGCCCGCGCGAACGCGGCCTCGTTCGCCTGCGACGGCTTCTGCGAGCCCGAGACCTTGCGCACGTACTGGAGCGCCGCGGCGCGGATCTCCTCGTCGGTCGCCGGCGGCTCGAAGTTGTGGAGCGTCTTGATGTTCCTGCACATGGCCGCCAGCCTAGCCACGTCCGTCTCGGGTTGAGCTCTTCGAGTAGCCGCCGCGGGGCCGCGCGTGCGGCCCCGCGGCAGGTCGGATCAGAAGAAGAGCTCCCTGAGCGGCCACGTGCGGAGCTGGAGGTAGCCCTTGCTCCCCACACCGGCCGGCTTGTCCGCGCGCGTGTCGCTCGGCTCGGACGAGCTCCGCGGCACGGGGGCGTTGAACAGCAGCCAGCCGCCGCAGGCCGACGGGTCGAGGATGGTGACCGTGACCTCCGGAAGCGTGCTGCTCGATGCCTTCGCGTTCGTCACCGCGTCCACGCGGAAGGCCACGAGCCCGTGCGTCTTGCCCTGGAGGTTCGCGCTCGTGAACGGGAAGCGGGTCGAGTCGTAGTTCAGGCTGACGTCGCTGTCGTAGACGGTCGCGCAGACGTCCCGGCCGACGAGCGATGTGAGCCCGAGCGCGCGCAGCGGCATCACCGCGGGCACCTTGTCGAGCCTGCTGTCCTTCGGAATCGCGCCCTTGCCCCTGCGCCCGGTGACGTTGTCGATCGCGGTCGCGCGCTCGGCGCCCTCGAGACACTCGTTGCTCGAGCCGCTGCCGAGCCACTTGCGCGGGATGCACGTCGGCGCGAACCAGCCCTCGTCGCCCGTCTGGCCGCTCGCGACGGTCAGCTTGTCACCCGGCCTGACGGCCGCCCACAGCGGCTTGCCCTTGCCGCGCGTCTCCTCGTCGAGGACGAGGTAGACCGTCCCCTCGGCCGACGGCGGTTGCGTCCAGGTCTTCGCCGCCGTCGCAGTCAGCGAGCCGACGGTGGCCGTGATCGTGTCCGGCCCCGGGCTCGTGCCCGTGTAGCAGAACTGGGCCTGGCCGCTTCCGTTCGTCGTGCCCGTCCCGCCGATCGTGTGCGTGCCCGTCACCGCGAACGCCACGCTCGCGCCCGGGAACGGGTCACCTCGCTGGTCGCGCAGCGTGGCGGTGACGCAGTGCTGCGTGCCGACCTCGTTCGTCGCCGTCGGCGGCGCCAGCGTGAGCGTGTGCGGCCGCGCGGGCTCCTGGATCCACGTCTTCGACGCGGTGTCGGAAGCCGTGCCGGACGTGGCGGTGATCGTGTCGCCGCCGAGGCTCGAGCCCGTGTAGCAGAACTCGGCCTGGCCGCTTCCGTTCGTCGTGCGCGTGCCCGACGCCGTGTTCGCCCCGCTCACCACGAACGCGACCTCCGCGCCCGGCAGCGGGTCGCTGCGCTGGTCCTTCACGAGCGCGGTGACACAGTGCTGCGTGTTCACGACGTTCTCGGCCGTCTTGGGAGTCAGCGTCAACGTCGTCGCGACCGCCGGCTCGAGGGTCCACTTCTTGGCCGCGGTGTCCTGGAGCGCGCCCACGGACGCGGTGATGGTGTCGTCCCCGGTGCTCTCGCCCAGGTAGCAGAAGACGGCCTCGCCGTCGGCGTCTGTGAACCCGAAGCCCGTGGCGGTGTTGGCGCCGCCCACCGTGAAGTCGACGCGCACGCCGGCGAGCGGCGAGCCGTTCTGGTCGGTCACCGTCGCAGTCACGCAGTGCTGCGTCCCGACGACGTTCGTGGCCGTCTTCGGCGCCAGTGCGACGTCGGCGACGGCGGCCACCGGCGCGAACGAGGCGCCCCCCGGGTAGCCGTACGAGTCGAAGTCCGCAAACCCGTACGAGAAGACGCCGAACGGCAGCGCCCCCTGGAGGCGGTGCGAGCCGACGGTCACGGAGAGCTGCGCGCCCGAGAAGCCGCTCGAGCCGATGGGCGTGAAGGCGCCCGTCGGGACCGGCAGGCCGTCGAGCGTGATCGAGCCCACGGCCGCGGTGGGCGCGACCACGTTGACGAAGTTGGTCGGGATGCCCGCGGCCGGCGTCGTGATCGTGTACTCGGCGAGGAACTGCTCGGAGGGCGGGATCAGCATCATGAACGGATCGGAGGTGACGCCGTCGAACGTTGAGCTGTTCGAGTGCTGCGCGACGAGGATCGGGTTGCTCGCCTGGATGACGGCGGCGCCGGCGACGATCTGCTCGTGCACCTGCCCGCGGTCGAGCGTGGCCACGGTCGTGCCGTTCACGCTCACGGTCGTGTCGTCGGTGGACGCGAGGAAGCGGAACGTGTCCCCGCCGACGCGCGTGGCGAGGGGAACCGTCACGAAGCTCTGGCCCCACGTGTCCGTGGACGGGAGCTGCTCGACGAGGTGGTCGCAGGCGAAGACGCCCGCCGGCACGTTCGCGCAGTGGTGCCCGCCGAAGACCGCCACCGGCTTGTCGGACGTGATGACGGTCCCGGTGAGATCGCCCGGGAACGACGTGTTGCGAAGCTGGTACGTCTGCCCGGCATTCATCGTCAGCTCGTAGGGAACGCCGGCCGCGCGCCCGCCGGTCGTCACGGAGGGCGTGATCGTCACCGTGGTGCCGTTCTCGGTGGCGACGACGCCGAACTGCGTGCCGTTGACGACGTTCACGTTGGGGTAGCTGAGAACGATGTGCTCGGTGCCGAGGACATCGGTCGGGAGCCCGAGGAACGCGTCCGTCGTGAACTGCGCCTGGCTGAGGCCGTAGACCGTGACCTCGTTAGCCGCCGTGACGTGAACCCCCTTCGAACCGACCGTGGCGTCCGCGGGCATCGGGAGCGTGACCGTCGTCACTCCGCCAGCGGCCACGGCGAAGGTCGTCGCGGAGCCGATCCCCGGCACGGCGACCGTCCCCGTGGTGGGAACGTCGGACGTGATGAACAGCGACAACGCGGGCGGGTTGAGATTCTCCGTGAACATCAGCCAGTAGTCCGTGCCCTTGCTGTCGGGCGCGGCTACCGCCGCGCCGCCGAGCGCGAGGACGCTCGCGCACAGGGCGACCGCCAGGGTGGCGAGCGCATGCCGTCTTCCGAGGTGTCTGACTCTCACTGCGAATTCCCCCTCCGGTCGGTGCCGCCTGCCCCACCCGCAGGAGGCGAGGCCGTCCGGCCTCTCGTACCAAATCGTGGGGGCGCAGACGCTCCTCGCCCCCCTCGGAGGAGCCAATTTGCGGAAAAAACGTGACCCGTTCGGGGGAGTCAGGCGGCCACGGTGGGGAGCCCGGCGAGCGCCATCGCCACCTCGTCCTCCGAGTACGCGTGATCCTCGAGCTTCCCGGCGAAGAAGTCCGTGTACGCCTGCATGTCGAAGTGACCATGCCCGCAGAGGTTGAAGAGGATCGACTGCGAGACGCCCTCCTCGCGGCAGCGCACCGCCTCGTCGATCGTGGCCTTCACCGCGTGGTTCGCCTCCGGGGCGGGCACGATGCCCTCGACCTGCGCGAACTCGACACCGGCGGCGAAAACCTCGGTCTGCGTGTACGCGCGCGCCTCGATCAGCCCGAGCTCCTTGAGGTGGCTGACGAGCGGCGCCATGCCGTGGTAGCGCAGGCCACCAGCATGGAACGGCGGCGGCACGAACGTCGACCCGAGCGTGTGCATCTTCACGAGCGGCGTCAGGTGGCCGGTGTCGCCGAAGTCGAACGCGTACTGCCCCTTCGTCAGGCTCGGGCACGCGGCCGGCTCGACCGCGATCACGCGGATCGACGCCTCCTCGCGCAGCGCCCGGCCGATGAACGGGTTCACGAGACCCGAGAAGTTCGAGCCGCCGCCGGTGCAGCCGATGAGGACGTCCGGGTAGTCCTCGGCCTGCTCGAGCTGCTGCTGCGCCTCCTCGCCGATCACGGTCTGGTGCATGAGCACGTGGTTGAGGACGGAGCCGAGCGAGTACTTCGTGTCCTCGCGCGGCGCTGCGGCCTCGACCGCCTCGGAGATCGCGATCCCGAGGCTTCCTGTCGAGTCGGGGTGCTCCGCGAGGATCGCGCGACCGGCGTTCGTCTCCTCCGACGGGCTCGGGACGCAGCGCGCGCCGAACGTCTCCATGAGCGCGCGCCGGTACGGCTTCTGCTCGTACGAGACCCGGACCATGAAGACGTCGACCTCGAGGCCGAAGACGCGGCCGGCGAACGCGAGCGACGAGCCCCACTGGCCGGCGCCCGTCTCGGTCGTGAGGCGCTTCGCGCCCTCGGCCTTGTTGTAGTAGGCCTGCGCGACGGCCGTGTTCGGCTTGTGGGAGCCGGTCGGCGAGACGCCCTCGTACTTGTAGTAGATGCGCGCCGGGGTATCGAGGTGTCGCTCCAGGCGGCGTGCGCGGAAGAGCGGGGTCGGGCGCCACTGACGGTAGACCGAGCGCACCTCCTCCGGGATCGCGACGAAGCGGTCGGTCGAGACCTCCTGCAGGATGATCTGCATCGGGAAGAGCGGCGCCAGGTCGTCGGGGCCGACGGGCTGCCCGGTTCCGGGATGCAGTACCGGCGGCGGCGGGGACGGCAGGTCGGCCGCGATGTTGTACCAGGCCTCCGGGAGCCTGCTCTCGTCGAGGACGTACTTGACCTGGTCGTTCATAAAAACCGGTGTCAGACACCGCGCTTGTCAAGAGCGCTTCGTGCCAGATGTGTGCCAATCGTTCCACAGATGAGCGTGCGGCGGAAGCAGGCACTTTCGTCTGAGAGAGCCTCGACCACCGACCGCTCCGGGCATGTCTGCTCCAGACGGCATGAAATTCGGTGTCTGACACCGGGGGTCGGTAGGCTCGCCGCCGATGGCCGTACTCACGACCCAGCTCCAGCGAGACGACACCTTCGAGCGCCGGCGTGCGCGGATGGAGGAGCTCGTCCGAGAGCTCCGCGAGCGCACGGCACAGATCGCGCAAGGAGGCGGGGAGAAGGCCACCGAGCGCCACCGCTCCCGCGGCAAGCTCACCGCGCGCGAGCGGATCGACCGCCTCGTCGACCCCGGCAGCGCCTTCCTCGAGCTGAACGCGCTCGCCGCGTACGACCTGTACGACGGCGACGCGCCGTCCGCCGGCATCGTCACCGGGATCGGCGTCGTCGAGGGCCGCCAGGTCGCAATCGTCGCGAACGACGCGACGGTGAAGGGCGGCTCGTACTACCCGCTGACCGTGAAGAAGCACCTGCGCGCCCAGGAGGTCGCCCGCCAGAACTGCCTCCCGTGCATCTACCTCGTCGACTCCGGCGGCGCCTTCCTGCCGCTCCAGGCCGAGGTCTTCCCCGACCGCGACCACTTCGGCCGCATCTTCTTCAACCAGGCGCGGCTCTCGGCGGAGGGCATCCCGCAGATCGCGGTCGTGATGGGCTCCTGCACCGCCGGCGGCGCGTACGTCCCCGCGATGAGCGACGAGACCGTGATCGTCAGAGGAACCGGGACGATCTTCATCGGCGGCCCGCCGCTCGTGAAGGCTGCGACCGGCCAGGACGTCACCGCGGAGGAGCTCGGCGGCGCCGACGTCCACACGCGCCGCAGCGGAGTCGCCGACCACTTCGCGACCTCCGACGAGCACGCGCTCGCGATCGCGCGCTCGATCATCCGCCACCTCGACCCGCCGCCGCCGACACCCTGGGAGCGAACCCCGCCCGTACCACCGGCGCTCGACCCGGCCGACCTCTACGGCCTCGTCCCCGAGGACTTCCGCCACGAGCAGGACGCGCGCGAGATCATCGCGCGCATCGTCGACGGCTCGCGCTTCCACGAGTTCAAGGAGCTGTACGGGGAGACGCTCGTCTGCGGCTTCGCCCGCATCGAGGGCCACCCGGTCGGGATCCTCGCGAACCAGGGCGTCCTCTTCGCCGAGTCCTCGCAGAAGGGCGCGCATTTCATCGAGCTCGCCTGCAAGCGCCGGATCCCGCTCGTCTTCCTCCAGAACATCACGGGCTTCATGGTCGGGAAGGAGTACGAGGAGGGCGGGATCGCCCGCGACGGCGCGAAGCTCGTGCTGGCGGTCGCGTGCGCGGACGTGCCGAAGTTCACGGTCGTCACCGGCGGCTCGTTCGGCGCCGGGAACTACGCGATGTGCGGCCGCGCGTACGAGCCGCGCCAGCTCTGGATGTGGCCGAACGCGAGGATCTCGGTCATGGGCGGCGAGCAGGCCGCGACCGTGCTGACGATGGTCGGCGACGCCGACCCCGAGGAGATACGGGCGACCTACGAGGCCGAGGGCAACGCGTACTACTCGACCGCGCGCCTCTGGGACGACGGGATCATCGACCCGCTCGACACACGCCGCGTGCTCGCGCTCGGCCTGGCCGCAGCTGCGAACGCCCCCGTGCCGGAGACGACGTTCGGCATCTTCCGCATGTAGCGAGGAAAATGTCGCCGCGACCCGTTTGGGGCAGGACCGCTCGCCGTTCGCCGCACTAGGATTCGAGCTTCTGTCGAGGGGATCGTTCGAAAGGGGTATCAATGCGCTTGCTCAGGGGGGCCAGGCCCTCGCCGGCGATGGTGATCGCCTGCCTCGCACTCGTTTTCAGCCTCACCGGCACGGCCGTCGCAACCGTCACCACGGTCGGCAAGAACAGCGTCGGCACGCCGCAGCTCAAGAACAACGCGGTCACGACGAAGAAGGTCAAGAACGGCTCCTTGCTCAGGGCCGACTTCAAGGCCGGTCAGGTCCCGGCCGGCCCGCAAGGGCCGCAAGGCCCGGCAGGGCCGGCAGGTCCGGCAGGGCCGGCAGGGCCGGCGGGTGCAGCAGGCACCGCCGTCGCCTATGCGCACGTACTCGCGAACGGCACGGTGGACGCGACCAACTCGAAGAACATCACGAGTGCCAACGTCACTCGTACGGGAGCGGGCGTCTATTGCTTCTCGTTGGGGTTCACCGTCCGCTCGGTGGTCACCACCCCGGACGCCTACGGTCCTAACGACGGAATCCTCGTGAACCCGACGTTCCACGGGGCTCCGCCGTACGGTGGCTGCGCCTCTGGCGTGTCGGGGCGTGTTCGGACGACCTCCGCCGCGGCGCCGGCGACGCCGGCCGACCACCCGTTCTACATCTGGTTCGAGTAGACGAATGGGTCGGCCTCGCGACCAAGCGCCACACGGCTGACCAGCACTTCGTCCAGACCGCACTGCCGGTGAATCCAAGAGGTCAGGTCTCGCGTCGAAGCATGCGAGGCCTGACCTCGTTGTGAACGCGGGATCTGCATGATCGTTCGCCTCCTCATCTGGAACCTGTTCGACTCGAAGACGACGTTCGACGAGCTCCGGGACTCGCTCCCGGAGCTCGAGCCGCCGAGCGGATGGATCTGGAACGAGGCGACGGAGCGCTTCGGCGCCGTCCTCCACGGCGAGCAGCTCCCCGAGGCCGCCGGCTGGGCGACCGACCTCATCGGCGCGGACGCCGACGTGTACGAGGAGTTTGACCTCCTCGACTGAGCTACGCGCCGCCGCCGAGCTCGGCGACCACGAACGCGACCGCGATCACGACGGGCAGGAACGTCGCCAGCACGAGCACCGCGCGTTCACCGTCCCGGAGGATCGCCGTCAACCCGGCGATCCCACCCGCGAGGCCGAGCAGGAAG
Organism: Actinomycetota bacterium; assembly: GCA_004366385.1. GTDB lineage: Bacteria > Actinomycetota > Thermoleophilia > Gaiellales > Gaiellaceae > GMQP-bins7. The sequence continues at coordinate 31,371 of SIRU01000002.1, forward strand.
CCGAGCCCCGCTCCCCGCGGCACGATCGTCGCGGTCAGGATCAGCCCCCCGAACGCCGCGCTGAGACCGACGGCCCACCAGCCGAGCGTCGTGGCCGGAAGCGTCGAGATCGGGGCACCCGGATGCCGTGCACCGATGTTCATCTCCCCCCTCCTCTCGAGCGCAGCGTCGCATGCGGCCGCGCCGCGAGGCATCGGGGCATTCGCGGACGCGTCGCTCAGACCGCGGCAGCCAGCGAGTCGTGCCACGCGTCGAGCTCGGCTCGCTCATCGTCCGTGAGGCCGCGGAGGGGCGCGCGGACGTCCTCGCGCACCGGGACTCCCTGACGCCCGAGCAGCCGCTTCAGCGCCGCCTGCCGCGGGAAGCGCTCGACGAACGCGCGGAGCTCGGCCAGGCGTGCGGCGCCCTCGGCCGTGGGAGAGCGCACGACCGCGGCCACCTCCGCCGGGAACGCGGACGCGAGCGCGGACACGGCGCCGATCGCCCCGGCCTGCATCCCCTCGTGGATCAGCGCCTCGGGCCCGACGAAGATGTCGAAGCCGTCGAGGAGGTAGCGGGAGAAGCGGTCGAACGGCGTGTCCGAGACCTTGAGGCCGACGACGTTCGGCGCGTCCTCGCGCAGGCGCTCGAGCACCGCGGGCGCGACTGCGTACCCGCTCGTCTTCTCGAACTCGTAGACGTAGAACGGCAGCGGAGCGCAGGCGAGCGCGGCGGCGAGGAAGTGCGCGTGCTGCGCGTGCTCGTCGAGCGGGAAGTACGGAGGGCCGATGACGACGGCCGCGTCCGCGCCCACCTCGGCCGCGTGCGCTGCAAGCCGCGCCGTCTCGGCGGTGGACTGCGCGCCGCAGTGAACCGCGACTTGGAGCCGGTGCTCGGAGGCCTGGAGGAACAGGTTCGCGGCGAGCCGGCGCTCGGTCTCCTCCAGCAGGATCCCCTCCCCCGCGGTGCCGAGCGCGAGGATCCCGTCGAGCCTCGCCGCGGCGAAGAAGTCGACGAGCGGCCCGAACGCCTCCTCGTCGAGCGCTGCCCCGTGGCCCGCGAGCGGGGTGACCGAGGCGGCGAGGGCTCCGCGCAGCATCGCGGCGGACTCTACGCCTAAGCTGCGGCGGTGAGCGCGCTGAGGGTGGAGCGGGACGGGCACGTGCTCCGGGTGACGCTCGCGCGGCCGGAGCGTCGGAACGCGTTCGACGCCGCGCTCATCGCCGAGCTCGCCGACGCGTTCGCGGACGTAGGCGACGCACGCGCGGTCGTCCTGACCGGCGACGGCCCGAGCTTCTCCGCCGGCGCCGACGTCGAGTGGCAGCACGCGTCGATCGACCTCACCTACGACGAGAACGTCGAGGACGCGCTGCGGCTCTACAAGATGCTGAACGCGATCCACTCGTGCCCCGCCCCGGTCGTCTGCGCGGTGCAGGGATACGCACTCGGAGGCGGCTCGGGGCTGGTGGCGGCAGCCGACGTCGCGGTCGCGCACCCGGACGCGACGTTCGGTTTCACGGAGGTGCGGCTCGGGATCATCCCGGCGGTCATCTCACCGTTCGTGCTGCCGAAGATCGGAGCGGCCGCGCGGCGCTACTTCGTCACCGGCGAGCGGTTCGGCGCCCAGGTCGCGCTGCGGATCGGGCTCGTCTCCGAGGTCGCCGAGGACGAGGCCGAGGCCGTGGAGGAGATCGTCGCGGCGATCCTCGCCGGCGGGCCGGAGGCCGTGCGCGCGGCGAAGCGGCTCGCGCTCGACGGCCCGGGCGCGCCCGACGTGGCGCAGATCGCAGCCGTGCGACGAACGAGCGCGGAGGGCCAGGACGGCCTGCGCGCGTTCCTCGAGCGCCGCGCGCCCGGGTGGGTGGAGGACGCGGGCTAGGCCCGCTTGTCCTCGAGGTACTTCTTCAGCCCCAGCGCGGGCAGGATGAAGCCCGCGAGGACGGCGCCGAGCCAGACGATCACGGTCGCGGCGACCCAAGTTCCGATCCCGCTGATCGAGAGGCCGTCCGTGAGAAGCGTCGTGACGATCAGCGAGACGAGCGTGGCGATCAGCGCGACGCCGCCGAGGACGCCGGCGCGACTCCCGCGCAGCTGGGCGAACAGGAACGGCTGCATCAGCGCGAAGACGACGGTGAAGATCACGACGGCGACGACGAAGCCGGTCGCGTTCAGCGTCATCCCGTCGAGCAGCGCCGCCGCGATCACCAGGCCGACCGCGTTCGAGACCAGGGCGACGAGCGTGCGGACGAGGAGCCGGATCACGCGCGGAGCCTAATCGCGCGGGCCGCTCAGCGCTTGCCCATGAAGACGACGAGCCCGATCCCGATTGCGATGAGCGCCGTGATCCACCACCAGGGCACGGCTCCGGCGATCAGGAGCCCCAGCGCCACGAGGCCGATCAGGAGTGCAGGGATGTACGGGGCGAGGCGCAGCGAGCGCCCGGCGACTGTCGCGTTGGCGGTGATCACGATTGCGAGGCCGGCCGCGACGAGGCCCGTGATCCACCATGCGGGGTCGACGTCGCCGATCCAGAGGCCGAGGGCGACGAGCCCGACGATCGCGACCGGGATGTAACGCGCCATCGAGGACGACCCTAGCTCCTAGAGTTTGCGCTCGTGGCGATCGAGAAG
>SIRU01000003.1 GCA_004366385.1 Actinomycetota bacterium
GGCGAGCCACGGCGTGAAGCGGGCGAAGCGGGAACGCGGGAGCTCCGCGCCCTCGCGGACCGCCGCGATCGGCGGCACGCGCGTGGCGCGGATCGCCGGGAACAGCCCGGCGAGCAGCGTCACACCCATACCGACGGCGAGCGCGACGGCCACGGTGCGCAGCGCGAAGACGCGGTCTGCGGTCGGGAGCTCGAAGCCGAGCGTCCCGAAGAGCGCGTTGATCCCGTCGGCGAGCAGGACGCCGAGCCCGAGCCCGAGGAGCGAGGCGACGAGCCCGATGACGAGCGACTCGACGATCACCGCGGTCAGCACCTGGCGGCGCGAGGCACCGATCGTCCGCAGCGTCGCGAACTCGCGTGTTCGCTGGGCGACCGTGATGGAGAAGGTGTTGAAGATGACGAACGCGCCGACGAACAGCGCGACCACCCCGAACGCGAGCAGGAAGTAGCGGAAGAACGACATGAACTCGCTGACCGTGTCGCTCGCCTCGTCCGCCTCGCTGGTCGCCGTTGCGACGGTCGCCTCCGGCGGGAGCGCCGGCGCGATCGCCTCGACCAGCCCGTCCTCGTCGACGCCGTCTCGCGCAGCGGCGGAGACGAAGTCGAGTTGCCCCTCCCGCCCGAGCAGCTCTTGCGCGGTGGGAATGTCGAACACGGCGATCGTCCCCGATCCGAGCGAGTCGAGGGTGCCGTACTGCGCGATGCCGACGAGCTCGAACGAGCGTCGCGGCCTCGCCGTCGCGATCTCGATCGTGTCCCCGACCGCGAAGCCCTGCCGGTCGGCGGTGGCGGCGTCGACGACGACCTCGTCCGCCGCTCGGGGCCAGCGGCCCTCGTACAGGTTCAGCGGGTTGAACTGTGAGAGCGCGGGGTCGAAGTCGAGGCCGAACCCGAGGCTGAAGCCGCCCGTCTCGATCGCGCTCCCGTCCGGCTTCAGGATCCGCACGGACTCCTCGTCGACGATGCCGGGCGCGGCCAGCTCCACCTCCGGGACGCCGCGCACCACCTCGAGGAGCGACTCGTCGATCGGCGGCGACGGGGCCGTCTCGCCCTGGAACGAGATGTCCGCGCCCTTCCCCTCCACGACCGCGTCCGTCCCCGCGTACGCCTCCGTGAAGAGCGTCTGGAACGCGCGCTCGACCGTGTCCGTGAGGACGTAGGTGCCGCTGATCATCGCGACGCCCAGGACGATCGCGACGCCGGTGAGGACCGCGCGGAGCTTTCTCGTGAGGAGGCCGCGAAGCGCGAATCGCGTCACTCGCCGAGCTCCTCCATGGCCGCGATGACCTCGTGCGAGGAGGCGCCGCGCATCTCGCGCACGATCAGGCCGTCGGCGAGGAAGAGAATGCGGTCGGCGATCGCCGCCGCGCGCGGGTCGTGCGTGACCATGACGGTCGTCTGCTCGTGCGTGTCGACGGAGGCGCGGAGGAGCTCGAGGATCTCGTTCCCGGTCTTCGAGTCGAGGTTCCCGGTCGGCTCGTCCGCGAACAGGACGGTCGGCCGGGAGACGAGCGCTCGCGCGATCGCGACGCGTTGCTGCTGGCCGCCCGAGAGCTCAGACGGCCGGTGCCCGAGGCGGTCCGAGAGCCCGACGTCCGAGACGACCTTCTCGACCCAGCCGTCCTCCGGCTTCGCGCCGGAGATCGTGAGCGGGAGCGTGATGTTCTCGCGCGCGTCCAGCATCGGCAGCAGGTTGAAGAACTGGAAGACGAAGCCGATGTGCTGCCGGCGGAGCTTCGTGAGCTCGTTGTCGCCGAGGGTCGTGATCTCCGTCCCCGCGACCTGCACCCTCCCGGCAGTGGGCTTGTCGAGCCCCGCGAGGATGTGCATGAGCGTGGACTTGCCCGATCCCGACGGCCCCATGACCGCCGTCAGGCGCGAGCTGTCGATGTCGACGGACACGCCGCGCAGCGCGTCGACGGCCGTCTCGCCCTCTCCGTAGCGCCGCGCGACGCCCTCCGCGACGATGACCGCGCCACCCTCGTTGCTGCTGCTCACGTGTCCGTCTCCTCTCGTCGGCTGCCACCTGGAGTCTCGCGCTCCGCGCCCCGCAGCGCGTCGGCCTCGAGGACGATCCGTGGATCATCCTCTGGGCCGATCCCGCCTCGCGTCGGGCGGCAGGCTACCCGCTGAGTACCCCATTTGGCGATGCGCGATCCGCGGCAGCCGTCACAGTTACGGCATGGAATCGAGGGTGGAGATCCGCGCATCCCTCGAACAGGCGCGGTCGGGCACGGCGGCGCTCCTGGAGCCGCTCTCGGACGTGGAGCTCGCCGCGCCCGCGCCCCCACCCTCCTCGCCGCTCGTCTGGGAGCTCGCGCGGATCGCGCACTTCGAGGAGTCCTGGCTGCTGCGGAACCTGCACGGGCACGGGCCGATCGCCGACGCGCACGACGACGTGTACGAAGCCTTGCGCCCGCGTCCCGCGGACGGCGGTGCGCTCCCGCCTCTCAGCCCCGAGGCAGTGCGTGCGTACGCGGCCGACGTCCGCGAGCGCGTCCTCCACGGGCTCGACCACGTCGACCTCGAGGCGCCGAACCCGCTGCTCCGCAAGGCCTTCGTCTACGGGCTCGTGCTCCAGCACGAGCTCCAGCGCCAGGAGACGATCCTCCAGGCGCTCCAGCTCCGGGCGGCGGCCTTCCCGGTGAGCGACGCCGAGCCGCCCGATCGCGCGCCCGCGGGGCCAGACGAGATCCGGATCGACGGCGGCGCGTTCATCCTCGGCGCGACCGACGAGCCCTGGGCGTACGACAACGAGCTCGTCCCGCACGAGGTCGAGCTGCGCCCGTTCGCGATCGACCGCGCGCCCGTGACGAACGCGGCGTTCCGGGAGTTCGCCGAGGACGGGGGCTACGGGAAGACGAGCTGCTGGAGCGCGGCCGGGTGGGACTGGCGGCAATCGCGGAACGCGGAGGCGCCGCTCTTCTGGGAGCGTGCGAACGGCGGCTGGGAGCGCACCCGCTTCGGGGCCCGCGAGCCCGTGCCGCCGGACGAGCCCGTGCAGCACGTCTCCTTCTTCGAGGCGGAGGCGTTCGCCCGCTGGGCCGGGAAGCGGCTGCCGACGGAGCCCGAGTGGGAGCGCGCGGCGACGTGGCATCCGCGCCGTGGCAAGAGCCGCTACCCGTGGGGCCGCGAGTTCGCCGGCTACGAGGCGAACCTCGGCCATGCGCGCTTCTCCCCCGCCCCGGCCGGCTCGTACGCCGGCGGCGAGAGCGCGACCGGCTGCGTCCAGCTCGCCGGTGACGTGTGGGAGTGGACGGCCTCGTACTTCGAGCCCTACCCGGGGTTCCTGTCGTACCCGTACCCGGAGTACTCGGAGATCTACTTCGGGGAGGCGTACCGCGTCCTCAAGGGCGGCTCGTGGGCGACCGACCCGCTCGTCGCGCGCGGCAGCTTCCGGAACTGGGAGTCTCCGGGCCGCCGCGAGCTCTTCGCCGGCTTCCGTTGCGCGCGCGACCTGTGACCGGAACGACGAAGCCCGCCTCCCGGCGGGCTTCGCGTGGTTGAAACGGGCTCGCGCCCGCGACCGGCTGACACCCGATCGGAGAGTAACCGAAGCACGAAGCCCGGCTTGCGGTGGGCGGCCACCAGACGAGTTTCGGCTCGGGGGCGGCCGACGACCACGGTAGGAGTCGACATGGCGCCTTGCCATGCCCTGCGACGAACTTGGCACGCACTCGGCACGCCGCCGCGAGCTTCGGCGCTCCGACGATGTGGCTCGGCTCAGAGGTCGTCGCTGTAGGAGGCGAGCCGCTCGGCGAGCGCCTCCAGCACCTTGCGCTGGACGGCCGGGCTCTCGTCCATGACGCGACGGAAGTTCCCGCGTGTCATGACGAAGCAGCGGATCGGGGTCGTGGCCGTGACGGTGGCGGTGCGCTTCACCGTGGTCACGAGCGCGACCTCGCCGAAGAAGTCCCCGGAGCCACGCGTCGTGAGTCGCTTGCCCCCCTTCGTCACCTCCGCCTCGCCCTCGACGATGACGAAGAACTCCTGCCCGAGGCTGCCCTCCCGGCAGAGCACCGTCCCCGGCTCGACGCTCAGCTCGTCGGTGACGCGCGCGAGCTCGGTCAGCTCCTTCTTCGACAGGCCCTCGAAGAGCGGCGCCCGCTTCAGCGCCTCGATCTTGACGTTCTGGGAGAACAGCCGCACGGCTGGGAGTCTAAGTGCGAGACTCGCCGTGTGCGGGGCGAGACGCGGTACACGCGGAGCGGGGAGCTCTGGATCGCCTACCAGGTCGTGGGCGACGGTCCGGTCGACCTCCTCTGGGCGCCGGGATACATGTCGCACATCGAGCAGAACTGGACGTGGCCGGCGTACGGCGCGTTCCTCGAGCGGATGGCGTCGTTCTCGCGGCTGATCCTGTTCGACCGCCGCGGCACGGGCCTGTCCGACCGCCCGGCGTCGCTCGGCTCGTTCGAGGAGCTCACCGACGACATGCTGGCCGTGCTGGACGCGGCGGGGTCCGAGCGCGCGACGCTGTTCGGCGGCGCCGAGGGCGGCCCGATGTGCGCGCTCTTCGCGGCGACGTACCCCGAGCGGACCGCGGCGCTGATCCTGGGCAACTCCTACCCGCGGCGGAAGTGGGCGCCGGACTACCCGTGGGGCCTCGACGACGAGGCGCAGGAGCGCATCCTCGCGTCGTACGAGACGCGCTGGGGCGTGGACGGGTTCGCCGTCCGCACCGTCGCGCCCTCGCTCGCCGAGAACGAGGCGTTCCGGAAATGGAACTCCCAGGCCTGCCGGTTCGCGGGCACGCCCGGGTCGGCGCGGGACTGGTTCCACATCACGATGGAGATCGACGTGCGCGACGTCCTCCCGGCCATTCGCGTGCCGACCCTCGTCGTCCACCGCTCCGGCGACCGGGTCGTCCCCGTCGCGGCGGGCCGCTACCTGGCCGAGCACATCGCCGGTGCGAAGCTCGTCGAGGTCGAAGGGATCGACCACTACCCCTTCGCCGGCGACTGGGAGGCGATGCTCGACGAGGTCGAGGAGTTCGTCACGGGCTCGCGGAGGACGCGGGAGCCGGACCGCGTCCTCGCGACGGTCCTCTTCACCGACATCGTGGGCTCGACGGAGCGGGCGGCCGAGCTCGGGGACCGCCGGTGGACGGAGCTCCTGGCCGACCACCACCGGGTCGTGCGCTCCGAGCTCGAGCGCCACCGGGGCAAGGTCGTCCGCGTCGAAGGAGACGGGACGCTCTCGACCTTCGACGGGCCAGCCCGCGCGGTGAACTGCGCCGCCGCGATCCGGCGCGCGCTGTCGCCTCTCGGCCTCGAGATCCGCGCCGGCCTGCACACGGGCGAGATCGAGCTTGCGGAGTCGGGCGTCGAAGGCATCGCCGTCCACATCGGCGCGCGCGTCGCGGCGCTCGCCCCGCCCGGCGAGGTGCTGGTCTCGAGCACGGTCAAGGACCTCGTCGTGGGCTCCGGGCTCGCGTTCGCCGAGCGCGGCCGACACGAGCTCAAGGGCGTGCCGGGCGAGTGGCAGCTCTACGCGGTCGCCGACAGCGGCTGAGTCGCTCGACGCGCGCTACGCGCGCATGCGCCGGGCGGCCTCGGCGAGGACGTCGCCGAGGATGCCGGCGATCTCGTCGAACTCGGCCTGGCCGGCGACGAGCGGCGGCGAGATCTGGATCACGGGGTCGCCGCGGTCGTCCGCGCGGCAGATCAGGCCTGCCTCGAAGAGCGCGTTCGAGAGGTACTCGCGCAGCAGCCACTCGCACTCGTCGTCCGTGAACGACTCGCGCGTGTCCTTGTCCTTCACGAGCTCGAGCGCCCAGAAGTAGCCGGTCCCGCGCAGATCTCCCACGATCGGCAGGTCGAGCAACTGCGCGAGCGTCGCGCGGAACGCGTCCTCGTTCTCGCGCACACCCTCGACGATCCGCTCCCGCTTCATGATCTCGATGTTCTTCAGCGCGATCGCGCACTGCACCGGATGCCCGCCGAACGTGATCCCGTGCGAGAACATCGACGTCGAGTCCAGGAACGGCTCCATCACCCCGTTCGTCGCGATCACCGCCCCGATCGCCGCATATGACGAGGACAGCCCCTTCGCCGACGTGATCAGGTCCGGCCGGATGTCGAAGCGCTCCGACCCGAACCACGCCCCGACGCGTCCGAAGCCCGTGATCACCTCGTCGGCGGAGAGCAGGACGTCGTAGCGGGTGCAGATCTCCCGCACCCCCTGCCAGTAGCCCGCCGGCGGCGTGAAGCAGCCGCCCGCGTTCTGCACCGGCTCCATGTGCACCAGGCACACCGTCTCCGGGCCCAGCGCCAGGATCGCGGCCTCGAGCTCGTCCAGCAGGAAGCGCGTGAACTGCTCCTCCGTCTCCTCCGGCGGCCGGTGGTAACGGTTCGTGTTCGAGACGTGCCGCACCTCGGAGACCAGCGGCTCGAACGGCCCTCTGAGCGCCGGGATCCCGTTGATCGAGAGCGCCCCGAACGTCGTCCCGTGGTACGCGATGTGCCGCGCGATCGCCTTGAACCGCCGCGGGGGCGTGCGCATGGCCGCGAGCTCGTCGTGGCGCGTGACCGGCTCAGCGCTCGCAGCCTTGAGCCGCGACTCGCCGCGCGCCTGGTAGTACTGGCGCGCCAGCTTCCAGGCCGAGTCCACCGCCTCCGAGCCGCCGTTGCAGAAGAACACGCGCGAGAGATCGCCCGGCGCGAGCGACGCGACCTCGGCCGCCAGCTCGACCGCCCGCGGATGCGCGTACGACCAGTTCGTGTAGAACGGCAGCTCGCGCATCTGCTCGTGCGCGGCCTGACCGATCTCGTCGCCGAACGAGTAGCCGATGTTGACCGAGAAGAGCCCAGCGAGTGCGTCGAGGTAGCGCTTCCCGTTGACGTCCTCGAGGTAGCAGCCGTCGCCGCGGACGATGATCGGGACGTCCTGCGTCTCGTACCCGCCCATGCGGGTGAAGTGCATCCAGAGGTGATCCTTCGCCGCGCGCTGTAGCGAGATGGCGTCGAGAGCCGTGGTCGCCATGCGCGCCGTAGGCTACACCCGAGCCGAGAGGGCCGATGGACACAACGGCGAGCGACCAGCACGACTGCGCGCTCGAACCAGCTGTCCCGGTGAATGCTCTTCGTTGCCGGTTCCCCGAGGGCTGACCCTATCGCCCTCCCTACGACTCGGCCCGGAAGATCTCCCATGTGTCCGGCACGCCTTTGAGCTCGTGCGTTCCGCGATCGGAGAACTCGAGCCCGGATCCCGCGACGAGGTCCTTCACGGTGCGCGAGACGAGAACCTCGCCCGGGCCGGCGAGGGCCGAAATGCGCGCGCCGATGTGCACGGCGATACCCTCCGGCCCGGCCTCGGCGAGCTCGATCTCGCCCGTGTGCAGGCCCGCCCGGATCTCGAGGCCGAGCGGGCGCAGTGCGTCTCGGATCGCGGTCGCGCAGCGAACGGCGCGGGCCGGCCCGTCGAACGTGGCGAGAACGCCGTCGCCCGTGAGTCGTGCCTCGCGCCCTCGCGCCCGCTCGATCTCAGCGCGGGTGACACGGTGGTGCTCTTCGAGGAGATCCCTCCACCGCTTGTCTCCGAGCTCGGCCGCCCGCCCGGTCGAGCCGACGATGTCGGTGAAGAGCACGGTTGCCAAGACGCGATCGACGTCGTGCGCCGGCCGAGCTCCCGTGACGAAGGCCTCGACCTCGTCGATCACGGAGTCGACGTCGCCGATCGCGAGCGCGTAGTCGACGCCAGGCACCTCGACGAACTCGGCGCCGGGAATGAGGCCGGCGACCACGCGGCCGCTCTCCGCGGAGAACACGGCATCGCGTCGCGAGACGACGAGGGTCGGCACGCGAATCGTCGGCAGGACTGCGCGGACGTCCAGCTCGAAGATCATCCGGATCACGGCGGCGGCGACAGACGGGCTTGCCGCAAGTCGGAGAAAGCGACCCCACTCCTGCACGGCGTGATCGTCGTTCGCGATGGTGGGATTCGTTGCGGTCACTGCCGTACCGTCGCCCCAGGAGTGGTCGACGGACTCGATGATCCGATCGACCACGTCGGGTCGGACGCCAGACGGGTTGTCCGGCGCCCAGGCGGCTCGCGCCGTCGCGTTCGCGAGAACGAGCGCACTGACCCGGGCCGGGTAGGTCGCGGCGAACAGCGCGGCCATCATGGATGCTTCGCCGGCGCCCATCACGACGGCGCGCT
>SIRU01000004.1 GCA_004366385.1 Actinomycetota bacterium
GGCGGTGTCGCGGTGGGCGATGACGGCGGTGAGCTCGCGCGCGCGGCTCGAGTGGCGCGTTCGCGGGACGCTGCGCTCGGCGCGCTGTGCACGAGGTTGCCGCGAGCCTCGAGCGCGGAGACGAGCGACGGGCGATCGCCGGTCGTCGCGCCGGGGGTGTAGGCGCACGGCCGCCGGTCGGCTCGAACGCCGCGCCGCGGCAGTGCGGTCGAGGCTCCGAGGTCAGCCCTCGTGGATCACGAGCTCGCCGTCGACCGTGAGCTGATCGACGATCCCGACGACGACGGCCCGGATCGGAGCGGGGGAGACCCCCACCACCTGGCGTGCGGAGTTCCCCTCGTCCAGGATCAGCACGGTCTCCCCCGCGCCGGAGCCGACCGTGTCGACGCAGATCAGGTAGCTCCCGTCCGGCTCGCCGGAGGCGTCCAGCAGGTCGCACAGGAGCAGACGCCGGCCTTCGAAGATCGGTGAGCAGATCGTGGACACGACGGTGCCGACGACGCGCCCGATCCTCACTGCCGGCCCTCGGCTCGCGGGCTCGTGCGCAGCTCCTCGACCGCGTCGACGATGCCCACGATCGCGTGGTCGACCGGCACGAAGGTGTTCGGGAGCGCCTGCGAGGCTTCCCGGGCGGCCACGACGTACACGAGCTCTCCCGGGCCCGCCATGTGCACTCCGTCGGCTGCCACGACCGGGTCGCCGAGGGGCTCGAGGCGGCGGTCGAGAGGCTGGACGACGAGGAACTTGACGCCCTCCAGGCCTTCGGCCTTCACCGACGCGACCACGGTCCCGGTGACTCGTGCGAGCTGCATGCGCTAGCTCACGCCGCCCGTCTTCCGCCGGCCCGGGCTCCCGCTTCCCTTGGCGCGCGGCCGCTTGGGCGAGGGCACGTGGGTCTCCTGGACGTCGCGCCGGCTCCCGCCGGACCCGGGCAGCGGGCGGCCGCGAGGCGCCACGACCGTGGCGGGCGGGCCGTTCCCGTCCTCGGCGGGCTTCTCCAGCGCGCGCGCGCGTTCGCCGAACCGCGGGTCCGCCACGAGGTTCTCGCCCATGGCCTCGTGCAACTGCGGGATCACGACGTGCGTCACGTCGTCTCGAGACGAGGCCGCGCGCGCAACGCCGTACCCCACTGCGGCCTCGACCTCCGCCACCTCGCCTCCGAACAGCACGTACCCCTTGCCGCCGAGGTCGTCGGCGAGCCGCAGGTCGCGGATCGTGACGCGCGCCCCCTTCACGCCTGCGTCGGCCGCCTGGATGGTGGCCGCGACGGTCGCCGCCTCGATCACGCCGAGTGCCTCGCCCGCGTCCTCGCGTCTCGCGCCGCCGATCGACGCGACGACGTCCGGGTGGACGTCCGGCAGGTACACGACGTCGACGAGCGCGTCCCCGGCGACGGCGCGGCCGGCCTCCATCGCCTCCTCGACGTCGCCGGTCAGCCCGCCGACGAGCACCAGGTACTTGCCCGGGTGCACGGTGCCCGCGCGGATGACGTCGAGCGGCGAGCGCTTGGCCATCGCGTCCCCCACCTCGATCCCCTTCGCGATCGACGAGAGCTCGAGCAGGCCGACGGCCGGCTCCATCACACGATCCGCAGCGCGCCGACGACGGTGATCCGCCGCTCGCGCGAGAAGGTGCGCGGCCTCGTCAGCCCGTCGCCGGTGGGGCTGGCGATCGAGAACGAGCAGAAGCCCTCGCCGCCCTCGCCGAGCCCCGAGAAGTTCGGCCCGTTCGCGACGAAGATCGAGCAGTTCATGGCCCGCGCCATCGTCGTGATGGTGTCGACGTTGGTCGAGTGGATCGAGGCCGTGTGCCGGAAGCCGTGCTCGGACCTCACGGCGAGGTCGATCGCCTGTTCCACGGTCGGAACGCGCACGACGGGCAGCACCGGCATCATCTGCTCGGTCCAGACGAGCGAGTGCTCGCGCGGGACCTCGGCGACGGCCAGGCGGACGTCGTCCTCGACCCGGATCCCGATCTCCCTCAGGATGACCGCGGCGTCCTTGCCGATCCACGCCGGATCGATCTGCCCGGGCTTGTTGGGCGGGCCGAGCTCCTTGAAGATCACGCGCTCGAGCTTCCGCAGCTCGTGCTCCTTCAAGACGTAGGCGCCGCCCTGGCCCATGGCGCGCACGAGCCGGTCGGCGACCGTGTCCACGACGATCGCGGTCTTCTCGTCGGTGCAGATGACGTTGTTGTCGAACGACGCGCCGGCCACGATGTCGCGCCCGGCCTTCTCGACGTCCGCGGTCTGGTCGACGACGGCGGGCGGGTTGCCGGGCCCGGCCGTGACCGCGCGCTTGTCGGTCTTCAAGGCCTCGCGCACGACCGCCGGCCCGCCGGTCACGAGCAGAAGCCGGACGTCGGGGTGGTGCATGAGCTCCTTCGCGCTTTCGACGGTCGGCTCCGCGATGGCGGTAACGAGGTTCTCCGGCCCTCCCGCCGCGACGATCGCGCGGTTGACGAGGCGGATGTTCTCCGCGGACACGTGCTTCGCGTTCGGATGCACGTTGAAGACGAGCGCGTTCCCCGCGGAGACGATCGCGATCGTGTTGTTGATGATGGTCGACGTCGGGTTCGTCGTCGGCGTGATCGCGGCCACGACGCCGAACGGCGCGAACTCGGTCACCATCATCCCCTCGTCGCCCGTCACCGCCTCGAGCTCGAGATCCTCCGGCCCGGGCGACTTGGTGGTGACGAGGCGGTTCTTCACGATCTTGTCCGACACGCGCCCGAGACCGGTCTCCGCGACCGCCATCTCGGCCAGTCGGTCGCAGTGCTCCAGCATGGAGGCACGGATCGCCGACACGATCGTCTTGCGGCCCTGGAGCCCGGTCTGCCGGTACTCGGCGAACGCCTGCGACGCCGCGGCGACGGCCTCGCCGATGGACGGGAAGATGCCGTCTCCCAGCTCCGCCTCTGCTGCGGCCGAGACAGCTTCGTGCGCGCGCAGCCCGGCCCCCGGACGCTCGCCCGCCTCGCCGAGCCTGTGCCGGACCCGTTCGATGATCTCCTGGACTTCCTCGTGCGAAAGCGTGCTCATGTCTCACCCCGTTCGCGGGTCGCAGGGCTCACTTGCGGAACTTCTCCTCGCCGCCGACCTCCCAGGTGTCGACGATCGCCATGACCACCGCGTCGCACGGGCGGTCCTGCGTCGCTTCCGTCTGCCGGGCGGAGCTCCCGGTGGCCACGAGCACCACCTCGCCCACGCCCGCGCCCACCGCGTCCGCGGCGACGACGAACGATCCGAGGTCTGATCCCTCCACATCGAGGTGGCGCACGACCAGGAACTTCAGCCCCTCCATCGAGGCTTCCTTGCGACTCGCCACCATCGTCCCGGCTACGCGTCCCAGGAGCACGTTCGTTTCTCCTCTCGCTTCTGCCGCGACCCCGGGCTGCCGGACGAGACCTGCTCCGGCAGCCCGGAGGCGGCGGCACTGACACCGGACCTACGAGACGGCAGCTCCTAGCTCGCTCTCGGCCTCGTCCTTGCGGCCGAGCGGCAGCACGAGGTCGATGTTCGCGTGCGGCCGCGCGATCACGTGGCTCGCGATCAGCTCGCCGACCTTCTCGGCGTTCTGGACGCCGGCCTGCACGGCCGCCTTGACCGCGGCCACGTCGCCGCGGACGATCGCGGTCACGTAGCCGCCGCCTGTCTCCTCGAAGCTCACCAGCTCGACCTTGGCCGCCTTCACCATCGCGTCCGCGGCCTCGACCATCGCGGGGAAGCTTCGCGCTTCGATCATTCCCAGGGCATCAGCCATCTCTCGCGCTCTCCTTTCGCACCACGCTCGTTGACCTACCGTCTCCGTCCCTATCCACCTGCCGGCCGACCGTCGAGGCCCTCGATGGCCGCGACGGCGGCTTGCCAGCCGACGTCGATGTCCCGCTCCTCGCCGCCCAGGTACACGCGGCCCATCGAGCCGAACGCCCGGACCTCGAGGACGTTGATCTCGGCCGCCTTCTCGGCCTCGTTCGCCGCGAGCGGCGCGTACGCCGCCGGCTCGCACTCGAGCACGTACAGGGTCTGGCCTCCGAGGATCATCTGGCCGTGCCGCGTCCTGTTGATGAGCTGGGCGTGGTGATCGTCGAGGCGGCGGACGATCTGGCTCGAGAGGATGCGCGGCTTGATCCGGTCGGACTCCGTGAGCCCGATCGACTCCAGGATCGCCGCGCCGGCCGCCCGCGTCTCCGCCTGCTCGGGCGAGTGCACCTCCAGCAGGCCGTAGTAGCGCTCGATCACCTGCATCCCGGGCCGCACGCTCGTCGCCTTCAGCGCGACGTCGGTCAGCCGGTTGATCTCGATGCCGGGCGAGATCTCGACGTACAGCGACGCGTCGCCGGGCAGGGGGAGGAACCCCTGCGCGACCGTGCCCAGGAAGGCGGCGTACTGCGGCTGCAGGCTGTCCAGGAAGCAGTACGCCCGGAGCTCTATGCCGTTGCTCACTCGAATCGTCTCCTCACGTCAGTACCTCCCATCGCCGGATTCACCGCCGGTCACGATCTGCACGCCCGCCGAGGCGCCGATCCGCGTGGCGCCTGCCGCCACCATCTCGCGGACGTCCTCGGCGCTCCTGATCCCGCCCGACGCCTTGACGCCCAGCCTCGGGCCGACCGTCTCGCGCATGAGCAGGACGTCGTGCACCGTCGCCCCGCCCGGGCCGTACCCGGTCGAGGTCTTCACGAAGTCGGCCTTCGCCGCCTTGGCCAGGTGTGAGGCCACGACCTTCTCCTCGTCCGTGAGGAGCGCCGTCTCGATGATCACCTTGCAGAGGGCGCCCGCCTCGCGGCAGGCGTCCGCGACCTTCTGGACGTCCTGGCGGACGAGGTCGTGGTCGCCGCTCTTGAGCGCGCCGACGTTGATCACCATGTCGATCTCCCGCGCCCCGTCGCGGATCGCGCGGCGGGTCTCGAACGCCTTCACCTCGGTGGTGGTCGCCCCGAACGGGAAGCCGACGACGGATGCGACGCGGACGGTCGAGCCGCGCAGGTTCTGCGCGCAGCGGCGGACCCAGGTCGGGTTCACGCACACGGCGGCGAAGCCGAGCGTGCGGGCCTCCTCGCACAGCGTGTCGATGTCGGCGCCCGTCGCGTCGGGCCGGAGGAGCGTGTGGTCGATGTACGGCGCGAGGTCGCCCGGCACGTCGGCGCCGTTCCCCGAGTAGCCGATCCGGTCGGCCCCGGTGGAGAGGACGCCGCGGACCTTGTCCGAGCAGTGCGCTGCACACGCCCCCTGGCACGACGGGCACTGCCCGTCTCCCCGGCCGGACAGTGCCGCGAGGACCTCGCGGGTCACGGCGTCGATCAGGGCGTCGGTCGTCGTGCTCATGCGGTCGCTCCCGCCTCGGCACGCGTCAGGTAGCGGTGCTCGATCTCGGTGATCTTCGCGACGCGCCGCGCGTGGCGGTCGCCGCCCCACGGCATCAGCATCCAGGCGCGCACGATCTCGAGCGCGAGCGTCTCGCCGATCAGCCCGGCCCCGAGGACCAGCACGTTCGCGTGGTTGTGCTCGCGGCTGTTCCTCGCGGACGACACGTCCCAGCAGGTGGCGGCGCGGACGCCGGGCACCTTGTTCGCGGCGATGCACGACCCGATCCCGGCGCCGTCGACGACGATCCCGAGGGTGCAGGTCCCGTCCGCCACCAGCCGCGCGACCGCGTGCGCAAAGTCGGGATAGTCGACGGAGTCCGTGCCGTTCGTCCCGCAGTCGTGAACCTCCCAGCCGCGTTCCCGGAGATCGGCGAGGATGCGCTCCTTCAGCCGATAGCCACCGTGGTCGGCGCCGATCGCAAGCTCGGCCGGCGCGACGGGCCCGGGCTGCTCGTCGCCGACGGAGCTCGCGGCCGCCGGGCTCGCGTGCTCGCTCGTCGCGACTCCCTCGAGCACCGCGGCCACGAGCGTGCGGATCTCCTCCTCCGACGGGGCGGACGGCATGCTCATCGACCCGCGCCTGCCTGGGGCCGCTGGAGCTCCACGCGGTACTCGTACCGGTCTCCCATGAACACCAGGCGCGTCGACTCGACGGTCTGGCCCTCGGGGGTGAACGTCAGGCGGCGGATCAGGAGCACGGGCGTCCCCGGCTCGCAGCCCAGGAGCTCGGCGCTCGGGCCGTCTGCGACGCCCGGCGAGATCGTCTCGACGGCGTGGTCGAGGACGAGCCCGATCGGCGGGCTCTGGAGGGCCTCGTACAGCGATCCCTCGTCCAGCCGGTCGACGGCGAGCAGGTCGTCGTGGCCGCGGAGCCGATCGGTCGGCAGCCACGTCTCCGCGAGGCCGATCGGGGTCCCGTCCGCGAGGAAGAGCCGGCGGAGCCGGCGGCAGCGGGTGCCGTCCGCGAGGCCGAGCTCGGCGCCCTCGTCTGCGGGGACGTCCTCCACCGCGGACGACAGCACTCGGTGCGACGGCGCGAAGCCCTGGCTCGACGCCAGCTCGGTGAACGACGTCAGGAGCGGGACGTGCCGGATCTTCGGCTGGTCGACGAACGACCCGAGCCCCTGCACCTTCCGGAGCACTCCGCTCGCCTCCAGCTCGGCGAGCGCCTGCCTGACGGTCGCGCGCGACACGCCGTAGCGCTCGCGGATCGCGGCCTCGCTCGGGAAGCGGTCGCCCGGCTCCAGGCCGCCCTCGCGGATCTCGTGGAGCAGGGCGTCCTTGAGCTGCGCCCAGAGGGGGAGGGGCGCCTCCCGGTCGAGGGTGGCAGGTGCGTGGTCGAGCACGGCGGCGTCGGTCACGTTCCGAGGCTCATCCGGTCATACGGACGACCGTACATGTCGATGTTATCGTCTATCCGAGCCGAAAAGTCAAGCCCGGGCGCACGTCGCTCGACCGCCGGCCGCACCGAGGCTGGTCGATCACCGAGGTCGGCGGCCGTCTAGCATCCCGCGCGTGACCAGGCTCAGCCAGGCGCTCTCGGAGGGAGACGGGATCACGATCGTCGTCGAGGTCGCGGACGCGCGCACCGCCGCGACGGCGGAGGCGGACGGCGCGGACGCGCTGGCGGTCCGGCGCGCGCCGCGCGAGGTGCGCGCGGCGACGCAGCTCCCGGTCCTCCAGCTCGAGGAGGGAGCGACCGTCGAGGCGGACGCGGTGGTCGTGTCACCCGAGCACGCCGCGTGGGAGCGGGCCGGCGGCCGCGACGTCGAGCGCGTCGTCCGCGTCACGAGCTCGGACGATCTCGAGCGCGTGCTCGAGGAGCTCGACCCCGAGCTCTTCCTGCTCGCGGTCGAGGAGGACGCGGACGAGGACCCTCTCGAGATCCTGCTCGCGCTCCTGCACGACGTGCCGGCCGGCAAGCTCGCGATCGCCGACCTCGCAGACGCGACCGCCGAGGATGTCGCGGAGCTCGAGCGCGCCGGAGTGGACGGCGTCCTCGTCGCCGCCGCCACCGTCGCCGCGCTCGTCGTGGCGGAGCCTCCCGAGGTCCCGTAGCGGCGAGGCTCGCCTCGCCCCCGTCGCCGCGAGCGTCTACGCGACGATCCGGCCCGTCTCGATCCAGGCCTGTGGGAGGCCGCGCCGCTCGCGCGTCGCCTCCTCGAGCGAGACGCCGACGATCTCGTTCCCCCGTACCGCGGCCATCGTCCCCCATGTGCCCGTCGCGGCCAGGCGCGCGGCCTCGAGCCCGAGCCGCGTCCCGAGGAAGCGGTCGCGCGCGGTCGGCGTGCCGCCGCGCTGGACGTGGCCGAGGACGGTCACCCGCGTCTCGTAACCGACGAGCCGCGTGATCTCGTCCGCGACGACCTGCCCGATGCCGCCGAGCCGCTCGTAGCCGTACTCGTCCTCGTCCTGCACGACCGGCCCCTCCTGGACGCCCGAGCGCCACGTGAGCGGGTAGCCCTCGGCGACGACGACGATCGAGAAGTCCTTGCCCTCGTCGTGGCGCCGGCGGACGTGGTCGCACACGTCCTCGACCGACGCCGGCGCCTCCGGCACGAGGATCACGTCGGCGCCGCCGGCGACCCCGCTCGCCGCGGCGATCCAGCCGGTGTTGCGGCCCATCACCTCGACCACCATCACGCGGTTGTGCGACTCGGCCGTCGTGTGCAGCCGGTCGATCGCCTCGGTGCAGATCTGCACGGCGGTGTCGAAGCCGATGGTCACGTCCGTCCCGGCGAGGTCGTTGTCGATCGTCTTCGGCACGCCGACGACCGGGTAGCCCTGCTCGACGTGGAGGCGGTGCGAGATCCGGAGCGTGCCCTCGCCCCCGATCACGACGACGCCGTCGAGCCCGAGCTCGCGCGTCCCCGCGAGCAGCGCGTC
>SIRU01000005.1 GCA_004366385.1 Actinomycetota bacterium
GGGTTGTCCGGCGCCCAGGCGGCTCGCGCCGTCGCGTTCGCGAGAACGAGCGCACTGACCCGGGCCGGGTAGGTCGCGGCGAACAGCGCGGCCATCATGGATGCTTCGCCGGCGCCCATCACGACGCGCGCTCGACACCCACCGCATCCATGACGGCGCGTACGTCGGTCATCCACTCCTCGAGGAGCGGAAGCTGGTCGAGCGGAACCGGATCGGAGAGCCCGATCCCACGCTTGTCGAACGAGATGAGCCGGCTGAACGACGAGAGGCGGCGAAGGTAGTGCGCGAAGGCGGGGATGTCCCAACGCGCTTCGACGTGGCTGAACCACGTCGAGACCAGGACGAGATCCGGAGGGCCTTCGCCGACGACCTGGTATGCGACGTGAGCGTCACCTGCTCTTGCATAACTCGTCGTCGGCGGCGACATGCGGACAGAATCCCCGCTCGGCCGACCCCATGCAACCTCGGCGGGTCGGGGTCGTCAGCCGTGGTGTGGAGGGGGCGGCGGCGGCGGACCGTCAGACTGCGCCCCGACACCGTGTCGATCCGCCCTGAGAGCCCCCCGCTTGTCACGCTCCTTGCTGCTGCCGCCCGGCGCGCAGGCTGGAGATGATGACGTTGACGACGGCGATCGTCACCGCGATCAGGAAGATCGAGCTCGCGATGACGTTCACCTGCGGCGGCACGGCGACGCGGGCCGCGCCCCACACGAACACCGGGAACGTCTGCGTCGGGCCGGCGACGAAGTACGTGATGATGAAGTCGTCGATCGAGATCGCGAACCCGAGGAGCGCGCCGGCCAGGATCGCCGGCGAGAGCAGCGGAAGCGTCACCTTGCGGAAGGTCGTCCACTCGTTCGCGCCGAGGTCCATCGCCGCCTCCTCGAGGTGCCGGTCGAACCCGACGAGGCGCGCCTTCACCGTGACGACGATGAAGCTGACGATGAACATCACGTGGGCAACGAAGATCGTCCCGAAGCCGGTCGCCACCTGCGCGGTGATGAACAGCGACAGGAGCGACGCGCCGAGGACGATCTCCGGCGTGGCGAGCGGGAGGAAGACGAGGATGTTGGTCGTGCCGCGACCGCGGAAGTGGTGACGCACGATCGCCATCGCCATCAGGGTCCCGAGCGCCGTCGCGACGATGGTCGAGAGCGTCGCGATCTGGAGCGACGTCGTGACCGCCTCTCGCAGGCCGAGCACGGCGTCCCACTCGCGCCAGTTGTCGAGCGTGAACCCCTGCCAGACGTAGTTGAAGCGACCGACGGGATCGTTGAACGAGAACAGGATCACGACCGCGATCGGGAGCAGCAGGTAGATGAAGGCGAGGGCCGCGTAGACCGTGAGCGTGTGGCGCTTCACGAAGCGCCATGCTCGTGCGCCCACCCCGAGACGGGACGTGACGACTGCCGTGTCGGCCGTCGTCGCGCTCATCCGGTGAGCTTCTCCGAGCCGACGATGCGCGCGTACAGGAGGAGGGCCGTGAGGATCGTCGCCATGAGGACGAACGACAGCGCCGCGGCCGTCGGGTAGTCGATGAGCTCGAGGAAGCGCGACTGGATGACGTTCCCGAGCATGTACTGCTGCGGCGTCCCGAGCAGCTGGGCGTTGATGAAGTCGCCGGCCGCAGGGATGAACGTGAGGAGCGTCCCGGCGACGATGCCCGGCGCGGACAGCGGCAGCGTCACGCGGAGGAACGCTTGCGCAGGGCTCGCGTACAGGTCCTTCGCCGCCTCGAGCAGTCGGTGGTCGATCTGCTCGAGCGAGACGTAGATCGGGAGCGCCATGAGCGCGAAGAAGTTGTAGGTGATGCCTGCCACGACCGCGACCGGCGTGGCGAGCAGGCGGCCATCGTCGGCGAGCACGCCCACGTCGCGCAGCACGCCGACGACCGGCCCCTCGTCGGCGAGGATGTTCAGCCAGGCGAGCGTCCGGATGAGGTACGTGACGAAGAACGGCGCGACGATGAAGAGCAGGAACAGGTTCTTCCAGCGACCCGCCCGGAAGGCGATCCAGTAGACGAGCGGGTACGCAAGGAGCAGCGCGAGGACCGTCGCCATCCCCGCGTAGGTGATGGAGCGCATGAGCTGCGGGCGGAAGTCGGTGAAGGCCTTCGCGTAGTTCGAGAACTCCCACGTGAAGGTGTAGTTCGGGAACGACCCCGACTGCAGCGACTGGTAGCCGAGGAACGCGAGCGGGAGCAGGAAGAAGAGCGTCAGCCAGGCGAGCCCCGGCGCGAGGAGCAGGTAGGGCGTGAGGCCCCTGTGCCGGTGGAAGAAGGACCCCACGCCGCCTGTCCGCTTGTCTCGCTACTCCGCGCCGATCGCCGCCAGCCGCGTCACGCGCCGATGACGCTCTGCCAGCGCTCGATGTAGTCCTCGTTCGAGAGCGCCGCGGAGTCGAACTGGCTCACCTGCTCGAGCGTCTCCTCGTCCGGGAAGATCAGCTGGTTGTTCGCGATCTCCGGGTCGTCGGCGATCAGGACCTCCTTCGTCCCGGCGACCGGCGGGATGAAGTTGATGTACGCGGCGATCGGGGCCTGGTTCACGGGGTCGTAGTAGAAGTTCATGAACGTGCACGCCGTCGGGACGCTGCCGCCCTTCGGGATGAGCATGTTGTCCGTCCAGATCATCCCCCCGGCCTCCGGGAGCGCGAACTCGAGGTCGGGGTTGTCGAGCTGGAGCTGCACGATGTCGCCCGACCACCCGACGCATGCGGCGATCGTCCCGCGGGACAGCGGCTCCGCGTAGTCGTTCCCCGTGAAACGCCGGATCTGTCCGGAGTCGACGGCCGCCTGGACGCGGTCGATGCCTCGCTGGAACGACTCGTCCGTCACCGCGGTCGGGTCGTCGTCGTTGTCGAGCAGCACCAGCCCCATCGTGTCGGCCATGTTGGTCAGCATCGTGACCTTGCCCTTCAGGTTCGGGTCGTCGAGGAGCTGGGAGATCGAGCGCACCGGCCCCGTCTGGTTGGGGTTCCAGGCGATACCCGTCGTGCCGGACTGGTAGGCGAGCGTGTACTCGCGGTCCGGGTCGAACGGCGGGCTCTGCTGGGCGGGAATGAGGTTGTCGATGTTCGGGATCAAGCTCTTGTCGAGCTTCTCCGCCCATCCGTTCTCGATGATCAGGCTCAGGAACCGCTCGTTGTCGGAGAGCACGATGATGTCGCGGTCGATGCTGCGGCCCTGCGAGAGCGGGCCCTGGATGCGGGCGAAGTAGGTCGCGTTGTCGTTGATCTCCTCGAAGTAGTTCACCGTGATGCCGGTCTCCTGGGTGAACTTGTTCAGGGTCGGACGCTCCTTCGTCTCCTCGTCGATGTCGATGTACAGCGGCCAGTTCGCGAAGTTGAGGACGTCCCGGAGCTCGTCGTCCGTCGCTTCGTCGCCGCCGCCGCAGGCGGCGAGCAGCGTCGGCAGCGAGAGCACCGTCAGCCCGGCGGCGCCGCGCCGAAGCAGCTGGTCTCGGGTCATCCGTGGGTTCATGTGACCTCCTCCTCGTCTCGGTCCGTCCCCCCGACGTCGTCGACGACGAAGGTCGCATCCTGGCTCCAGCTGAGGGTCACCGGCGAGCCCGGGGCGAGCACGTGGCCTCCGGTGCCGGCGTTCTGCGCGAACACCTGCATCACGCCCGCCTTCGTGCGCACGACCACCTGGGTGGCGACGCCGATGTACGCGCTCTCGCTAACCGTGCCCGCCAGCTCGTTCGCGCCCCCGCCGGCGCCGAGCGCGATCTTCTCCGGGCGCACGCCGGCGGCGACCCTGCCCGTGCGCCCGTTCACGTCGGCCCGCACGAGCTCGCCGCTGTCGAGGCGGATGGCCCCAGGCCCCTCCACGGTCCCCGGGAGGAGGTTGGAGGCCCCCAGGAAGCCGGCGACGAACGCCGTGGCCGGCCTCTCGTACAGCTCCTGGGGCGGGCCGAGCTGCTCGATCCGCCCGCCGTTCATGACCGCGATCCGATCGGCCATCGTCATCGCCTCCTCCTGGTCGTGCGTGACGTGGACGAACGTGAGGCCGACCTCGTGCTGGATGCGCTTGAGCTCGAGCTGCATCTGCTTGCGCAGCTTCAGGTCGAGGGCGCCGAGCGGCTCGTCGAGCAGGAGCACGCGCGGGTGGTTCACGAGCGCCCGGGCGAGGGCGACCCGCTGCTGCTGGCCGCCGGAGAGCTGCTTCGGCTTGCGCTTCCCGAGGCCGCCGAGCCCGACGAGCTCGAGGATCTCCGCGACCCGGCCCGCGCGCTCGGACCTGGCGACCCCCTTGCGCTCGAGGCCGAAGGCGACGTTGTCCTCGATCGTCATGTGCGGGAAGAGGGCGTAGCTCTGGAAGACGGTGTTGACGTCGCGCCGGTACGGCGGCAGGCCGACCACGTCCTCGGCGCCGAGGAAGATGCGGCCCTCTGTCGGCTCCTCGAAGCCGCCGATCATGCGCAGCGTCGTCGTTTTCCCGCAGCCGGACGGGCCGAGCATGGCGAAGAACGACCCGCGCGGGATCTCGACCGAGACGCCGTCCACGGCGACGACGTCGTCGAAGCGCTTGACGACGTGCTCGAGCCGGACGTCCGCGACCGGTGCTCCAGCTCCCTCGGACGCCACCGTCACTCCGCCAGCTTGACCGCGACGTGCTTGATCCGGGTGTACTCCTCCATCGAGTAGATGGACATGTCCTTGCCGTAGCCGGACTCCTTGAAGCCGCCGTGCGGCATCTCAGATGCGAGCGGGAACAGGTGCTCGTTCACCCACACGGTCCCGAAGTCGAGCCGAGCGGCGACCTTCAGCGCCCGCCCGACGTTCTCGCTGAACACGGACGCGGCGAGCCCGTAGCGGACGTCGTTCGCCATCGCGATCGCCTCGTCGTCGGAGGCGTAGGGCTGCACGGTGACGACCGGGCCGAACACCTCGTCCTGGACGATCTCGGCATCCTGCGCGACGTCGGTGACGACCGTCGGCTTCACGAAGAAGCCGCGATCACCGTGCGCGCCTCCCCCGGTGACGATCGACGCCTTCGCGTCCGTCGCCCGCTCGAGGAACCCGAGCACGCGCTCCTGCTGCTCGGCCGAGATGACCGGCCCCATGTCGAGATCGTCGTCGGTCGCGGGGTCGCCGACGCTCATCCCCTCGACGGCCTTCACCGTCTCCGAGAGCACGTCGTCGTAGATCGCCTTGTCGACGAGGATGCGCGACGAAGCCGTGCAGTCCTGGCCGGAGTTGAAGTAGCCGCCGACCTTGATCGCCTCGGCGACGGTCGCAGGGTCGGCGTCGTCGAGGACGACCATCGGCGCCTTGCCGCCCAGCTCCAGGTGCAGGCGCTTCACCGTGTCGGCCGCGTTCTTGGCGATGAGCTTCCCGGTGGCGGTGTCGCCCGTCAGCGACACGAGCCGGATGTCGGGGTGACGCACGAGGGCGTCGCCCGCCGGGACGCCGTCGCCCGTCACCACCTGCAGGACGCCTGCGGGGATCACCTCCTGCGCGAGCTCCATGAAGCGGAGGAGCGTCAGCGGGGTCTGCTCGGCGGGCTTGAGGATCTGGACGTTGCCGGCGGCGAGCGCGGGGCCCATCTTCCAACCGGCCATGTACAGCGGGTAGTTCCAGGGGCAGATGCCCGCGACGACGCCCAGCGGCTCGCGCCGGATCATCGACGTGTAGCCCTCGACGTACTCGCCTGCGGACTTGCCCTCGAGGTTCCGGGCCGCTCCCGCGAAGAAGCGGAGGTTGTCGGAGATCGCGCCGGGCTCGTCGCTCGCCACGCCCCAGGGCTTGCCGACGTTCAGCGACTCGAGGCGAGCGAGCTCCTCGGCGTGCTCGTCGATCAGGTCGGCGAGCCGCAGCAGGAGCTCCATGCGGTCCTTGGGCGTCTTGAAGCGCCACTCCTCCCAGGCCTTCTTCGCCGCGTCGACCGCCCGTTCGACGTCCTCGGCCGTGCTGCGCGGCACCTCGGCGATCACGTCGCCGGTCGCCGGGTTCAGGACCTCCATCGTCTCGCCGCTCGACGACTCCACCCACTCGCCGCCGATGAACTGCTTGTGCTGGGTTACCGACACGCTCACCGCGCCACCTCCGTCGAAGCAGGGTCGGGGTCGACGCCGGTCGGGCCCCGACACAGTTTGGGTGAGCGTACCGCGTGGGCTGCCTTCAGGTAGAACCCGTCGCGCCGTGAGGATCCTCGTCGTCGGAACCGGAGGCGTCGGCTCGGCCTTCGCCGGGATCGCGCGCCGGCGGTCGTTCTTCGAGCACTGCGCGCTCGCGGACTACGACGCGGCGCGCTCCGAGGCGGTCGTCTCGGGCCTCGACGACGGCCGCTTCTCCGCGCACCGGATCGACGCGTCGAGCAAGGACGACGTCGCGCGGCTGATCCGCGAGACGCGCGCGGACGCGGTGCTGAACGCCGTCGACCCGGTGTTCAACGTCCCGATCTTCGACGCCTGCCTCGCGAATGGCGTGACGTACCTGGACATGGCGATGACCCTCTCCGAGCCGCACCCGGAGCGGCCGTACGAGGAGGTCGGCGTGAAGCTCGGCGACTACCAGTTCGAACGGGCGGCCACCTGGGAGGAGAAGGGACTGCTCGCGCTCGTCGGGATCGGCGTCGAGCCGGGCGCCGCGGACGTCTTCGCGCGCCACGCCGCCGACGAGCTCTTCTCCGAGATCGACGAGATCGGGATCCGCGACGGCGCGAACCTCGTCGTCGAGGGCTACGACTTCGCGCCCACCTTCTCCATCTGGACGACGATCGAGGAGTGCCTCAACCCGCCGGTGATCTGGGAGCGGGAGCGCGGCTGGTTCACGACCGAGCCCTTCTCGGAGCCCGAGGTGTTCGACTTCCCCGAGGGCATCGGCCCGGTGGAGTGCGTGAACGTCGAGCACGAGGAGGTGCTGCTCGTGCCGCGCTGGGTCGACTGCCGGCGCGTCACGTTCAAGTACGGCCTCGGCGACGAGTTCATCCACGTGCTGAAGACGCTGCACAAGCTCGGGCTCGACTCGAAGGAGCCGGTGCAGGTGAAGGGCGTCGAGGTCGCGCCACGCGACGTCGTCGCCGCCGCGCTCCCGGATCCCGCGACGCTCGGCGACCGCATGAGCGGGAAGACGTGCGCGGGAACGCTGGTCACGGGTCTCGGCGAGGACGGCGCGCCTCGCCGCACCTACCTCTACCACGTCGCCGACAACGAGGAGACGATGCGCGAGTACGGCTCCCAGGCGGTCGTCTGGCAGACGGCGCTCAACCCGGTGATCGCGCTCGAGCTGCTCGACTCCGGGGAGTGGAAGGGCGTCGGCGTCCTCGGCCCGGAGGCGTTCCCGGCGGCGCCCTTCCTCGCGAAGCTCGCCGAGTACGGCGCCCCGCACGGCATCCTCGAGCTCGACCCTCCCGCCTGACGAACCGCCTCGCCCGCACGGGGCGACGGCCCTCCCGAAACGGGTCGAAGCGCCAAGTTACAAGTTGTGACGAGGCGTCCGATTCGGCCGTGTCCCCTCGAGCCACGGTTTCTGCCGCGAGTCGCAGCACAGAGGTTGGCTTCGTGCTGCGGGCGGAAGCGGTCCTCACCCAAGTTGCAAGTTGTAACTTGGCGTCCGATTCCGACCTGTCGATGAGTTCGCGACCCGTTCGTCGTCTTACCGAGGATGCGTAGGATCGAGCCATGGCCGTCGTGAGGCTGCGCGCGCCGCTGTCTGAGCTCGCGGGCGGGCGGCGGGAGCTCCGGGTGGAGGGTGCGACCGTGCGCGAGGTGCTCCGCGCGCTCGAGCGGGAGCACCCGGCGATCGCCGGCTGGATCCTCGACGAGCGGGTGTCGATCCGCGAGCACGTCAACGTCTTCGTGAACGGCGAGAAGAGCCGCGAGGAGACCGAGCTCGCCGCGGACGACCGCATCCACGTGATCCCCTCGATCAGCGGAGGTTAGGGCAGATGACACAGCTTCTCGTCGGCACGAAGAAGGGCCTGTTCACGCTCCAGGGCGACGGCGGCTCGTTCGAGATCTCGTCGCGCGCGTTCGCGGGCGAGCCGGTCGAGTACGCGATGCGGGACGAGCGCTCCGGACGCTACTTCGCGTGCGTGACGTCGGCCTTCTACGGGCCGAAGGTCTTCTACACCGACGACCTCGGTGCCGAGGAGTGGCAGCAGGCGGAGGGCCTCGCGCTCCCCGAGGGCGGCGAGAAGAGCCTCGAGCGGCTGTGGATCGTCACTCCCGGCGAAGAAGACGGCCTCCTGTACGCGGGCGGCGCGCCGGGCGTGCTCTTCGAGAGCCGCGACGGCGGCGAGACCTGGGCGCTCAACGACAGCTTCTGGAACCAGCCGACGCGGCCGGAGTGGAGCCCCGGCGCGGGCGGCATGTGCACGCACTCGATCGCCACCTGGCCCGGCGACCCGCAGAAGCTCGCGCTCGCGATCTCCGCGGTCGGCGTGTGGCTCTCCGACGACGGCGGGCAGAGCTGGCGCCACGGCAACAAGGGCCTGTACCCGCGCTACATGCCGGAGGAGAAGCGCGAGGAGACGCTCGACCTCTGCGTCCACAACATGCACCGCGCGCCGGCGCGCCCGGAGCGCTTGTTCATGCAGTTCCACGGAGGCGTGTACCGCTCCGACGACGCGGGCGAGTCGTGGATCTCGATCGCGGAGGGGCTGCCGTCGGACTTCGGGTTCCCGATGGTGATCGACCCGGACGACCCGGACAGCGCGTTCGTCATCCCGCTGGTCGCGGACATGGACCGCGTGACGCCGGACGGCCGCGTGCGCGTCTACGAGACCCGCGACGCGGGCGAGACGTGGACCGAGCGCGGCGACGGGCTGCCACAGGAGGACGCCTACCTGACGATCCTGCGGCAGGCGTTCGCGCGCGAGGGCTCGGGCGAGTCGATGTCGCTCTTCTTCGGCGCGACCTCGGGCGACGTCTTCGGCTCACGCGACGCGGGCGCGACGTGGTTCACCGCGGCGACGAAGCTCCCGCCGGTGCACTCGGTGCGCGCGGCGTAGCTACGAGCGCCCGAGGCCTCGGCTCTCGATGCGCGTCGGAGCGATCCGGGCCGTGACGCGGGTCTCGCCCTCGCGGTGCGAGGCGTACCGCTCCCGGCCCGTGTACTTCGCCGACAGCCGGTCGATCTGGTCGTTCGCGCCCTCGTCCACGAGCGTGGCGCGACCCTCGACCGTCATCCAGCGGTAGGGATCGCCGGGATCGACGACCGTGAGCGAGACCCGGGGGTCGGCGTCGAGATGCCGCGGCTTCGCCCGCGGCCGCGCCGTGTTGAACGAGACACCGTCGTCGTCCACGTCCACCCAGACCACCGTCGAGTGCGGCGAGCCGTCGGGGCGCAGGTCGGTGACGACGCCCACGAAGGGGCTCTCGAGGAACGCGCGCTCGGCCGCCGTCAGCTCCGTCACGTGATCGCGACCATGCGGTCGATCGCGCCCCTCGCCTTCGCCGCGATCTCCGGCTCCACCGTCACGACGTGCTTCCAGTCGCGCAGCGCGTCGCGGAGCTTCTCGAGCGTGATCATCTTCATGTACCGGCAGATCGCCTTCTCCGACACGGCCTCGAAGCGCTTCTCGGGCGCCTCGTTGTTCAGCCGGTGGATGATCCCGGTCTCGGTCGCGACCAGGAACCGCTCCTTCGGCGACTGCTTCGCGAAGCGGATCATCCCCTCGGTCGAGAGGATGTGCGTGCGACCGTTGCCGAAGGCCATGCACTGGCTCGCGCAGCCGCACTCGGGATGCACGAGCAGCTCCGCGTCGGGCGCCTCCTCCTGCCAGCGCTCGATGTCGCGCGGCCGGATGCCTGCGTGCACGTGGCACTCACCCATCCAGATCCGCAGCTTGCGGCCCGTCACCTTCTCCAGCCAGAGCCCGAGGTACATGTCCGGCAGGAACAGGATCTCGGTGTCCGCCGGGATCGAGTCGATGACCGCCTTCGCGTTCCCGGACGTGCAGCAGTAGTCCGACTCGGCCTTCACCTCGGCGGTCGTGTTCACGTACGAGACGACGACCGCGCCCGGGTTCTCCGCCTTCCACGCGCGGAGCTGGTCGGCGGTGATCGACGCGGCGAGCGAGCAGCCGGCGTCGAGGTCGGGGATGAGGACGGTCTTCTCCGGGCACAGGATCGCGGCCGTCTCGGCCATGAAGTGGACGCCGCAGAACGCGATCGCTTCGGCCTCCGTGCGCGCGGCCTCCTGCGAGAGCCCGAGCGAATCTCCGACGAAGTCGGCGACGTCCTGCACCTCGGGCACCTGGTAGTTGTGGGCGAGGATCACCGTGTCCCGTTCGGCGGCGAGCGCGCGGATCTCCTCCTGCATCGTCGTGATCTCGGCGGTGGTCATGTGACCTCCAGGGAGACGTCGAGGGAGCGTGCGGAGTGGGTGAGCGCGCCGACCGAGATCTCGTCGACGCCGGTCTCGGCGACGGCGCGGACGTTCTCGAGCGTGATGCCGCCCGAGGCCTCGAGGCGCGCGCGGCCGCCCACGAGCGCGACCGCCTCGCGCAGCTCGTCGAGGCTCATGTTGTCGAGGAGCAGCGCGTCGGCTCCGGCGGCGAGGGCCTCCTCGACCTGCTCGAGCGTGTCGCACTCGACCTCGATCGGAAGTGACGTCGCCTCGCGCAGCCGCTCGACGGCGGCTGCGATCGAGCCGGTCGCGCGCAGGTGGTTGTCCTTGACGAGGACGCCGTCGTCGAGCGCGAGCCGGTGGTTGCGCCCGCCACCGCAGGCGACCGCGTGCTTCTCGAGGACGCGCAGCCCGGGGGTCGTCTTCCGCGTGTCGAGAATCGCGGCGCCGGTGCCCTCGACCGCGTCCACGTAGCGGCGCGTCAGCGTCGCGATCCCGGAGAGCCGGCCGAGGAAGTTGAGCGCGGTCCGCTCGCCGGTGAGGATCGCCCGCTCGAGGCCCTCGACGCGGGCGACCGCAGTTGGGCCTTCGACGACGTCCCCGTCGGCCACGAGCGTCTCGAAGCGGACGTCCGCGTCGAGCGCCTGAAAGACCGCCTCGGCCACCTCGAGCCCGCAGACGACTCCTGGTTCCTTCAGCAGCAGCTCCGCCTGGCCGGTCGCGTCGCCGTCCACGGTCGCCTCGGTCGTGACGTCCCCGGCGCCGACGTCCTCGGCGAGCGCGGCGTAGACCACGCGCAGGGTGTCGACCGCTACCGCCATGCCTCCAGCACAGGCTCGGCGCCGCGGCGCAGGACGACGTGGCGCTCGAACGCCCCGTCCTCGGCCGGGAAGTCGACGCGGAAGTGAGCGCCGCGGCTCTCCTCGCGCACGAGCGCGCACTCGGCGGTCAGGCGGGTCAGGAGGTGCGGCGCCTCGAGCAGCCGCTCGAGCCCGGCGCCGTCACGCGCGAGGCCGCAGTCCCGCCAGAGGGCCGCGCGCAGCTCGGGGGTCACGGGCTCGTCGGGCGCGGCGGGCGCGGGATCGGGCAGGCGCGCCGGGAGCCCCGGCTCGCCGAGGGCGGCGAGCGCGGCCCGGCGGCCGAAGACGAGGCACTCCAGGAGCGAGTTCGAGGCGAGCCGGTTCGCGCCGTGAACGCCGGTCGCGGCGCACTCGCCGGCGGCGTACAGGCCCGCGAGCTCGGTGCGCCCGCCGAGGTCGGTGACGATCCCGCCGACCGTGTAGTGGGCAGCGGGCGCGACCGGGATCGGCGTCGCCGCCGGGTCGAAACCCTGCTCTGCGAGGCGGCCCATGAGCCCGGGGAAGCGCGCGCGGTCGATCTCGCGCAGGTCGAGCAGCGCGGTCCCGCGCGCGTCGATCTCGCGCGCGACGACGTCCCGGGGCGCGAGCTCGTCGGTGAAGCGCTCGCCGTGCTCGTCGAGGAGGAGGGCTCCCTCGCCACGCAGCGCCTCCGAGAGGAGGAGCGACGAGTCGACGAGCGCGGTCGGATGGAACTGCGTGAGCTCGAGGTCGGCGACGGCGGCGCCGGCACGATATGCCGCGGCGATCCCGTCACCGACGGCGCCGGGCGGGTTCGTCGTCCGCTGCCAGAGCGCGGCGGCACCGCCGGTCGCGAGCAGCGTGGCGCGCGCGGGAAGCGGGCGGCGCTCGGTGACGACTCCGACGCAGCGGTCTCCGTTCGTCCACAGCGCACGCATCCGCTCGCCTTCGGCGACCTCGATCCGCGGGTGCTCGAGGACCAGCTCTGCGAGCCGGCGCGCGACGCGATCGCCGGTCGCGGCCCCGCCCGCGTGCACGACGCGGCGGCGACCGTGGCCTCCCTCGAGCCCGAGGTCGGCATCGAACTCGACGCCGAGCTCGACGAGGTCGCGGATCCGCGCGGGCGCCTCGCCGGTGAGCGCGGCGACGGCGCTCGGCCGGGAGAGCCCCCGGCCCGTGCGCAGCGTGTCCTCCGCGTGCAGCACGGGCGAGTCGTCCTCACCGACCGCCGCCGCGATCCCGCCCTGCGCGAGCGAGCTCGTCGAGGCGAGCAGCGGGCCCTTGGCGAGGACGAGAACATGCGCGTCGGAGGCGGCACAGAGCGCTGCGAAGAGCCCGGCGACGCCTCCGCCGACGACGAGGAGGTCGGCAGGCGCCTCCGAGGCGGTCGTGGCTCGTCCGTTCGTGGTAGGTTTTCGACTCATAGGCGATAACCTCGTGCCCGAGTCTACCACCCCGACACCACGTCCCGCCCACACCGCGCTCGCGACGGTGTTCCAGGTTCGCGACGGCGAGCTCCAGGCGCTGCTCTGGGAGCGGGCGCGGGCGCCGTTCAGCGGGTGCTGGTCGCTGCCGGGCGGCGTGCTCGGTGAGGGCGAGACGCTCGAGGAGTCGATCCTTCGCCACCTCGAGACCAAGGTCGACGTGAGCGAGGTGGCGCACCTCGAGCAGCTTGGGACCTGGAGCGAGCCGGAGCGGCACCCCGAGCGCTGGGAGCTCGCGACCGCGTACCTCGGGCTCGTCCCGGTCGGGATCGACCCGCACGTGCCGGCGGACACGCGGTGGCACCGGGTCGACGAGCTGCCGCCGACCGCGTTCGACCACGGCGCGATCGTGCTCGCGGGGCGCGAGCGGCTGCGCGGGAAGCTCTCGTACTCGAACGTCGGGTTCGCGCTCGCGCCGCCGACGTTCACGCTCGCCGAGCTCCGCGACATCTACGCGGCCGCGCTCGGCTACGACGTGTCCGCGACGAACCTCAAGCGCGTGCTGGTGCGGCGTGGCGTGCTCGAGGCGACCGGCGGGCGCCGCACGCACGGCCCCTCGGGCGGCCGCCCGGCCGAGGTGTTCCGCTTCCGCTCACGGAGCCTCGAGGTCACCGACCAGTTCGCGGTCTTCCGCCCCCCGAGCTGAGCCGCGCGCGACCGGAGTCGCCGAGCCGGGCTTCGAGTCGCCGGTGGGAAAGGGGCCTGAAGGTGGCCGGTGGGCTCCTGTTGAGAAGTCTCGAGGGAGCCAACCGCGGCGCTGTGCGCGCGGCGGGACGCTGTGGAGCGATTGGCACGCACTTTTCACGCTCACGCGAACCACGCGTGCGCGGTGAGCGGTTACGCTCGAAGCGGGTGGAGGGTGGCCGAACACCCCACCCAGGGTGGGGCTACCGAGCGGCGCCGCTCAAGCGCGAGCGACGCGCGGCCGATCTCCTGCGCATGCGGCACTTCCGACTGTTGCTTCTCGTGATCGGCGTCCTCAGCCTCGCGGCGGAGGCGATCGGCGCTGCAGCCGTCTTCTGGCGCGCAACGCCTCGCTTTCGCTAGAGCCCGAGCGCGCGCAGCGACGCGGTCACGACGGCGGCGACCACCATCGCCGCCACCAACGGCGCGCGGAGCCAGACCGCGAGCGCGCCCGCAGCCACGCCCGGGAGCCGCGCGTCCACCGTCACCTCGCCCTCCCCGCCGAACGTCTGCGTCACGACCAGCGACGTGAGGAGCACGGGCGCGAGCAGGTCGACCACGGCGCCGACTCGCTCAGGCAGCACCCGGCTGCCGACGAACACCGGGCCGGCGGCCTTGAAGAGCACCGTGACCATCCCGACCACGGCGACGATGACCCAGACCGTCACCTGCGAAGCCCCACGAGACAGGCGATCGAGGCGGCCACGATGGGGATCCCGGCGGGCGCGACCGGCAGGAGCACGAGCGTGACGAGGGCCGCGAGCAGCGACGCCTGGATCGCCCGCCGTCCCCGCACGTACGGCAGCGCGAGTCCGAGGAAGAGCGTCGCGAAGGCCGCGTCGAGACCGAGGTCGCGCGGGTCTTCGAGCACCCCGCCGACCACAGTCCCCAAGGCCGTCGAGGCGACCCAGAGCGCATACAGGAGCAGTCCCGCACCGGCGAGGACGCCCCACTCGAAGCGGCCGCTCCGCCCGGCGAGCGCCCAGGACTCGTCCACGATCAGCTGCGAACCGACGAGCCGGCGCAGCCGCCCGCCCGGCACGACCGACGCAACCGTCAGGCTGAACGCCGCATAGCGCGCGTTGAGGAAGATGGCCGCCGTGACCGCGGCGAGCGCCGTCCCGCCGTCCTCGAGCACCGACGCGGTCGCGAACTGCGCGGAGCCGGCGAACGTCGTCGCGGACATGACGACGGCCGCGGCCGCTCCCATCCCCGCCGCCTCGGCGAGCACGCCGAAGGAGAGCCCGAACACGAACGGCCCGGGCGCGAGTGGAAGCGCGGCGCGCACGCCGTCCCGCAGCCGCGCCGACGGGGCGTCGCTCGTCGTCACCGCGCGAACGTACACCGCCCGGCTGCCACAATCCACGGCATGAAGGTGGTCGTCAGCGGCGCGTCGGGTCTCGTCGGCTCCGCGCTCGTCCCCGCGCTCCGCGCTGCGGGCCACGACGTCGTGACGCTCGTCCGCCGCGAGTCCGCGGGCCCGGACGAGCGCGCCTGGAATCCCGCTGCCGGCGAGCTCGACCCCGCCGCGCTGGCAGGCGCCGACGCGATCGTCAACCTGAGCGGCGCCACGATCGGCCGTCGCTGGAACGAGGCGCGCAAGCGGGAGATCCTCGAGTCGCGCGTCGCCACGACGAGCCTGCTGGCGCGCACGGCGGCGGGTCTCGACCCGAAACCGGTGGCCCTCGTGAACGCAGGCCCCACGGGTATCTACGGCGACCGAGGCGACGAGATCCTGACCGAGGATTCGGAACTCGGCTCGGGGTTCCTCGCCGAGGTGGGCCGCGCGTGGGAGGAGGCAGCGCAGCCGGCACGCGATGCGGGGCTCCGCGTCGTCCAGTTCCGGCAGGGCATCGTGCTCTCGAAGGACGGCGGCGCCCTCGAGCGCCTGCTCCTGCCGTTCAAGCTCGGCCTCGGCGGGCGAGTGGGAAGCGGAAGGCAGTGGTGGAGCTGGGTCGGTCTCGACGACGTCGTGGCGGCGTACCGCTTCGGGCTCGAGAACGACGTCTCGGGCGCCTTCAACCTCGTCTCGCCGAACCCGGCGACGAACGCACAGTTCGTGAAGGCCCTCGGCCGGGCGCTTCGGCGACCGACGGTCCTCCCCCTCCCCGCCTTCGCCGTACGCACCGCGTTCGGCGAGATGGGCCAGGAGGCCCTGCTCGACGGCCAGCGCGTACTCCCGGCGCGGCTGCTCGATGCCGGCTTCACGTTCTCGTATCCGGACCTCGACTCGGCCCTCGCGCGCGCCCTCGGGAGGTAGCCGCGCGCGTGCCCGACCTCGAGGCGCTCGGGTGGGACGACGGCCGGCGCGCCGACTTCGAGGAGCACCGAGCGGCCGGGCTCGTCCCCGGTCGTGTCGCCGTCCCCCACCGAGGCGCGTACGACGTGCTCACCGCGGACGGCGAGGTGCGGGCGCGCCTGCCGGGACGCGCGCGTCGCGAGCTCGAGACGGCGGAGCTGCCGGTCGTGGGCGACTGGGTCGCGGTCGACGCGGGCGGGCCGTCGGCGACGGTCCGGGCGGTGCTCCCACGCCGCACGAAGTTCTCCCGCCGCGCCGCCGGCGAGCCCGGCTCGGACGACGTGCGCGAGCAGGTCGTGGCCGCGAACGTCGACGTCGTGTTCATCGCGCTCCCGGTGGAGCCCGAGCCGAGCCCGCGCCTGCTCGAGCGCTACCTGACGCTCGCGTGGGAGAGCGGCGCGCGGCCAGTCATCCTGCTCACGAAGGCCGATCTCTCACCGACCCCCGCGGGGGCGATCGAGGCGCTCGGCGATGTCGGAGGCGCGCCGGTGCACGCGGTGTACGCACGCACGGGCGTGGGCCTGGACGCCGTTCGCTCGTACCTCTCGCCGGGTGTCACCGGGGCCCTCGTCGGCCCGTCCGGCGCCGGCAAGTCCACGATCGTCAACAAGCTCGTCGGGGAGGAGAGGCTCGCGACGGCCGGAGTCTCGCGCGACGGCTCCGGCCGCCACACGACCACGCGCCGCGAGCTGATCCTGCTGCCGGGCGGCGGGCTGATCGTGGACAACCCGGGCATGCGAGAGCTCAACCTCTGGCTCGCGGACGACGGGCTCGAGGACGCCTTCGAGGACATCGCCGAGCTGGCCGGGAGCTGCAGGTTCTCGGACTGCCGCCACGAGAGCGAGCCTGGTTGCGCGGTACGCGACGCGATCGAGCGCGGCGACCTCGACCCAGCGCGGCTCGCGAGCTACCGCGCGCTCCAGCAGGAGCTCGCCGAGCTCGAGGAGCGGCTCGTGCGCCGCGAGCGCTCCCGCGCCCGGCGGGGGCGGCCGGGCGCGGGAGGCGCGTAGCGGACTACGGCGACGCCACGTTCGCCACGCCGGGCGTCTTCACCGTCGTGAAGGCCCAGTCGCTCGCCGCGTCGTTCGTGTCCTGCCCGTCGGGGATCCGCGAGAGTGACCCGTCGACGGTGTTGGAGTCGGCGACGCTCGCCGCGAGCGCGTTGCCCTCGACGAGGTTGTACGTCCGGCCGGAGATCGTGGCCGCCGTGATCTCGCCCTCGTACGAGAGCGCGTCCAGCAAGTCGCCTGTCGCCGTGTCGATCAGCGCCACCCCGTCGGGAGCGCCGTTCTGAGCGTCGGTCGACCAGGTGAGGTAGGCACCGGCCGCGAGCGTCCCGGTGAGCGCGAGCCGCCGGTACTCGGTCCCGTCACCGCCGTTCACGAGCACGATCGCGATGCCGGCGAGCGACACCTCGGCGGCCCCCACGTTCGCGATCTCGACGAAGCCGTCCGTGTCCGCCCCGACCTGGTCGTAGTCGATCTCGTTGATCACGAGGGTCGACCCCACCGGGGGCGGAGGAGGCGGCGGAGGCGGCGGCGCCTCGCCCGTGCAGGTGAGCACGACGACGCCGTCGGCGCCGGCCGAGACGTCGAGCGTCCCCGCCGAGCCGTCGTGGCGCGTGCACGCCGAGCCCTCGAGCTCGTCGACGGACTGGATCGAGGCGCCCGCCGGCCCCTGCGGACCAGCCGGGCCTTGCGGCCCCGCCGGACCCTGCGGACCAGCCGGGCCTTGCGGGCCAGCCGGGCCCTGCGCGCCGGTGTCGCCCTTGTCCCCCTTCTCTCCCTGAGGGCCTGGCGGGCCGGGCGGCCCGGTCGTACCTCCGGCGGTGCTCCAGTTCAGCACCTGCTCGTTGCGCCTGCACTTCGACGCGTCGCTCACGATGCGGAGCTTCCCGCTCGACTTCACGCAGGCCGTGATCGTCCCGTCGGCCGAGACGAGCGCCGTTACGCCGTGCTTGGCCGAGGCCGCGGTCGCTCCGGCGAGTACGAACGCGGCCAGACCGACCGCGATGGTGCGTGCGTGCACGCATCCTCCCTTCGCTCGATGTCGCGATCAGGGGTAGCGGCCGACCGGCGCCGCGGCCAGATGGCCGAAACGGACAGGTGCGCCGCGAACCCGCATGGCTCCACGGGTCTGTGGAGCGATCGGCACGAAGCCGTGACGCTTCGGACGCGACGCCGCGAGGCCTCCACGGCCGGCACGACCGGCGGGCGCCGCTACAATCAGCCCTCCGCGGGGCTATAGCTCAGCTGGGAGAGCGCCTGGATCGCACCCAGGAGGTCGGCGGTTCGAGTCCGCCTAGCTCCATCAGAAAAGCCGCTGGAAACAGGGGCTTTTCTCTCGCAACGGCCGGCACGGTCAGGCACGCGTGCAGCGCGAGCAGCGCGACGAGCGTGCGTCGCAGCCGTCCCGCCAGCCGCAGGGGCTCGCCGTCCTGCAGGGCCTCGAGCGGCCCGAGGATCCGAAGCTCGAGCGCCACGACCGGGACGATACGCCGCTTACGGGCCCGTTTCAGCGCCCCTTGAGCGGCGTCTCCGAACCTGGGCGACACCAACAACCCACGATCGGAGGAGACATGAAGGCGCTCCGGATCCCGAGCACCCGCGTTGCGCCGGCGCCGCGCCCGCAGGATCGCTCGACCGCGGCCACTGGTCGGCGGTAGCCGACCGGCCCCGACGCGCCGGCGGTGTAACGCGACGGCGGCTCCCTCGGACCGACGCGCGTGACCGAGATCGACTTCTCCGGCCTCGTCGTCGTCGCCGTCGTCGCCTTCACCGCGCCGCTGCTGCTCGGGCTCGCGCCCGCGATCCGGCTGCCGGCGGTCGTGCTCGAGCTCGTCGCCGGGATCGTCATCGGCCCGTCCGGCTTCGGCTGGGTGGAAATCGACGTCGCGATCGAGGTGCTGGCGCTCGTCGGGCTCGCGTTCCTCCTCTTCCTCTCCGGGCTCGAGATCGACTTCGACCGGCTGCGCGGCCGCCTGCTCGGGCTGACCGGGCTCGGGTTCGTCGTCTCGTTCGGGATCGCGCTCGCCGTCGCGTTCGTGCTCGCGGGGGTCGGGCAGGTGGACACCCCGCTCTTCGTCGCCATCGTGCTCGTCGCGACCTCGCTCGGCGTCGTCGTCCCGGTGCTGAAGGACTCGGGGAACTCGGCCACGACGCTCGGCCAGCTCGTGATCGGGGCCGCCTCGATCGCGGACTTCGGCGCCGTGATCCTGCTCTCGCTCTTCTTCTCGCGCGAGGCGACCTCGACGACGACGCAGCTCCTGCTCCTCGGCGGGTTTCTGCTCGTCGCGGCGGCCTTCCTCGTGGCACTGCTCGGCGCCGAGCACTCGCGCCGGCTGTCCGCGGTGCTGCTGCGGCTCCAGGACACGACCGCGCAGATCCGCGTGCGCGGCGCCTTCCTGCTCATGATCGCGCTGGTCGCGCTCGCGGCCGCGCTCGGGCTGGAGGTGATCCTGGGCGCGTTCCTCGCCGGCGCGATCCTCAGCCTCGTCGACCGCGACCGGACGATGACGCACCCGGCGCTCCGCGCGAAGCTCGAGGCCGTCGGCTTCGGCGTCTTCATCCCCGTCTTCTTCGTCTCGAGCGGGATCCTCTTCGACCTCGACGCGCTGCTCGCGAGCGCCTCGACGGCCAGTCGCGTGCCGATCTTCCTCGCGGCGCTGCTGCTCGTGCGCGCGCTCCCCGCGCTCCTCTACCGCTCGACGCTCGGCGCGCGTGACACGGCGGTCGCCGGCCTGCTCCAGGCGACCTCGCTGCCGTTCATCGTCGCCGCCTCGATGATCGGGATCGAGCTCGGGCTCGTGGACGAAGCGACCGGCGCCGCGCTCGTGGCCGCCGGGCTCCTCTCCGTCCTCCTCCTCCCCCTGCTCGCCCTCACGCTCCTCCGCCGCGGCGAGCCGGCCACGGC
Organism: Actinomycetota bacterium; assembly: GCA_004366385.1. Classification (GTDB taxonomy): domain Bacteria; phylum Actinomycetota; class Thermoleophilia; order Gaiellales; family Gaiellaceae; genus GMQP-bins7. Next base: position 19,493 of record SIRU01000005.1, read on the forward strand.
CGCCGCGGCACCCGCCCTCACGCACTGAAAGGACCCGCGATGCGTCTCCTCTCACTCCTCGCCCTGTCTGCGGTCGTCGGGCTCCTCGCCGGCGCCGACCTCGCTGCGTCGTCGAGCTCGGCGATGCCGACGCTCACCGTCCGCGGCTCGAAGTACGGCCCGATGCTCTTCGACGGCTCGAACCGCGCGCTGTACGCCTTCACCCGCGACCCGCGCGGCCGCAGCGCCTGCTACGGCGCGTGCGCGACCGCGTGGCCGCCGTACCTCGTGCGCGGTCAGCTCCGCCCCGGGAAGGGAGCGCGCCGCTCGCTCCTCGGGACGACCCGCCGCCGTGACGGGAGCCGCCAGCTCACGTACGCGGGCCGGCCGCTCTACTACTACGTCGCCGACCCCGTCGGCCAGGTGCTGTGCCAGAACGTGTACGAGTTCGGCGGTCTCTGGCTCGTCGTCCGCGGGAGCGGGACGCTCGTGCGGCTGCCGCGGTAACGGATCGGCTCCTCGAGAGACCGGACACGAAACCGAAGGAGGCTTCGAGATGACCACCACCGAGCTCGCCGCCGCGCGCGAGGGCATGCGCGGCCTGAAGGGCAAGAACGTGCTCGTCACCGGCGGGACGTCCGGCATCGGCCAGGCGATCGCCGTCCGCTTCGCCGAGCACGGCGCGAACGTCGCCATCAACTACCTGCGCGACCCGAGCGAGGCGGCCGAGACCGAGGGCCAGGTGCACGCCTGTGTCGCGAAGGTGCGGCAGGAGGGCGTCCGCGACGTCGTCGTCGGCGCCGACGTGTCGAAGGAGGACGAGGTCGAGCGCATGGTCGCGCAGGCGATCGAGGAGCTCGGCGGAGTCGACGTCCTCGTCAACAACGCGGGCATCCAGGTTTCCTGCCCCTCGCACGAGCTCTCGAGCGAGGACTTCGACAAGGTGCTCGCGGTCAACCTGCGCGGCTCGTTCCTGTGCGCGCGCGAGGCGATCAGGCACTTCCTCGCCGAGGAGAAGCCGGGCTCGATCGTCAACATCTCGAGCGTCCACCAGCTGATCCCGAAGCCGAGCTACCTCGGGTACTCGGTCTCGAAGGGCGGGATGATGAACCTCACGCGCACGCTCGCGCTCGAGTACGCGGGCCAGGGCATCCGCGTGAACGGCGTCGGGCCGGGCGCGACCGTGACCCCGATCAACCGCGCGTGGATCGACGACCCGGTGAAGCGCGAGCAGGTCACGAGCCACATCCCCATCCCGCGCGCCGGCGACTCCGACGAGATGGCGGGCGTCGTGGCGTTCCTCGCGTCCGACGACGCCGCGTACATCACTGGCCAGACGATCTTCGTCGACGGCGGGCTGACGCTCTTCGCGGACTTCCGCGAGCCCTGGTCCTCCGAGTGAGGGAGGCGGCGCCCGCCTCACTCGCGTAGGGCCGAGGCTTGCCTCGCCCCTACGCGCTCCCGTGCTCGGCGAGGAAGGCGGCGGGCGCGAGGATCGGGATCCCGCGCCACGCACCGAGCGCGAGGAGGTGCGCGTCGCCGGACACGATCGCCTCCGCCCCGCCCTCGAGCGCAGCCTCGAGCACGCGGTCGTCGGCCGGGTCCGCCTCGATCTCGACGACCGCCTCGCGCGGCTCGACGACGTCGGCGAGCCGGATGACCTGGCGCACCGCGTCCTCGGCGCGCGACGGCTCCCAGCCGAGCTCCAGCTCGAGCACGCGCCCGAGCTCTGCGAGCAACGGCCGCGAGGTCACGAGGTCGATCCTCCCCCCGACCGCGAGCCGGTAGATGTCCTCGGGCACGCCGCCAGGGAAGACGAGCGCCGACACCAGCACGTTGGTGTCGGCGACGACCCTCACACGTCGCGGAGCTCTCCGATCAGCCGCTCGACGTCGCGCTCGTCACGGACGCCGAGTCCACGCGCGCGTGCCGCGCCGTAGCGCTGGAGCGACTCGAAGGCGCCGGTCTCCCGGTGCGTCCGGTAGACACGAAGCATCTCGCGAAAGAGCTCGCTCTTGTTGCGGCCCTCGTCGGCCGCGAGGCGCTCGAAGTCCGTCGCCGCCTCCGGAGGCAGCGACACGGACACGACCTTGGACGTTCGCTTGGCGCTCATGTCTAACGGAGTATGACGGTAGCCCCGCGTCGATGTCATGTAACGGACGCGTCCGCCGCCCGACTGAGCGGCATGCTCGAGGCGACTGCTCACGAGGCCGGGATGCTCCGGCACGTGACCGAAGCCAAGCGCCTGCAGGCGCTCTCGCTCGTGCGCGAAGGCCGCCTGTACGACCTCGGCCGGGTGCTCGACGAGCGCTCGCCCGTCTTCCCCGGCCGCTTCTTCCGGCAGACGCTCGTCACGACCGCGCACCACGCGAACTCGGTCATGCCGGTCGGCGACAACGACGTGACCTGGATCACGGAGGTCTTCTCGTCGACCACGCAGCTCGGCACGCACCTGGACACGCTCGGGCACCTGCAGATGGGCGAGCGCGCGTACGGCGGACACTCGGTCGCAGAGCTCGCCGGGCCCTCGGGCCTGACGCGCCTGGGTGCCGAGACCGTCCCGCAGATCGTCACACGCGCGCACCTCGTCGACGTCGCGCCGCTCGAGCCGGGCGACGTCATCGGGCTCGACGCGGTCGCCGCGATCGACCCCGAGCCGGGCGACGCCGTCCTCTTCCACACCGGCTGGGGCGCGCACTGGGGCGACGCCGAGCGCTACCTCTCGGGCGAGCCCGGCCCCGGGCTCGCGCTCGCGGAGTGGCTCGCCGAGCGCGGCGTCGCGCTGACCGGCTGCGACACCTGGAGCTACGGGCCCGTGCCCGCGGAGAACCCTGACCGCCCGTTCGAGGTGCCGCAGCACCTCAACGTCGAGCACGGCGTCTTCGTCGTCGAGAACCTCGACCTCTGCGCACTCGCCGCAGACGGCGTGCGCGACTTCGCCCTCGTCCTCACCTTCCCCAAGCTGCGCGGCGCCACCGGCGCGTGGACGTCGCCGATCGCGCTCACCTGAGGAGGCCTGCAATGAGCGAGCACTACGACGTGATCATCATCGGCACCGGAGCGGGCGGCGGCACGCTCGCGTACAGGCTCGCGCCCTCCGGCAAGAAGATCCTCGTCCTCGAGCGCGGCGGCTACCTGCCCCGCGAGCCCGAGAACTGGGACTCGAAGGAGGTGTTCCTCAAGAGCCGCTACGTGACGAACGAGCGCTGGTTCGACAAGCACGGCCAGCAGTTCCGGCCGCACGCGCAGTACTTCGTCGGCGGCAACACGAAGTTCTACGGCTCGATCCTGTTCCGCTTCCGCGAGCGCGACTTCGGCGAGATCCGCCACCACGGCGGCGTCTCCCCCGCGTGGCCGCTCTCGTACGCCGACCTCGAGCCGTACTACGCCGAGGCCGAGCGGATCTACCTCGTGCACGGCAGGGCCGGCGAGGACCCCACCGAGGCGCCGCGCTCCGGCCCGTTCCCGTACCCGGAGGTCTCGCACGAGCCGCGGATCCAGGAGATCCACGACGACCTCGTGCGCGCCGGCCACTCGCCGTTCCACCTCCCGGTCGGCATCGACCTCGACGAGTCCGACCCGGAGCAGGGGCGCTGCGTCCGCTGCGACAAGTTCGACGGCTTCCCCTGTCTCACGGACGGGAAGGCCGACTCGCACGTCTGCGCGATCCGTCCGGCGCTCCAGCACGAGAACGTCACCCTGCTCACGCACTCGAAGGTCGAGCGGCTCGAGACCGACTCCTCCGGAAGGACGGTCACGCGCGTCGTCGTCGACCGCGGCGGCTTCGAGGAGAGCTACACCGGCGACCTCGTCGTCGTCTCGTGCGGCGGCGTGAACTCGGCGGCGCTGCTCCTGCGCTCGGCGTCGGCGCAGCACCCGAACGGGCTCGCGAACTCCTCCGACCAGGTCGGGCGCAACTACATGGCGCACCTGAACTCGGCGATCATCGCGATCTCGCAGACGCCGAACGACACGAGGTTCCAGAAGACGCTCGGCATCAACGACTTCTACTCGGGCGCGGACGACTTCGACTTCCCGCTCGGGCACATCCAGACGCTCGGGAAGACGGACCGGAACATCCTCAAGGGGGGCGCGCCGTGGTTCGCGCCCGGGCTCGCGCTCGACTACCTCGCGAAGCACGCGATCGACTTCTGGCTGACCACGGAGGACATCCCGCTGCCCGAGAACCGGGTCACGGTCGGGCGCGACGGCTCGATCCACCTCGCGAAGACGTACGTCAACACCGAGCCGCACCGGCGCCTGCTCGGCAAGCTGAAGGAGCTGCTCGGGCCGATGGGCTGCCACACCACGGCGATCCCGCGCTGGTCGGTGCTCGGGCAGCAGATCCCGATCGCCGGCATCGCGCACAACTGCGGGACCGTGCGCTTCGGCGACGACCCGGCCACGTCGGCGCTGGACGTGAACTGCAGGGCGCACGACGTGGACAACCTCTACGTCGTCGACACGAGCTTCTTCCCCTCGTCGAGCGCGGTGAACCCGGCGCTGACGGCGATGGCGAACGCGCTTCGCGTCGGCGACCACCTGCTCGACCGCCTGGGCGTGAGCCTGGAGGCCGCCCTCCGCGAGCAGATCCCCACCGAGACGCAGGAGGTCATGGCATGAACGGCAGGCTCGTCGGTAAGGTCGCGAGCTCGATCGGCAAGGGACTCGTCGCGGGCGTCGTGGGCACTGCCGCGATGACGGTGTCGAGCTCGCTGGAGGCTCGGATCCGCGGGCGGGCCGCGTCGTCGGCGCCGGCCCGCGCGACCGCGAAGGTGCTCGGGATCAAGGAGTTCGAGGACGACATCGCCGCCGCGCGGTTCAATGACCTCTCGCACTGGGGGTACGGGACGATGTGGGGCGTCGCCCGCGGGCTGCTCGCCGCGGCCGGGCTCTCGCCGCGCGCAGCCACCGCGGCCCACGGCGCCGCCGTCTGGGGCAGCGCGGCGGTGACCCTCCCCGCGCTCGAGGTCGCGCCGCCGTTCGTCTTCTGGGGCAGGAAGGAGGTCGCGATCGACCTCTGGCACCACTCCGTCTACGCCGCCGCGACCGGGCTGGCGTACAGGCTCATCGACGAGCGCACGTAGCTTCTCCCTCCTCCACGCCACGCCGAGAGCCGGCCGCCGCGCCGGCTCTCGCGGTTTCTGTAACGGAACACACGCCCGCGAGTCAGAGTGCGCATGGCACTCCTCGAGCTTGCAGAGCGGACGTCCAGCGGCCTCCTCGTGCGGCTCCTGTGGGACGACCTGCGGAACCAGATCGTCCTGCGCTACGTCGACGCGCGGACGGGCGACTCGTTCGCGACCGACGTCCCGAACGGGAGCGCGCTCGCCGCGTTCGAGCACCCGAACCTCTACCGGCCGCTCCGGGACGCCGCATGAGCTTCGTCAGCCACCACGAGCGCTTCGCGGACGTCCTCGGCGAGATGCCGTCGCTCGAGGCGGTGGTCGAGGTCGAGGCGCACGAGGGGCCGGTGTACTCGGCCGAGGAGGACGCCCTCTACTTCACGACCGTCCCCGTGCGCGACGGCGACGGCGTCCCGCACGTCTCCATCCGGCTCCTCGACCTCCGCAGCCTGGCGCTGACCACCGTCCGCGAGAGCGCGAACGTCGCGAACGGCATGTTCCTCGACCGCGACGGCACGCTCGTCGTCTGCGAGCAGGGGACGCGCCGGGCGCGCGCCCGCATCTCCCGCGTCGACCCGCGCACGGGCCGCGCGGAGACGATCGTCGACGGGCTCGGCGGCTTCCGCCTCAACTCCCCGAACGACGTCGTCGTCGCGAGCGACGGCGCGATCTGGTTCACGGATCCCAGCTACGGGCACCTCCAGGGCTTCCGCCCGCGGCCGGAGCTCGGCGACCTCGTCTACCGCTACGACCCGGGCGCCGATCGCCTGAGCATCGCCGCCGACTCGTTCGACAAGCCGAACGGGCTCGCACTCTCGCCGGACGAGACCGTGCTCTACGTGGCCGACAACGGCCGCCCGCACCACCTTCTCTCCTTCGACGTCGGCCACGGCGGGCGGCTCCAGCGCCGCCGCGTCGTCGCTGCCGCCACGCCCGGACACCCTGACGGCCTGAAGGTCGACGGCGAGGGCCGCATCTACGCATCCTCGGCCGACGGGATCCGCGTCCACGACCCGAGCGGGATCCTGCTCGGCGAGATCCTCCTTCCCGGGACCGTCAACTTCACCTTCGGCGGCCCCGGCCGCAACGTCCTCTACATCACCGCCGACACCGCGATCTGGGCGGCGGAGCTGAACGCGAAAGGAGCCTCCCCATGGCACTCACCCGGACTCGCAGAATCCTCGACGAGGCAGGCGTCCAGGCTGTCGCCGACGCCGCAGTTGCCGACGCCCGCGCTCGCGGAAGCCGTGTCGTGGTCGCCGTGGTAGACCCCGCGGGCGAGCTGGTCTCGCTCACGCGGACGCCCGGCGCGCAGATCGCGAGCTCGCGCGTCGCGGTCGACAAGGCCCGCACGGCGGCGATCTTCGTCCGCCCGAGCCGCGTGCTGGAGGAGCAGGTCTCGAGCGGCCGGATCGGCGCGCTCGCGCTCCACGGCGCGAAGGCGCTGATCGGCGGGATCCCGCTCGAGGTCGACGGCGAGGTCGTCGGCGCGATCGGCACGAGCGGCGAGACCCCGGACGAGGACGAGGCCATCTCGCTTGCGGGCGCCTCAGCCGACTTCTCCACGTCCGAGGTCACCGCTCTCACCTACGAGGGCGCGCGCCTCGCGGCCGAGGCCGCCGGCGCGGTCGCGACCTCGCGCGGCGTCTCCCCCGTCGTCGCAGTCGTCGACGCAGGCGGTGAGCTCGTCTACCTCTGGCGCCCCGACGGCGCCCAGGTCGCGAGCGTCGGCGTCGCCACCGACAAGGCGCGAACGGCCGCGATCTACCGTCGGCCGAGCAAGGACTTCGAAGACCAGGCCTCGGGCGGGCGCCCGTCGGCGCTGCACCTCGCGCGCGCGGTCCCGCTCCAGGGCGGCATCCCACTCGTCGCCGACGGCGCGGTCGTCGGCGCGGTCGGCGTCTCCGGCGCGTCCTCCGCGGAGGAGGACTCGGAGCTCGCGGCCGCGGGCGCGGACGCGTTCGCGAAGGCGCTCGCCGCAGCCGGGAACGGGAGCGGGAACGGCGCCGCGTACTTCTCCAGCGAGACGCTGCGCGAGCGCTTCGAGCAGGGTGGCCTCCTCCTCGACACCGCCGGCTTCAAGCTCGACGCCGGCCGCCGCGAGTCACCGGGCGAGGTCGAGTACCACGAGCGCTTCGTCGACGTCATGCACGTCGTCGAGGGCCGGGCCACGGTCGTCACCGGCGGCGAGCTGGTCGAGCCGCGCGAGGTCGCCGCGGGCGAGCTCCGCGCGACCGCCGTCGAGGGCGGCACGGCACACGAGCTCGCGGAAGGCGACGTCCTCGCCATCCCGAGCGGCGTCCCGCACCAGTTCGTCGACGTCTCCGACCCGTTCCTCTACTTCGTCGTGAAGGTCGAGGCCTGACATGGCGCCGGCAATGACCAGCGCGCAGAGGACGCAGCTCGTGGCCGCGCGCCTCCCCGGCCCGCCGGAGCTCCTCCCCGGCCGGCCGGACGCGATCGTCGACCTCCAGACCGAGGACGGCGCCGCCCTCGTCGGCGGCGCGTGGCGCTACGCAGACGCCCGCGTCGAGGAGATCGACTTCGTCGAGGTCGGCTCCGCGGTCGACCCGCTCGGGCCGGGCGACCTGCCGAACCGCACGTACGACGTCGTGCCGCACGCGCAGGGCCCCGGCTTCGACGACTCCGGCTGGCGCGAGCTCGCGCCCGAGGAGACGATGCTCCGGCTCGGCCACGGGCGCGTCGGCTTCAACTGGTACCGGATCACGGTCAGGCTGCCCGAGCAGGTCGGCGAGCTGGACGTCGCCGGCTCCACGGTCGTGTTCGAGGTCGTGATCGACGACTACGCCGAGGTGTGGGTGAACGGCGAGCTGCCGCTCGCGCTCGGGGATACGGGCGGGCGCGTGGTCGGCGGCTTCAACGCTCCCAACCGCGTGCTGCTGACTCAGGACGCGCGGCCCGGCGACACCTTCGAGATCGCGGTCTTCGGGATCAACGGTCCCATCTCGGCGTCGCCGCACAACTACATCTGGATGCGCTCCGCGACCCTCGACCTCTTCGCGCCGGAGCGCGCAGCGATGGTCGAGGAGGCCGAGCTCGAGATCGAGGAGGTCGACCCGCGGCTCGCGGCGATCGTCCCGGACGACGTGCGGTTGGAGCGCGTGGCGGGCGGGTTCGAGTTCACGGAGGGGCCGGTGTGGACGCGCGACGGCGCGCTCCTCTTCTCCTCGCCGAACACGAACGCGATCTACCGCTGGGCGCCCGCGGGCGCCGTGTCGGTCTTCCGGCCGAAGAGCGGGTACACCGGGGCCGACATCGGGCGGTACTTCCAGCCCGGGTCGAACGGGCTCACGTTCTCGCCCGACGGGCTGCTGACGATGTGCCAGCACGGGAACCGCCGCGTGCTGCGCGTGAACCCGCACGGCGACACGACGGTGCTCGCCGACTCGTTCGAGGGTAAGCGCCTGAACAGCCCGAACGACCTCGTGTACCGCTCGGACGGAACGCTCTTCTTCACCGACCCGCCGTTCGGGCTTCCCGCGGGGTTCGACGATCCCGAGAAGGAGCTGCCGTTCAGCGGTGTGTACCGCGTGCGCGACGGCGTCGTGTCGCTGCTGACCGACGAGCTCGAGGGCCCGAACGGGCTCGCATTCTCGCCGGACGAGCGCCGGCTGTACGTCGGCAACTGGGACTTCGACCGGACGGTGGTCATGCGCTACGACCCGGACACCGGTGCCGGCGAGGTCTTCTTCGACATGACCGGGGCGCCGGGCGAGGACGCGATCGACGGGATCAAGGTCGACGTCGAGGGGAACGTGTACGTCTGCGGTCCCGGAGGGATCTGGATCCTGTCGCCCGACGGCGAGCACCTGGGGACGCTGCGGCTCCCGGAGTCGCCGCACAACCTCGCGTTCGGCGACGACGACGGCCGCGCGCTGTACGTCACCGCGCTCACCAGCGTGTACCGGCTGCGGCTCGCGATCCCGGGCATCCGCCCGGAGTGAGGAGGCACCGATGCTGAAGGACCTCTCGGTGGGCGACGTCTTCCCCGACTTCTCCCTCCCCGACGAGAACGGTCACGTGCACCGGCTCTCGACGCTCCAGGGCGACGACGTCCTCGTGCTCATGCTCGGGCGCGGCGAGCACTGCCCGCGCGAGCGGCAGCACCAGAAGGAGATGCTGCGCTTCCACGAGTGGTCGTCCGTCGCGTTCACGCAGCTGGTCACCGTGCTCCCGAACGGCCTGCACGACGTCTACAAGCTCAAGGTCTCGACGGGCGCGCACTGGACGTTCCTCGCCGACGCCGACCTCGAGCTCCAGACGTTGCTCGACATCCGCGAGTACACCGACCCTCACCACCCGGCCACCGTTCCGCACACCGTGCTCCTCGGCCCCGGGCGCGTGATCGAGAAGGTCTACGTCGGCTACTGGTTCTGGGGCCGCCCGTCGCCGTACCAGCTGTGGCAGGACATCGGCGAGCTGCTGGCGCGAATCAAGCCCGACTTCGACCCGCTGACCGACGAGGCGCGGGCGGCGTACGCGGCCGCCTGAGCCCCGGTGTCAGACACCGACGTCGCGCGCTCGGCGCCGCAGCCGGGCGCGCGACATGTCCGAAACGGCCCGAGCCGCGCCGCCACACGCAATCCGAGCGAGATCCTGTGGACAGAGAGTTGACGAATCGTTGCAGCGGCCACTTGACAAGACCGGTGTCTGACACCGGTTTTTATGAAGCGCGGTGTAACGCCCCACACGGTCCGCGAGACGGGAACCGCGTTGCCCGACACGAGGAGTGAGACTTCCATGGCCGAGATCCTGATCGACACCGACACCGACACCCACACCGGCCCGACCACGGGCGGCTCCAAGCCGATCGCCGAGTACGGGCTGCTCTCCGACTGCAACACCGCCGCGCTCGTCGCACGAGACGGCTCGGTCGACTGGCTCTGCCTCCCCCGCTTCGACGCGCCTGCCGTCTTCTCCGCGATCCTCGACTCCGACGCGGGCCACTGGTCGATCCGCCCCGCCGGCGAGTTCACGAGCGAGCGCCGCTACGCCGACGGGACGCTCGTCCTCGAGACCATCTTCACGACCGACAGCGGCACCGTGGTCCTCCGAGACGCTCTCGCCTTCTCCGACGGACAGCGCGGCCACGACATCGGCCTCGACGCCCCGCACGAGCTCCTCCGCTTCGTCGAGTGCACGGCCGGCTCCGTGGATCTCGTCCTGGAGCTCGCGCCCCGCCCCGAGTACGGCCTCGTCCGCCCGCTCTTCCGCGCGACCGAGGACGGCGGGCGCACGTTCGGCGGCCCGAACCAGATCGCCGTCCGCGCGAGCGTCCCCACGCACATCCACGAGAGCACCATGCGCGCCGCCTTCAGCCTGACCGTAGGAGAGAGCGCCGGCTTCTCGCTCCGCTGGATGGCGCCGGACGACCGCAACGCGCCCGACCCCACCGCGCCGAGCGCCGTCGCCGCCCGCATCGCCGACACGATCGAGACGTGGCGTTCCTGGGAGGCCGAGCACTCGATCTACGACGGCCCTCACCGCGACCTCGTCCGCCTCAGCTCGCGCGTCCTCCAGGGCCTCACCGCCCGCCCGCC
>SIRU01000006.1 GCA_004366385.1 Actinomycetota bacterium
CGCTTCAGGTCCCTAGTCGAGCGCGCGCAAAATCGAGTGCGGCTCCGGAATCGGGGGGCGGAGCCGCGCTCGATGTGGGTGGCCGCGACCTCGAAGAGCGGCTCGCGTTTCCCTGGGGAGGAGCGGTGAGCCGCTCTTCGCGGTCGCGGCCGTCGTCTAGGGCGTCTTGAAGGTCAGGACCAGCTGGGGCCCGTTCGAGCCCTTCTCGCGGGCGTGGAACTGCTGCTCGGCATCCTGGCCCTCGGTCGCGTCGCGGATCAGGAAGCCGTTGTTCGTGCTCGCGTACATCGCGCCGACGATCGAGGTCACCGTCCACTGGCGCCAACCGCTGGCGGAGGTCGTGGTGGCCGCGGTCCCGGTCGTCGCCGGCTGGTTCGACCAGTTCACGCCGCCCTCGGTCCAGGAGCCGTTCAGGCGGAGCGCCTGGAGCGTGCGCTGGCTGCCCGAGGTGGAGGCGGCGAACAGGCGCAGCGTCGCGGTGTCGAGGACGCAGCCGGACGGGATCGTCGGGAGGTCGAAGCGGACGAGCGCGCGCAGGTTCCCGTTCCCGCTCTTGGACATGACCTTGAGGATGCCGTCCGAGCCCTTGTTCGACGACGGGCTGCCCTGCTCGATCCAGGAGTCCGCGACGGCGTTCACCGTCTGGCTCGTGCCGCAGCTCGCGCCGCCGCCGCCGGACTGGATCGTCCAGTTGAAGGTCGCGGGCGAGCCGTCGACGTTGCCGGCGGCGTCGATCGCGCGGACGCGGAACGTGTGGGCGCCGACCGCGAGGCCCGAGTGAGACCGCGGCGACGTGCAGCTTGCGAACGCGGCCGTGTCCAGCGAGCACTCGAAGGTCGAGTTGGCCTCGGAGGAGGTGAAGGAGAACGACGCGCTCGTGCTCGTCGTCGTCGCGGCCGGCGAGGCCGTGATCACGGTCTCGGGCGGCGTCTGGTCGATCACCCAGGTGAAGACCGCCGGCTGCGGGTCGACGTTCCCGGCGCCGTCCACGGCCCGCACGCGGAAGATGTGAGAGCCGGGCGCGAGGCCGGAGTAGGTCTGCGGGCTCGAGCATGCGTTCCAGGGGCCGTTGTCGGCGACGTCGAGCTGGCACTGGAAGGTCAGGCTGCCGGCCGGCGTGACGTCGTCGGTGCCGGTGAAGGTGAAGGTCGCGGACGTGCTCGAGGTGGACGCGAGCGGGGTGCCCGTGATCTGCGTGTCGGGGGCGCCGTTCGGCGGCGGCGGCGGCGCGCCGTTCCCGAGGGTCAGCACGAGCTGCGGCCGGTTCCTGCTCTCCTCGCGGGCATGGAGCTGCTGCTCCGCGTCCTGGCCCTCGATCATGTCGCGGATCAGGAAGCCGTTGTTGGTGCCGCCGTACTGCGCCTGCACCATCGCGGCGACGTTCCACTCGCGGTAGCCGGTTCCGGAGGCCACGGCGACCGCGGGGCCGGTCGTGGCCGGCTGGTTCGCCCACGTCACGCCGCCTTCCGTCCACGAGCCGGCGACCTGGTACGCCTCGAGCATGCGGTTCGCGGCGCTCGACTTCGCGTAGATGCGGAGCACCGCGTTCTCGACCGCGCAGCCCTGCGGGAGCGCCGGGAGGTTGAAGCGGACGAGAGCGCGCAGGTTGTTCGCCGGGCCCTTGGACATGAGCTTCAGGATCGAGTCGGAGCCCTTGTTCGACGACTGGCTGCCCTGGTCGATCCAGGCGTCGCCGCTCGCGGTCAGCGTCTGCGGCGCGCCGCAGTTGGTCGCGCCCTCGATCGTCCACGAGTAGCTCGCGGGCGTCGAGTCGACGTTGCCGGCGGCGTCGATCGCGCGGACGCGGAAGGTGTGCGCGCCGGGCAGGAGGTTGCTGTAGTTGACGCCCGAGGAGCAGGCCGTGAAGGTCGCGTTGTCGAGCGAGCACTGGAAGGTCGAGCCGGCCTCGGACGAGGTGAAGGAGAACGAGGCGCTCGTCTGCGTCGTCGTCGCCGGAGGCTGCGCCGTGATCGTCGTGTCGGGCGGCGTCGTGTCCGGCGGCGCCTGGATCGTCCACGTGCGGCCGGCGGGCGTCGCGTCCGTGTTCCCGGCCTGGTCGGTGGCGCGCACCTGGAAGGTGTGCGAGCCGAGCGACAGGCTGTTGTAGGTGATGCCCGACGTGCACGAGCTGAACGCGGCGCCGTCGAGCGAGCACTGGAAGGTCAGGCTCGCGGCCGGCGTGACGTTGTCGCTGCCGGTGAAGGTGAAGACGGCGGTCGTGCTCGTGGTCGTGGCCGTGGGCTGGCCGGTGATGGTCGTCTCCGGCGCGGTCGTGTCGAGCACGGTCCACGTGTACGTCGCAGGCGTCGGGTCGGCGTTGCCGGCGGCGTCGACCGCGCGCACGGCGAAGGTGTGCACGCCGGGAGCGAGGCCGTTGATCGTCCTCGGCGACGTGCAGCCCTGGAAGGCGCCGCCGTCGACGGAGCACTGGAAGTCGAGCGAGCCCGCCGGCGTGTGGTTGTCCGAGCCGGTGAAGGAGAACACGGCCGTCGTGTTCCCGGTCGAGGCCGGCGGCTGGTCGGTGATGGTCGTGTTCGGCGCGATCGCGTCCTGCACCGTCCACGTGTAGAGCGCGGGGGAGGCGTCCGTGTTCCCGGCCTCGTCGGTCGCGCGGACGCGGAAGGTGTGCGAGCCGATCGAGAGGTCGGAGTAGGAGTGCGGCGAGGTGCAGGCCGCGAACGGGTCGCCGTCGAGCGAGCACTCGAAGGTGAGCTGGCCGGGAGCCGTGTGGTTGTCCGAGCCGGTGAACTCGAAGCTCGCGGACGTGCTCGGCGTGGACGCCGGCGGCTGCGACGTGATCGTCGTCTGCGGCGCCGTCGCGTCCACGACCGTCCACGAGTAGCTCGCGGGCGTCGAGTCGACGTTGCCGGCGGCATCGGTCGCGCGCACCTCGAAGGTGTGCGGGCCGATCGCGAGGCCGGAGTACGCCTTCGGCGAGACACAGGCGGCGAACGGGGCGCCGTCGAGCGAGCACTCGAAGGAGAGCGCGCCTGCGGCGTTGTCCGAGCCGGTGAAGGCGAGGCTCGCGCTCGTTGCCGGGGTCGAGGCGTCCGGGCCGGAGGTGATCGTCGTCTCCGGCGCCGTGACGTCGACGATCGTCCACGTGTACGCGGCCGGGCTCCCGTCGGTGTTGCCGGCCTCGTCCGTGGCGCGGACGCGGAAGGTGTGCGAGCCGACCGAGAGTGCCGTGTACTCCTTCGGCGACGCGCAGGAGATCCAGGCACCACCGTCGAGCGAGCACTCGAAGGCGAGGTCGATCGCCTCCGTCGCGTTGTCCGAGCCGGTGAAGGAGAAGCTCGCGCTCGTGTCCGCGGTGCTCGCGTCGGGCTGTCCCGTGATCGTCGTCTCGGGCGCGGCGCCGTCGAGAACCGTCCACGTGTGGGTCTCCGGTGTCGGGTCGACGTTGCCGGCCTCGTCGATCGCGCGCACCCGGAAGGTGTGCTCGCCGACGCCGAGCGCGTCGTTCTCGAAGTGGGCCGGGCTGACGCAGGGCTCCCACGGGCTGTCGTCGAGCGAGCACTCGTAGGTGAGGTTCTCGGTCGAGCTGAAGTTGTCGCTGCCTGAGAAGTGGATGATCATCGAGCCCGTGTCGGTGCCCGTGATCTGCGTCTCGGGCGTGGTCACGTCGGGCGAGATCCACTGGTGGCTCGCGACGGCCGTGTTGCCGGCTGCGTCGACCGTCCGCACCTCGAACGTGCGCTCGCCGGGCTCGAGCTCGTCGTAGCTCTTCGGGCTCGCGCAGACGGCGAACGCGCCGTCGTCGAGCCTGCACTCGAAGGCGAGCGTGCCCGGGCTGTCGTCGGTCGCGGAGAACGTGAAGGTCGCGGAGTCGCCGGCCGTCTCCGCGTCGAGCTGGATCGCCGGCGCCTGCGTGTCGACCGTCCACGTCCACGTCGCCGGCTCGAGCTCGACGTTCTGGTTCTCCCCGAGGTCGGTCGCGACGACCTCGAAGGTGTGCTGGCCGGCGCCGAGACCCGTGTACGTGATCGGCGACGCGCAGTTGAGCGAGATGTCGGTCCCGTTCAGCGTGCAGGTGAACGTCGCCGGCTCGTCCGCCGAGAAGGTGAACGTCGCGCTCGTCGAGTTGGTCAGCGCCGGCGGGCCGGTGTGGATCGTCGTCACGGGCGGGGTCAGGTCGAGGATCTCCCACTCGAACTCGGCCGGGAACAGGCTCTCGTGGCCGGCGGCGTTGATGGCCCGCACCTCGAAGGTGTACTCCTCCTCGAGCGCGAGGTCGGTGTACGTCTTCGGCGACTCGCACGGCGACCATGTCAGCGTGCTGTTCTCGGCGGTCAGCTGGCACTCGAAGGTGCTGCCGGCCTGGTCGGACTCGAACTCGAAGGTCGCGCTCGTCTCGTCCGTCTGGACGCCCTGCTCGAGCGGGTCCTTGTCCTCGGGGCCGGAGGTGATGGTCGCGATCGGCCGTGCGAGCACTTCCCAGGTGTGCGACGCCGGCGTGAGGTCGAAGTAGCCGAGCTGGTTCACGGCGCGGACGAGCAGCGTGTGCTGGCCGACGGGCGACGTGAAGACGCGCGGCGTCGAGCACGAGCCCCAGCTCGAGCCGTCGAGCGAGCACTGGAACGTCGCGAGCGGGTCGTTCGACGTGAACTGGAACTGCACCTGCGCGGCGCCGATCTGGGTCTCGAGGACCGGAGCCTCCGGGGCCTGGGCGATCGTCGTCTGCGGCGAGAGCCCGGGGGCCTCGGCGACGCCGAACGGCGACAGGCTGGAGACGACGCCGCAGACGATCCCGGCATCGACGTCGAGCGTGGTGGTGACGTCGACCCACGCGCCGTTCTCGAAGTGCAGGAGCCGCGGCTCGTCGAGTGAGCCCGTGTCGTACGCGATGCACACCTCGACGTCGCCGCTGAAGCTCGCGGTGGTCGAGACGTCGACGAAGATCGCGCCGGCCGGCAGGTAGCCCGCGGGCAGCGCCGAGGAGCCGACGAGGACGTCGAGCGTCGTCACGCCCTCGGCCGTGACGTTCTCGAACGTCGCCGAGCTGCCGCCGCCGAGGCTCACGCCGACCGGGCCGCCGACCGTCGTGTTCACGGTGCCCGCGACGACCGTCCAGGAGCGGGTGGCCGGAGTCTCGTCGACGTTGCCGAGCAGGTCGACCGCGCGCACCTCGAGCGTGTGCGGGCCGACGCCGAGGCCAGTCACCGTGTGGCCTGCCTCGCAGCTCTGCCAGGCCGTACCGGTCGTCGGGTCGAGGCGGCACTCGTAGGTGAGGTTCGCGACGGCGGTCAGGTTGTCGGTGCCGGTGAAGACGAACGTCGCGGACGTGCTCGCCGTGGTGGCGCCGTCGGCGAGGCCGAGCGCGATGAACGTCTCCGGCGCCTCCGAGTCGGGCGCGTCGACCTCGAACTCGTACGAGGCGGGCGGGCTCTCGGTGACGCTGAGGGCCGTGATCGCGCGGACCTCGAGCACGTGCTCGCCGTTCGTCAGGCCGGTGAGCTCGAGCGGCGACGTGCAGGCCGTGAACGGATCGGTCGGGAGCGTCGCGTCGAGGCGGCACTGGTACGTCGAGCCGGGCTGGTCGAAGAACGTCACCGTCACGTCGGAGCTCGTGACCGTGCCGCCGTTCGGCACCGGGCCGGTGATCACGGTGGCGGGCGGCGCGACGACCTGCCACGTGTGCGTGGCGGGATCCGGGTCGGCGTTCGGATTTGCGCCGAGCGTGCCGCTGTCGACCGCGCGCACCCGGAACGTGTGCTCGCCGCCGGCGAGGCCGGAGAGCGTCAGCGGGGACGAGCAGGCCGTGAACGGCGCGGCGTCGAGCGAGCACTGGTAGGCGAGCTGCGACGTAGGCGTGCCGCCCGGATCCTCGCCGTCGAAGGTGAACACGACCTCGTTCCCCGTCACGTCCGCGACGAGCGGCTCGACGAAGAACGTGTCGGGCGCGGTCAGATCGGTGACCGTCCACGTGTACTCGAGCGGCTCGCCGTCGACGAGCAGGAACGGCGTCCGCGCGAAGACCTCGAACGTGTGCTCGACGCCGGCGCGGACCGTGTACTCGACTCCGGACAGGCACGGCAGCGGGCCCACGCCGTCGAGCGTGCACCAGAAGGTCGCCAGCGGGTCGGGCGAGGAGAACTCGAAGACCGCGGTCGTGTCCGTCGTGCCGTCGACGGGCGTGCTGTCGAGCGTGAGCTCCGGCGGGGTCAGGACGCCGCTCACCCACTCGAACTCGGCCGGCGACAGGTCGCGCGTCCCGAGCGCGCCGACCGCCTGCACGCGGAACAGGTGGTTCCCGTACGGGATGCCGTCGTACGTCGCGGGCGAGGTGCACGGCGTGAACGTGACCGAGTCGAGCGCGCACTCGAACGACGCGCCGGTGCCCGTGAAGGTGAACGTGACCGTCGTCGAGTCGGTGATGAAGTCAGGTGCCATGTCCGGCGTGACCAGCGTGATCTCCGTCTCCGGCTCGGCCTCGATCGTGAACGTCTGGGTCGTCGCGGCAGGCGTCGGGTCGACGTTGCCCGCGAGATCCATGGCCCGGACGAGGAAGTGGTACTCGCCGGCCGGGACGTCCTCGAGGAAGACCTCGTGGAAGAAGGAGTCGTCCGCCCAAGGCTCGCCGCACTGCTCCCACACGAGCGGGGCGGAGTCGTTCACGTCGTCGAGGGCGCACTCGAACTCGAGCTCGTACGACGACGCGAGGTCGTCGGAGCCGCGGAACGTGAAGCGGAAGCCGGGCTCGAGGAACTGCGCCGGGCCGATCTCCTGCACCGAGAGGAGCTCGGTCTCGGGCGGCGTGACGTCGCCGACCGACCACGTCCAGGTCGCGGGCGAGAGATCCATGACCTGCTCGCCGTTCGCGTTCAGGAACTGGTTGACCGCACGCACCTCGAACTCGTGCTCCATCGGCTCGCCGCCCTCGCCGGGCAGGAACGGGCCGGCGGAGAACGGCGACGTGCAGGGCACCCACGGCGTCCCGTCGACCGAGCACTGGAACGTCGCGCCGGCCTGGTCGCTCGTGAACGTGAAGGTGGCGGTGAACGCGCCCGTGATCGCCGGCGGGCCGGAGGTGATGGTCGTGCTCGGCTCGCCCGTCGTGATCCAGACGAAGGGCTCCGTGCCCGGCGCCGGGGTCGGGTCGACGTTGCCCGCGAGGTCGATCGCGCGCACCCACAGCCAGTGCTGGCCGGAGCCGAGGCCTTCGAGGAACAGCGCCACGCCGCACTCCTGCCAGTTGTTCGCCGGCGGCGACGCAGGCGCCGGCCCCGAGCCCCAGTTGCACTCGAACGACTCGACCGCCTCGTCCGCCGCGAACGCGAAGACGATGTCCGGGCCGGAGTTGGCCGGGTCCGGGCTGACCACGATGAACGTCTCGGGCGGCGTCGTGTCGGGCACGCCGATGACGAGCCACTCGTAGTACGCCGGCGAGATGTCACGGTTGCCGTCGGAGTCGACCGCGCGCACGTGGAAGACGTGCAGGCCGTTCTCGAGCGGGCCGGCGATGAAGTGCGGCGACGTGCAGGGCTCGAACTCGCCCTCGTCGAGCGCGCACTCGAACTGGTTCACGGGGGAGCCGTCGATGAGCTCGAAGCCCTCGAACGTGAAGGTGGCGCTCGTCTCGGTCGTCTCCTCCTCCGGCCCGGTGAGGATCTCGGTGTCGGGCGCGGACATGTCGATGACCGTCCACGTGCGGCTCGCACCGACCGGGTCGACGTTGCCGGCCTCGTCGATCGCGCGCACGACCAGCGTGTACGTGCCGGGCGCGGTGACCTCGATCTCCTCGGGCGACTCGCAGTTCCCGAGGCTCTGGCCGTTGAGCGAGCACTCGAAGTCGAGCTCGATTGCCGGCGTGAAGTCGTCGCTGCCGGAGAACTCGAAGAACTGGATGAAGTTCGGGGTCTCCGAGCCGTTCGCCGGGCCCTTCGTGATGACGGTCGAGGGCGGAGTGACGTCCGGGCCGATGACCTCCCACTCGTAGAGCGCGGGCGTGAGGTCGCTCCAGCCGAGCTCGTTGATCGCGCTCACCGTGAACTCGTGCTCGCCCACGCCGAACGGGCCCACGGTCACCGGCGACTCACACGGGAACGGCGGCTCGCCGTCGACCGAGCAGAGCGCGAGGGCGTTCGGCTGGTCGACCCAGAACTCGAACGTCGCGGAGCCGCTCGTCGTCGTCGGGAGGCCCGAGGGCCCGAGCGGGCCGTCGGGGCCGGAGATGATGTACGCCTCCGGCGCCATCCCGCCCGACGCGAGCGCGATCGCGAAGAGGGAGAAGCTCTCGGCCTCGCCGCAGACCTTGGCCGGCGAGGAGAACGGGTTGTTCACGGTCGTGATGTCGAGCCACGTCTCGCCGTCGAAGTGGAGCAGGCGCACCGACGGGGTCGGCGAGCCGTACAGGAGCGGGTCGTAGCTGAGGCAGACGATCACGGGCTCCGTGTAGGTGGTCGTGGTCGAGATGTCGTACATGCGCGTGCTCGAGCCGCCGAAGCCCTCGGGCAGCGAGGGGCCGCCGCCGAGCTGCTCGAGCGTCGTGTGGCCGGCCGTCTGCACGCCGAAGAACGTCACGGTCGCGTTGCCGGCGCCGCCGGGCTGCGGGAGGCTCACGACGACGTTGCTGCCGGTGGGCGTGTTCGGCGGGCCGGACGGCGCGGCGATCGTCCAGGAGTGTGACGCCGGAGTCGGGTCGACGTTCCCGGACATGTCGACGGCCCGTGCCGTGAACGTGTACGCGCCGGGCGTGAGGTCCGTGAGCTCGGTGACGATGCCCTGCTCGCAGCCGACCTGCGTGCCGTTCAGCGTGCAGGTGACGGTAGCGGTGGGATCGTCCGAGCTGACGCCCAGGTACGCGCTCGTGCTCGACGTCGTCGGCGACGGGCCGAAGTCGATGTAGGTGTCGGGCGGGTCGAAGTCCTGCACCGTCCACGTGTGCGTCGCCGGCACGGGGTCGAACTCGAGCGGCTCACCGCGCCAGTCGACGCCGTCGTACTGGGTCTGCACGCGGAAGGTGTGCTGGCCCGGCCAGAGGAAGTTGTACGTCTTCGGGGACGTGCAGAGGCCGAGCGGGCGGTCGTCGATCGCGCAGTAGAAGACGGCGTTCGGGTCGAGCGGCTCGGTCGTGAACTCGAACGTCGCCGTCGTGCCGGTGCCGGTGGCGGGCGCGGAGGTGATCCTCGCCTGCGGCGGCAGGACGATGAACTCGACGTCCTCCCACTGGCCGATGTTCCCGAAGCTGTCGACTGCGCGCACCGCGAACAGGTGCTCGCCCATGCCGAGGTTCTCGTAGGTCACGCCCGAGGCGCACGGTGCCGGCTGGTTCACGCCCGGCTGCGACGGGTTGAACTTCCCGTCGAGCCAGCAGTGGAAGGTGACGCCGGCCACGTCGCTCGTGAAGGTGAAGGTCGCGGACGTGCTCGTCGACTCCTCCGGCGCGGGATCGATGCCCGGGCCCGACGTGATGGTCACGATCGGCGGCGGCGCGACGATCCACGTGTAGATCGCGGGCGTCGGATCCATGTTCCCCGCGACGTCGATCGCACGGACGCGGAGCGTGTGCGACCCGCGCGCGAGGTCGCCGTACTGCTGCGGCGAGACGCAGGAGCTGTACGAGGTCGTCGAGTTGAGCGCGCACTCGTAGCGCAGGTTCGCCGTCGGCGTCCGGTTGTCGGTGCCGGTGAAGGTGAAGGTCGCGGACGTGCTCAACGTGCCCGAGGTCGGGCCCGAGGTGATCGTCGTGTTCGGCGGGACCGTGTCGGGCCCGAGCGCGACGAGCCACTCGTAGACGGCCTCGTCGCCGACGACGCCCTGGGGGTTGATCGCGCGGATCTCGACCTCGTGCTCGCCGCTCTCGACCACCCAGTACGCCTGCGTGAAGACACCCGGATCGGAGCCTGCCGGCGTGTTGCAGGAGACGAAGTCTCCGCCGTCCAGCGAGCACTCGAACGTCGAGCCGTCCTGGTCGGAGCGGAAGGTGAGGATCGCGGCCTCGGACGTGCTCGCGCCGTCCGCGACGCCGGTGACCGGGTCGATCTTCCCGGGCGGGCCGCTGAGGATCGTGACCACCGGCGCGGCCACGAACGTGATCGCGCGCGTGGCCGCGGGGCCGGTGTTGCCGGCGAGGTCGAGCGCCCGCACGGCGAAGGTGTAGTTGCCGGGCGCCGCGTTGACCGAGTGCGGCGAGTCGCAGGACCCCCAGACGGCGGCGCCGAGCGTGAGCGGGGCCGGGACGAGGGCACACTCGAACTCGAGCGCGAGCAGCGGCGTCGCGTTGTCGAGGCCGACGAACGTGTACGGGTCGGCCTCGGCCACGGAGGCGCCGTTCGCCGGCCCGCCGGTGATCTCGGTCAGCGGCGGCCGCGTGTCCGGGATCGCGACCCAGGTGTGGGACGCCGGCGTCAGGTCGACGTTGCCTTCGAAGTCCGGCTGCTGCGGGTTCGGGAACTCCGGCTCGAACATGTCGACCGCCCGGACGTAGAACGTCTTCTCGCCTGCCGCCATCAGCGCGTCCGCGTACGTGTAGACGTCGAGCAGGTTGAACGGGCTCGTGCACTCGAACCAGTCGTTCTCGTTCGGCGCCGCCGTGCCGGGCTGCACCTGGCACTGGAAGCGGAGCAGGAAGTCCGGGGTCAGGTCGTCCACGCCGGTGAACTCGAAGATGGTCGAGCTCAGGTCGGCCGGGCCGGGCGCGCGCTCGATCGTCGTGTCGGGCGGCGTCGTGTCCTCGTAGTCCACGACCTCCCACTCGTACACGGCGGGCTCGAGCTCGGCCGCCGAGCCCATCAGCTCGGACTCCGCAAAGACCTCCAGCATGTGCTCTCCCGGGAGCAGAGGCTCGGGGAAGGCCGTGTTGCCGAGGTGCGCCGGGCCGGCGCGGAACGGCGACGCGCACGGGAAGAAATCGCCCGGGTCGAGGCTGTCGAAGCGGCACCAGAACTCGGCGTCGGCGACGTTGGCCTCGAAGTGGATCTCGGCCGACGCGCTCGCCGTCGGGCCGCCCGTCGCCGGGTCGCCCTGCGGCCCGCCCGTCGCCGGCGTGAAGCCGGGACCGTCGGTGAAGGTCACGACGACGCCGAGGACCGTCCAGGTGAAGGTCGCCCACGGGCCGACGTTGCCCTCGAAGTCGATCGCTCGGACGTAGAAGGTGTGCGGGCCGACCTCGTTCTCCGCGAATGCCCACTCGAACGCGCCCTGGTGCATGAAGGTCGCGCCCTCGACACCGAATCCGCACGGGACGATCGCGTTGGAGTCGACGCGGCACTGGAAGTCGACGTCGGGCTCGTTCGCGTGGAAGGTGAAGATTGCCTCGAGCAGCGGCGTCTGGACGCCCGTCGTCTCCGGGTCGGTGTCCGCCGGCCCGATGTCGATGGTCACGAGCGGCGCCACGCCGGAGGGCAGCGGGACGTACGTCCACTCGAACCGCGCCGGCGTCGGGTCGGCGAGCCCGCTGCCCCGCTGGTCGATCGCGCGGACCTCGAAGACGTGCGTGCCCGGGCTCAGGTTCAGGAACTCGGCCGGGTACTCGCAGTCCTCCCAGGCCGAGGGGCTCGTGGAGTCGATGCGGCACTCGAAGACGAGCTCGTAGATCGTCGAGTCGTCGTCGGCGCCCATGTACAGGAAGCTCGCGTTCCGGCTGTTGGACTGGACGCCGGGCGTGCCCGGGTCGACGTCGGCCGGCCCCGAGACGATCCACGTGTCGGGGGCGCCGGGGACGACGCCGATCGCGCAGACGACGCCGAAGCACTGGTCGGGCTCCATGTTCCCGGCCGCGAAGTTGCCGCCGCCGTCGGTCCCGCCGACCGTGTAGATGCCCCAGCCGCCGTTCAGCTGCGCGACGTTGCCCTTGATCAGGTGGCCTCCGCCCTCGACGTAGATGCCGTCGCCGCCGTTCGCGTCGGCCGTGTTGCCCTCGAGGATGTTCCCCTGGTTGATGATCGAGACCTCGCTCACCTCGATGCCGTCGCCGCCGTTCCCGCTCGCCGTGTTGTCGCGGATGATGTTCGAGGCGGAGAGCTCGCCCACGGCGATGCCGGCGCCGAGCGTGCCGCTCGCGTTGTTCTGGGTGATCGTGTTGCGGTGCGCCTGGGCGAGCGCGATGCCGCCGCCGTTCCCGCCGAGCTCGTTGCCGCGGACGACGTTGTCGTTCGCGAGCTCGAGGGTGACGCCGGGGCCGGTGGAGGCGGAGACGGTGTTCTGCTCCACCCGGTTGCCGTTCCCGCTGATGAACACGCCGCCCTGGCCGCCGCGGATCGAGTTCCCCCGGATCAGGTTGTTGTTGGAGCCGAGGAGGTCGTTCCCGGCCGAGATGCCCGGCCCGCCGCTGTCCTTGATCGTGTTGTCGAGGACCGAGGTCGAGCCGCCGCCGGCGAAGAACACGCCGGCGCCGCCACTGTTCACGATCGTGTTCTGCTCGATGCGGTTCTGGCTCGCGAACTCGGACAGGATCCCCGCCTCGCCCGAGTTGGCCACGAGCGTGTTGCCGCGGATCAGTGTGTGCTGCGTGCCCGTGAAGAGCGCGATGCCGAGCTCGTTGCCGAAGATCGTGTTGTCGCGGATCGTGTTCCCCTCGCCGCCCTGGTCGGCATCCGAGAGCGCGATCCCGGCCTCGGCGTTCGACTCGATCCGCAGGTTGGAGACGACGTTGCGCGCCGTTCCCGGGTTCAGCTGGATGCCGTACAGGAACTGGTGCACGAGGCCGTTCGTGATCGTGACGTCGTCGTAGCCCGGGTTGAAGATGCCCGCGTCCATGCCCACGCCGTCGATGACGTGCCCGTCGAGGTCGATGGTGATCCCCGACTTGCCGACCATGAGCGCGAAGCCGCCGCAGTCGACGAGGTCGTTCAGGACGCGGGTCGACTTCGAGATCACCTGGCCGCAGAAGACCTCCTCGGGCACCGGCGGCGGGCCGATCGTCCACGCGAACATGTCGGTGTCCGGTGTGCTCGCGAGGTCGGTCGCGCGCACCCAGAACTCGTAGGAGCCGACCGCCAGGCCGGAGTAGCTCCTCGGCGAGGAGCAGGTCGGCGCGGAGTCCCAGTCGACGGTCGTGCCCGGCGCGACGAGCGCGCACTGGTACGTGACGCCGCTCGAGCGGTTGGCCGAGAACGTGAACCGCGCGGACGTCTCGACCGTGACCCTGTCCGGGCTGGAGTCGATGGTCACCGTCAGCGAGCCGAGCTCGATCACCCATGTGTAGGTCGCGGGGGTCGGGTCGTAGTTCCCGGACATGTCGAGCGCGCGGACCTCGAAGGTGTGCGAGCCCTCCTCGAGGCCGGGATAGGAGGCGGGGCTCTGGCACGGATGCCAGTCCGCCTCCTCCGTGGAGTCGAGCCGGCACTCGAACGTCACCGGGCTCGCGTTGTCGGCCCCCGTGAAGCGGAAGGTCGCGAGGTCGTCGGGGCTCGGGTTCAGCGGCATGTCGAGCAGCGACGTGCTCGGCGCGATCTGGTCGCCGCTGCCGGGGCCGCCGAGGCAGTTCACGCCGTAGCACTGCTGCGGCTTGAGGTCGATGCCGAGCGGGCCGGCGTTGCCCTGGGCGATGTTCCCACCGCCGTCGATGCTGGCGCGACCGTTCGACGGGTCGCCGACGTTGATGCCCCAGCTGCCGTTGTCCATGGCGACGTTCTTGCGGAAGATGTGGCTCGGCTTCGAGGCGGTGATGCCCATCGTCTTGTTCGAGTTCGTCGTGTTGCCCTCGACGAGCGAGCCCTGGCCGGCGGGCGTCTCGTCGCCGATGTAGATGCCGTTGCCGTCGTTGTCGTTCGACTGGTTGTTGCGGACGACGTTGTTGAAGGAGCCGGAGCTGATCGTGATGCCCGTGGAGTCGGACTCGCTCGCGTCGTTGCCCTCGAGGACGTTCCCGACGGAGCCCTTCAGCGAGATGCCGCCCTTGTTGCCGTTGACCTCGTTGCCCTTGATGAGGTTGCCCTCGGCCTGGTACAGGTCGATCGCGTACGAGTCGGTCTCGGTGCCGATGTTGTCGACGACCTCGTTGTCGCTCGACTTCTCGATCTCGACGGCGGGGCCGCTCGAGTCGGTGATGTAGTTGTCGTGGACCTTGTTGCCCGTCGATTCGACGCCGATCGTCCCGCTCGTCGTCGCCGAGATGGACACGCCGGTCCCCGTCTCCGCGATCGAGTTGCCCTTGATCAGGTTGTCGGTCGCGCCCTCGAGGAGCACGCCGAACTTGCTCGCGACCTGGATGTCGTTGCCCTCGATCAGGTTCTTCGTCGCGCGGTCGAGGAAGACCGCCTCGCCGCTCGTCGCGCCGATCAAGTTCTCGCGGACGAGGTTGTCGCGCGCGCCGTTCGTGATCCAGACGCCGCGCGAGTTCGAGACGAGCGTGCTCGAGCGGACGATGTTCCCGGTGACGCCCGAGAGGCCGCCCGGCGGCGGGTCGCTCGGCGCCTGCGCCGGGTCGAGCGGCGCGGTCGGGTGGCCGAGGCCGACGCCCGCGTCCTGCATGAGGTGCGTCGTCACGCCGTCGACGATGTTGTTCTTGGCGCCGGCGTTCAGCGAGACGCCGTAGTCGAAGTCGACGAGCGTCCCGTTCTTGATCGTGACGTTGTCGTAGCCGTTGTTGAGGATCCCGGCGCCGAGGCCCTTGCCGTCGATCGTCCTCCCGTTCAGGTCGATCGTGATGTTGTCGGCGCCCACGATCAGGCCGTGCGCGAGGCAGTCGGCGACGCTGTTGAGCACGGTGATGCTCTGCGTCACGGTCATGCCGCAGAAGATGACCTTGTTCACCTTCGCGGGGCCGACGTTCCACGTGTACGTGGCCGCGACGCCGTCGTCGGCGCGGTTGCCGGCGACGTCGATCGCGCGCACCTGGAAGATGTGCTCGGTCAGGACCGGCGGGCTCGTGAACGAGATCGTGTGCGGCGAGACGCACGTCGCCCAGGCCGAGACGATGGGCGCCACGGTGCGGCACTCGTACGTGAGCTCCTCGACCGGCGTCTGGTTGTCGGTGCCGGTGAACGTGAAGGTCGCGGTGGTGTCGACGGTCGTCGCGTCCGGGCCGGTCAGGATCTCGGTGTCGGGCGGCGTGACGTCCGGAGGCGGCGGGTGGATCCACCACGAGTGCCAGGCCGGGGTGACGTCGCGGTTACCGCCGCGGTCGATCGACCGCACCCGGAAGATGTGGCCGCCGTACTCGAGCCCGGTGTACCCCTTCGGCGAGGTGCACGGCCCCCACGGCGTGGAGGCCGGGATCTCGGACGGCTCGAGGAACGGGTCGAGCGGGTGGTGGTAGATCTGGCACTCGAACGCCATGTTGTAGCCGGCGGTCCGATCGTCGCTGCCGACGAAGCGGAGCGCCGCCGCGCGGTTGGTCGTGGCGAGGTAGACGATCGGCTGGTCGTTCTCGTCGAGCATGGGCTCGGTTGAGGTGGTCACGATCTCCTCGCCCGTCTCCGGGTCGATCTCGGTGTGCGTGACCACCCTGCGGAGCTCCTGCAGCTCGCCCGGGGCGGCGGTGATGCGCGTCTCGGGCGCGACGGCCGGGTGCACGCAGTCGAAGCCGGGGACGCCCAGCGGGCCGCACTCGTCCTCGCCTTCCTCCTCGACGCCCGCGTGGATCTCCCACTCGTACACGGCCGGAGTGAGGTCCCAGTTCGTCGTCCAGTCGATCGCGCGCACCTCGAACTTGTGCTCGCCGGGCTCGAGGCCTTCGATCATGTACGGGCTCACGCAGTCGGACCAGCCGAGACCCTCGGGAGGCTCGGGGACGTCCGGGTCGTTCGGGTCCGGCGGCTCGAGGTCGATCTCCTCCTGGATCTCCGGATCCTCCGGCGCGTCGACGCGGCACTCGAAGCGCATCGCGGTCAACGGCGTGCCGTTCGGCCCGTCGTCGCCGATGAAGGTGAAGACCGCGTTCTCGTCAGCGGTCATCGCGCCGTCGGCGACCGGCGGCGGGCCCACCGGGCCGTCGGTGATGAACGTGTCCGGAGGCGTCACGTCCGGGTCGTCGAGCGGCACCTCCTCGGACTCGTCGCAGAGCACGCCGAGGCAGTTGGTGAACTCCATGTTCCCGCTCGCCTTGTTGCCGCCGCCGTCGATGTTGGCGACGAGCGGCGGGGCGGGCTCGAGCTCGCCGGCCGCGATCCCGAAGCCGAAGTTGTTGAACGCGCGGTTGTTCGCCACGGTGTGCCGGGCGACCGTGATCTCGATCCCGCTTCCCTTGTTCTCGTTCGTCGTGTTGCCGTCGAAGCGCGCGCCGCCGACGCCCATGCCGCTCGCGTCGAACGCGACGCCCTCCATCGAGATCCCGTTGGCGCCGGTGTGGCTCGCGACGTTGTTCAGGATCTGCATCCCGATCCCGCTGCCGAGCTCGATGCCGTCCTGGAGCGAGTGGGAGGCGTCCACGCCCGAGACGATCAGGCCGTTCGTGTTCGAGGCCTGGATCCCCGACGGGTTGAAGCGGAGGTCGCTGTCCACGATCGAGCTTCCGCTCGAGTTGCCGATCACGACGCCGCCGTCCGACTGGCGGTGCGACGTGATCCCGCTGATGTGGATCCGGTTGGAGCCCTCGGCGATGATGCCGGCGTCGCCGTTGCGCGTCAGCAGGCCGCGGCCGAGGGCGCGGTCGCCCTCGATGCGCGTGTCGTGGGAGCCGGTCTCGATCTTGATCCCGGCGTCGCCGGTGTCGCTGACGTCGTTGTTCTTGAGCAGGTTGTGGCGCGAGCTGTTCTCGAGCACGATGCCGGCGTCGGAGTCGAGCGCCGGGTCGAGGATGATCCCGCTGATCGTGTTGTTCTGGATCGTGTTCCGGCTGGCCGCGTACAGGTGGATCTGCATCCCGTTCGAGATCAGGAAGTTGTCCTCGATGAGGGCGCCCTCGGTCCCGGACGTCAGCTGGATGCCCGTCTCGCCGTTCGAGCTGATGCGGTTGTTGCGGACGGTGTTCCCGATCCGCCCGTTGTCGGCGTCGAACAGCTGGACCCCGGCGAGCATGTTCCGGTACAGCGTCAGGTCGTGCACGAGGCTGTGCGTCGTCCCCGGTCCGAGCAGCACGCCGTAGCCGAAGCCGGTGACGACGCCGGGGCCGCGGATCTCGACGTTGGAGTAGCCGTTCCGGATGCCCGGCGTGAGCCCGTCCTCCTCGCCCGGCTCGAACACGAGCCCGCTCGAGACGGTGTGGCCGTTGAGGTCGAGGATGATGTCCGGCTTGCCGATGGCGATGCCCTCGCCGAGGCAGCCGGTCACGTCGGCCGCGAGCCTGGTGCTCTCGGTGACGATCTCGCCGCAGTGGACGACCCGCTCGACGAACGTCTCGTCGCGAGCGGGCGGCGGCGCCGCGTCGGCGGCGACGTAGCGGAGCTCGAGCTCCGGGAGCGTGATCTCGGGCGGATCCTGGGCCGTCTCGCGTGAGTGGAAGGACTGGTCGCCGCCGTCCGGGTCGTTCTCGACCGAGTCGCGGATCATCCAGCCGTGGTTCTCCATCGCGCCGGCGCGGATGGCGTCGATGTGCGCCTTGACGTCCCACTCGCGGTAGTGCTCGCCGGCGTCCTCGGTGGCGGGCACGGAGCCGGGGACGGTGCCCGGCTGGTTGTGCCAGGTGAGGCTGCTCTCCTTCCAGGTCTGCGCGACCGGGACGGCCTCGAGCGTGCGGCCTTCGGTGTGGCCGCCGGAGTAGAGCCGGAGCGTCGCCGACTCGAGCACGCAGTCGGGCGCGTCGTTCACGAACGGGAAGCGGAAGAAGGCGCGGGCGTTCTGCGGCGTGATCGGGCCCGTGCCGGGCACGATCGCGTCCGAGCGCACCTCGAGCTCGGTGTGGAAGAGGTGGTTCTGGAGCGGGTTGACCTGGTCGACCCAGCCGTCCGCGTTGGCGACGAGCGTGATGTTGGCCTCGTCGCAGCTGAGCGGCGGGTCGCCCGAGCCGCCCGGCCCGACGCGCCACGTGTAGCGCGCGGGAGTCGGGTCCGGCCCCGCGGCCTCGCCGGCGAACGCGCGCACCTCGAAGGTGTGCAGGCCGGTGGTGAGGTTCGAGTACATCATCGGGCTCGTGCACTCGAGCCAGGCGGCCGGGTCGCGGCTGTCGAGGCGGCACTCGTACTCGGCGAACTGCGCCGGCGTGAACTCGCTGACCGCCTTGAAGCTGAAGAGCGCGGAGCGGCTGTTCGTCTGCAGCGGCGGCTTCTCCAGGATGACCGTGTCCGGCGGGGTCATCCCGACCGGCGGCAGCAGATGGCTGATCGGGGTCGGGTCGATGTTGTCCGCATGGTCGATCGCGCGCACCTCGAAGATGAACATGCCCTCTTCCATGAGCGGGACCGTCCACGGGCTCGAGCAGCCGTTCCACTGGTACTCGGCCGGGATGGGATCCCAGGGGGCGAAGATGTCGGGCGGCTCGGTGAGGTCGACCTCGAGCAGCCGGCACTCGAAGTTCAGCTGGTCCGCGGGCGTGAGGTTGTCGGTGCCGTGGAAGGTGAACGCCATCGTCTCGAGGCCGTTCTGGTACGGCCCGTCGGTCGCCGGGTCGTAGTACGTCTCCGGCGGAGTGTTGTCGAACGGCGGCGGGTCGCCCTGGAACTCGAAGGCGCCGGCGTCGCAGCGCCCGTTCTGCGGCCGCGTGACGCCGCGCTGGTCGACGACGGCGCAGGGCACCTGGCTGGAGTCGATGGCGAGGCTGCCGGGCTGGAGCGCGTGCGTCATCGTCAGGCCGCCGTTGTCGGCGATCGCCCACAGCTTGGGGTCGCCGCGGCGGTCGCGGACGCCGAGCTCGATCGGGCTCTGCGCGGTGGCGGCGGTCACGGCCAGGAAGCAGGTGTGGACGTCGCCGGTCTCGACGTTGCCGCCCTCGGAGCGGATGTACCAGTCGCAGCTTCCGCCCTTGACGCTGCCGCCGATGATCGAGTTCTTCGCGACCACTGCGGCGTTCGTCTTCGGCGGCGACTCGGGGACGAAGTCGGACTCGACGACGCCGACGCCGCCGCCCATCGGCGCCGAGTTCCGCCACACGGTGATGTGGTGCAGGCGCAGCTCGCCGTCGGCGTCGTGGAAGAGGCCGCCGCCGGCGACCTGGGCCTTGTTCCCGGAGAAGGTCGTGTTCTCGATCAGCGAGTCGCCGTCGGCGAAGCTCATGAGCCCGCCGCCGTGCCCGGACTCCTCCAGCAGCTCGCCTTCCTCGCTCCGGGCGATACGAGCGGAGTTGTTCAGGAACAGCGACCCCTTGATGATCAGGTCGTTGTCGGGGGCGTTGGCCAGGCCGCCGCCGATGGCGCCCGTGTTCTCGCGGATCGTCGAGTCGATGATGCGGAAGGGGCCGCTGGAGGTGTTGAAGAGGCCGCCGCCCTCGCTCTTGGCGCGGTTGCCCTGCACCAGCACCCGCTCGAACGTGACCCGCGTCGCGCTGTTCTCGGCGCCGCCGCCGTCGTAGGCCTTGTTGTTCTTGAGCGTGGTGTCGCGCACGACGATGTCGCCGAGGTTGTGCAGCGACATGCCGCCGCCCTCCTCGGTCGCCGTGTTCCCCTCGATCACCGTGCCCTCGACCACGACCGGGCCGCCGTCCGTGTACAGGCCGCCGCCGCCGGCGTCGTTGATCGTCAGCTCGCCGTCCTCCATGTGCGGCACACCCGCGTGGTTGTCGACGATCTCCGAGTCGACGATCTTCTGCAGGCGCGTCGAGTGGGTGAGGATCCCGCCGGCCGCGCCCCACGACTCGTTCTTCTCGATCTTCGTCCGCGTGACCGTCAGGTTCGAGCGGCCCTCGCTCAGGATCGCCGCGCCCTCGTCCTCGGCGTGGTTCTTCTCGAACACCGAGTCGGTCACGAACATGTGCCCTTCGCCGTCGCTCAGCAGGCCGCCGCCGTTCTCGGCCTTGTTCTGCGAGACCACCGAGTCGCGCACCTCGAACCGCGGCCGCAGTCCGTACTCCGACTCGCTGCCGCCGCTGTACAGGCCGCCGCCGTTCGCCGCGATGTTCTTCGTAACGGTCGTCTCCGAGATCGTGACCTTGCCACCGTCGGCGTACACGCCGCCGCCGCTCGCCTCCGTCCTGTTCCCGGTGATCAGCGACCGCTCGATCACGAGGATGCTGTCGCCCTCGCTGATGATGCCGGCGCCCGAGCTCTCGGCCGCGTTGAGGGAGACCTCCGAGTCCTTGATGCGGAGCGTGCCGTGTGCGCCGAAGCGCGCCTGGTTCGCGATCGCGCTGGCGGCGATCGGGAGGTCCGCCGGGTCGACGAGGACGAAGCTCTCCGGCTCCAGCGGGTCCGGCTTGATCGGCCCCGGGTTCAGCGTTATGACGCTGCCGTCCGAGATCGTGACGATCCCGCCCGAGGTGTTGTTGATCGCCGCGCCTCCGCCGCCCGAGCCGTTGCCCGTGAACGTCGAGCGCTTGATGTCGACGCGGGGGTAGGGGAGAAGGTTCAGGTTCTCGGGCTCGGCGACCCAGTCGTAGTCGTGCAGGTCGGCGACGTTGAGCCCGCCGCCCTGCTCGACGCCCCAGCTGTCCTGCACGGTGACGCCATCGAGCGTGAGCTTGCCCAGCGACCAGTTCTGGATTGCGCCGCCTTCCTCCGCGTACCCGTTCTGGAGGGTGAGGTTCTTGAGCGTGACGTCGCCGGCCATCGGGTGGATCTCGAAGATCCGGTCGAGGCCGTTCTGCTCGGGCGGCGCTCCGGGGAGCGGCACGCCCGCGTCGATGATCACGTCGCCGAGGTATCCGGGCGCCTTCTCGATGGTGACCGGGTCGAGGATCTCGAAGTCGCCGACGTTCGCCGCGTTCTCGTTGATCGGCGCGATCGTGATCATGTAGGTGCCGGGGAGCACGAGGATCGTGTCCGCGCCCGGCCTCGAGTTCGCCTCCTGGATCGCGGCGCGCAGGGTGCACTTGTTCGCGGCGGTCTGGAGGCCGGCCCCGACGCAGTTGCCGTCGATCGAGCCGTCGACGCGGTCGAGCGTCGAGTTCACGATGAACGGCGGATCGCTCGGGAGCGCCATCGCCCCCGTGAGCCCGAAGACGCCGCCGAGTGCGACGGTCGCCGTCAGGGCCGCGAGGACGAGGCGCCGCCGCCGAGCCGGCTCTGCCGTCGCGCCGCTGGTGCGAGCAGATGCCGCGCGGCCGTCTCCGTCACGCGCGAGCATCTGCTCGAAGAACCCCAACCCCTTGCCCTTCCGCCCCAAGATTCCGTCCTCCCCGATCGACTTTCCCCACGACCACTCTCTCCCAGGGGCGTCAAACGGCCATAAGAGAAAGATGAAGAGACCTTCATCTTGTGTTCGAGAGGTTTCTCACCCTGCGATGGAGATGTCCTGGCGGAGAGGGTTTGCGCGTGCGTGCGCACACGACACCGGCTCGCCCGGAATCCCCCGAATGGTGGAAGCGTGAGAGCCGGCTCAGGATCCCGGTCCAGGAGGAGGGCCCGGTCCGTACGAGGAGCGGCTCCGGGATCGGGGGCGGAGCCGCTCTCGTCCTGGGCCCGGGACGAGCCCGGGACACAGTTTTCTATAGGGGCCGCTACGACGGCCTGAAGGTGAGCACCAGCTGCGGCGGGCTCTCGCCCTTCTCGCGGGCGTGGAACTGCTGCTCCGCGTCCTGGTTCTCGGTCGCGTCGCGGATCAGGAAGCCGTTGTTCGAGCCGCTCGAGTACATGCTCGAGACGATGGTCGTGACGCCCCACTGCCTGTAGCCTGCGCCCGAGGTCGTCGTGACCGCCGACCCGATGGTCGCGGGCTGGTTCGACCAGGTGACGGTCGACTCGTTCCATACGGCGTTGGCGCGGAAGGCCTGGAGCGTGCGCGTCCCGGACGAGGCCGACGCGGCGAACAGGCGCAGCGTGGCGGTGTCGAGGACGCAGCCCGACGGGATCGCCGGCAGGTTGAACCTGACGAGCGCGCGCATCGCGTTGCTTCCGCTCTTGGACATGACCTTGAGGATCCCGTCGGAGCCGTTGTTCGAGCTCGGGCTGCCCTGGCTGATCCAGGAGTCCGCGACCGCCGTGACCGTCTGAGCGGTGCCGCAGTTCGCGCCGCCGCCGCCGCCGCCCGACTGGATCGTCCACGTGTAGGTCGCGGGCGTCGCGTCGGTGTTGCCGGCCGGGTCGGTCGCGCGCACCTGGAAGGTGTGCGTGCCGACCGCGAGGTTGCTGTAGCTCGCCGGCGACGTGCAGGCGGTGAAGGAGCCGCCGTCGAGCGCGCACTGGAAGGTCGAGCCGGCCTCGGACGAGGTGAAGCTGAAGGACGCGCTCGTGCTCGTGGTGGTCGTGCCCGGGCCGTTCGTGATGACCGTCTCCGGCGCGGTCGTGTCGACCGTCCAGGTGTACTGGGCGGGCTGCGGGTCGACGTTGCCCGCCTGGTCCTTCGCGCGGACGTTGAAGATGTGCGAGCCCTGGGCGAGGCCGGAGTACGACGTCGGCGACGTGCACGCGCTCCAGGCGCCGCCGTTGAGCTGGCACTCGAAGGTGAGCGCTGCGGGAGCGGTGACGTTGTCGACGCCGGTGAACGTGAACGTGGCGGACGTGCTCGACGAGGCGGCGAGCGGCGAGCCCGTTATCGTCGTGTCGGGCGGCGTCGAGTCGCCGGAGCTCGAGGGCGGCGGCGCCGCGCCGCTCCAGAGCTTCAGCACGAGCAGCGGCCGGTTCGTGCTCTCCTCGCGGGCGTGGAACTGCTGCTCCGCGTCCTGGTTCTCCGTGGCGTCACGGATGAGGAAGCCGTTATTGCCGCCGAGGTACTGCTCCTGCACGAGGCTGGCGACGTTCCAGTCGCGGTAGCCGGTGCCGGAGGTCGTGACCGCGGCGCCGCCGGTCGTCGCGGGCTGGTTCGCCCAGGTGACGCCGCTCTCCGTCCAGGCGGCGCCGAGCTGGATCGCCTGCAGCGTCCGGTTCGCCGCGCCCGACTTCGCGAAGATGCGGAGGGACGCGTACTCGACCGAGCAGCCCTGCGGCATGGTCGGCAGGTTGAAGCGGACGACCGCGCGGAGGTTCCCGTTGCCGCTCTTCGACATGACCTTCAGGATCGAGTCGGAGCCCTTGTTGCTGGTCGACGAGCTCTGGTCGATCCAGGCGTCCGCGGCCGCGGTCAGCGTCTGCTCGGTGCCGCAGTTGACCGGGCTCTGCACCGTCCACCCGTACGTCGCCGGGGTCGGGTCGACGTTGCCGGCGGCGTCGGTCGCGCGGACGCGGAACGTGTGCGAGCCGACGGCGAGGCCGGAGTACGACGCCGGGGACGCACAGCCGCTCCAGGCGCCGGTGTCGAGCTGGCACTGGAAGGTGAGCGTGCCCGGGACGTCGTCGCTGGCGGAGAAGGAGAACGACGCGCTCGTGTCGATCGTCGTCGCGGGCGGCTGCCCGGTGATCGTCGTCTCGGGCGGCGTCGTGTCGGTGAGCTCCTGCACCGTCCACGTCCAGGTCGCGGGCGTCGCATCGGTGTTCTCGGCGGCGTCGGTCGCGCGCACCTGGAAGGTGTGCGAGCCGACGGCGAGGCCGGAGTACGTCGCCGGCGAGGTGCAGGCGGCGAAGTCGGCGCCGTCGAGCGAGCACTCGAACGAGAGCAGGCTTGAGACTGTCCCGTCGTCCGTGCCGGTGAAGGCGAACGCCGCGGACGTGTTCGTCGTGAGCGCCGCCGGCTGGCCGGTGATGGACGTCTCCGGTGCGGTGACGTCCCTCACCGTCCATGTGTACGTGGCCGGGGACGGATCCACGTTGCCGGCGGCGTCGACGGCCTGCACCGAGAAGGTGTGCGTGCCGGGTGCGAGGCCCGTGTAGCTCTTGGGCGACGTGCACGCGCCGAGCGGGCCGTCGTCGAGCTGGCAGCGGAAGGTCGGGCTCGCCGTCACGTCGTCCGTGCCGGAGAACGTGAAGGTCGCGTTGCCGCTGTCGGTCGACGCCGGCGGGCCCGAGTCGATCGTCGTCTCGGGTGCCGTCGAGTCGAGCACCGTCCACGCGTGGTTCGCCGGGCTCAGGTCGTGGTTGCCGGCCGCGTCGACCGCGCGCACGCGGAAGGTGTGCGCGCCGACGGCGACGCTGTACGTCGCCGGCGACGTACAGGCGGCGAAGTCGGCGCCGTCGAGCGAGCACTCGAACGTGAGGCTGACGGCCGGCGTGTGGTTGTCGGTGCCGGCGAACGCGAAGGTCGCGCTCGTGCTGGTCGTGGACGGATCGGGCTTCGCGGTGATCCCGGTGTCCGGCGGCGTGACGTCGGTGACCTGCCACATGTAGGTCGCCGGGGTCGGGTCGACGTTGCCGGCGCCGTCGATCGCGCGCACCTGGAACGTGTGCGTCGCGATGGTGAGGCCGGTGTACGTCGCCGGCGACGAGCAGCCGGTGAACGCTGCGCCGTCGAGCGAGCACTGGAAGCCGAAGCCCGCGATCGTGACGTCGTCGTTGGCCGTGAAGGAGAACGACGCGGTCGTGCTGCCCGACGAGGCCGGCGGGCCGTTCGTGATCGTCGTGTCGGGCGGTGTCGTGTCGTTGACCGTCCACGTGGAGCTCGCCGCGGCGCCCGTGTTGCCGGCCGCGTCCGTCGCGCGCACCCGGAACGTGTGCGAGCCGGGGAAGAGGCCGCTGACGGTCTCGGGCGACTCGCAGGCGGCGAACGGCGCGCCGTCGATCGAGCACTCGAAGGTGATGGCCGCGGCGCCGGAGACGTCGTCCGTCGCCGAGAAGGTGAACGTGGCCGACGTGTCGTCGGTCGAGGCGTCGGGCCCGCCGTCGATGGTCGTCACGGGCGCGATCGTGTCGAGGACCTCCCACGTGGCGCTCGCGGCCGCGCCCGTGTTCCCGGCTGCGTCGGTTGCGCGCACCTGGAAGGTGTGGTCGCCGACGGCGAGGCCCGAGTACGTCGCGGGCGAGGTGCAGGCCACGAACGGGGCGCCGTCGAGCGAGCACTCGAAGGTGAAGCCCGAGGTCGTGACATCGTCCGTCGCCGTGAACTCGAAGGTCGCTGAGGTCGCGCCTGTGGCCGCGGCCGGCGAGCCCGTGATCTCCGTCACCGGCGCCGTCGTGTCGAGGACCTCCCACGTGGCGCTCGCGGCCGCGCCGGTGTTGCCGGCTGCGTCGGTCGCGCGCACCCGGCAGGTGTGGTCGCCGACGGCGAGGCCGGAGTACGCGGCCGGCGACGTGCAGGCTGCGAACTCGGCGCCGTCGAGCGAGCACTCGTAGGTCAGGCCGGTCGCGGGCGTGACGTCGTCGCTGCCGGTGAACGAGAAGCTCGCGGACGTGTCGCCGGTCTGGGCGTCGGGCTGCGCCGTGATTGTCGTCACCGGCCCGGTCGTGTCGAGGACCTCCCATGTCCGGGTCGCGGGCGTCGCGTCGGTGTTGCCGGCGGCGTCGGTCGCGCGCACCTGGAAGGTGTGGTCGCCGACGGAGAGGCCGGAGTACGTCGCGGGCGAGGTGCAGGCCGCGAACTCGGCGCCGTCGAGCGAGCACTCGAAGGTGAAGCCGCCGGCGGTCGTGACGTCGTCGGTCGCGGTGAACTCGAAGGTCGCGGACGTGTCGCCGGTGGCGGCCGGCGGGCCGTCGGTGACGAGCGTGCTCGGCGCCGTCGTGTCGAGGATCTCCCACGTGTAGGTCGCGGGCGTCGGGTCGGTGTTCCCCGCCTCGTCCGTCGCGCGCACCCGGAGGGTGTGCGAGCCGGCGGCGAGGCCGCTGTACCCGGCCGGCGACGTGCAGGCTGCGAAGTCGGCGCCGTCGAGCGAGCACTCGAACGTCAGGTCGCCTGCGGCCGACGTGTCGTCGGAGCCGCCGAACGCGAAGCTCGCGGCCGTGCCGGGAGTCGGCGAGTCGGGCCCGCTCGTGATCGTCGTGTCGGGCGCCTTCGTGTCGAGCACCGTCCAGGTGTGGCTCTCGGGCGTCGGGTCGACGTTGCCCGCTGCGTCCACGGCGCGCACGAGGAAGGTGTGCTGGCCGACGCCGACGGCGTCGTTCTCGTACACGACCGGGCTCACGCAGGGCACCCAGTCGCTGCCGTCGAGCGAGCACTCGAACGTGAGCTCCTCGGCCGCGGTGAAGTTGTCGCTGCCCGAGAAGTGGAAGATCACGGAGCCGGAGAAGACCGCCAGCCCGGTGTCGGGCGGCGTGACGTCCGGCGACTCCCACGTGTGGCTCGCGGTGCCGACGTTGCCGACCGAGTCGGCCGTGCGGACCTCGAACGTGCGCGTGCCCGGATCGAGGTCGACGTACTCGACTCCGCTGGAGCACGGCACGAACTCGCCGCCGTCGAGCGAGCACTGGAACGCGAACGGGCCCTCGTCGAGGTTGTCGCTCGCGGAGAAGGTGAACGTCGCGGTGTCGCCGACCGTGATCGCCGCGAGGTCGATCACCGGCGCGCTCAGGTCGATCGTCCACGTGTACGTCTTCGGCTCGAGCTCGACGTTCCCCCACGTATCGACGGCGTACACCGTGAAGGTGCGGGTCCCGGCGCTGAGATTCGTGAACGTGAAGCCGGAGGTGCACGGCTGCGTCGCCGCGGTGCCGAGCGCGCAGAAGAACGTCGCGGGCTCGTTCGACTCGAAGACGAAGGTGGCGCTCTTCGACGAGGTCGGGTCGGCCGGCCCGGAGACGATCGTCGTCACCGGCGCCGTCAGGTCGGCGACCTCCCACTCGAACTCGGCCGGGAAGAGGCTCTCGTGCCCGGCTGCGTTGATCGCCTTCACGTACAGCGTCTGCTCGCCGAGCGGCAGGTTCGTGTACGTCACCGGCGACTCGCAGGGCTGCCAGACGGTGGTCGTTTCGTCGTGGTCGAGGAGGCACTCGAACGTGCTGTTCGGCTGGTCGCTGGAGAGCTCGAAGGTCGCCGTCCTGCTCTCGGTCTCGATGCTGTCGGGCGTGCTCGGGTCCTGATCCACCAGGGTCGAGTCGATCGTCGCGACCGGCCGCGCGAGCACCGTCCAGGTGTGCGTGGCCGGGGTGAGGTCGTAGTAGCCGGCGGCGTTGAGCGCGCGGACGCGCAGCGTGTGCGTGCCGAGGAGCGCGAAGAACCGGTACTGCGCCGCGCACGAGTTCCAGGGCGCGTTGTCGAGCGAGCACTGGAAGGTCACGGTCTGCTGATCCGAGGTGAACGCGAAGTCGGTGAGTGCACCGCCGTACGCGGTCTCGAGCGACGGGTCGTCCGGGTAGAGGCCGATCTCCGTGTCGGGCGAGAGACCGGGCGCCTCGGCGACGCCGAACGGCGACAGGCTGGAGACCGAGCCGCAGACCACGGTGATCCCGCTGACCACCTTGATCGAGGTGGCGACGTCGACCCACGCCCCGCCCTCGAAGTGGAGCAGGTGCGGCTCGTCGAGGCCGCCGGTCGGCAGGCAGATCTCGATCGTGCCCGAGTACGAGGCGGTCGTCGAGATGTCGAAGAAGATCGCGCTTGCACCCGTGTAGCCGTCGGGCAGCGTCGTCGAGCCGCTCATGATCGAGAGCGACGTGAGCCCGGCGCCGGTCACGTTCTGGAACGTGGCGGAGGCGCCGCCGCCGAGATCGACGGTCACGCCGGTGCCGACCGAGGTGTTGTCGTCCTCGGCCGCGACGACCGTCCAGGTGTGGCTCGCGGGCGTCGGGTCGACGTTGCCGTCCGCGTCGATCGCGCGCACCTCGAGCGTGTGCTCGCCCGGCTCGAGCCCGGTGAGGCCGAGCGGCGACGTGCAGGCCGTGAACTCTCCGACTCCGTCGAGGCGGCACTGGAAGGTGATCAGCGCCGCCGGCGTCAGGTTGTCGCTGCCGCTGAAGAAGATCGAAGCCGTCGTGCTCGTCGTCGGCCCGGCGAGCCCGACGTCGATCGACGTGTCGGGCGGGATCGCGTCGGGCGCGTCGATCGTCCACGTGAACGACGCGGGCGGGTTCTCGACGACGCCGAGGAGCGTCGTGGCGCGGACCTGGAAGAGGTGCTCGCCGTTGGTCAAGCCGGTGTACGTCACCGTGCCGGAGTTGCACGCCGTCCAGCCGCCGGTCAGCACCTGCGGGTCGGCCGGGTCGAGGCGGCACTCGTACGTCGAGCCGGGCTGGTCGAAGAAGGTGAACGTCGCGTCGGGGCTCTCGGTCACGCCGGCCACGAGCGGCGGCCCGCCGGTGATGACCGTGCTCGGCGGGGCGACGACCTGCCACGTGTACGACGCCGGCGTCGGGTCCGTGAGCGGCACGGCGTCGATGGCGCGGACCTCGAACGTCCTCGTCCCGCCGGGCAGCCCTGTGAGCGTCAGCGGGGACGAGCACTCCGCGAACGGAGCGCCGTCGAGGGAGCACTCGAAGCCGAGCTGCTCCGGCAGCGTCCCGTTGTCGGTGCCGGTGAACGCGAACGTGACGTCGGACCCGGACGGGATCAGCGCCGACGGGGCCTGCGTGATGATCGTGTTCGGCGGCGCATCGTCCGTGATCACCCACTCGTGCGTCGCCTGGAGCTCGGCCGCGAGCAGGTGCGGCTTCCACGCGGTCACGGTGAACGTGTGAGGGTTCTGGTCGCCCGCGAGCAGGACAGGCTGATCCGGGTTCGGGTAGGTGAACGGCGACGCGCACGGCAGGATCGGGCCGGTGTCGAGCTGGCACTGGAAGAACGCCAGCGGGTCGCTCGACTCGAACTCGAACGTCGCCGTCGGCTCGACCGTCGGGTTGGCGGGCGCGCTCGTGATCGCGACGTCCGGCGCGGTCAGATAGCCGCTCTGCCACTCGAAGACCGCCGCCTCCGGATCGGGCGTGCCGTACTGGCCGACCGCGAGGACGCTGAACACGTGCGTCCCGTAGGCGACGCCCGTGTACTCCACCGGCGACGTGCACGGCGTGTACTGCGGAGGCGCCATCGACACGGTGCTGAGCCGGCAGAGGAACGTCGTCCCGGGCGTGTCGGACGAGAACTCGAACGTGATCGACTGCTCTTCGGTCAGGAGCTCGGCGGTCAGGTCGAAGACGGGCGTGGTGCCGTCGAAGACGCCGTCGATGAAGGTGTCGGGCTCGGCCTCGACGACGAACGCGTAGCCGTCCGCCGGTGCCGGCGTCGGGTCGGCGTTCTCGACCACGTCGAGCGCGCGGACGGAGAAGCGGTACGGGCCGGCCGCGAGGTCGGCGAACGCGATGTCGTGGGCGAACGCGTCGTCGAGCACGGTCGTCCCGTCGATCCACGTGAGCGGCTCGCCGCACTCCTCCCACGTCTCGTCGCCTGCGACCTCGGTGTTGTCGAGCATGCACTCGAAGGTCAGGTTGTAGGACGAGCCGAGGTCGTCGTCGCCGCGGAAGTGGAAGCGGAGGCCGGGCTCGATGAACTGCGGCGGGCCGATCTCGGTCACGCCGAGGAACACCGTGTTGGGCGCGTCGACGTCCTGCACCGCCCACTCGTACACGGCGGGGGAGAGGTCCACCACCTGCGCGCCCTCGAGCGTCGTGTGCTGGTTGACGGCGCGCACCTGGAACGTGTGCTCCAGCGGCTCGCCGTCCACGCCGGGCAGGAAGTAGCCGGCGTTGTGGGGCGACGTGCAGGGCACGAAGAGCGAGTCGTCGACCGAGCACTGGAAGGTCGCGCCGACCTGGTTGCTCTCGAACTCGAAGATCGCCGTGCCCGCGCCGGACACGAGCGGCGGGCCGGTGAGGATCTCCGTGTCGGGCTCGCCCAGCGTCGTCCACACGTACGGGCCTGCCGGCGTCTGCCAGTCGACGTTCGGCGTCGGCTCCGCGAAGTCGATCGCGCGGACGAAGAGCCAGCGCGTGCCCGAGCTGAGGCCCTCGAGGATGTGCACGGCGCCGCACTCGGTCCAGCCGGTCGCCGGCGCGGACGCGGGCACGTTCGGGTTCTCGGCCGTCAGCGTGCCCATGACGCACTCGAACTCGGCGGGCTCGTTGCTGGCGAACGCGAAGATCGCGTCGGGGCCGGAGTTCGCCGGGTCCGGGCCGGAGACGATGAACGTGTCGGGCGGCGTCGTGTCGGGCGGCGTCACGATCGTCCACTCCCAGTAGGCCGGCGAGATGTCGCGGTTGCCGTCCGGGTCGACCGCGCGCACGTGGAAGACGTGCAGGCCGGCCGCGAGCGGGCCCTCGATGACGTGCGGCGACGTGCAGGGCACGAACTCGCCCTCGTCGAGCATGCACTCGAACTGGTTCACCGGCGAGCCGTCGAGGAGCTCGAAGCCCTCGAACTCGAACGTGGCCGACGTCTCGGTCGTCTCCTGCTCGGGGCCGCTCAGGATCTCGGTGTCGGGCGCGGACAGGTCGAGGACCGTCCACGTGCGCGTCGCGCCGACCGGGTCGACGTTCCCGGCCTCGTCGATCGCCTGCACGAGGAGCGTGTACTCGCCCGGCGCCGTGACCTCGATCTGCTCCGGCGACTCGCAGTTGCCGAGGTTCTCGCCGTTGAGCGTGCACAGGAAGTCGAGCTCGAGCGCGGGCGTGAAGTCGTCCGTGCCGGAGAACTCGAAGGTCGAGATGAAGTTGGGCGTCGTGCCGGTCGGGCCCCTCGTGATGACGGTCGAGGGCGGCGTGACGTCCGGCCCGATGATCTCCCACTCGTAGAGCGCGGGCGTCAGGTCGGGCCAGCCGAGGATGTTCATCGCCTGCACCATGAACTCGTGCTCGCCCTCGCCGAGCGGGCCGACCGTGTACGGCGACTCGCAGTAGAACCAGGGAGCGCCGTCGACCGAGCACAGCGTCACGGCCAGCGGGTCGTCCGACCAGAAGGTGAAGGTCGCCGATCCGCTCGTCGTGGTCGGGATGCCTTCCGCGTTCAGGTCGCCGGTCGGGCCGCTCAGGATGTACGTCTCGGGCGCCATCCCGGCCGAGGCCTCCGCGATCGCGAACGGCGAGAGGCTCTCGGCGAGGCCGCAGATCTTCGCGGTCGCGCCGAACGGGTTGTTCAGGCTCGTGACGTCGATCCAGAGCTCGCCGTCGAAGTGGAGCAGGCGGACGCGCTGCGTCGAGTAGTTCTCCGGGTCGTACGTCAGACAGACGGTGACGGGCTCGGAGAAGACGGCCGTCGTCGAGATGTCGTAGACGACGCCGCCGCCGTAGCCCTCGGGCAGCGGCGGGGCGCCGCCGAGCTGCTCGACGGACGTGAAGCCGGCGGCCTCGACCCCGAAGAAGGTGACGGTGGCGTTGCCGGTGGCTCCCGGCTGCGGCAGCGTCACGGTGACGTTGGCGCCGACGGGCGTGTTGTTCGCCCCGGGCGGGGAGACCGTCCACGTGCGCACGGCGGGCGTCTCGTCGACGTTGCCGGACGCGTCGGTCGCCTGCGCCGTGAAGGTGTACGTCGTGCCGGGCACGAGGTCGGTGAGCGCGGTGACGATGCCCTGCTCGCAGCCCTCCTGCACGCCGTTCAGCGTGCAGGTGACGACCGCCAGCGGGTCGTCGGAGCTGACGCCGAGGTACGCGGAGGTCGAGAACGTGGTCGCCGCCGGGCCGAAGGCGATGTACGTCTCGGGCGGCGTGAAGTCCTGGACCGTCCAGGTGTGCGTCGCCGGCACCGGCTCGAACTCGAGCGGCGCCCCGGTCCAGTCGACGCCGGTGTAGTGGGTCTGCACCCGGAAGGTGTGTGCGCCGGGCCAGAGGTTCGTGTACGTCTTCGGCGACGTGCAGAGGCCGAACGGCTTTCCGTCCAGCGAGCAGTAGTAGGTCGCGCCCGGATCGAGCGGCTGGGTCGAGAACTCGAACGTGACCGTGGTGTCGGTCGTGTCGCCGGGGCCGGAGGTGATCACCGCGGCGGGCGGCAGGACGGTGAACTCGACGTCCTCCCAGGCGCCGATGTTGTTGAACGGATCGACCGCCCGCACCGCGAACAGGTGCGGCCCGAGGCCGAGGTTCTCGTACGTGACGCCCGAGGTGCACGGCGCCGGCGTCGTCGTGGTGCCGGGGTTGAAGCGGCCGTCGAGCCAGCAGTGGAAGGTGACGCCGGGGACGTCGCTCGTGAAGGTGAAGGTCGCGGTCCGGCTCGTGGACTCCTCCACCTCGACGCCGGGCCCGCTCAGGATCGTCGTCGTCGGCGGGGGGGCGACGAACCACGTGTACACGTCGCACCAGCTCGTGCCGGGGCTGAACGGGCCGGTCTCCGGCACCGTGCACGTGTTCGGCGTGTTGTCGGCCAGGTTCGCCGCGTCGATCGCCCGCACGCGGAGCGTGTGCGTCCCGCGCGCGAGGTCGCCGAACTGCTGCGGTGAGACGCAGGAGCTCCACGAGGTGGTCGAGTCGAGCGCGCACTCGTAGCGCAGGCCCGACGCCGGCGTGCGGTTGTCCGAGCCGGTGAACGTGAACGTCGCCGTGGTGCTCAGCGTCCCGTTCTGCGGGCCGGTGAGGATGCGCGTCGTCGGGCGGGTCGTGTCGGGCCCGAGCTCGACGCGCCACTCGTACACCGCCTCCTCGCCGACGATGCCCTGCGGGTTGATCGCGCGGATCTCGACCTCGTTGTCGCCGCTCGTGACCACCCAGGCGGCGAAGGTGAAGACGACGGGATCCGTCTCGGCCGGGTCGGCGGGCGTGTTGCACGGCGCGAAGTCGCCGCCCTCGAACGAGCACTCGAACGTCGAGCCGGGCTGGTCGGCGCGGAAGGTGAAGATCGCGCTCTCGCTCGAGCTGTACGGCAGCGCGGCGACGCCCGTAGCCGGGTCGATCTTGCCGGCGGGGCCGCTGAGGATCGTCGTGACCGGCGGGGCCGCCACGGTGAGCGCGCGGGTCGCCGGGATGCTGCCGTTGCCCATGAGGTCGAACGCCCGCACGGCGACCGTGTACGTGCCCGGGTCGAGGCCGTTGACGCTGTGCGGCGACGTGCACGTCGGCACCGAGCCCCACTGGACGTCGGCCACGCTCTGCTGCTCGGAGATGACCGTGCACCGGTACACGAGCCGGCCCATCGGGGTCGCGTTGTCTGAGCCGAAGAACGTGTACGGATCGGCCTCGGCGACGGTGGCGCCGTCAGCGGGCCCGCCGGAGATCGACACGGTCGGCGGCGTCGCGTCCGCGATCGGCGTCCAGGTGAACGAGGCCGGCGTCGGATCCGGGTTGCCCTCGAAGTCGGGCTGCGTGGGCGGCGGGAACTCGAGCTCCGCCATGTCGACCGCGCGCACCCAGAACGTCTTCTCGACGAGGCCCATGAGCGGGTCGGCGTACGTGTACGCGTCGAGGAGGTTGAACGGGCTGAAGCACGGGAGCCAGAGGTTCTGGTTCGGCGGCTGGGTGCCGAACGTGAGCTGGCACTCGAACCGGAGCAGGAACTCGGGCGTCAGGTCGTCGGCGCCGCTGAACTCGAAGGTCGTCGCGCTCAGGTCCGCCACGATCGGCGTGCTCTCGATGAACGTCTCCGGCGGCAGCGTGTCCGCCGGGTCGACGATCTCCCACTCGTACACGGCGGGCTCGAGCTCGGCCGCGGAGGCGAAGCCCTCGACCTCCGCGAACACCTCGAGGACGTGGTCGCCCGGCGCGAGCGCGTAGGCGAACGGATCGTTCGCCGGGAGCCCGACGCCGAGGCCTGCGCGGAACGGCGACGCGCACGGGAAGAAGTCGCCCGGGTCGAGGCTGTCGAAGCGACACCAGAACTCGGCGCCCTCGACGTTCGCCGTGAACTCGATCACCGCATTCGGCGCGGAGGTCGGGCCGCCGGTCGCGGGCACGCCCTCCGGGCCGCCGGTCGCCGGCGTGAAGCCGGGCCCGTCGGTGAAGGTGACGACGACGCCGAGGAGCGTCCAGGTGAAGGTCGTCGGCTCGCCGACGTTGCCCTCGAAGTCGATCGCTCGGACCTCGAACGTGTGCGGGCCGGCCTGGGTCTCGAGCAGCTGCCACTCGAACGCGCCCTGGTGCATGAAGGTCGCGCCCTCGAAGCCGCACGGCTGCCAGCCGGACGCGTCGACGCGGCACTGGAAGACGACGTCGGGCTCGTTCGCCTCGAACGTGAAGATCGCGTCGAGGAGCCAGGTCTGGACGCCGGCGTTGTCCGGATCCATGTCCAGCGGCGCGTGGTTGATCGTGACCGTGGGCGCGACACCGGCCGGCAGCGGCACGTACCTCCACTCGTAGCGCGCAGGCGTCGGGTCGGCGAGGCCGGTGCCGAGCCTGGTGATCGCGCGCACCTCGAACACGTGCGGGCCCGGGCTCAGGTTCAGGTACTCGGCCGGGTACTCGCAGTCCTCCCACGCGCCGGGGTTCGTGGAGTCGAGGCGGCACTCGAAGACGAGGTTCCCGGCGATCGGGTTGTCGCCGTCCGAGCCGAGGTACGTGAAGCTCGCGTTCCGGCTGTTCGACTGGATGCCGGGCGTGCCGGTGTCGGCGTCGGCCGGGCCGGAGACGACCCACGTCTCGGGCGCGCCGGGGATCTCGAGGAGCTCGCAGACGACGCCGAAGCACTGGTCGGGCTCCATGTTCCCGGCCGCGAAGTTGCCGCCGCCGTCGTGCGCGCCGACGGCGTAGATGCCCCAGCCGCCGTTCATCTGCGCGACGTTGCCGCTGACGTCGTGACCCG
The DNA here is from genome assembly GCA_004366385.1 of Actinomycetota bacterium. Lineage (GTDB taxonomy): Bacteria > Actinomycetota > Thermoleophilia > Gaiellales > Gaiellaceae > GMQP-bins7. The sequence continues at coordinate 34,297 of SIRU01000006.1, forward strand.
GGCCCTCGACGTAGATGCCGTCGCCGCCGTTCGCGTCCGCGGTGTTCCGCGCGACCTCGTTGCCGCGGTTGACGATCGAGGTCTCGGTCACCTCGATGCCGGCGCCGCCGTTCCCGCTCGCGACGTTGTCCACGATGCGGTTGTCGAGCGAGATCTCGGCGACGGAGATGCCGGTGCCGCCGGTGCCGCTCGCGTTGTTCCGGCTGATCGTGTTGTCGTTGGCCTCGGACAGGACGATGCCGCTGCCGTTGCCCGCGAGCTCGTTGCCGATGACGTCGTTGTCGTTGGCGAGCTCGAGTGCGATGCCCGGGCCGGTGGCGCCGGCGATCGTGTTGTTCAGGATCGCGTTGCCGTTGCCGCTCATGAGCACGCCGCCCTGGCCGCCGCGGATGGTGTTGCGCTGGATCGAGTTGCCGTTCGAGCCGAGGAGGTCGTTGCCGGCGACGATCCCGGACGCGCTGCTGTCCTTGATCGTGTTCTCGAGGATGACGTTGTCGCCACCGCCGACGATGGCCACGCCAGCGCCGCCGCTGCCGGCGATCGTGTTGCCCTCGATCCGGTTCTGCCGCGCGAACTCGAGGTAGACGGCGCCCTCGCCGCCGTTCGCGGCGAGCGAGTTGCCCTTCACGAGCGTGTGCTGCGTGCCCGTGTACAGGGCGATGCCGAGCTCGTTCCCGATGATCGTGTTGTTCCGGAGCGTGTTGCCCTGGCCGCCCTGGTCCGCGTCCGCGAGGGCGATGCCGGCCTCCTCGTTCTGCTCGATGCGGAGGTCGGAGACGATGTTTCCGGCCGTCCCCGGGTTCAGCTGCACGCCGTACAGGAACTGGAGGATGTAGCCGTTCGTGATCGTGACGTTGTCGTGGCCGTTGTTGAGGATCCCGGCGTCGAGGCCCATGCCGTCGAGCGTGTGGCCGTCGAGGTCGATGGTGATGTTCGGGGCGCCGACGACGAGCGCGTAGCCGCCGCAGTCGATGAGGTCGTTCGTCAGGCGCGTCGACTGCGTGAGGATCTGGCCGCAGAAGACCTCGGTTGCGACCGGCGGCGCGCCGATCGTCCACGTGGAGAACGCCTCGACCTCACGCTGCTGCGCGTCGGTCGCGCGGACCCAGAACGTGTACGTGCCGGGGTCGAGGCCGGTGAAGCGGACCGGCGACCGGACCGACGAGCTGTTCGCCGGCGGGGCGCACGCCGCCGGCGTGCCGTAGCTGTCGGGCGCCCCGGTGCCTGCCACGAGCGCGCACTCGTACGTGATCGGCGCGGTGCCGCGCGCGGACGAGAACTCGAACGTCGCGGAGGTCTGGACGGTGACCGGGTCGGGCGCCGCGTCGATCGTGACCTGGAAGTCTCCGAGCTCGACCGTCCACGACCACTCGGCGGGCGTCGGGTCCTTGTTCCCGGAGAAGTCCACCGCGCGCACCGCGAACGTGTACTCACCGTTGCTGAGCCCGCCGTAGACGGCCGGGTTCGTGCAGGGGGCGAACTCGCTGTTCTGGAACGAGCACTCGAACGTGACCGGGCTCGCGTTGTCGGCGCCCGCGAAGCGGAGCTTGGCGACGTCATCCGGGTCCGGGTCGTTCGGGCCCTCGAGGATCGAGGTCTCGGGCGCGATCTGGTCGCCGCCGCCCGGGCCTGCGAGGCAGTTGACGTTGTAGCACTGCTGCGGCTTCAGGTCGGTGCCGAGCGGGCCCTTGTTGCCCTGGGCCACGTTGCCGCCGCCGTCGATGTTGGCGCGGCCGTTGGACGGGTCGCCGACCCAGATGCCCCAGCTGTCGTTGTCGAAGGCCACGTTGGCCCTGAAGATGTGGCTCGGCTTCGACGCCTGGATGCCCATCGTCGTGTTCGAGTTGGTCGTGTTGCCCTCGACGAGCGTGCCCTGGCCGGCCGGCGTCTCGTCGCCGATGTAGATGCCGGTGCCGCCGTTGTCGCTCGAGTGGTTCCCGCGCACGACGTTGCTGAAGGACTGCGACTCGAGCGTGATGCCGGTCGAGTCGGACTCGCCCGCGTCGTTGCCCTGGATCACGTTCCCGCTCGACCCCTTGAGCGAGATGCCGCCCTTGTTCCCGCTGACGTCGTTGCCCTTGATCAGGTTGTCGTCGGCCTGGAAGAGGTCGATCGCGTACGAGGAGACGACGGTGGCGACGTTGTCGACGATCGTGTTGTCGTTCGACTTCTCGATGTCGAATGCCGGGCCGGCGCTGTCCGTGATCGTGTTGCCCTCGACCGTGTTCCCGCTCGACTCGATGCCGGTCGGGGCGCTCGTGGTCGCGCGGATGACGACGCCGTTGCCGACGTCCTCGATCACGTTGCCGCGGATGACGTTGTCCGTCGCGCCCTCGAGCAGCGCGCCGGCCTTGCTGGCGACCTCGATGTCGTTGCCGAGGATGCGGTTCTGGCCGGAGCGCTCGATGAACACGGCCTCGCCGCTCGTCGCGCCGATGAGGCTGTCGCGCACGACGTTCCGGCTCGCGCCGTTCAGCATCCAGACGCCGCGCGCGTTCGAGACGAGCGTGCTCGAGCGGACGATGTTGTCCGTCACCTGCGACTGCACGCCCGGCGGCGGGTTGCTCGGAGCCTGCGTCGCGTCCTCCGGCGCCGTCGGCTGGCCGAGCCCGATGCCCGCGTCCTGGTTCAGGTGCGCCGTGACGCCGTCGACGATGGTGTTCTTCGTCCCGAAGTTGAGCGCCACGCCGTAGTCGAAGTCGGTCAGCGTGCCGTTCCTGATCGTGACGTTGTCGTAGCCGTTGTTCAGGATCCCGGCGCCTATCGACTTGCCGTCGATCGTCTTGCCGTTCAGGTCGATGGTGATGTTGTCGGCGCCGACGATCAGGCCGTGGCCGGTGCAGTCGCCGAGGCTGTTCAGCACGAGCGTGCTCGTCGTGAGCTTCTGGCCGCAGAACACCGCCCGCGGGACGGGCGCCGGCCCGAGCATCCACGTGTAGGCCGCGGGGGTGCCGAGATGGACATTGTCGTCCACGTTCCCCGCCTCGTCCACGGCGCGCACCTGGAGGATCTGCTCGGTCAGAGTCGCCGGGCTCGTCAGCGTCACGTCGTACGGCGACGGGCACGGCGTCCACGACGGCTCGCCCGCCGCCATCGCGCCGTTGAGGCGGCACTCGAACGTGAGGTCTTCGGGCGCGGTCTGGTTGTCGCTGCCGGTGAACGTGAAGGTCGCGGTCGTGGACACCGTCGTGGCGTCCGGGCCGGTGAGGATCTCGGTGTCCGGCGCCTTGGTGTCGGGCGGCGGCGGGTGGACCCACCAGGAGTGGTACGCCGGCTCGATGTCCACGTTCCCGGCGAGGTCGATCGACCTCACCATGAAGATGTGCCCGCCGTAGGCGAGGTCGGCGTAGCTCTTCGGCGAGTCGCAGTCTCCCCACGCGCCCCAGTCGACGCCCGGGCTCTCCGGCGCGAGCGCGTACTCGTTCGGGTGGTGGCCGATGCGGCACTCGTACTCGAGGTTGTAGCCCGCCGTGACGTTGTCGCTGCCGGTGAAGCGCAGGGTGGCCGAGCGGCTCGTGGTGGAGAGGTACTCGATCGGCGCGCCGGTCTCCGGGTCGAGCACGGGCACGACGGTGGTGGTCACGACGCCGGTGCCCGGATCGGTGTGGGTGACCACCCTCCGGAGCTCCCGGACCTCGCCGGGGGCGGAGGTGATCCGCGTGTCCGGCGGGACCGGCGGATGCTCGTTCTCGCCCTCGTCGTCGACGCCGGCGTGGATCGTCCACTCGTACACCTCGGGCGTCAGGTCCCAGTTCCGCGCCCAGTCGATCGCGCGCACCTCGAACTTGTGCTCGCCGGGCTCCAGGCCGAGGAACGTGTGCGGGCTCACGCAGTCGGACCAGCCCTCGCCCTCGAGCGGCTCGGGACCCGGGTCACCCTCGGGCGGCTCGAGCTGCGGCTC
>SIRU01000007.1 GCA_004366385.1 Actinomycetota bacterium
CGACCCCGCCACGCCGAACGCCGTTTCCGGCGCGCTCGGCAGCGCGCCGAGCCAGACGTACACGATCGACGTCTACACGAGCCCGCAGTGCGACCCGAGCCAGCACGGCGAAGGGCAGACGCACGTCGCGGCGTTCCAGGTGACGACGGGCGAGACCGGCGTCGCGGAGTTCACCGACCGGCCGCTCTCACCGGCCGCGGCGGGATTCGTCACCGCGACGGCGACCGACGCCGCCGGGAACACCTCCGAGCTCTCGCTCTGCGCGGGTGTCCTCGACGCGCCGACCCCGGCGCCCGTCCTCTTCGGCGCCGTCGTCGACGCGACGCCTGGAGAGCTCGGCGTGGCCGGGCTCGTCGACACCGGCGTCATGCAGGCCGGTCAGCTGATGGACGTGGACTTCTACTCCGCCTCCGCGTGCGACCCGATCGGGGACAAGACGCTGCTCGGCACCGGCGAGAACTACGAGACGAACTCGAACGGGATCGCAGCCTTCGCAACGGAGGGGCTGACCAACGTCCCGATCGGCACGCTCGTGCTCGCGATCGCGACCCGCGAGGGTGGCGAGCCCTCGGAGATCTCGAACTGCGTCGTCGCCGACCGCAACAACACGTCGTGGCACACCGCCCTCGAGCTCGAGCCCACCGACACGGAGAGCGGCGCGCTCCGCTCCATGGGCCAGGCGCGCTGGTTCAAGGTCCCGATCCTCCCGTCGAGCCGTGTCGAGGTCGAGCTCACCGATCTCCCGGCGGACTACGACCTGGTCGTGTTCGGCGACATCGAGCAGGCGTACGAGCGCATGGTCGGCGGCGAGGAGTACGTGCCGGAGCAGGGCCCGAACCTCGCGCTCACCGACCTCCAGCGCGCGGGCGCGGAGACGCAGACCGACGTCTTCAACACGTCGCAGTACGACCCGTCCTCGTGGGACCCGGCGAACTGGGGCCAGGACAACTCCTCCGTCTTCAGCCCGTCGGAGTGGTCACCCTCGGAGTGGAGCCCGTCCGAGTGGAGCGCGTCGCAGTGGTCGCCGTCCGAGTGGAGCGCGTCGCAGTGGTCACCCTCGGAGTGGAGCCCGTCCGAGTGGAGCGCGTCGCAGTGGTCGCCGTCCGAGTGGAGCGCGTCGCAGTGGTCGCCGTCGGAGTGGTCGACGTCGAACCCCGCCGACCCGCGGGCGTTCTCGTCCGCGCAGACCGCGAGCCTGCTCGCCGTCTCCGCCACGCCCGGGACCGGCGACGAGCGCGTCGCCGTCAACACGTGGAACAACAACGGGTTCTTCTACCTCCGCGTCCAGGGCAAGAACGGCTCCTTCGACCCGGAGAACGAGTTCTCGATCTCAGTGCGCCGCCAGGGGAACCTGTGCGAGGGCGTCCTCGACCAGGCCAGCACGCCGACGGCGCCGGCGGGGCTCGGCGACCTGAAGACGCTCGTCCTGCTCGACAGCCGCCGCCTCGCCACCGGCACGCTGATGGGGCGGCTGAACACGCTCGTGGACAGGCCCGAGGTGCGCGGGACGATCGTCGACGTCGACGCGAGCACGGTCGTGCGCTCGCTGAACGCGCAGGCCGACCTCCGCTCCGGGTGCCCGTTCGCGAAGAACCTCGTCTCCTCCGCGATCAAGCGCATCGTCGACGCGTACCGCGCGGAGTACCCGTCGCTCGAGTACCTGGTGGTCGTCGGCGACGACGACGTGATCCCGTTCTACCGTTACCCGGATCCGGCGCTGCTCGGGAACGAGACGCTGTACGTGCCGCCGGTGCGCGACGACACGGCCTCGCAAGCGAGCCTGCGCCTCGGGTACGTCCTGAGCGACGACTTCCTCGCCTCCTCCACCAGCGTCTCGCTGCGCGGGAACCTGTTACCGGTGCCGGACCTGTCGAGCGGGCGTCTCGTCGAGGAGCCGTCCGAGATCGCAGGCGTGCTCGACGCCTACCTGGGCACGGGGAGCGGCGTCGTCCCGGCGACGTCCTCGCTCGTCACCGGCTACGACTTCCTCACGGACTCCGCGGACGAGATCCACGGCCACCTGAGCGCCGGGATCGGCGGCGCCGCCAACCGGACGCTGATCACCGATCAGATCGTCTCGCCCGGCGAGACCACGCCCCCTGGCGCCGCGCCCAGCCGCGACAAGAGCTGGACCGCGACCGACCTGCGGAACGCGCTCCTCGGCCCGGCGCGCAACGACATCGTCTTCCTCGCGGGTCACTTCAGCGCGAACGACGCGCTCGCGGCCGACTACCGCACGAACGTCCTCACCACCGAGCTCGTCGCCGCCGCGACCAGCTTCGAGAACGCGATCGTCTTCAGCGCCGGCTGCCACGCGGGCTACAACATCGTGAACGGCCACGCGACCACGTGGACGGAGCCGCTCGACTGGGCGCAGGCCTTCGCCCGCAAGCGCGCGACGCTGATCTCGGGGACGGGCTACCAGTACGGCGACACCGACTTCCTCGCGCACAGCGAGCGGATCTACGCCGAGTTCGCGCGGCAGCTGCGCGTGACGACGCGCGCGGACGAGGGCCCGGAGCCGGTGGCGATCGGCCGCGCGCTCCTGCGCTCGAAGCAGATCTTCCTCCAGACCACGCCTGGCCTCACCGGCCTCGACGAGAAGTCGCTGCTCCAGACCACGATCTTCGGGCTGCCGATGATCAGCGTGAACCTGCCCAACGGCCGCATCGTCGAGCAGCCGCCGCAGCCGCTGGTCGAGGAGATCGAGGCGGTCGAGTCCGGGCCCGGCTCGGACCTCGGCCTCAAGGTCGCCAGCGTCGAGAACTTCGGCGGGACGACGACCCTGACCGAGCAGCAGAAGACCCTGACCGGCCTCGACGTCCCCGCGACCTGGCTCGAGGGCCCGGACGGGGTCGCGGTCCGGCCGACGCAGCCGATCCTCCCGCTCGACAGCGCCGACGTGACCTCGCCCGACCCGGGCACGGCGCTGCGCGGGGTCGGCTTCACCGGCGGGACGTATGTCGACGAGGGTGGGACGACGCCGCTCACCGCGGCGCCGGCGACCGAGCTGCGCGGGATCCACGCGCCGTTCTTCACCGACGTCTTCTTCCCGACGCAGCCGTGGACGGTGAACTACTTCGGCGCGCTCGGCGGCGGCTCGACGTTCCTGCACGCCACGCCGGTGCAGCACCGCTCGGAGTCGCCGACGATGACGCGGCGGGTCTACGACGACCTCGACCTCCGGCTCTTCTACAACGGGAACCTCACCTCGTACTGCGTCGGGCCGACCGGGCTCCACCCGGCGCCGTGCCCGCCGGGGCAGGTCGCGGTCACGCCTGCGCTCGCCGCGCCGCCCACGATCACCGGCGTCGAGACGTCGTACGCGGACGGCGAGCTCACGTTCAACGCGCGCGTCCTGGGAGACCCGGTCGCGGGGATCCAGGAGGTCTGGGTCACGTGGACGATCCCGCCCGGCGCGGGCCTCGAGGGCGAGTGGCGGTCGCTCGACCTCTCCCGCGACACGGACGACCCGGCGCTCTGGACGGGCATCCTCCCGCTCGGTCCCGAGATCGACCCCGGCGACGTGCACTTCGTCGTGCAGGCGGTCAACGGCGTCGGCCGCGTGACGATCGACGACAACGTCGGCGCGACGTACCGGCCCGGCTCGATCCCGGGCATCGGCTCGGTCACCCCGGGCGCGCCCGACCCGGAGCCGGCGCAGCTCGCGTTCGTGAACCCGCCGCCTGCGTCGGTGACATTCGGCCAGCAGTTCGAGGTCACGGTCGCGCTCACCTCGGGCGGCAGCGCCGTGGCCGGGAAGCAGGTGCGCGTCGGCCTCGGCACGAGCGGGCTCCCGGTGACGACGAACGGCCTCGGGCGCGTGACCGTGACCCTCCAGGCGTCGGTGACGCCGGGGCCGTACTCGGTGACGGCGAGCTTCGCCGGCGACGCCGAGCACCTGCCGGCCGGGCTCTCCCGCGCGATCACCGTGACTCCGAGGCCGACCCAGCTGACGCTCGGCGGCACGCTCGGCCCGACGACCGGCGGCAACCAGCCGGTCGTGCAGGCGACCCTCGTGGCGACGCCGGCGACGCCGCTCCACCAGCGCTCCGTGTACGTGATCCTCAAGGGCACGGGGCCGGCGAACACGAGCGCGACCGAGGTCTTCGTGGGGAAGACCGACCCGCAGGGCCGCGTCGACGTGCCGGGCTCGCTGCTGACGTCGCTGCCGGCCGGCACCTACCGCGTCGACGCGTACTTCAACGGGGTGAACGTGCCGGGCATCCTCGTCCTCCCACCGGACAGCCCCGAGTACGCGCCCGCGACCGCCACGGCGACGCTGAACCTGCACCCGCGCCCGCTCGACGCATTCGAGCACGCGGCCGACCAGCTGGAGGAGCTCGCCGCCCGGCCCGGGAAGCTCGGCGACAAGGCGGAGGACGCGCTCGAGAAGCTCGAGGCCGCGATCCGCAAGCTGAAGCAGACGCCGCCCGACCGGACGGGCGCGCTCGGCGAGCTCGAGGGCGCAGTCGGCGAGATGGAGGCGATCGTGAAGGACCGCCTGCTGACGGCGGCGCAGGCCAAGCCGTTCTTCGACTCGCTCGTGGGCGCGGGCTGGGTCGTGGCGCTCGACGCGCGCCAGCGAGCCATCGACCGCCGTGGCCGGCAGAGCCTGATCAACGAGGCGACCACCCTCATCAACACCGGCAACACGCGCTGGTCCCAGGGCCGGTTCAAGGACGCGGTCGCGCGCTACAAGGACGCAACCTCGAAGGCCGACAGCGCCTGACCGGCTACTCGACCCGCCAGAGGTCGCGCTGCGGGGTCGAGAGCCACTCGACGCCGTCGTCCGTGACGAGCACGTCCTCCTCGAGCCCGACGTAGCCGCGCCCGGGAACGGCGGTCCCGTACTCGAGCGTGAACACGTTTCCCGCCTCGACGCGGCCGAGCGGCGCCGACTCGTAGCGGTCCCAGCGCGGCCCGAGCAGCGTGCCGCCGGCGTGCGCGGTGCGCCCGAGTTGGTGCCCGAGCGCGTACATCGGCTCCGGGAAGCCCGCGTCGGTCAGCGTGCGGCGCGCCGCGGCGTCGACCTCCCAGCCGACCGCGCCCGGCCGCAGCGCCGTGGCGCCCGCGTCCATGGCCGCCCACAGCGCGTCCCACGCGGCGCGCACGTCGGGCGGCGCCTCGCTCTCGCCCTCGTCGAGCAGGTACCAAACGCGTTGGAGGTCGGAGCAGTACTCGTCCTTCGAGACGCCGAAGTCGACGTGCAGGAGCTCGCCGCGGCGCGTGCGGAGCCCGCTCGGCCCCGCGTGGCCGACCTCCTTCTCCGGGCCGGCGTTGACCGCGGGGCAGTGGTCGCGGTCCCACGAGTAGCCGAGCCCTCGACGCTCGACCTCGGCGTGCATCAGCTCGGCGATCTCGAGCTCGGAGAGCCCGGGCGCGAGCGCGCGGGTGACGGCCTCGAAGATCTCCTCGGTCTCGGCGACGGCGGCGCGGACGCGCTCGACCTCGGCGGGGGACTTGCGGCCGCGGAGCGCGTTCACGACGTGCTCGGAGGAGACGAGACGCTCGGCGTACGGCGTGCCCTCGAGCGTGGCCTGGAGCACGAGCCAGAGCCCGTGCGTGAGCCCGTCCGCGGCCGGGTCGCTCTCCGACCAGTTGAGCGCGATCGAAGCGGGGTCGAGTCGCTCGATCGCCGCGCGCAGGTCGGGCCGGATGCTCTCGTCGTAGCCGATGACGTCGTCCCAGGCGTCGAGCGCGCGGACGGCGGGCGCGTCGAAGCGCCCCACGATCGCGATCCGCTCGCCGGTGCGCGAGACGAGGAACGCACCCTGCCACGCGCAGTACGTCCCGCCGAGCAGGTCGAGGCACGGGTCGCGCGTCAGCGAGGTCTCGCGGACGAGCGTCAGCCAGAGGTCGACGCCCTGCTCGCCGAGAATCCCGGCCGCCTGGGCGAGCTTCTCCTGCGCGAGGTCCTGCGGCGGCACGGGCACGGAGGCGCACGCTAGCAGCGGCTCCGCGGGCTACCGTCGCGTCATGGACGAGCGGGCGAGCGTGTGGCCGGGCGCGTGGGTGGTGCGCGCGCTGCTCGTCTTCTTCGTGCTCGCGTGGATCCTCGGCCCGGAGGCGCTGCGCGACGCGGTGCCGATCTGGATCGTGTTCCTGATCGCGCTCGGGCTCGAGGTGCAGTTCCTCTGGGGGGCGTGGCGATCCGAGCAGCGGCGCGTCCCCGACCGCTCACCGCAGGCCGCCGACCGCGAGCGGCTCGGCTACGGCGACGACGTCGACGAGCTGATCATCGTCGGCGACGGCGAGCACGAGGTCTGGCTCCCGTACACGGAGGATGCCGCCGAGGAAGGGGAGTTAGGGGAGGACGAGGCCGGCGCTGAGGCCGCGGACGCGGAAGAGGAGGAGCCGCCCTACGAGCCCGAGCCGGAGACGCGCCGGCGGCCGCTCCGCGGCTTCGCCACGGGCGTCGCGGTGATCTCGGCGCTCACGCTCACCGCGTGGTGGGTCGACTCCCGCACCGGCTGGGACTCGGTCGACGGCGAGGCGCGGCTGGCCGCCGTCGAGCGCTTCTCCGAGGAGGCCTCGCGCATCGCCGGGAAACCGGTGACGATCCGCTGCGACGAGTCACGCGACTACGTCGGCTTCGTGCAGCACGCGGACGGCGTCGCGATCGTCGGCGGCGACCGCGCGTACGTCACACCGGAGATCTGCCACGACCTGTACCGGCTCGCGTTCCGCGGCGACGTGTCCGGGGCGAGGACCGGCCGCGCGATCGCCGTGCTCGCCCACGAGGCGTGGCACCTGCGCGGCGAGCGCGACGAGGGCCGCACCGAGTGCTTCGCGCTCCAGTCCGGCGTCGAGCTCGGCGTGCGCCTGGGCCTCTCCGAGGACCGCGCACGCCAGCTCATGCGCCAGCAGCTCGCGGAGAACGCGACGCGCGGCGCGGCGACGGTGGAGTACCGCATCCCTCCCGAGTGCGTCGACGGCGGCTCGCTCGACCTCCGCCCGGACGACCCCGAGTTCCCGTGAGCTAGGGCCGCTGCGCGACCGGCGGCTCGGGCCGGCACTCGCCGGTCTCGCCTTCGCAGCATCCGATCTTGAACCGGCAGCGCGGGCACTGGAACGTCCCGTGCCGCCACTCCATCGCCGCCCCGCAGCGCAGGCAGATCTCCACGATCGTACCGGCCATGCGCCGACGGTACCGCCCGGGGAGGACGGCTACGATGCCCCGGCGCGGCGCCGTGGCCGAGAGGTTAGGCAGAGGCCTGCAAAGCCTCGTACAGCGGTTCGAGTCCGCTCGGCGCCTTCTCCGCCGGCAGCGCGTCACTGCGTCTGGACGGCCTCGACGTCACGTCCGGCGTTCTCCCGTCGCCGGCGAGCACGTGACGATCGTTGCGCTTTCTCGCGAAAGGGGGGAAGATCCGAGGCGGCGCTGCGGTCTTGTAGGTGTCAGCTTCGACCCGAAGGAGTTAGTCCATGCAGGAGCTCACGACATCCGCCAACTTCGTGGGGCACGAGGCGCTCGACGACGCGTTCGTCGTCTCGTTCTCCCGCCGCGAGCTCGAGGCGCTCCGCGACAGCGGCGATCCGGCCCAGCTGTGGGTCGAGCTCGAGCGGGAGGGGAACGGCGGCGCCAAGCGCGTCTCCATCGACCTGACCGCCTCGGACATCGAGCAGCTGCTCCAGCACCCGAACGGCGACGACCTCCTGGTCGCGCTCGACGGGTACGCGCTGAACGGCCTGTTCGACGACGCCGAGGTGGAGGCGCACGGGCTGCGCAGCGCCCTCGCGATCGCGGTGATCGCCGCGGCCGCGGCGGCCCCGGCGGGCCTCGCAGCCGCCCCGCAGGCGGCCAACCCGGCGGCCACCGCGCAGAAGGTCGGCGTCGCCTCGACGGCGCAGTCGACCGTGCAGGCCGCGAACCCGGCCGCCTCGGCGCAGCGGGCGAACCCGGCAGCGCAGGCTCAGGTCTCGAAGGCGGCCTCGAAGGCGCAGGTCAGCAAGACGCTCATCCTGAAGGCGAACGGCATCTCGCTCTTCAGGACCGCGAACCGCTAAGCGCGCTCGTCCGCGCGCAGGACGACGACCCGATCTGGCTCGGGTCGTCGTCCGGCTGTCTCAGGAGTGCCCGAAGCGCACGGCGGGCAGGACGCGCTCGAGCCAGCGCGGCTGCGCCCAGGCGGCGCTCCCGAGCAGGCGCAGCAGCACCGGCATGAGCACGAGCCGCACGAGCATCGCGTCGAGGAGGACGGCGACGCCGAGGATGACGCCCATCTCCTTCGGCGGGAGCGGTCCCGAGAGCGCGAAGGTGAAGAACACGGCCACCATCACGCCGGCGGCCGCGAAGATCACGCGCCCGGAGTGGGCGACGCCTCCGACCATCGCCTCGCGCGGGTCGCCCGACCGGTCGAAGTGCTCCTTCGCGGAGGAGAGCAGGAACACGGTGTAGTCCATCGCGATCGCGAAGATCATCGCGAAGAAGAAGACCGGGCCCCACGCGTTCAGGAATCCTTGCGACTCGAAGCCGAGGACCGACTCGAGCCGGCCGTCCTGGAAGATCAGCTTCGCGACGCCGAAGGCGGCGGCCGTCGCCAGGAGGTTCGTGACGACTCCGACGGCGGCGATCACCGGCGCCTGGAGCGCGACGAGGAGGAGGAGGAACCCGAGCACGAGGATCACCCCGAAGACCACGAGCGTCCTGCTCGAGAGGGCCTCCTCGAGGTCGTGGTTCTCGGCCGCGGCGCCGCCGACGAGCACGTCGGAGGGAAGCGCGGAGCGCAGCCGCTCGATCGTCGCGCCGACCGCGGGGTCCGAGGGATCGGCAGCGGGCGTCGCCAGCACGAGAGCCGTCTCGCCCGAGACCCGGGCCGGGGTGACCGCCGCGATCCCGATGTCGGCGGCGAGCCGCTCCTCGAGCGCCTCCGCGCGGGCAGCGGGAGCGACGACCTGGAGCGTCCCGGGAGCACCCGGCCCGAACGCCTCCTGCACCTGCACGTAGCCTGCGCGCGAGCCGTCCTTCTCCGGGACGACCTTGATCGACGGCATCCCGGTCTCGAGCCCGAGCGCGGGAAGCGCGAGCGCGACGAGGATCGCCGTCGCTGCGAGGCCGAACGCCCACGGGCGCCGCCACAGGCGCTCGGCCCAGCGGGCGAAGACGGGCGAGCGGTGCTCTCCCGCGTGCACCCAGGGCAGCGCGAGCCGGTCCACGCGGTCGCCGAGCCACGCGAGCACGGCGGGCAGCAGCGTCAGCGCGGCGAGGAGCACGAACGCGACCGAGAGCATGATCCCGAGGCTCATCGAGCGGAACGCCGGGCTCGGCACGAGCATGACCGCGGAGAGGGAGATGAGCACGGTGATCCCTGAGAAGAGGACGGCCTTCCCCGCCGTGTCCATCGTCACCGCGACCGCCTCGCGGGTCGAGAGGTCCGAGCCGAAGTGCGCGCCGCGGAAGCGCGCGACGATGAACAGCGCGTAGTCGATCCCGAGTGCGAGCGCGAACATCAGCGCGAAGTTCATCGCCCAGATCGAGACGTCGAACACCTGCGAGACGAGGAACAGGCTCCCCGCGGAGGCCGTGAGGCCGAGGATCGTGAGGAGCAGCGGCAGCCCCGCCGCGACGAGCGAGCCGAACGCGAGCACGAGGATCGCGAGCGTCACCGGCCACGAGATGAGCTCGGACTTGAGCATCGCGGACTTGTTCGCCTCGTTGAAGTCGGACCACATCCCGGGCGCGCCGGTCAGGCTCGCGGTCACGCCCCCCTCGCCGGCGGCGGCGATCTCGCCCTTCAGGTCGGTGGCGGCGCGCACCATCTCCGTCGGGCTCGCCGCGGCGCCGCCCTGGACGATCGCCGTGCGCCCGTCCTGCGACAGCTGCGTCTCGGAGACGCCTGCGACGCGCTCGTCGGCGCCGAGGATCGCCGAGACGCGGGCGAGGGTGGGCTCGAGATCGCCGTCGCCATGGACGACGACCATGAGCGCGTAGGCGCCCTGCCCGCCGAACGCGCGGTCGATCTCCTCGCGCGCCGCGACCGACTCGGAGCCGGATGCCTCCCAGCCGGCGCCGGAGAGCGCGTGCTCCGCCCACGGCGCGAACAGGCCGAGCCCGACCGCGAGGAACGCCCACGCGACGACGACGAGACGTACGTGCGACGCCGTCCACGCGCCGAGGCGGCCGAGCGGCCCGACCGTCACCGGGCACCGCCGTTCGAGAGGCAGGGCACGCAGCCGAGCACCAGTGACGCCGGGCAGGCGCCGAAGAGCACGAACGCCCACTGGTTGACGGCGACGAAGGCCGCGAGCACGAGGAACCAGGGGCTGACGGTCACGGTGAGGAGGAGGGAGAGGAGCGTCATCGTCCCCGCGAGCGCGAACAGGACACGCTCGAGGGTGAGGCCGTGGCAGCTCACGACGCGGCCCCTGCGAGGAGTGACTCGAGCTCCGTGAGCTGGCGCCGCAGCCCGTCGCAGACGCTCTCGCAGAGATCGAGCACGGACTCGTCGGCGATCGCGTAGAAGGCGTGGTTGCCCTCGCGCCGGCGGCTCACGATGCCGGCGGAGTGGAGCACGGCGAGGTGCTTGGAGATGTTCTGCTGCGTGGTGCCGAGGGTGGCGGTCAGCTCCTGGACGGTCGCCTCGCCCTCGCGCAGCCGGTCGAGGATGCGTATGCGCGTCGGCTCGCCGATCACGCGGAAGCGGAGCGCGATCTGCTCGACCAGCGGCTCGGGAAGCGGGTGTGGAAGCGTCACTTGCGGTCTCCGATCGTGAGATGAGGGAACAACTATACAGTTGTGGAGTTGTAAAAGCAAGGGAGAGTCACGGAAGTAGGCTTCCACCCGATGAGCGCGGTGCGGATGGACGGGAAGGCGCTGGCCGAGAAGCTGCGCGCGGTGGTCGCCGAGGACGTGCGCGCCTTCGGCGGCCCGGTCTGCCTCGCCACGATCCTCGTCGGCGACGACCCCGCCTCGCACGTCTACGTGGGCAAGAAGCACGAGGCCTCGCACGAGGCGGGGATCGAGTCGCGCGACCACCGCTTCCCGTCCGACACGCCCGAGACCGACATCCTCGACCTGATCGCCGAGCTGAACGCGGACGAGAGCGTGGACGGGATCCTCGTGCAGCTCCCGCTGCCCGAGCACATGAACGAGCCGTCCGTCACGCGGGCGGTCGACCCGGACAAGGACGTCGATGGGTTCCATCCGATCAACGCCGGCCGACTGTTCCTCGGCGAGCCGCTGCTCGTCCCGGCGACGCCGCTCGGCGTCATGGCGATGCTCGCCGAGTACGGCATCGAGCCGAAGGGCGCCGAGGCGGTCGTGATCGGCCGCAGCGAGATCGTCGGCAAGCCGATGTCGATGCTCCTCCTCGCGGAGCACGCGACGGTGACCATCTGCCACTCGCGAACCGCGGACCTCGGCGCACACGCACGGCGCGCCGACATCCTCGTCGCCGCGGTCGGGCGGCCCGGCCTCGTGACCCCGGACATGGTCAAGCCCGGCGCGACGGTGATCGACGTCGGCGTCAACCGCACGGACAAGGGCCTCGTCGGCGACGTCGACCCGGCCGTCTTCGAGGTCGCCGGGCACATGACTCCGGTACCGGGCGGCGTCGGGCCGATGACGATCGCGATGCTTCTGCGCAACACGCTCACGGCAGCGCAACACCGGAGTGAACTTCGCGGCACCGGGGTTGCGGCGCCCGGCCGGTAGGCGCTACGGTTCGGGGCGTTGTGTCATCGGCGTCGGCCGCTTCGTGGGTCGGCGCCATTCGTTGTAGGAGGACGTACGTGGAGCAGGGCACCGTCAAGTGGTTTTCGAACGAGAAGGGCTACGGCTTCATCGAGCGCGAGGGTGGTGACGACGTCTTCGTCCACTTCTCCGCGATCGCGATGGAGGGCTTCAAGACCCTGACCGAAGGCCAGCGTGTGGAGTTCGAGGTCGTCCAGGGTCCCAAGGGTGCCCAGGCCGCGAACGTGACGGCACCGGCGAGCTGACCGGAGTCGTACCGACGTAGTCCGCGGGCCCCCGAGAGGGGGCCCGCTTCGTGCGCGAGGCCGACGATCCGCTTGCGCGGATTGCGTCCGCTTCGCGGCCGCGTCGCACCTGGCAGGATCACCGAGTGGCGATCTCCAGAGACGAGGTGCTGCACGTCGCGCGGCTTGCGCGGCTCGCGCTGACCGAGGACGAGGTCGACCGGCTCACGACCGAGCTCGGCGCGATCCTCGAGGCCGTCGGCGTCGTCGCGGAGCTCGACCTCGTGGACGTGCCGCCGACCGAGCACCCGCTCGACGTCGTGAACGTCTGGGGCGAGGACGAGCCGCACGAGTCGCTGCCGCTCGACGACGTCTTCGCCAACGCCCCCGCGCGCGAGGGCGACCTCTTCCGCGTCCCGCCGACCGTCTGATGGCGCCCGTCGTCGACACCCTGCGGCTGACCGCCGAGGACGCGATCGGGCTCGTGCAGCGCGGTGACGTCTCGGCGGGCGAGCTGCACGCCGCGTACCTGGAGGCGATCGAGGAGCGGGACGGCGAGTTGCACGCGTACCTGCGCACGGTCGAGGAGGCGGACGGCGCGAGCATCCCGATCGCGCTCAAGGACGTCATCTCGACGCGCGGCGTGGAGACGACGGCCGGGTCGCGCATCCTGGAGGGCTACGTGCCGGTGTTCGACGCGACGGTCGCCGCCCGCTGCCGCGCGGCGGGCCTCACGCTCCTCGGCAAGACGAACACGGACGAGTTCGCCATGGGCTCGTCCACCGAGAACTCCGCGTGGGGGCCGTCGCGGAACCCGTGGGACCCGGCGCTCGTGCCGGGCGGATCGGGCGGCGGCACCGCGGCGGCCGTCTCCGCCGGCCTCGCACCGTGGGGGCTCGGCTCGGACACGGGCGGCTCGATCAAGCAGCCCTCCGCGCTGTGCGGGAACGTGGGCCTGCGGCCGACCTACGGAAGCGTCTCGCGCTTCGGCGTCGTCGCCTTCGCCTCGAGCCTCGACCAGATCGGCCCGGTCGCGAAGACCGTCCGCGACGTCGCGCTCCTGTACTCGATCATCGCCGGCCGTGACCGCTGCGACTCGACGACGGTGGAGCTGCCGGAGGAGGTGCGACTGCCGGAGGACGAGCGGGTCGACGGCCTGCGCATCGGCGTGCCGAGACAGCTCGCGGACCTGGACGCGATCGAGCCTGGCGTCCGTGCCGCGTTCGAGCGCTCGCTCGAGCTGGCGGAGGAGCTAGGGGCCGAGCTCGGCGAGTGCGACCTCCCGCTCTCGTACCGCTACGGAATGCCCTGCTACTACCTCGTCGCGCCCGCGGAGGCGTCCTCGAACCTCGCCCGCTACGACGGCGTCCGCTACGGCCTGCGGACGGAGGCGGACACGTATGACGGGATGGTCGAGCGCACGCGCGACGACGGCTTCGGCCCCGAGCCGAAGCGGCGGATCATGCTCGGGACGTACGCGCTCTCGGCCGGGTACTACGAGGCGTTCTACGGCCAGGCGCAGAAGGTGCGGACGCTGCTCATCCGCGAGCACCGCGAGGCGCTGGAGCCGTTCGACGTGATCGCCACGCCGACCTCGCCGGCGGTCGCGTTCCCGATCGGCGACAAGGCCGCAGACCCGCTCGCCATGTACGCCTGCGACCTGCTCACGATCCCGTCCTGCCTCGCGGGCCTCCCCGGGCTCTCGATCCCGTGCGGGCTCTCGGACGGGCTCCCGGTCGGGCTCCAGCTCCTCGGGCCCCAGTTCGGCGAGAACACGCTCTTCCGCCTGGGCCACGCGCTCGAGCGGGCGCTCGGATTCGACACCGTCCCGGAGCGCCTGCGATGAGCGCCTGGGAGCCGGTCGTCGGGCTCGAGATCCACGTCCACCTGAAGACGCGGACGAAGATGTTCTGCCGCTGCCCGGTCGGGTTCGGGGCGGGCGAGAACACGCAGACGTGCCCCGTCTGCCTCGGGCTCCCGGGCGCGCTGCCGGTGATCAACCGCCGCGCAGTCGAGTGGACGATCAAGCTCGGGCTCGCCCTCGGCTGCGAGATTCGCGGACACGCCGTCTTCGCGCGCAAGCACTACCCGTACCCGGACCTCCCGAAGGGATATCAGATCTCACAATATGATCTACCTTCTTGCGTTGATGGCAAGGTGATACTACCGTCGGCGGACGGCGACCGGGAGATCGGGATCGTCCGCGCGCACCTCGAGGAGGACGCCGCGAAGACCGTGCACGTGGGCGGGCGCACGGGCCGGATCGGCGGCGCCGACTACTCGCTGATCGACTTCAACCGCGGGGGCACGCCGCTCGTCGAGATCGTGACAGCGCCTGACATCCGCTCCGCGGACGAGGCGAAGCGCTTCCTCCAGCTCCTGCGGCAGACGATCGTGGAGCTCGGAATCTCGGACGCCGAGATGGAGAAGGGCGCGCTGCGCGCGGACGCGAACGTCTCCGTCCGCCCGGCCGGCTCGAACGAGCTGCGCACGCGCACCGAGCTCAAGAACATGAACTCCTTCACCTTCATCGCCCGCGGGATCGAGGCCGAGGTGGAGCGGCAGGTCGGCGTCTGGGAGTCGGGCGGCGAGGTGCGGCAGGAGACGTACGACTTCGACGCCGCCAGCGGAAAGCTGACACCGCGGCGGGCGAAGGAGGAGGCGGACGACTACCGCTACTTCCCGGAGCCGGACCTCGTGCCGGTCGAGCCGCCGGCCGAGCTCGTCGAGCGCCTGCGTGGCGAGCTGCCGGAGCCCCCCGGAGCGCGGATCGAGCGGCTCGAGGGCACGCTCGGGCTCGAGCGGTCGTCGGTTCTCGTCACAGGCGGCCTCGACCGTCTGTGGGAGGAGACGGTCGCGGCGGGCGCCGAGCCCGTGCAGGCTGCGAACGTCATCGCGAACGCGCTGATGGGTGCCGGCGTCGACCCCGGCTCGGTCTCGGCGACGGAGCTCGCGCGGCTCGTCGACGCGCGCGACCGCATCCCGCGCGCCGCGTTCGACGAGGCGGTGTCGAAACTCGGCGAGCCCGGCTTCTCGGCCGACCCGTACCTCACGCAGGAGGCGGTCTCGGACGAGTCGGAGCTGGAGCCGGTGATCGCGCGAGTCCTCGAGGCGAATCCCGGCGAGGTCGAGGCCTACCGTGGCGGCAAGGACGGCCTGCTCGGCTTCTTCGTCGGGCAGGTGATGAAGGAGACGCAGGGGAAGGCGAACCCGCGGGTCGTCTCCGAGCTCGTGAAGGCCAAGCTCTCGGCGTAGCGGCTGCCGCAACGAGGCCGCGCCCGCGCTGCGGCCGTATCATCGAGCCGTGGATCGCCCCCGCGTGTGGCTCGCCGTGTCGCCGATTCTCTTCGCGGGCGTGCTCACCGGCCACGCGCTTGCGTACCGGCTGACCGGAGTCTCGACCGGGTCGATGCACGCGTACCTCGACCACGCGCCGCAGGTGCTGCTCGTCGCCGGGATCGCCGGCGTCCTTCTCGCAGGGCTGACGGCGAGGACGCCGCGGCCGTCGGCCCGGCCGTTCGCGGTCGCGGCGCTCGCGATCTTCGCCGTCCAGGAGCACGTCGAGCGTCTCGCGCACACCGGAGAGCTGCCGTGGCTCCTAGCCTCGCCTCCGTTCCTCGTCGGTCTCCTGCTCCAGCTGCCGTTCGCGCTCGCCGCGTGGGCGCTCGCCCGCGCGCTGCTCGCCGCGCTGGACGAGGAGCGGTCGCGGCGCCCGCGCGTGCCCCGGCTCTTCCTGCCCGTGGCCGTGCCAGCCGCGCGCTCGCTCGCTCCGGTTCCTGCCCGCGTCGGTCGCGGCCGCGCGCCTCCTCGCTTCCGCCGGCCCTGACCCGCGCCGCCCTCGCGGTGGCCCGACCAGCTCTGGAGGACGAACGTGAGGACACTCGCCACCATCGCAACCGTGCTCGTCGCCACGCTCGCGCTCGCCGCGTGCGGCGGGAACGACGAGGCTGCGCCGACGACGACCACCGAGACCACGGAGACGACCACCACGACCGAGACGGAGACGACGGAGACGGAGACGACGGAGACGCAGCCGGACGCCCCGACCGTGATCCGGATCCGCGTCGTGAACGGCGCGCCGCGGGGCGGGATCGTCCGCGAGACCGTGCGGAAGGGCGACCGCGTCGTGATCGCCGTGACGTCGGACGTGTCCGACCACGTGCACCTGCACGGGTACGACATCATGCGCGACGTCGCTCCCGGGCAGCCGGCCCGAATCAGCTTCCGCGCGACGGTGCCCGGGCGGTTCGAGGTCGAGCTCGAGGACCGCGGCGTCCAGATCGCGGACCTGACGGTGCGACCCTGACGTGACCCTCGCGCACGGCATCGGCGGCGTCCGGGACCTCCCGGTCCCGGAGTCGTTCTTCTTCACGACCGCGGCGATCGTGCTCGTGGTCTCGTTCCTGCTGCTCGGCGTGCTCTGGACGAGGCCGTTGCTCGAGCGGGCCTCGGTCGGCCGCCTGCTGCCCGAGGTCGTCGGGCGGATCGTCCTCTCGAGAGGTGTGCGCGTCCTGCTCGGCGCGGCGTCCGTCGGCCTGCTCGTGTTCACGATCGCCGCGGGGCTCTTCGGGACCTCGTTGGAGCTTCTGAACTTCGCGCCCACGTTCGTGTACGTGACGTTCTGGCTCGGGCTGCCGCTGCTCTCGGTGCTCCTCGGCAACGTGTGGAGCGTCCTCAGCCCCTGGCGGGCGCTCGCGGACGCGACCGTCTGGGTGCTCGAGCGCGGAGGGAGGGAGGCGCGGCCGATCCTCGAGCCGGAACAGCGCTTCGGCCGCTACCCGGCCGCGGCCGCGCTCTTCGCCTTCGTCGCGCTCGAGCTCGCGCACCCGCGGCCGGCGCTCCCTCGGACGGTCGGCGTCGCGGCTGCGATCTACTCCTACTGGGCGCTGGCGGGGATGGCGATCTACGGCCGCGACACGTGGACACGCTGCGGCGAGGGCTTCGCCGTCGCGTTCGCGCTCTTCGCCCGGATGGCGCCGTTCGCGGCGCGCGACGGGCGCGTGGCCGTGCGCTGGCCGTTCTCGGGGCTCGCGGGCGACGACCGGACCCGCGGCGCGCTCGCCTTCGTCGCCGTGCTGCTCGGGTCGACGAGCTTCGATGGCTTCAGCCGCGCGCGCGTCTGGCAGGACCTGCTCGGCGACGTCCGCGCGGAGCTCGTCGGCTCGTCGGGCCTCGTGACCGATCTCGCGACCACGCTCGTCAACGTCGCCGGCCTGCTCGCGTTCGTCGTCGCCGTCGTGCTCACGTATTCGGCCGCGACCGCAGCCGCACGCCGCCTCGTCCACGCGCCGCGGTCGCTCGTCCCCGACTTCGTGCTCTCGCTCGTCCCGATCGCGTTCGCCTACCTCGTCGCGCACTACTTCTCGCTCTTCGTGATCCAAGGCCAGTTCTTGATCCCGCTGGCTTCCGACCCGTTCGGACGCGGCTGGGACCTGTTCGGGACGGTCGACTTCGCACCGAACCTGACGATCGTGTCGCCCGAGACGGTCTGGTACGTGCAGGTGATCTCGCTCACGGTCGGGCACGTCGCCGGCCTCGCGGTCGCGCACGATCGTGCGGTTGCGCTGTTTCAGAGCCGCGGCGACGCTCTACGCTCTCAGTACCCGATGCTCGCGCTCATGGTGCTGTACACGGTCGGTGGCCTGTGGCTGCTCTCCCAGGGTTGATCGCCGTCGCGCTGATCGCGCACGGCGGGACGGCCGGGGCAATCGTCGAGGCCTCCCTCCTCGTCGTCGTGTCCGGCGTCTTCGTCGCCGTCTGGCTGCGGGAACGGAGGGCGCGCGAGGAGGGCGGCGACGGCCCGTCCGCGCTCAGGGAGCGCGACCCGGAGTAGGCGCGACGAACCCCGCGTAGAGGAGCAGCGCTGCGAGCGCCAGGAGCGGCGCGAGCGCGCCTACGCCGAGGCCCCCGAGCGTGCTCCCGACTGCGGCGACCCCGACCCCGGCCAGGAGGAGGGCGTTCCCGACCGGCCGGCGCCGGATCGTGGCGAGCGCGACGACGACGACGGCGAGCGTCCCGAGCGAGTTCCCTGCGATCGCGAGCACGCGGGCCGGCCAGAGCGCGAGCACCTCCTGGGCCTCGGGCACGTCCGTCCCCGCGAGCTCGATCTCCAGCGGGACGGCGAGCGTCACGCCGACGGCGAGCCCCGAGTAGACGAGCGCGACGGGGAGCGCCCAGCGGCGCCCCGCGAGGAGCAGCGAGCCGGCCCCGAGGAGCGGCGCCGTCAGCAGCGCGCCCCCGAGGTAGTAGACGCGGAACGCGGCGTCGGACCAGCCGGCGGCGGCGCCCCAGGCGAGCGCGCCGGCGGCGACGGCGTACGCGGCGAGTGCGGCCGCCCAGGCGAGGAGCTCGGGCGCAGGCCGCCGCCGGTTCCGCCGGACGAGCTCGGCCGACAGCCGCAGGGTGACGAGCGCGGCCGCGAATGCGAGAAGGGCCTCCACGGCGTCGGACCCTACGGCGCTAGGCTCCCGCTCGTGGCGGGCAAGCGCTACCTCATGGCGCCCGGGCCGACACCGGTCCCGGAAGAGGTCCTCGCGGCCGGCGCGCGGCCCGTGCTCCACCACCGCGGCCCCGACTTCCGCGAGCTCATGACGCGCTCCCTCGAGCGGCTCCGGGCGGTCTGCCGCACGACGGGCGACGTGCTCGTCCTGACCGCTTCGGGCTCGGCGGCGTTCGAGTCGGCGGTCGTGAACCTGTTCTCGCCCGGCGAGCGCGTGCTCGGGGTGACGGCGGGCGAGTTCGGCAATCGCTGGATCGCGATGGGGCGTGCGTACGGCCTCGACGTGCAGGAGCTCCGGTACGAGTGGGGCGAGACCCCACAGTCGGACGACGTGCGCGCGCGGCTCGAGGAGACCGGTGCGGAGGTCGCGTTCCTCGTCCACTCGGAGACCTCGACCGGCGTGGTCGCCGACATCCAGGCGCTCGCCCAGGCGACGCGCGATGCAGGCGCGCTCCCGGTCGTGGACGCGGTCTCGAGCCTCGGCGCGGTCCCGCTGGAGACGGACGCGTGGGGTCTCGACGTGGTCGTCTCGGGGGCGCAGAAGGCGCTGATGACGCCGCCGGGGCTCGCGGTCGTCACCGTGTCGCCGGCCGCGTGGGAGCGGAGCGCGCGCGCGACGCTGCCGCGCTTCTACCTCGACTGGGCGAAGCTGCGCG
>SIRU01000008.1 GCA_004366385.1 Actinomycetota bacterium
CGCCGGCCCGCGCGGCCGCGCGCCCGTGCCCGCCCGTCCCGCCGCCGCCCGGCCCGGCCAGGGTCACGCGCCGCACCGCGGGTCGCGCGGGCAGCGTCTGCACGGTCTCGAGATCCGTTCTCCGGCCGACGAGCCGGTGGTGGAGCGTCGGCAGCGTCGCGCCGCCGAGCGTGCGCAGCGGTGGGAAGCCGTCGGCGAGCCCGGGGCCCTCGAGCTGGTGGAGGAGCACCACCTCGGGGACGTCCTTCAGGCGATGGCGCCCGAGCGGGCGGAAGGCCACCTCCGGAAGCGGCTCCTCTCCGGCCACCTCGCGCGTCGCCTGCGACACGACGACCTGGCCTCCGTGCCCGGCCGCGGCGATGCGCGCGGCGACGACGACGGCCATCCCGACGTACCCCTCGGCGTCGAGCTCCGGCTCGCCGGTGTGGATCCCGATCCGGAGGCTGAGCCCGCCCTCGGGAGGCCACGGCTTCGGGAGGCCACGGCTCTGCCGCGAGCGCTCGCTGGAGCTCCACGGCCGCCGCGACCGCCTCCCGCGCGCCCGGGAAGGCGAGGAACGCCCCGTCGCCGGCCCAGTCGACCTCGTGCCCGCCCCAGTGCGTGGCCTGCTCCCGCACGATCTCCCGCAGCCGCGTGCGGACGGGGCCGTACCGCTCGCCGAGCGCGTGCAGGAGCCGCGTCGACCCCTCGACGTCGGCGAAGACGAGCGTCACCGTCCCGCTCGGCAGTGTCGCCGCCGCATCCCCGCTCTCGGCCATCGCCCGAGTCTACGAGTGTCTCTCGGGGCGGGCCGGGGCGCGGCCTGCCTCTGCGCGACCTCTCTACACTGGGCCATCCATGTTCGACACCCTCGCGGACAAGCTCCAGGCAACGCTCGGCGGCCTCGGCCGTGGCGGCCGCCTGGACGAGGAGACGGTCTCGAAGGCCATGCGCGAGATCCGTCTCGCGCTGCTCGAGGCCGACGTCGACCTCGAGGTCACCAAGAGCTTCACGGCGTCGGTGAAGGAGCGCGCTCTGGGGCAGGACGTGCTCCGCAGCCTCTCGCCGGGCCAGCAGGTCGTGAAGATCGTCCACGAGGAGCTGACCGCGCTCATGGGCTCGGGCGACTCGCGGCTCGTCTTCGGGCGCCCGCCGACCGTCATCCTCCTCGCGGGCCTCCAGGGCGCGGGGAAGACGACCGCCGCCGCCAAGCTCGCGCTCCTCCTGCGCAAGGAGGGCAGGCGCCCCGGCCTCGTCGCCGCCGACCTCCAGCGGCCCGCCGCGGTCGAGCAGCTGAAGCAGCTCGGGCGCCAGATCCAGGTCCCCGTCTTCGCCTACGACACGACGGACGCGGTCGCGGCTGCGCGCGACGGCCTCGAGGCCGCGCGCAAGGAGGGCCTCGACGTCGTCATCCTCGACACCGCGGGCCGCCTGCACGTCGACGAGGAGCTCATGACCGAGCTCGAGCACGTGCGGGACGCGACGAAGCCCGCGAACGTCCTCCTCGTCCTGGACGCGATGACGGGGCAGGAGGCGGTGAACGTCGCCCGGGCGTTCCAGGAGCGGATCGCGTTCGACGGCGTCCTCCTCACGAAGCTCGACGGCGACGCACGCGGCGGCGCGGCCCTTTCCGTGCGCGCGGTCACCGGTCGCCCCGTGAAGCTCGCGTCCGTCGGCGAGAAGCTCGACCAGCTCGAGTACTTCCACCCCGACCGCATGGCCTCGCGGATCCTCGGCATGGGCGACGTGCTCACGCTCATCGAGAAGGCAGAGGCGGCGGTCGAGGAGGACGAGCAGGAGGAGATGGAGCGGCGCATCCGCGCCGGCGAGTTCACGTTCGACGACTTCCTCGCGAGCTACCGCATGCTCAGGAAGATGGGCCCGCTCCAGGGCGTGCTCAAGCTCGTCCCCGGTCTCGGCAAGCAGCTCCAGGGCGTCGACGTGGACGAGCGCCAGCTCGCGCGCGTGGAGGCGATCGTCCTCTCGATGACGCCGCAGGAGCGCGCCATGCCGCACCTCATCAATCCGGGGCGGCGGCGGCGCATCGCCGCGGGGAGCGGCACGTCCATCGACGAGGTGAACAAGCTGATGGCCGCCCGCAAGCAGATGGCGAAGATGATGAAGCAGATGGGGAAGGGGAAGATGCCCGCGCTCCCGGGCATGGCCCCGCCGGGCCGCCGCTGAATCGGGCACACTTCGCCGTCGCCGACGAAACGCTGCTGAAGGAGAGAGATGGCTGTACGAATCAGGTTGACGCGCGTGGGATCGAAGAAGAACCCGATCTACCGCGTCGTGGTGGCCGACTCGCGCTCGCCGCGGGACGGTCGCTTCATCGAGATCATCGGGCGCTACAACCCGCAGACCGACCCGTCGACGATCGAGCTCGACGAGGCGAAGGTCAAGGACTGGCTCGCGAAGGGCGCGCAGCCGTCCGAGCCCGTCGCCAAGCTGATCAAGGCTGCGGGCATCTCCACCTAGCCGTGGCGGAGCTCCTCGAGTGGGTCGTGCGGCGGCTCGTGGACGAGCCGGATGCCGTCCGCGTCGAGACGGAGGAGCGCGAGGACGCGATCGTGTTCCACCTGTACGTCGCGCCCGACGACGTCGGCAAGGTGATCGGGCGCCAGGGCCGGATGGCCCGTGCGCTGCGCAGCATCGTGCGCGCGGCGGGCGCGCGCGCCGAAGAGCGCTACTTCCTCGAGATTGCCGGCTGAGCGTGATCACCTCGTGCGCGTCGGCCGCGTCGGCCGGCCGCATGGGCTGGACGGCGCGTTCGTGGTGGAGGAGGCGAGCAAGGACGCGCGCCGGTTCGCGGTCGGCGCGTGTGTCGTCGTCGCCGGTGAGCAGGCGACGGTCGTGCTCTCGCGCCGCGTGGGCAGGGGCCGGCCCGCGATCAAGCTCGACCGGCCGGTCGAGCGCGGCGCCGAGCTGCTCGTGCCACGCGCGGACCTGCCCCCGCCGGACGAGGGCTCGTTCTACGTCTCCGATCTCGTCGGGCTGGAGGCGGTGGACGAGGGAGGCGGGCGCCTGGGCGTGGTCGCGGACGTCCTCCCGGGCGTGGCGAACGACGTCCTCGAGCTCGACTCGGGGCTGCTGCTGCCGCTCGTCGAGGACTGCGTCGTCGCAGTCGACCTCGACGCGGGGCGGATCGAGATAGCGCCCGGTTTCGCGGGTGACCGGTAACCTCGAAAGCCCGTGCAGCTCGACGTCTTCACCCTGATCCCGGACGCGTTCGCGTGGATCCGCGAGCGCCGTCCCGTGGCTGCCGTCCTCGGGGCGGAGCTCGACCTGCGGGTCTTCAACTACCGCGACACGACGCCGCTCTCCGCGCGCCAGGTGGACGACGAGCCCTACGGCGGCGGGCCGGGGATGGTGCTGCGCGTGGACGTCGTCGCGGCCGCCTTCGACGCCGTGTACGGCGGCGTGCCGGAGCACCGCGTCGTCGCGCTCACGCCCGGCGGGCGTCAGCTCCACCAGGAGCTCGTCGAGGAGCTCGCGGCCGAGCCGGCGCTGACGCTGTTGTCCGCGCGCTTCGAGGGCTTCGACCAGCGGATCCTCGATCACCTCTGCTCTGACGAGGTCTCGATCGGCCCGTACGTCCTCTCCGGCGGGGAGATCCCCGCGCTCGCGGTCGTCGACGCGGTCGCGCGGCGGCTCCCGGGCGCGCTCACGGAAGGATCGGGAGAGGTCGAGAGCTTCTCGGCTGCGCTCGGCGGCGGGCTCGAGTACCCGCACTACACGCGGCCCGCGGAGTTCCGGGGCTGGAGCGTCCCGGAGGTCCTGCTCTCGGGCGACCACGCGCGGATCGAGGGCTGGCGCCGCGAACGGGTGAGGGCGCTCACGTGAGCGATCTCCAGGAGCGCAACGCGCCGGCCGAGCCCGAGCGCGACGGCGACGTGCGCCCGGCCGCGCCTCCCTTCTCCTGGCCCGTCGCCGCGGTCGCCGAGGAGGAGCGCGCCGTCCCGCCGCCCGCGCCGCCCTTCTCGTGGCCGATTCCCGAGGACGGCAAGCACGAGTTCCACCATCCGCTCGACCGGGTCACCGGCAGGCTCCCGCGGCGGCTTCGGATCGTCGTCGACTGGGTCGTGACGATCGTCGGCGCGGTCGCGATCGTCCTCGCGATCAAGGCGTGGGCCGTCAACCCGCACCGGATCCCGTCCTCGTCACCGCTTCATCTACCGCTTCACCGAGCCGGCGCGCGGCGACATCGTCGTGTTCGAGACCCCGCCCCGGGCGAAGGTCGAGTGCGGCGCGGGCGGGACGTTCGTGAAGCGCATCATCGGGCTCCCAGGGGAGCGCGTCGGGATCCGCATGCATCGCGACCTCGCCTACGTCTACATCGACGGCGAGCGCCTGCCCGAGCCCTACATCGAACGGGAGCGCCGTGACATCGGGCCGGCGGAGTCCTTCGTCGTCCCGCCCGGCCACTACTTCGTCATGGGCGACAACCGCTCGCAGTCCTGCGACTCGCGGATCTGGGGCTCGGTGCCCGAGGAGAACCTCATCGGCAAGGTCTTCCTGACCTACTGGCCTCCCAATCGAATCGTGTTTCGCTAGCATCCCGGGTCGGCCTACGGCCCCCTCTCTTCCATGAACCCGGTCATCGAGAGCCTCGAGCAGCGCAACATGCGCACGGACCTGCCGCAGTTCAAGGCGGGGGACACCGTGCGCGTGCACTTCAAGGTGATCGAGGGCAACCGCCAGCGGATCCAGGTGTTCGAGGGGATCGTGATCAAGCGCCAGGGCTCTGGCTTCCGCGAGACGTTCACCGTGCGGAAGCAGTCGTTCGGCGTCGGCGTCGAGCGGACGTTCCCGCTCCACTCGCCGAAGATCGAGAAGATCGAGGTCGCGGCGATCGGCGACGTGCGCCGCGCGAAGCTCTACTACTTGCGCTCGAGAGTCGGGAAGAAGGCTCGCGTCCGCGAGCTCCGACAGAGCTAGCGTCTATCCTCGGCCGGTGGCTCGTTCGAGCGGCCAGCGGCTCCTCGCCCACGATCGAAAGCTCGGCGTCCGTTTCGTCGCGGGCGCGGACGAGGCAGGCCGCGGCTCGCTCGCGGGACCGCTCGTGGTCGCGGGGGTGCTGCTCGACTACGCGCGCCTGCGCGGGCACTGCGTCCGGCCGCTCGGCGCGCTGAACGACTCCAAGCAGGTCTCCTTCGAGGATCGTGAGGCGCTGTTCGAGGCCGTCGTCGGGTGCGCGTCGCGGATCAGCGTGCGCGTGGTGTCGTCCACCCAGATCGACCGGGCGGGGCTGCATCGCTCGAACCTCGCGGGACTCCGCGCCGTCCTGGCCGATCTCTCGCCGCCGGCGGAGGCGTGCCTCGTGGACGGGTTCCGGCTCGGGCCGACCGCGCCTCCGCACACCGCGCTCGTCGACGGCGACACGCGAAGTGCGGCGATCGCAGCCGCGTCGATCGTGGCAAAGGTGCTGCGGGACCGGGTCATGCGGCGGCTCGACGCGGTCTTCCCGCACTACGGGTTCGTGTCGCACGTGGGGTACATCACGCCGGCGCACTCGGACGCGGTGCGGGCGTTCGGGCCGTCGGACCTCCATCGCCGCTCGTTCGACGCGCGCTGCTACGCGGCGGACGCGGCCGCGTGAACCGCGGGGAGCGCCGCGCGCTCCTCCACTACCGGCTGCGGGGCTATCGGCTGCTCGACGCGAACGCGCGCGCGGCCGGGTACGAGCTCGACCTCGTGCTGAGACGGGGTCGGAAGGTGGTCGTGGCCGAGGTGAAGGAGAAGGGCGGCGACTCGTTCGGGCACCCGCTCGAGATGGTCGACGAGGAGAAGGCCCGGCGTGTGCGGGCGGCGGCAGGGGCGTGGCTCGCCGCGCACCCGGAGGTCGCGGGGCTCGACGTCGAGCTCGAGGCGGTGGCGGTGCAGGGCAGGCACGTCGAGCGCGTGCCGCTCGACTGAGCCGACCGCGAGCGGCCCCTCCCGCTGTACCCGCCCGGTTTCGACCGCGGCCGGCTGCGCCTGTCGCCGGCTGCGCCTGTCACAGCGGCGGCGGCGTTAGCGAAACCGCCCCAACCACCCCCAGGGGCACTCCCGTGTCCCTTCGGTCACGCTATCGGGAATCCGGTCACGCGTGGTGATCGCCTTCGTGGAAGAAGTGCGCCAACTCGAGCCCGCCTCCGCTCGATGCCGCCATCTCGAACGGCCGCGCAGGACCAGGACCTCCGGGCCGCGTGTCGAACCACAAGCCATGGCGCCTACGCAGGCTGCTCTCTACGACGAGCTCGCGACGGGCGACCTCCAACTCTCGTGGTCGGAGCAGGAGCTGCCGGAGCGCGAGCGGACGAAGCACGTCCACCGCCTCCACCCGTACCTCGGCAAGTTCGTCCCGCAGCTCGTCGAGGCGCTCCTCGGCCGGTACGTCAAGCCCGGCGGCCGCGTGCTCGATCCGTTCGCGGGCTCGGGGACGACGCTCGTGCAGGCGCTCGAGTCCGGCCACGACGCGGTCGGCGTCGACGTCGCCGCTTTCAACTGCCTCCTCATGCGCGCCAAGACCGCGCGCTACGACGCGTTCGCGCTCGAGAAGGAGCTGCGCGACGCGCTCGCGCGGCGCGGCCGCGCCACCCGGAAGCCCCGCGGCTACCTCGCCGAGTGGTACGCACCGCGCGCCGCGGCCGAGCTCCTCCACTTCCGCTCGCTGCTCGAGGAGTACGAGCACGCGGACGTCCTTCGCGTCGTCCTCGCCCGGGCCGCCCGCTCCGCGCGCCGGACCACCCACTTCGACCTCGAGTTCCCCGAGAGGCCGCAGCTCGAGCCGTACTGGTGCCACAAGCACAAGCGGGAGTGCCGGCCGGTCGAGGAGGCGGACAAGTTCCTCTCCCGCTACCTGCTCGACACGCTCGAGCGGATCAAGGCGTTCGCCCGCGTCCGTGACCGCCGCCGCGCCGCCGAGGTGCTGCACGGCGACGCGCGCGAGATCGACCTCGGAGGCTCGTTCGACGCCGTCCTCACCTCGCCGCCGTACCCGGGCCTCATCGACTACCACGAACAGCACCGGTACGCGTACGAGCTGCTCGGGCTCGACGACCGCCGCGAGCGCGAGCTCGGCGCGGCCGCCCGCGGGACGAGCCGGGTAGCGGTCGAGGAGTACGTGGCCGGGATCTCGGACGTGCTCAGGCGGTGCGCGGACTCGCTGCGTCCGGGCGCGCCGTTCATCGTCGTCGTGAACGACCGCCGCGATCTCTACCCGGAGATTCTCGAGCGCAGCGGGCTCCGCCTCGTCGACCGCCTCGAGCGGCACGTGAACCGGAGGACCGGTCGCCGCGCAGGCGAGTACTTCGAGTCGATCCTCGTCGCCACGCGCTAGTCGCGTCACGCAATCGTTGCGCTTTCGGCAAACAGCCGTGAGCGGTTCACGCCTAGCCTGGAGAGGGTGCTCGCTCGCGCGGTCACCCACGCCCTGGTCGGCCTCGAACCGCGTAAGGTCGAGGTCGAGGCGCACCTGTATGCAGGCGTGCCCGGGTTCGCGATCGTCGGGCTCGCCGACCGTGCCTGTCAGGAGGCCAAGCACCGGGTCAGGAGCGGCGTCATCTCGGCGTCCCTCGAGTGGCCGCTGAACCGGCGCATTCTCGTCAACCTCGCACCGGCGGCGTTGCGCAAGGAGGGGTCCGGCTTCGATCTCCCGATCTCGCTCGCCGTGCTCGCCGCGACGCGGCAGCTTCCGCCGGAGCGGCTCGCGCAGCACGCAGCGGTCGGAGAGCTCGCGCTCGACGGGCGCGTGCGCCCCGTCGCGGGGGCGCTCGCCGTCGCCGAGGGTGCCAAGCGGGCGGGACTCGAGCGTGTGGTGTGCGCGGCGGAGTCGGCGCCGGAGGTCGCGCTCGCCGGCGTCGAGCCGATTCCCGTGCGGCACCTCGTCGAGGCGGTCTCCTACCTCCGCGGCGAGATCGACGCGCCGCCGTTCGAGCCGATCGACGCGAACGGGCTCGAGCCGATCGTGGTGCCCGACCTCGCCGACGTCCGCGGGCAGGAGCGGGCGCGGCGCGCGCTCGAGATCGCGGCGGCCGGCGCGCACAACCTGCTCCTCCAGGGGCCGCCGGGCACGGGGAAGACGATGCTCGCGCGGCGGCTCTCCGGGATCTTGCCGCCGCTCGACCGGCAGCAGGCGCTCGAGGTGACGCGCATCCACTCCGTGTGTGGGCTGCTCCCGGCCGGGCGGCCGCTCATAACGGTGCCCCCGTTCCGCGCGCCGCACCACGGCGCGTCGGCGCCTGCGGTGATCGGCGGCGGCCCGAGCCCGCGGCCGGGAGAGGTGTCGTTGGCGCACTTCGGAGTCCTTCTCCTCGACGAGCTGCCCGAGTTCGCGCGCTCGGTGCTCGAGGCGCTGCGGCAGCCGCTCGAGGACGGTGTCGTCGCGGTGGCGCGCGTCGGCGGGCACGCGGTCTTCCCTGCGCAGTTTCAGCTGATCGGGACCATGAACATGTGCCCGTGCGGGGCGCGCGGCGACCCCGCCGTCGAGTGCGCGTGCTCCCCGCAGCGGCTCGCCGCCTACCGGGAGAAGCTCTCGCGCGCGCTTCTCGACCGCTTCGACATCGCCGTGTCGATGCCGCGGCCGCGCGCGGCCGAGCTGGCCGCGCCGCCGGGCGAGCCCTCGGCGCCGGTGCGCGAGCGGGTGGAGGCGGCACGGGCCCGGCTGAGTGGAGCGCTGCCGCGACGGACTGAGGCGTCGTCCGAGCTCCTCTCGAACGCGGTCGAGCGGCTCCCGCTCTCGGGGAGAGGCCGCGTGCGCGTCGCGCGCGTCGCGCGGACGATCGCGGCGCTGGCCGGCGCGTCGGAGGTCGAGCCGGCGCACGTGGCGGAGGCGCTCTCCTACCGGATGCCTGCGGCGTGACCGAGATCCGGCGCATCCGGCGGCGCGACAGCGGGTTCCCGCGGCTGCTGACCGCGATCCACGACCCGCCGCCCGCCCTCTACCTGCGCGGCTCGGGGCCGGCCGAGCTGCTCGAGCGCCCGTCGGTGGCGGTGGTGGGGGCGCGCTCGTGCTCGTCGTACGGTCGCGCCGTCGCGCGCACACTCGGGCGCGAGCTGGCGGCGGCCGGCCTCGTGGTCGTCAGCGGGATGGCGCGCGGGATCGACGGCGAGGCGCACCGCGGCGCGCTCGAGGCGGGGGAGACGGTCGCAGTCCTCGGCTGCGGCGTCGACCGCGACTACCCGGCGGCACACGCGGAGCTGGCGCGCAGGATCTGCGAGCGCGGCGTCGTCGTGTCCGAGTACGAGCCCGGCGTCGAGCCGGCGCCCTGGAGGTTCCCGGCGCGCAACCGGATCATCGCCGGCCTGTGCCAGGCGACGGTGGTCGTGGAGGCGCGGGAGCGGAGCGGCGCGCTCATCACTGCCGACTTCGCGCTCGAGGAGGGGCGCGAGGTCCTCGCGGTACCGGGCGAGATCACGAGCGGCCTGAGCGCGGGTACGAACGCGCTCCTCCGGCTCGGTGCGACGCCCGTGACGTGCGCGGCGGACGTGCTGGAGGCGTTCGGGCTGGAGCCGGCCGAGCCGGACGCGACCGAGCTCGGCGAGGCGGCGGTGCGGCTGCTCGAGCACCTCCGCGACGGCGCGCTCACTGCGGACGAGCTCGTGCGCTCGTCCGGCGTCGACCCGGCGGAAGCGTCGGCGGCGCTCATGGAGCTCGAGCTCGCCGGCCGGGTCGCACTCGACGACGGGGTGTACCGTGCCGCCGTCTAGGATCGCTCGCGCGTGGCCACCGACCCCTACTGGCTCGCCGAGCCGCACGAGCCGATCCCGCACTCCGAGCTCGACGGCGCCCCGGACGTCGCCGTGGTCGGCGGTGGGATCACGGGCACGTCCGCCGCCCTGACGCTCGCCGAGGCAGGCATGCGCGTCCGTCTCTACGAGGCGCGTGTCATCGCGGGAGGAGCGAGCGGGCGCAACGGTGGCTTTGCGCTTCGCGGCGGCGCGGCGCCCTACCCGGTCACCGCGGAGGCGGTCGGCCGCGAGCGCGCGGCGCACCTCTGGAGTTGGACGGAGGAGGAGCTCGGCCGGCTCGCCGAGTGCGCGGGCGACGCATTTCGGCCGACCGGCAGCTTGCGCCTCGCCGCCGACGAGGAGGAGCGCACCGAGCTCGAGGCCGAGTACGAGACGCTCCGCGCGGACGGCTTCGCGGTCGAGTGGCGCGAAGAGCTCGCGGCGCCTCTCGTAGGACGCTATCCGGGCGCGATCTTCCACCCACCGGACGGGGTGCTCCAGCCCGCGCGGCTCGTCCGCCGCCTCGCCGAGCGCGCGGCGTCGGCCGGGGTGGAGATCCTCGAGCACACGCGCCTCGGGTCGGTCGAGGAGGCGGACGCGGACGCCGTCGTCGTCGCGACCGACGGCTACCCGAGCGGTCTGCTGGGCGAGCTCGAAGGGCTGATCGTGCCGACGCGCGGCCAGGTGATCGCCACCGAGCCTCTCGCGGAGCTGCACTTCGAGACTCCTCACTACGGGCGCCACGGGTTCGACTACTGGCACCAGCGGCGCGACGGGCGCGTTGTCGCGGGTGGCTTCCGCGACGTGTCCCTCGACTCCGAGTTCACCGCGGACGAGGAGACGACTCCGGTCGTGCAGGCGGCTCTCGAGGCCTTCGTCGAGTCCCTCTTCGGCCGGCCGCTGCGCGTGGACTATCGCTGGGCCGGGATCTTCGGGATGGTGTTCGATTTCCTGCCGGTCGTCGGCCCGGTCCCGGGCGTCGGGGGTGCCTGGATCGCGGGTGGGTACTCGGGGCACGGGAACGTTCTCGGCTTCGCCTGCGGTCGGCTCGTCGCCCGGGCGATCCTCGGCGAGCGAGACCCGCTGCTCGACCTGTTCGAGCCGTCACGGCTCCTCGTGCACTGACACGAGGCCCACGGCGCCTGCTTGACCAAAAGGTCACGAGCATGTTCGAATAGGCCCTCCTGCGAGGGAGGGAGGAGTCATGCGGAAGCTCGTCGTCTTGATCGTGCTCGTCGCGGGCATGGTGCTCGTCGCGCAGGCGCCGGGGGCCGGAGGGCCGGTGGCCAAGCCGCCGAACGCGACCGTGCACGGGGCGACGCTCGCCGAGTGGGCGGAGCGGTTCTTCGCCTGGGAGGCGTCGATCGGGGTCGTTAACGGGTCACACCCGTCGCTCGACACCGGCGACGTCGACTGCGGGATCGAACAGAGGTCCCAGAAGGTCTGGTTCCTCACGACCTTCGACCTATTCGCCGACGAGCTCGAGCGTCGGTGCACCGTGCCGACCGGCACGATGCTGTACGTCCCCGTGATCCAGTGGATCTGCTCGCCCGACCTCTTCGGCGAAGAGGTGGACGAGTGTCTTGCTGCTGCCGACTTCGCCGAGATCGACCTGAGCCTGTCTGTCGACGGCAGAACGCTCGACAACGCTGCGCTCCAGTCGTATCGCGCCGTGACGGGGGCCTTCGAGCTGCCGCTCGTCGAGGGCAGCCTGTGGGAGCAGTGGTTCGGAGAGCTGCCCGACTCGATCACCTTCGGATCCGAAGCAGTTGGCGCGCTCGTCGGCCCACTGTCGGCGGGGCGACACGACGTCGTGATCAGTGCGGCCTGCGAGGTGTGCGGATTCGACGTCTCGTTCACGTACGAGCTGACGGTCTCGCCGCCGCGACGCTAGCGATTCTTCTGCGACCGCGACCGGGCCCGCTGCGGGCCCGCTCGCGGCCGCTCAGAGGTCGATGGTCGGGAGATCGAGCTCGCCGGCCTTCGCGAGCGCGGCCTTTGCGATCGCGAGGTCCTGGATCGCGAGGCCCGTCGAGTCGAACAGCGTGATCTCGCCGTCGTTCCGGCGGCCCTCCGCCGCGCCCGCGAGCACCGCGCCGAGGTCGGTCACGTCCGTGCGGGAGACGAGGCCTGCGGCCACGGCGCCGGTCAGCTCGCCGCCGTGGCTCGCCTGCTGCCACTCGTCGCAGAAGAGGCGCGCACGGCCGACCTCGTCCACCGCGACTTCCGCCTTGCCCGGCCCGTCCGCGCCCATCAGCGAGACGTGCTGCCCCGGCCGCAGCGAGCCTCGGGCAAAGAGCGGCTCGTGACCCGGTGTCACGGTGACGACGACGTCGCAGGCGAGCGCTTCCCGGGCGCTCCCGGCCAATCGCGCGCCGTGCTCGCCGGCCACGGCCTCGCGGCGGGCTGGATCGACGTCCCAGACGAGCGGCGTGACGCCGAGCGCGACGAGCAGGCGGACCGTCTCGGCTCCGTTGACCCCGCAGCCGACGACCGCGTACGAGGCCGCGTCGTGGCGTCTCAGCGTCTCGGCTCCCAACACGCCCGCTGCGGCCGTGCGCAGCGCGGTCACTGCTGCGGCATCGAGGACGGCGAGCAGCCGGCCGTCCTCGGCGTCCGAGAGCAGGACGAGGCCGGTGACCGTCGGCAGCCCGCGAGCGGGGTTGCCGGGAAACGACGTGACCCACTTCAGCAGCGCATGGCCGCCACCGAGCGCAGGCATGGCCCGGAAGTCCCCGGCGGGGTAGTTCGCGACGTAGACCTTCGGCGGCATCAGCCACTCGCCACGCTGGTACG
Source organism: Actinomycetota bacterium (assembly GCA_004366385.1). Lineage (GTDB taxonomy): Bacteria > Actinomycetota > Thermoleophilia > Gaiellales > Gaiellaceae > GMQP-bins7. The sequence continues at coordinate 12,487 of SIRU01000008.1, forward strand.
AGACGAAGGCGTCGCGGACGGCGTCGTAGGCAGCTTGCGGCGGCACGGCGCTCCGGACCGCGTCGGCGCCGAAGACCCTGACCATCCGGCGAGCGTATCGCTCTGGTTCACTGCCGACGCATGGATCCGGCGATCTCGGTGCGCGGCCTCCACGTCGTCCGGGGTGGACGGGAGGTCCTCCACGGAATCGACGTCGATCTCGCCGCCGGGCGCATCACCGGGCTCCTAGGCCCGAGCGGGAGCGGGAAGACGACGCTCATGCGTGCCATCGTCGGCGCGCAGGTCGTCGAGAGCGGCGACGTCACGGTGCTGGGACTTCCCGCCGGCTCGCCGGTTCTGAGGAGCCGTGTCGGATATCAGACCCAGGCGCCCTCCGTCTATCCGGATCTCACGGTCACCGAGAACCTCGGGTACTTCGCTGCGATCCTCGGTTCCGGCTCCGCGCAGGTCGTGGACGCGATTGCGACCGTCGGGCTCGGCGGCCTCGAGCGACAGCTCGCGTCGACGCTCTCGGGCGGCGAGCTCGCCAGGCTCTCGCTCGCTGCAGCTCTCCTGAACGGCCCCGAGCTCCTCGTCCTCGACGAGCCGACGGTCGGCCTCGATCCCGTGCTGAGGCGCGATCTCTGGGAGACCTTCCACCGTCTCGCGGCCGACGGAGCGACGCTCCTCGTCTCGAGCCACGTCATGGACGAGGCCGACCGCTGTGACGACCTCGTCCTGATCCGCGAGGGAGCCGTGCTCGCGTCGGGGACGCCGGCAGAGCTCCTGGAGCAGACCGGCGCGCGCGAGCTCGGCGCGGCATTCCTCGCGCTCGTCGACGGTGCCGAGAGAGGTGGCTCACGGTGAGCCCCGGGAGGAGCTGGGCCACGGCGCTGCGCGTGCTCCGGCAGCTGCGGCACGACCCGCGCACGATCGCGTTGCTCCTCGCGGTCCCGTGCGTGCTGCAGGTGCTCGTCCACGAGCTCTTCGCCGGGCGCCCGCAGGTCTTCCAGTCGCTGGGCGTCCCGCTGCTCGGCCTCTTTCCGTTCGTGGCGATGTTCATCGTCACCTCGATCACGATGCTGCGCGAGCGCACGAGCGGAACTCTCGAGCGCCTGCTCACGACGCCCATCGGCCGCGGTGACCTCCTCGTCGGCTACGGGATCGCCTTTGCGTTCGTCGCGGCGGCCCAGGCCTCGCTCGTCTCGGTGCTGTCGTTCGGGCTGCTCGGCCTCGAGAGCGACTACCGTCTCGCCGTCGTCGCGCTCGCGATCGCGAATGCCGTGCTCGGGATGGCTCTCGGCCTCTTCGCGAGCGCCTTCGCGCGGACGGAGTTCCAGGCAGTGCAGTTCATGCCGGCGTTCGTTCTGCCACAGATCCTCCTCTGCGGCCTGCTCGTTCCTCGCGACGAGATGGCGGGCTGGCTGCAGGCGCTCTCCGCGGTCATGCCGCTCACGTACGCGTACGACGCGCTCGCCCGCGTGTCACGCGGAGCTGTCGACGCCCGCTTCTGGCTCGACGTCGTGGTGGTGGCCGGCGTGACCGTGCTCGCGCTCGCCCTCGGCGCGCTCACGCTCAAGCGTAGGACGCCCTAGACGAAGCAGCGATCGTCAGGCGTCAGACGGCCTTGACGGCTGCGATGAGCTTGAGGACGGAGTCCTTCGCGTCCCCGAAGAGCATGGTCGTCTTCGGATCGAGGTAGAGCTCGTTGTCGATCCCGGCGAAGCCGGGGTTCATCGACCGCTTCATCACGACGATGCTCGCCGCCTTGTCGACGTCGAGGATCGGCATCCCGTAGATCGGGCTCGCCGGGTCGCTGCGCGCGGCCGGGTTCGTGACGTCGTTCGCGCCGATGACGAGGACGACGTCCGCCTGCGGGAACTCCGGGTTGATCTGGTCCATCTCCGCGAGCTGCGTGTACGGGACGTTCGCCTCGGCGAGGAGGACGTTCATGTGGCCCGGCATGCGTCCCGCGACCGGGTGGATCGCGTACTTGACGTCCACGCCCTTCTCCTCGAGGAGGTCGGCGAGCTGGCGCACGTCGTGCTGCGCCTGTGCGACCGCCATCCCGTAGCCGGGCGCGACGATCACCTTGCGCGCGAAGGTGAGCTGCACGGCGACGTCCTCGGGCGAGGTCGCGCGCACGGTGCGGCCGTCGTCGCCGCGCGCGGCGCCCGTCCCCGCCTGCACCTGTCCGAACGCGCCGAAGAGGACGTTCGCGACCGAGCGGTTCATCGCCTTCGCCATGAGCAGCGTGAGGAGGGTCCCGGCGGCGCCGACGAGCATCCCCGAGACGATCAGCACGGTCGAGTCGAGCACGAAGCCGGTGGCGGAGGCCGCGAGCCCCGTGAGCGCGTTCAGCAGCGAGATCACCACCGGCATGTCCGCCCCGCCGATCGGGAGCACGAACAGCACGCCGAAGAGGAGCGCGAGGCCGACGATCGCCCACAGCACCCACTGCTCGTGAGCCCCGGCGATCGCCGCCACGCCCAGCGCCACGGCCGCGAGCAGCACCAGCATGTTCACGACGTTCTGCCCGGGGAAGACGATCGGGCGCCCGCTGACGAGCTCCTGGAGCTTCGCGAACGCGACCACCGAGCCCGCGAACGAGATCGAGCCGATGAGCGCCGACACGACGATGGACGTGGTCTCCTCCGCGGCCGGCTCCACGATCTCGTGCCACTCCGAGAGCGCGATCAGCGCCGCCGCGCCGCCGCCGACCCCGTTGAAGATCGCGACCATCTGCGGCATCGCGGTCATGCGCACGGTCCGCGCGCCGACGACGCCTGCGACCGACCCGATCGCGATCCCGCCGGCGATCAGGCCCCAGTTCCCGATCCCCTCGAGCGCGAGCGTGGTCCCGATCGCCACCAGCATCCCGGCGCCGCCGACCCAGTTCCCCTTCCGCGCGTGCTTCGGCGACGAGAGGAAGCGGAGCGCGAGGACGAAGCAGACGATCGTGACGAGGTAGAGGAGGACGACGACGCTGGGGCTCGAGATCACGCGTCGTCCTTCCGCGGCGGCTCCGGCCGTCGCTTGAACATGCCGAGCATCCGGTCGGTGACGAACCAGCCGCCGACGACGTTCGCGGTCGCGAGCGCCAGGGCCAGGAGCCCGACCACCCTCGTGAAGGTGTCGTCCGCCTTGCCGAGGACGAGGATCGCGCCCACGATCACGATCCCGTGGATGAAGTTCGCCCCCGACATGAGCGGGGTGTGGAGCATCGCCGGGACCTTCGAGATGACCTCGAACCCGAGGAACGCGGCGAGGACGAGGATCGTCAGCTCGATCGCGAGCAGGACGTCCAACGCGTCTACTGGTCCTTCATGGCGGTGATCAGGTGCAGCACGGACTCCCGCGCGTCGCCGAAGAGCATCGTCGTCTTCGGGTCGAGGTAGAGGTCGTTGTCGATGCCCGAGAAGCCCGGGTTCATCGAGCGCTTGAGCACGACGACGCTCGCCGCCTTGTCCACCTCCAGGATCGGCATCCCGTAGATCGGGCTCGCGGGGTCGGTGTTCGCGGCCGGGTTCGTGACGTCGTTCGCGCCGATCACGAGCGCGACGTCCGCCTGCGGGAACTCGGGGTTGATCCGCTCCATCTCGTACAGCTGCGAGTACGGCACCTGCGCCTCCGCGAGGAGGACGTTCATGTGCCCGGGCATGCGGCCGGCGACCGGGTGGATCGCGTACTTCACGTCCACGCCCTGCTCGGCCAGCAGGTCCGCGAGCGCGCCGATGTCGTGCTGCGCCTGCGCGACCGCCATCCCGTAGCCGGGGACGATGATCACCTTGCGCGAGTACGAGAGCTGCACCGCGACGTCGTGCGGCGTCGTCGCGCGCACGGTCCCCTCGACCTCGCCGCGCTCGCCGAGCGAGGTCTGGATCTGGCCGAAGGCGCCGAAGAGGACGTTCGCCACGGAGCGGTTCATCGCCTTCGCCATCAGCAGCGTGAGGAGCGTCCCGGACGCGCCGACGAGCGCGCCGCCGATGATGAGCGCGTTGTTGTCGAGGACGAAGCCGGCACCGACGGCGCCGAGGCCGGAGAAGGCGTTGAGGAGGGCGATCACGACCGGCATGTCGGCGCCGCCGATCGGGAGCACGAACAGCACGCCGAAGACCGCGGCGACCACGAACGCGAGGCCCAGCAGCCACGTCTCGCCGGCCGGGGCGGAGATCACCGCGAGCGCCACGGCCGCGCTGAAGACGAGCGCGTTCACGACCTGCTGGCCGGGGAAGACGATCGGGCGGCCGCGGATCAGCTCCTGGAGCTTCCCGAATGCGACCACGCTGCCGGCAAGCGTGAGGCCGCCGAGGACCGTCGAGGTCACGATCGCGGCCGCGGTCTCTCCCGGCGGCGTGCCGCCGAAGCGCGTGAGCCGGTCGAACTCGGCGATCGCGACCCCGGCCGCGGCGCCGCCGCCCGCGCCGTTCAGCAGCGCGACCATCTGCGGCATCGCCGTCATGCGCACGGTTCGCGCGCCGACCGCGCCGATCGTTGCGCCGATCGCGATCCCGGCGAGCACGAACGCGTACCGGTCGACGCTCTCGAGCAGGAGCGTGAAGACGATCGCGACGATCATCCCGGCCGCCGAGACCACGTTCCCGACCCGCGCGGTCCGCGGCGACGAGAGCATGCGGATGCCGACGACGAAGCAGACCGCCGCGACGAGGTACGCGAGGTTGACGGTGTTCTGCGAGAGCGCCGCGATCACTCGGTCACTCGTTCTCGCTCCGGCGGCGCCGGAACATGCCGAGCATGCGGTCGGTGACGAGGAAGCCGCCGACGACGTTGATCGTCGCGAGCACGATCGCGACGAACGAGACGGCGCCTTCGAGCGTCGTCGCGCCGGCCGCGCCGCCGACGAGGATCGCGCCGACGATCACGATCCCCGAGATCGCGTTCGTCCCGGACATGAGCGGGGTGTGCAGGAGCGTCGGCACGCGCCGGATCAGCTCGAAGCCGAGGAAGGCCGCGAGCACGAACACCGTCAGGCTCGTGATCAGCTCCGCGCTCACGTCCCTGGCCGCCTCCGGCTCCCCTGAACGTGAGCGTTCACGTGGGGTCTCCCGGCCGCGTGACGCACGCGCCGGCGGTGAGCTCGTCCTCCCAGTCGAGCGCGAGCTCGCCCTCGGGCGCGAGATGCCGCAGGAGCGCTGCGACGTTCCGCGAGTAGAGCTGGCTGGCGTGGAAGGCCATGAGCGACGGAACGTTGAGCGTGCCGACGATCGTGACGCCGCCGTGCTCGACCACCTCGCCGGGCACTGTGAGCTCGCAGTTCCCGCCCGTCTCGGCGGCGAGGTCGACGATGACCGAGCCCGCCCGCATGCCCTCGACCGCGGAGGCCGGGATCAGCTTGGGGGCGGGGCGGCCGGGGACGGCCGCGGTCGTGATCACGACGTCGAAGTCGGGGATCCGCTCCTCGAGCGCGGCCTGCTGCTGCGCCTGCTGCTCGGGCGTCAGCTCGGTCGCGTAGCCGCCGGCGGTCTCCTCGGTCACCACGCCGAGGTCGAGGAACGACGCGCCGAGGCTCTCCACCTGCTCCTTCACTGCCGGGCGCACGTCGAAGGCGGAGACGACCGCGCCGAGGCGGCGCGCCGTCGCGATCGCCTGGAGCCCGGCGACGCCCGCGCCGATGACGAGCGCGCGCACGGGCGCGACGGTTCCCGCGGCGGTCATCAGCATCGGGAACAGCCGCTGCACGCGGTCGGCCGCGATCAGCACGGCCTTGTACCCGGCGACCGTGGCCTGCGAGGACAGCGCGTCCATCGCCTGCGCCCGCGTGATCCGCGGGATCGACTCCATCGCGAACGCGATCGCGCCGCGCTCGCGCAGGCGCGCGAGGCCCTCCTCGTCGGCGAGCGGGTTCAGGAACCCGATCACGACGGTGCCCGGCGCGAGGGCGGCGGCCTCCTCGGGGGAGGGCGGAGCGACGCGAACGACCGCCTGCGCGCCGTCCAGCAGCTCCGGGCCGTCGACCAGCTTCGCGCCCGCCTCCGCGTACTCCTCGTCCGCGAACCCCGCGACCGTGCCGGCCCCGCGCTCGACCCGGATCTCGAACCCCGCCTCGCTGAGCTTCGAGACGGTCTCGGGGACGAGCGCGACACGACGCTCGCCGGGAGCCGTCTCCCTCGGAACCGCGACTCGCATGCAGGTCGGACTCTACGGCCGCGGCCTGCCGGACGTCGCGGCAACAAGCCGGACGTCGCGGCAACAAGCCGGCTCGGCGCGGGTGCCCGGTGCAGCCGGCACGCGCGACAACGATCTCGCGCGGTACCGAAGAGCGCGCGGAGATGTCGACGAATCGTGACCCACCCGTGAACAGATCCTCGATAGCGTGACGTCAGGGACACGGGAGTGCCCCTGGGGGCACGTGGGCGGATGTCTGGCACTCGGCGCGTTGGCAATGCAACGCGGGCGCCGGCCCGCGCGCGCCTTACAGCGACGCCCAGACCTCGAGCTTCGTCTTCGTCCGCCGGATGACGTCGTCGGTGAACGCGGTCGTGCCGTGGTGCCCCCCGAGGTCGGCCGTGCGGACGCCCTCCGCGACCGCCTCCAGGCAGGCCTCGCGGATCGCGCGCCCGGCCTGCTGGAGCGGCTCGTCCTCGGCGTGCGAGAGGAGCGCGGCTCCGGCGAGGATCATCGCCATCGGGTTCGCGACGTCCTTGCCCTCGAGCGCGGGCGCGGTGCCGTGGGCGGCCTCGGCCATGAGCGCGTCCGGGACGTAGTCGTCGTCGAACGCGACGAGCAGTGACTCGGAGCCGGCGATCGACCCGAACAGCGGCAGCACGAGGTCGGAGAGGATGTCGCCGTCGCGGTTGAGCGCCGGAATGACCATCGGCGCGCCGCTCGACGAGACGAGCAGCGCGAAGGTCGCGTCGATCAGCTGCGGCTCGTACGGGATCTCGGGATGGCGCTCCGCGGCCGCGTCCATCTCCTCCTTCAGCATTCCCTCGTAGATCGGGCTGACGGTGTACTTGGGGCCGCCGAAGACACTTGCGCCCATTCGCTCGGCCTGCCGGAACGAGAACTCGGCGACGGCGCGGCAGATCCGCCGCTCGATGCGCTCGGTGCGGAGCGCGACCTCGTCTTCGCCTTCGCCCTCGCGCCACTCCTTCGCGCCGTACGCGTCTCCCACCGCCATGCGGACGACCGAGATCGGCGAGTGCACCCCGCCGAGCGGGACGACCCCGGGAATGCGACGGCCGGTGCGGACGATGACCTTCCCGCCGATCTCCTCGCGCAGGATGCGGTTCGGGGAGCCGACGTCGCCCGCCTGCTCCGGCGTGATCGTCGCCGCCTTCAATCCGTAGCCGTGCTCCCGGATCGCGGCGGCCGCTTCGTACACGACGCGGTTGTCCGTCGCACGTCTGTTCTCGAGTGAGAGGTCGAACCGTGGGAGCTCGAGCCGGACGCCGATGACGTCGGGAGCGAGGACGCGGAGCGCCTCCTCGAGGAGCTCCTGGCCGGTCTGATCGCCTTCGAGCACGACGACGGTGCGCATGGGCGCCAATCCTACTGGTCAGGTCATGACCAGATAGACGAGCGCATTCCAGCTTGTATTTACCTCCGGAATTACACTAGGCTTCGAATCACTTCGAAACTCGATGGCGGGAGGGAAATCGTGGCCAGAAAGACGATCCTCGTGTGCGACAACTGCGGCAAGGAAGTCGGGGAGGGGAAAGGCGCGGTCATGCGGCTGAACTACACCGACGCGCGGCGCGGGTCGAAGCAGGCCGATCTCTGTGACGCGTGCGCGGGCTCGATGCCCGGGCAGTCGGTGGCGCGGCGCGGCCGCCGGCCGAAGTCCGCCGCAGCCGCCTAGGCCTTTTCGCGCACTTTGCGCGAAGGCGTCTGGGGGCGTACGAAAACGCGGCGGGACCGAGGACTACGATGGGTCGATGGGTCTGGCGCTCGTCGTGGGGCCGGCGCACGCCGGCAAGGTCGCGCTGCTCCTGGAGCGCTACCTCGACGTGCTCGACCGCGACCCGTGGCTGATCGTCCCCAATCGAGCGGACGTCGAGCGCGTCGAGCGCGACCTACTGCGGCGGCGTCCCGCGCTCCTCTCCGGGCGCATCGGGACCTTCGACGACCTGTTCGCGCACGTCGCAGGGGGCGATCCCGAGCGGCGTGAGCTCGCCTCGGACGCGCAGCGATCGCTCGTCGTCCGCCGTACGATCGCGCGCGCGAACCTGAACGGGCTCTCGGCCTCGGCGGTCTCAGCCGGCTTCGCGGACGTGCTCCTGACCACGCTCGGCGAGCTCGAGTCCGGGCTCGTCGACCCCGAGCAGGTCGAGGGCGACCTCGGGCGGCTGGCGCGCGCGTACCGCGACGAGCTCGACCGGCTGCGGCTCTGGGACCGCGACCTGCTCAGGCGTCGCGCAGCCGAGCGGCTCGCGATCGACCTCGGCGCCTGGGGCGACGAGCCGGTGCTCGCGTACGGCTTCGAGGACCTGACCGCGGCCGAGTGGGCGCTCGTCGAGGCGCTCGCCGCGCGGGCCGAGGTCACCGTCTCGATCCCGTACGAGCCCGGCAGGGCGGCGTTCGCCGCGCTCGAGCGGACGGTGAGCGACCTCGCGGGCCTCGCCTCGGGTGCGATCCAGGAGTTGCCTCCGGGCGGCGGCGCACGCCCCGCTCCTGCTGCCCTCGTGCAGCTCGAGCGCGAGCTCTTCTCCGACACGGCGGTGACCGCGGTCCCGCTCGACGGCTCGATCCACTTCCTCGAGGGGGCCGGCGCGCGCGGCACGGTCGAGCTGATCGCCGGCGAGATCCTCGCGCTGGTCCGCGCGGGGGTGCCGCCCGAGCGCATCGGCGTTGTCTGCGAGTCGGTGGAGCGCTGGCGTACGCCGTTCGAGACCGTCCTCGCACCGCTCGGGATCCCGTACGCGATCGAGCAGCGCGCGCGGCTCGGTGAGACCGCGCTCGGCGCCGCGCTGCTCGCGCTCCTCCGCTTCGACTGGCTCGGCGGCGGCCGCGACGAGCTGTTCGCGTTCCTGCGCTCGCCGTTCTCGGGGCTCGAGCGGCGCTCCGTCGACTACGTCGAGGGGCGGTTGCGCGGGCGAGCCGTGACGGAGCCGCAGCGCGTGGAGGAGGAGACGGAGAAGCTGCGCGGTGCGCAGATCCCCGCGCTCACGGAGCTCCGCTCGCACGAGCATCCCGTCGAAGCGGCGCGGGGGCTGCTGCGGCTGCTCGTCCGCAACGCATGGGGGCTCGAGGCGCCGCCGGTCGCCGACGACGCGCGCGGGGACGCGCGCGCCTTCGAGGCGGCGCGGCAGGCGCTCGACGAGCTGGAGGCGTTCGAGCGCCGAGACGGCTCGCCGCTCGCGCGCGAGGACGTCGTCGCCGCGCTCGAGCGCGCGACCGTGCAGCCGCTCTCGCAGGGCGAGCGAGGCAGGGTCGCCGTGCTCGACTACGCTCGCGCGCGCACGCGGGAGCTCGACGCGGTGCTCCTGCTCGGCCTCGAGGAAGGCTCGCTCCCGCGCCGCGAGCGTCCGTCCCCGCTCCTCGACGACGCCGCGCGTCGCGAGCTCGGCGGTCGCCTCGAGCGCGTCGACTCGGTCGCCCGCGACCGCTACCTCTTCTACACGGCGTGCACGCGGGCCCGGCAGCGCCTCGTCTTCGTCCGGGAAGCGGCGACCGACGAGGGCTCGCCGCGCGAGCCGAGCCCGTTCTGGGACGACGTGCGCGCGCTCTTCCCGCCGGACGACGTCGCGCGCGCGACGCGCCGCCGTCCGCTCTCGAGCCTCACGTGGCAGCTGGAGGCGGCGCCGAGCGAGCGCGAGCGGCTGCGCGCGGTCGCGCGGCTCACCGTCGAGGACGCCGGCAGCGCGGCCTCGCTCGCGGCCGCGAACGGCTGGGAGCGGCGGCTCGAGCGGGCACTCGGCGCCTTCGACCGCCCGACCCGCCTCCGGAGCCCGGCCGTCGTCGGCCCGCTGTCGTCGCGCACGACGTTTTCCGCCACGGAGCTCGAGCGCTTCGCCGACTGCTCGGCCGCGTGGCTGGTCGAGCGCGTGATCGACCCGAAGACGATCGACGCGGAGCCGGACGCGATCCTCCGCGGCTCGGTCGTGCACACGGCGCTCAGCCGCTTCTACGCGGCGCTCCCGCGCGAGCTCGACGCGGAGCGCGTGACCCCCGAGAACCTCGACGCCGCGCTCGCGCTCGTCCGCCGCTGCCTCGACGACGCGCTCGAGTCGGGCGTCCGCCTCGAGCTCACGCCTCTTCAGGCCGCCGAGCTTCGCCAGACGCTGATCGCCGACCTCGAGGGCTTCGTCCGGGACGAGGCGGCGTCGGAGCTGGCGTTCGTCCCGCGCCGGCTCGAGGTCGGTTTCGGCTCGGAGCGCGCGGCGCCGGAGCTCCAGCGGGGCCTCGAGCTCCCGGGCGGCCTCCGGCTCTCCGGGAAGATCGACCGGATCGACATCGACCCGTTCAGCGCCCGCGGCATCGTGCAGGACTACAAGTCCGGAAAGGGCGCGCACTCGGCGCGCGACATCGACCGCGAGCTGCGCCTCCAGATCCCGCTGTACGTGCTCGCGCTCCGCGACCTCATCGGGATCGAGCCGCTCGGCGGCGTGTACCGCGCGCTCGCCGGCCGCCGCGCGACGCGGGGGATGCTGCGCGAGTCCGAACGCGTCGATCTTCCGGGCTTCGCGCGGGAGGACTACCTCGACGAGGAGACGTTCTGGGCGCACGTCGAGACCGCGCGCGAGCGGGCTGCCGGGTACGCCGAGCGGGTCCGCGCGGGCGATGTGAAGCACGACCCGAAGGGCGACGGCTGCCCGCCGTGGTGCGACCTCTGGCCGATCTGCCGGGTGCCTCGCTCGTGACGGTCGTCGAGACACCCACGGGCCTGAACGACGAGCAGCTCGCGGCCGTCGAGGCGGAGGGCACGGTCTTCGTCTCCGCGGGGGCAGGCACGGGGAAGACGTCGGTGCTCGTCGAGCGGTACGTGCGCGCGGTGTGCGAGCGCGGGCTCGACGTCGACTCCATCCTCGTGATCACCTACACGCGCAAGGCGGCGGGCGAGCTGCGGACGCGCATCCGCGCCGCGCTCGTCGCGCGCGGCCGCCCGGATCTCGCGCGCGAGCTCGACGGCGCGTGGATCTCGACGATCCACGGCTTCTGCAACCGGCTCCTGAAGGCGCACCCGTTCGCGGCCGGGCTCGACCCGCGCTTCCGCGAGCTCGAGGACGCGGGCGCGGCCGTGCTCCGCGGCGAGGCGTTCGAGCGCGCGCTCGAGAGCTTCTGCGCCGGCGGCGATGGCGGCGTCGGTTCGACGGAGCCGCCCGAGAGCGCAGGTGCCGGCTTTGCCGGAGCCGGAGCCGGAGCGGGAGCCGAGAGGCTGCGTCTGCTCGCGACGTATCGCACGGACGGGCTGCGGCGGATGCTCACCGGCGTCTACGAGACGCTGCGCTCGGCGGGGCGCGAGCTCAGGCTCGAGCTCGGCGAGCGGCCGGCGCTCTCCGAGGCGCTGACGGCGTTCCGCGCGGAGGCGGAGGCGCTCGCGGCCGACTCCTCCGCGACCGCGAACCAGAGGCGCGCGGCCGAGGAGGCGCTGCGCGCCGTCGGCGAGTCGGCCGCGCCGGAGCGCGTCGTCGACCTGTCCGCGTTCGCGTGTCGCGGCCCGCGTGCCGCGTCGTTCGAGGGCGCGCGCAAGGCGGTCGAGCGCGCCGCGCTCGAGGAGCTCGCCGCGGCCGATCGCGACCTCCTCCAGGAGCTGCTCGAGCGCTTCGCGGAGGAGTACGCGGCGGCGAAGCGGCGCGAGTCCGCCGTCGACTTCGAGGACCTCCAGCTCGCCGCCCGTGACCTGCTCCGCGACGACGAGCGCGTGCGCGACGAGATCCGTCTGCGCTTCCGCATGGTCATGGTCGACGAGTTCCAGGACACGAACCGGCTCCAGTGCGAGCTAATCGACCTCGTCGCGCATCCGGAGGAGACCGAGGTCTTCACCGTCGGCGACGAGTTCCAGTCCATCTACGGCTTCCGGCACGCCGACCTCGAGGTCTTCCGCGAGCGGCGCGCGCAGGCCGAGCAGCTGCTCACGCTCCGGCGCAACTACCGCTCCCGCCCGCAGGTGCTCGCGGCCGTCAACCACCTCTTCGCGGGCGCGTTCGGCGAGGAGTACCAGCCGCTCGCGGCCTCGGCCGAGTTCGTCGACCCCGTCTTCGGGCACCCGGTCGAGCTGCTCGTCACCCACAAGGCGAGCTACAAGGACACCGGCGAGCACTGGCGCATCGGGGAGGCGCGTGCGATCGCGACCCGGGCCCGCGAGCTCGTCGACTCCGGCGAGGCGCTGCCGGGGGAGATCGTCGTCCTCTTCGCCGCCGGGACCGACGCCGAGCGCTACGAGGAGGCGCTGCGTGTGGAGGGGCTGCCGACCTTCCGCGCGACCGGGCGCGGCTACTTCGGACAGCAGCAGGTCGTCGACCTGCTCGCGTACCTGCGCCTCCTGCACAACCGCTACGACGACGTCGCGCTCGCGACCGTGCTCGCGTCGCCGTTCGTCGGCGTCTCGAACGACACACTCGTCCTCGTCCGCCGGAATGCCGTACGGCGGCCGCTCTACACCGCGCTCGAGAAGGGGATCGAGGAGGGTGTCTCCGAGGAGGACGACCGCCTGCTGCGCGCGTTCCGGCAGCGGTACGAGCGGCTCGTGCGCGCGTCCGCGCGGGTCGGGCTGGAGCGGCTCTGCGAGCAGGTGCTCGCGGAGCACGACTACGACCTCGCCGTGCTCGCGCGCTGGGACGGGACGCGCCGGTTCGCGAATCTCCGCAAGCTCGGCCGCCTCGCCCGCCAGTACGAGGCGATTCGCGGGCGCGACCTCGCGGGGTTCGTCCGCTTCGTCAAGGAGCAGGACGCCCTCGGCGCGAAGGAGCTCGAGGCGGTTGCGGAGGAGGAGGGCGCCGACGCCGTCCGGCTCCTCACGATCCACGCGGCGAAAGGCCTCGAGTTCAAGGTCGTGATCGTCGCGGACGCCGGGCGCGACCTCGGTGGGCCGCGCGGCGGCGACGAGATCGTCGCGCTCTCCGACGGCCGCTTCGGCTTCCGCATGGTGCACCCGACGCGCGGCGACCGGCAGCCCGTGTTCGAGTTCGAGGAGGTGCGTGCCGAGGGGCAGCGGCAGGAGCGTGCGGAGCGGCTGCGCCTCTACTACGTGGCGATGACCCGCGCGATCGACCGGCTCGTCGTCTCCGGCGCGATCGACGTCGAGCGCCCCGGTGACCGCGAGACGCCGATCGGCTGGGTGCTCGAGCGGCTGGAGGCGGCCGCGGACGTGATGGATGCGGGAGCCGAGCCGCTGGAGCTCGAGCGCGGTGAGGCGCGGTTCCTGCTCCGGGTCGACCGGTTCTCGGAGCGTCCGGCCGTTGCCGAGGAGGCGCCGAGCGCTGACGCGCGCGCCGACGGGCCCGCCCAGCTCGCGCTCTTCGGCGACGTGCCCGCGGGCTCGCCGCCGGCAGGCCTCCAGCTGGCGCCGCTCGAGCCGCTGCCCGAGCCTCCCCTGCACGACGTCCGTCGCCTCTCGTACAGCGCGCTCGCGCTCTTCGAGCGTTGCCCGTACCGCTACTTCGCCGAGCGCGTGCTCGGGCTGCGGCCCGTCGCGGCTCGTGCGAACGGGGACGGGGAGGGTGCGGACGGTCTCGCGGGGAACGAGATCGGCGATGCGGTGCACCGCCTGCTCGAGGAGGTGCCGCTCGCCGCGCCCGCCACGCCGCCCCGGGCCGAGCTCGACGAGACGGTCCGCTCGTGGTACCCGACGGCGAGCGGCGCCGAGCTCGACCGCATCGCCGAGCTCGTCGACGCCTACTGCGACTCCGAGCTGGCGCGGCGGATCGCCGCGCTCGAGGGCGCGCGCCCGGAGCGGCCGTTCGCGTTCGAGCACGACGGCGTGCTCCTGCACGGGCGGCTCGACGTCCTCTGGCGCGAGGGGTCGCGCGCCCTCGTACTGGACTACAAGTCGAACGTCCTCGACGGCGCCGACCCGGCCGAGGTCGTCGAGCACGAGTACCGCATCCAGCGGCTCGTGTACGCGCTCGCGTGCCTGCGTGACGGCGCGGAGGAGGTCGAGGTCGTCTACCACTTCCTCGAGCGGCCCGAGGCGCCGGTCTCGGCGACGTTCTCGGCCGCAGATACCGTCGTGCTGGAGGAAGGGCTCTCGGAGGCGATCGCCCGCATCCGCGCGGGGGAGTTCCCGCCGGGTCCAAGCGAGGTCACGTGCTCCGACTGCCCCGCGCTCGACCTCGTGTGCGCGGGGCCGCGGCTGCCGGTCGCACGAGCCTCCGCCTGAGCAGGGGCGTCCCGGCGTCGGCCCGTGCCCGACCCGGCCACCTTGTGGCTCAGAGCCACAAAGTCACGTTCCGCCCGCCGGGGCGGAGTTGACCGCTCGGTCGGGGCTGCAACCGCGCGGGCGGAGTCGACGGCGCGGGGGCGTCGACCACCTTGTGGCTCAGAGCCACAAGGATCGATCGACCCGGCACGCGGATCGACTAGCCTCGCGGCGTGCGCCGCGTCGCCGTCCTGAGCGACATCCACGGGAACCTGCCCGCGCTCGCCGCGGCGCTCGCGGATGTCGAGCGCGAGGACGTCGACGCGATCGTCGTCCCGGGGGACACGATCTCGGGGCCGTGGCCCGTCGAGACGTTCGACCTGCTCACGCGCCTCGCACCGCGCGTGGTCATGGGGAACGCGGACCGGCTCGTCCTCGACCGCGGCGAGCAGTACGGGCCGCTTGCCGTCTGGTGCGCCGACCGGCTCGGCGACGAGCGGCTGGCAGTTGCTGCCGGGTGGCCGTTGACCCTGGAGCTCGAGGTCGACGGTCTCGGCCGCGTGCTCGTCTGCCACTCGACGCCCGCCTCGCCGGACCCGATCTACACACGCATCACCCCCGAGGACGAGCTGGCCGAGCTCTTCGGTGCGGTGGGTGCAGACGTCCTCCTCTGCGGGCACACGCACGGGCAGTACGACCGCCGGCTCGAGAGCGGGTTGCGCATCGTCAACCCGGGCAGCGTCGGCCTGCCCTACGAAGGCCGCCGCGGCGCGTTCTGGGCGCTCCTCGGGCCGGACGTTGAGATGCGCTCGACCGAGTACGACGTCGAGGCGGCGGTCGCCGCCATCCGCGCGCTCGGGGCGCCGGTCGAGGACGGCCTGCTCGGGTACCTGCTCGACCCGCCCGACCCGGACGAGACGACGCGCTTCTTCGAGAGCCAGCGTGGCGCCGCGTAGCTACGTTCGGGAGGCGCGGCGGCGCGGGCTCGGCCGGCGCCGCGAGCGCATCGAGCCGATCGTCGAGCGCCTCGCCGAGGAGCACTCCGATGCGACGATCGCGCTCCGCTTCCGCACGCCGCTCGAGCTCCTCGTCTCGGTGATGCTCTCCGCGCAGACGACGGACGTGAACGTGAACCGGGTCACGCCCGCGCTCTTCGCCAAGTACCGCACGCCGGAGGACTACCTCGCCGTGCCGCTCGAGGAGCTCGAGCGCGACATCTACACGACCGGCTTCTTCCGGCAGAAGGCGAAGGCGATCCGGGGGACGATGCGCGTGCTGCTCGAGGAGCTCGACGGCGAGGTGCCGACGCGGGTCGAGGAGCTCGTCCGGCTGCCGGGGGTGGCGCGGAAGACTGCGAACGTCGTCGCGGCCGAGCTCGGCGACGCACAGGGGATCGTCGTCGACACGCACGTGCGCCGGCTCTCCCAGCGCCTCGGGCTCACGAGGCAGGAGGACCCGGTGAAGATCGAGCGCGACCTCGTCCGGATCGTGCCGCGCGAGGACTGGCACCGCTTCCCGCATCTGCTCATCTGGCACGGGCGCCGTGTTTGTGACGCGCGCAACCCCCGCTGCGAGGACTGCGTGCTCGAGGATCTCTGCCCGTCGAGCCGGCTCGCAGGCGTCGTCAGGCGAGAGCCCGGAGCCACTCGTGCCCCGGGTGCACGAGCGTGAGCGCGTCCCTGAGCCACGCGCGCGCCTCGTCGTCGAGCAGCGGAACGACCTCCTCGAAGTCCCGCCGGTCCTTCTCCCGCGTGTGCTTCGCCTTGAAGAGGAGCGCGATCTCGGGCCGCTGGTAGGGGATGCCGTCGGTAGTGCGGGCGATCAGCTCGTCGCGTTGTCGCCGGATTCGTGGATCGCGGCGGCAGACCCACGTGTCGCCGTCCCACGGCTCGCGGATGACGTCGATCCGCCAGAGGCCGGTCTCGGGCTCGCGCGCCCACGTCTGGTGGCTCTCGGCGAGGGACTCCTCGTCGACGGGGAGCGCCGTGCCGTCCACGAGTGCGAGCAACTCGAGGCCGGGGAGCGCCGCCCGGACGGCCTCGAAGCCGCTCTCGGGCACGCCGATCTCGAGATCCTCGTGCTCCCGCACCTGCCCTCCGCGGAAGAGGTCGAGCGACCACCCGGCGACGACGGCCCACGGCGCGTCGATGCCCGCGAGGCGCCGTGCCGCCTCGGCGGGATGCCACGCGTCCCAGAGCGAGACGTCCGGCTCGAAGGGCTCCGGCACCCGCGCTAGGCGGAGGCGGCCGCTGTCTCGGCGTGGTGGCGCTCGTCGTCGAGGAAGCGCTGCGCGTCGAGCGCCGCCATCGTCCCCGAGCCGGCGGCGGTGACCGCCTGCCGGTACGTGTGATCCTGCACGTCCCCAGCCGCGAACACGCCCGGGATGTTCGTGCGCGTCGAGCCGGGCTCGGTCACGAGGTAGCCGGCGTCGTCATGGTCGAGCCAGTCGAGGAAGAGCGCGGTCGTGGGGTCGTGGCCGATCGCGACGAAGATGCCGTCGGCCGGGACGTCGGTCGTCTCGTCGGTCGCCGTGCTCCGAAGGCGCACGCCCGTGACATGGCCAGCGTCGCCGCCGAGCACCTCGTCCACGACGGCGTTGAGCACGAACTCGATCTTCTCGTCCGCGCGGGCGCGGTCGACCATGATCGGCGAGGCGCGGAACTCGTCGCGACGGTGCACGAGGAGCACCTTGCTCGCGAAGCGCGACAGGAACGTGGCCTCCTCCATCGCCGAGTCGCCGCCGCCCACGACGACGACGACCTTGTCGCGGAAGAACGCGCCGTCGCAGGTCGCGCAGTACGAGACGCCGCGGCCCTGGAGCGTCTGCTCGGAGGAGAGCCCGAGCTGGCGCGCGCTCGCGCCGGTCGCGACGATGACCGTCTCCGCGCGGTGCTCCTCGTCGCCCACGTACACGCGGAACGGGCGCTCGGAGAAGTCGACGCGAGTGACGTCGTCGGTGACGAGCTCGGCGCCGAAGCGCTCGGCCTGGCGCCGGAAGTCGGCCATCATCGCCGGGCCCATGATCCCGTCCGGATAGCCGGGGTAGTTCTCGACGTCGCTCGTGATCATCAGCTGCCCGCCCCAGTTGAACCCCTCGATGACGAGGGGCTTCAGGTTGGCGCGGGCCGTGTACAGGGCCGCGGTGTAGCCGGCCGGGCCGCCGCCGATGATGATCACGTCACGAACGTCGCTCACGAGCACGAGTCTCCGGTCTCGAAAGGTAGCCCCGCGTTGCGGGGCACGACGGGTTGAACGGTACGGGACGGCGCGGTGTTCCGTCCGCTCACGCGGCGTCGGCGCCCGCGGGCACGGCCTCGAGCGCGCTCTGGCCCGGCTCGACGAGCTCCGGTGCGGCGAGCGGGCGGGCCTGCCGCTCGATCGGCTGGAGCTCGGGCGGCTCGACGCCGGTGATCCCGTGCTTCTCGAAGCGCCGCGCCTGCACGAGCACCTGCCGCTCGAGCGAGCCGACCGTCTCGTTGTACGCCTTCACGGCGCCGTCGAGCGACTTGCCGAGCCGTGTCACGTGCGCGCCCATGGTCGCGAGCCGCTTGTCCCATGGTCGCGAGCCGCTTGTACAGCTCGCGGCCGAGGTCGCTGACCTCGCGCGCGCTCTGCGCGATCGTCTCCTGCTGCCAGCCGTAGTGCACGGCGCGCAGGAGCCCGATGAGGTTCGTCGGCGTCGCCGGGATCACGTTGTTCGACACCGCGAGCTCGACGAGCGAGGAGTCGTGCTCGAGCGCGGCGCGCAGGAACGACTCGTCCGGGAGGAACATGACGACGAACTCCGGCGTCGCCGGAAGCTGCCGCCAGTACGCCTTCTGCCCGAGCTTGTGGATGTGGTCTCGCACGTGCCGCGCGTGGTCCGCGAAGGCCGCGCGGCGCTCCTCGTCCGTCGCGTCCTCCCGCACCGCGTCGAGGTACGCGACCAGCGGCACCTTGGAGTCGATCACGACCTGCTTGTCGCCGGGGAGCTTCACGATCACGTCCGGGCGCAGCACGTTCCCGTCACCGTCCGAGTGCGAGCGCTGCTCCTCGAAGTCGCAGTGCTCGAGCATCCCGGCGAGCTCGATCACGCGCCGGAGCTGGATCTCCCCCCAGATCGGAAGAGCGTCGCCCGCGCACGTGCGGCGCGCGCAGCGCGGTCGCGAGATTGCCGGTCTCGGCCCGCAGCCGCTCCTGGTCGGAGCGGAGCTGGCGGACGCCCTCCGTCAGCGCCCCGTACGCCTCCTGGCGCACGCGCTCGACGCCCTGGAGCTGGCGATCCATCTTGTCGAGCGAGTCCTTGAGCGGCGCGACGTAGCCGGAGAGCCGAGAGTCGGCGAGCTCGAGGAAGCGAGCCGTGTTCTGGTCGAGCGCCTCGGCCGAGAGCGACTTGATCGTCGCCTCGAGCCGCTCGTCGAGCACG
>SIRU01000009.1 GCA_004366385.1 Actinomycetota bacterium
GGGGCCCACCGGGGCGCCGAGCAGCCCGCCAAAGACCGGGGAGACGCGAGACTGCCCGACCCGCGCGGCCAGCGCGAGCGCGCCGAGGGACCCGATGAGCGCGAGCGCGAGCCCGGCGAGGCCGACCGGCGTGGCCAGCGGGCTGAGCGCGCTGTCGCCCTCGACCTCGACGAGGGCGGCGCCGCTGCACGTGAAGCCCGCGCCCTCGCCCGATCCGATCACCTTGTAGACGCCCAGACCGTACGTCGCGTAGTCGTCGACGGGGACCTCACTCGCCCACGATGTGCCCGTCGTCGGCCGGTCGTGAACGGTCCAGCGGATTCCGGCGAACTCGAGCTCGACCTTCAGGCGCGAGATCGGGCGGTCCGAGCTCATCGTGACGGAGACCGGCCGGCCGCTGGAGACGACGATCGCGTCACCGAACGCCCCGACTTCCCGCGGGCCGATGTCCTCGCCAGCGATCCGCACCACGCACGGCCCCTCCGAGACGCCCGTCGCGGCCGGAGCAACCGTCAGCGCGAGAGCCAGGGCGAGCAGCAGGACGGGGACGGCGGCGGCGCGGCGGGGGACTGGCATCGAACCTCCTCGGGCGACCCGGCGGAGTGTACTTCCGGCTCCTGACAGCCCTGCGCGTGCGCACCGTCCGAACGAGAACAGCGCGATTTCCAGCACCAATCGCATGAGAGAGGTCTCATGTCCGATTTATCACGAGTTGACGAGCGAGGCGGACACTCCGGCGTGACTGGCGATGCGGCAGCACCGCCCTCTGGGAAGGGGAGAGCCTGGTGGGAGCGGAGACGGGAATCGGCCGGCTGGCCGACTCCAGAGCAGGTGGGACGAGGATTGGGGAGAGGAGCAACGACCGCGCCGCGCCCCTCGGGCGACGAGGGGGGCGGCGCGGCCGGCACCTGCTCCGAACCGGCGCCGCGACGCTCGCGGCCGTGGCACTCGCAGCCGGACTGAAGGGCGCGGCGCTCGCGTCCACGGGCGTGACCTTCACGGTCACGAGCACCGCCGACGCCGTCGACGTCGCGATCGGGAACGGCGTCTGCGCGACGAGCACAGGCGTGTGCACGCTGCGGGCCGCGATCCAGGAGACCAACTCGCTCGCCGGCGCCGACACGATCGTCGTCCCCGCCGGCACGTACACCCTCACGCGGGTCGGGACGACCGCCGACACCGGCGACCTCGACATCACCGACAGCGTCTCCATCGTGGGTGCCGGCGCAAGCTCGACGATGCTGGACGGCGGCACGCCCGCCGGAGGCGGGTCGCCCCAGGTACCTGGCATCGACCGGCTGCTCGAGGTGCTCGCGCACGGCGCGACCGTCTCCATCTCCGGCATGAGGCTGAACGGCGGCTACGCCGCGGAGTACGGCGGCGCGCTCCTGAACTCGAGCTCGGCGACGATCACCGTCACGAGCTCGTGGTTCACGGGCAGCGTGGCGGGGAAGACGGGCGGCGCGATCGACAACCACGCGGGCGGCACGGTCAACCTCGTCGACTGCACACTGCGCGACAACTTCGCGCGCGAGGGCGGGAGCGCGATCAACAACGACCTGAACGGGGTCGTCACGATCGCGAACAGCGTCGTCACGAGCAACTCCGCCGCGGACGTCGCGCTCGACGAGTCGCTCGTCGGCGCGGGCGCGATCTCGAACAACGCCGAGCACAGCGCGGTAGGCACGATCGTCGTGACGACCTCGACGATCACCGAGAACCGCTCCGGCTCCGGCCGGCACGGTGCGGGCATCTCGAACGACGGCGCCGGCATCGTGACGGTCTCCGGCACGACGTTCACGAAGAACGTCTCGGGAGGCGACGGCGGGGCGATCTTCAACGCCAACGGCGACGTCACCGTCACCGGCTCGACGCTCACCGAGAACGGCGCCAAGAACGGAGGCGGGATCGCCTCCTCCGGCGACGGCCTCGTGACCGTCACGTCGAGCTCGTTCTCGAAGAACCACGCCGAGGACGAGGGCGGCGGCGCCATGAACGGGAACAAGGGCAGCTTCGCGCTCGCGAGGGTCACGTTCTCCGAGAACACGGCCGGGAGCGGAGGCGGGTTCGCGAACGACGGCTCGGGGCTCGTGACCGTCGAGGACGTCACGTTCACGAAGAACAACGTGTTCGACTCCTCCGACCTCACCGGCGGGGAGGGCGGCGGCATGCTCTCGAACTCGTCCGGCGAGGTCGTCGTCACGGGCGGCCTCTTCACCGAGAACACCGCGCGCGACGGAGGTGGCCTCGCGAACGAGGGCGGCGGTCAGCTGACGATCACCGGAACACGCTTCACCTCCAACAAGGCGATCGAGGGCGGCGGCGGGATCCTCGTCCAGGGCGGCGCCGTCCGCATGGTCGACATCGACGTGATCGGGAACGTCTCGGACGCCGAGGAGGAGGGCGGCGGCGGGATCTCGTACGCGGGAGACAAGGCGGCGTCGCTCGAGGACTCGGCCGCGCTCGAGGGCTCGCGCATCCTCAACAACAAGGCGAAGGGAGAGGGGGGCGGCATCGACAGCCGCGGCGACGGCCCGTTCGTGGTCACGACGACGACGATCGGCGGAAACAGCGCGGCGGTCGGCGGCGGGATCCACCACGTCGGCGACGCGCCGCTCGCGGTCACGCGCAGCACGCTCGTGAACAACTTCGCGGAGCACGGGGGCGGCGTCTTCACCGACGGGGACGGCGAGGCGCTGATCGAGAACACGACCCTCTCGGCGAACCGGGCGTCGCAGTTCGGCGGCGGCGCGCTCGTCTCGTCCCGGCTGCACGTGCGTAGCAGCACGGTCGTCTCCAACCTGGCGGCGCAGGGCGGCGGCATCAACAACGGCGGAGGCGACCTCGTCGGCGACGGGCTCGTCTTCCTCGAGAACACGATCGTCGCCTCGAACCCGACGGGCGGGAACTGCGCGGGGACGATCACGACGCTCGGCGGGAACCTCGAGAACACGAACACCTGCCAGCTCACGCGCCTCAGCGACCAGCCGGGGACGAGCCCGCTCCTCGGCCCGCTCGCCTCGAACGGCGGCCCGACCCAGACGCACGCGCTGCTCGCGGGGAGCCCCGCGCAGGATCGCGCGGACTGCACCGGAGCGGAGGCCTGTCTTCCGGTCGACCAGCGCGGAGTGGCGCGGCCCCAGTTCGCCGCGCCGGACGTGGGCGCGTTCGAGTCGCAGCTCACCCCGGGCGGCGCGACACCGGCCTGCCCGGGCCCGTCCGAGCGCCCGGTCCCGAGCGACTACGACACGTGGGTCTCGCAGAGCTCGGCGAACGGCAACTTCGGCAGCGACGGGATCCTCGACGTCGCCTCGGGGAAGCGCGCGCTCGTCCACTTCACACTGCCGCCGGCACCTCCGGGCTGCAAGCTCGTCGGCGCGACGCTTCGCCTGTACTCGCCCGGCGCGGTCGCGGGACGGACGCTCGAGGCATACCGGATCGCGGGGCCGTGGACGGAGTTCTCGGCGACGTGGAACAACCAGCCGGCGGGCGTGGGCGCCGCGGCCGCGGCGCCGTCCGGGCTCGGCGTCCGCGAGTGGGACGTGCTCGAGCAGACGCTCGCGATGTACGCCGACGGCGCGCACGGCTTCCTGATCCGCGATCGCGTCGAGGCCGGGGCGCCGCAGCAGTCGTTCCACAGCCGCGACAAGGGCGTCGACGAGCCGTCGCTCGTGCTCTTCTTCGACGACCCGGACGCGCCGCCCACGGTGCCCGACGGCGAGTGCCCGACGAACCTCCAGCTCGTCAACGCCGACCGGGACAGCTGGGTGAGCCAGAGCAGCCCGGCGAACAACTTCGGGAGCGACTCCACGCTCAAGGTCAAGTCGCAGACGGGGAGCAACTCGCGCGCGCTGCTGCGCTTCCCGCTCCCACTGATCCCGGCCGGATGCACCACGGTCTCGGCGGCGACGCTCCATCTGCACTCGGCGTCGGCGAAAGAGGGTCGCACGCTCGAGGTGCTCCGGGCCGGCGACTCGTGGACCGAGACCGGCGTGACGTGGACGAACCAGCCGGCGGCGGTCGGGCCCGCGTCGTCGACCTCGTCCGGGGCGGGGCCGCTCGAGCTCGACGTCAGGCGCCAGCTGCTCGACCTGTACACGTCGGCGAACCACGGCTTCGTCCTCCGCGACGCCTCCGAGAACGGTGCCGGGGACGAGCAGACGATCAACAGCCGAGAGAAGGCGACGGACAACCCGCCGGTGCTCGCGCTCGCCTTCGACGACACGACCCCGGAGACGACGCTCGGAACGCGCCCCGCCTCACCGACGGAGGAGACGGGCGCCACGTTCACCTTCTCCTCGGACTTCGACGATGCGACGTTCGAGTGCTCGCTCGACGGCGTCGCGTTCGCCGCGTGCGACTCGCCGCTCGAGCTCGAGGGCCTCGCCGAGGGCGCACACGTCGTCGAGGTGCGGGCGATGCGGAAGGTCCGCGCGGTCGACCCGACGCCCGCGACTCACGCGTGGACGATCGCGATCCCGCCGCGCACGACGGTCACGGGCCCGGCGTCCCCGAGCGCGTCCGCGTCGGCGGCTCTCACGTTCGAGGCCGACGATCCCGCTGCGACCTTCGAGTGCTCCCTCGACGGCGTGGCGTTCGCCGCGTGCTCGTCGCCGGTCGCACTCGCAGGGCTCCTCGACGGCGAGCACACGTTCCTCGTGCGCGGAACCGACCCGCTCGGCAACGTCGAGCCCGACCCGCCGGCGCACACGTGGCGCGTCGCGGTCCCGCCCGAGACCGCGATCGACGCCGCGCCGGCGGCGCTGACGCGCTCCGTGGCGACGAGCTTCTCGTTCTCGGGCACCGACAACAACCCGGCGGGCGAGCTCACCTTCGAGTGCTCGCTCGACGGCGCGGCCTTCGCGTCGTGCGAGAGCCCGGCGGAGTACGAGGCCCTGGCGGACGGGACGCACACGTTCTCGGTGCGTGCAGTCGACGCGGCCGGGAACGTCGACGCGAGCCCGGCGACACACGCGTGGGCCGTGGACACGACGCCGCCGGAGACCGCGATCGACTCCGGGCCGGCGGCGCTGACGACTGACACGGCTGCGACGTTTGCGTTCACGTCGAGCGAGGACGGTTCGACGTTCGCATGCTCCCTGGACGGCGCGCCGTTCGAGGAGTGCACGAGCGGCATCGAGTACGTCGGGCTGGCGGACGGCGAGCACGTGCTCGAGGTCGTCGCGACCGACCCGGCGGGGAACACGGCCGCGACGGCGGCCGCGCACGTCTGGCGGGTGGACACGACGCCGCCGGAGACGGCGATCGGCTCCGGTCCGGACGCGCTGACGCAGGCCACGGAGGCCGTGTTCGCGTTCTCGGCGAACGAGGAAGCTGCGTTCGAGTGCGCGCTCGACGGCGGGCCGTTCGCCGCCTGCGCGAGCGGGCTCGCGTTCACGACGCTCGCGGACCGCACGTACACGTTCTCGGTGCGGGCGACCGACCTCGCCGGCAACGTGGAGGCGGAGCCGGCCACCTACACCTGGACGGTCGACACGACTGCGCCGGAGACGACGATCGCCGCCGGTCCGCCCGCGCACACGAACGACACGACGCCGACCTTCGAGCTGGAAGCGAGCGAAGCCGGATCCACGTTCGAGTGCTCGCTGGACGCGATCGCGTGGGAGGGCTGCGGCGCCTCCCACACGGCCGCTCCGCTCGCCGACGGCGCCTACACCCTGTCGGTGCGGGCGACCGACCCCGCCGGCAACACCGACACCACACCGGCGACGCACGACTTCACCGTCGACACCGTCGCCCCCGACACGACGATCGACGCCGGCCCGAGCGGGCTCGTCGCGACCGCGAGCGCGGCCTTCGCATTCTCGGCCGACGAGGCCGCGTCCTTCGAGTGCGCCCTCGACGAGGAGGCCTTCACGCCCTGCGGCGGCGAGCAGGCCTACGAGGGGCTCGGCGAGGGCGCACACACCTTCTCGGTACGCGCCACCGACCTCGCCGGCAACACCGACACCACACCCGCCTCGCACACCTGGACCGTGGACACCATCGCGCCCGAGACGACGATCGACTCCGCGCCGCCACCGCTCACCCAGGCCACGA
>SIRU01000010.1 GCA_004366385.1 Actinomycetota bacterium
GCATTCCCCCCGGGGATGTCCACCTGCGTGACGAGTTAGTGATTGCGGGTCCGTGTCCTCCTTGGAGTCTTCTTTGCGTCGGGTGAGGGCGGCGTGTCCAGCGTCGGCTTCTGCCGCTTGCGGTAGGACTCGCCGTCGACGACGAGGTCATAGGCGTTGTTGACGAAGCGATCGATCGCCGACTGCGCGCGCAGCGGGTCGGCGAAGGTGGCGAGCCACTCGTCCGGGCCGCGGTTCGACGTGACGATGATCGAGCCGGCGCGATGCCGTTCGATCAGGATCTCGTAGGTATCGCGGCTCTCGACGGGGTCGAGGGCGTCGAGGCCGAAGTCGTCGACGATGAGGAGGTCGACGGCGAGGAGCTTGCGGAGCGCGGCCTCGTACGTGTGATCGAGCCGGGCGTGCTTGAGCTGCTTGAGCATCTGATCGGCGGTGAGGGCGAGCACGGTGTGCCCGTGGCGGCACGCGAGCCAGCCGAGAGCGTGGGCGAGAAACGTCTTGCCGACGCCGACGGGGCCGACGATGGCGACGTGCGCGTGGGCCTGGAGGAAGCGCAGCGCGACGAGCTCGTTCCAGAGGGCGCGGTCGTAGGTGACCTTGGCCGTCGCGTCCCACTGCTCGAGCGTCATTGCGGGATCGAGATGCGCCTGGGTAGCGCGGAGGGTGACGGCGGCGCTGTCGCGGCGCGCGACCTCGTCGTGGAGCAAGAGGAGGAGGAAGTCCTGGTGGGCCATGTGCTGTTGGCGCGCCAGGACGAGGCGCTCGGGGAGCGTGTCGAGGAGCCGGCCGAGCTTGAGCCGGCGGAAGACGGCGATCAGCTCGGGGCTGATCGCGTCAGGTGTCATGGCGCACCGCGGGGGTCGGCCGCGCGAGCGTGTAGTCGGTGCGCGGGCGGAGGTAGCGGGCGAGCGGGACATCAGGGCGGGCAGGCGCGGCCGGGGGCGGCGGCGCCGCGAGGGCGAGCATCCGCTTGAGCCGCGTGACGTCGATGAGGTCGGCGTCGAGCGCGCGCTGACACAGCTCGGCGACCCGCGCCGCGCCGTAGCGCTTGACGAGGCCGAGGAGCGCGTACACGCGCCGCATCCGCGTCCACGGGAGCGGCACCGCGAGCAGCGCGTGCGCGTAGGCGCCGATCGCTGGTCCATGGCGCGCCGCTTCCCGCTCGAGCGCCGTCACGTCGCGGAGCGCGTACGCGGTCTTGTGCGCGGGGAAGTCAGCGACGTCGGTGATCCGTCCGCCGGGCGGCTGGCGCGGATAGACTTTCACCACGAGCGGGCCGTCGTAGAAACGGACCGTGGCGCGGTCGGCGCGGGCGCGGAGCCGGCGCCCGACGTACGTGGTGGGCAGCGAGTAGAGCGCCTTGGCGACCTGCGCGTGCTGGTCGCGGGCAATCTTCGGCTCGCTCCAGAGCGGGACGTCGTAGGGCGTGGCGGGGAGCGGGAGGAGGGCGGCGAGCTCGACCGCCTCGAAGTGCTCCCGAGGTCGGCGCTGCGTGCGGGCGTGGCGGCGCGCGCCGGCCTCGTCGTGGCACCACACGACGGCGCGCACCCGGGCGTGGTCGAGCGTCCCGAGCTTTTCGCCGGCGAAGCAGTCGTCGCGCACGTAGGGCACACTGCGCTCGACCCGCGCCTTGTCCGTCGGCCGCCGCGCCCGGGCCGGATCGACGACGAAGCCCCGCGCCTGCGCGTACTCGAGGAAGGCGGGCACCACCCGCGGCTGCAGCGGATCGGCGGTCGCGATGATCGCGCTCGTGTTATCGGGGATCACGACGCGGAACACGCCGCCGTAGAAGCGCCAGGCCGCTTCGCACGCCTCGATCGCACTCGCCGTCGTCTCGCCAAAGCACGGATAGACGAAGCGGTAACGGGACACGCTCGGCGTGAAGATCCACGCGCGGAAGCGGCGACGCCGGCCCGTCTCATCTGGCGCGAGGGTCGTCATCCAGCCGGTGTCGAGGTAGACCTCCTCCCCCGGGGCGCCGTCCGCCACCGGGATCGTCGCCGCGCGGCGGCCGAAGCCGAGGACGGCCGTCGCAAAGCGGTAGAGCGTCGCCGTCGGAATGCGCACTCCCTGCCGCGCGAGCAGCCGGCGGACCTTGGAGAGCCGGAGCCCCGCGCGGAGGCGCTCGGCGATGAAGTCCCGCTGCGTCTCACACTGCTGCCAGCTCGCGCCGTACGGCCGCTCGCTGCCGCCGCGCAGCGCCGTCAGGATCGTCGTCACCCGCTCGTCCGTGAGGGCCGCGGCTTCCATGCCGGGCGCCAGCCCGCACCGCTCGCCCGCCCGCAGGTAGCGCCGCACCGTCTTCGGGTCGAGCCCGAGCCGGCGAGCGATCTGCTTACGCCGCGCCCCGGCGAGCCACTGCCGGAGCACCTCCGTGATCTCGATCATCGTGACCTCCCGATACGCCATCGCCCCTCCCCACCCCGGCCCCGTGGCGGGCCGGGAGGCAGCGATGGTCGACTAGGTCACGCAGGGGGGAAAGCTCGTGAGAATTTCACCCCACAGGGGGGGAATGCTCGTGAGAAAAGTCCGCCGACGG
>ML178779.1:0-1797 GCA_004366385.1 Actinomycetota bacterium
ACGACGACAAGGGCGAGGATCACGACCGGCCCTCCGCAGCAGGGACAAAGGCCGCGGGGCGGCCCAGGACCAGCCTGAGCGCCCGCTCCTTGCCGTTGAAGTCAGGCGTGAGCACTTCAATAATGATGTCCGGATCGACGGCGCGGATGGCGGCGATCGTGGCCGAGCATGGCGTCACGCTCGTCGTGACCCCGTGGCGCCGGGCGGCGCTGGCCGTGGACTCGATCTTCGGCGGAGAGTCGCTCGACCTGGTCGCGCTCGCCGACGTTCCGGTGCTCGGCGTCGTGAGCGTGGGTTCAGCCGAGCCGCGCCGCGTCATCCTCGCTCTCGACGCGCGCGATCTCGCGGACGAGGCGCAGCGCGACCTGGCCGTCGCGTGCGCCTCCGTCGCGGCTGCGGCCATGCGAGGTCGGGCGGTGGTCGTCGCGCCGAACGATGCCGCCGCAAGCCGGATCGCGGCCCAGGTCGCCGACGACGCGGACGTCGTCTTCGACACGCGACCACGGGCAGACGCCGTCGCGGCGATCGCGCGTGCCGACGATCTCGTGCTCCTGCCCGCCCGGCGCGGCCTGTCCCCGCTCCCTCGAGACGCGAGCGCCGTCGCAGCGCTCCCCGTCGCGTGCTCCGTTGCCGTTCCCGCCCGCCCACGCGCCGGCGCCAGTCTGGTCACGGGAACGACGACGCTCGTCGGAAGCCGCCGCGCCGCCTAGCACGCCCGACGCGGATCTAGGTGGACTAACTACACACCTGCGAGACGCCTGATTGCGTCCGGGCCTCCCGCGAGCCTTGGGGTTGTCGAGATCCCTGCTCGCGAAGGAGGCCCAGATGCATGATCGAGTCTGCCCGCCCAGGCGGATGCGTTTCTCGTATGAGTCGCGATGTCGGCTCGTTGCGTTGATCGTCGAGGGGATGAGCCCGCAGGCGGCCGCGGCCGCCTGCGGTGCCTCTCGCGCGACGGGATACCGGTGGTGGCGGCGTTTCCGGGCCGGCGGCTGGCAGGCGCTCGCCGATCGGCCCTCGCGGCCACTCCGGCAGCCACGCCGGCTCGCTCCTGAAGCCGAGGCCGAGATCCTGCACTGGCGGGCTGAGCTGAAGGCGGGTCCGGCCGTGATCGCCACGATCGTCGAGCGTCCCGCCTCGACTGTCGGCAAGGTGCTGCGCCGAGCAGGATGCTCTCGGCTCGAGCGAGCTCGTCGTGACCCACGGGTGCGCTACGAGCGCGAGCGGCCGGGCGAGCTCCTGCACGTGGATACGAAGAAGCTCGGTCGCTTCTTCCAGGTCGGCAAGCGCATTCTCCAAGACGGCAAGAAGCGCTCTCCGCGTGCGGGCTGGCAGTACCTGCACGTGGCGATCGACGACCACTCGCGCCTTGCCTACTGCGAGCTTCTGCCCTCCGAGCGCAAGGACGACTGCGCCGCCTTCCTGCGCCGCGCTGTCGCCTGGTACGCCGAGCAGGGCATCGTCATCGAGCGGGTGCTCTCCGACAATGCGAAGGCCTACCACTCGCACCTCTGGCGCGACACCTGTGCCGAGCTTCGGATTGCCCGCCGCTACACGCGTCCGTATTCACCATGGACGAATGGCAAGGCCGAGGCGCTGATCAAGACGCTGCTGCGTGAGTGGGCCTACCGCTTCGCCTATCCCACGAGCGGCCACCGCGCCAAAGCGCTCTCCGGCTATCTCAGGTGGTACAACCGACGACGACCGCACGGCTCGCTCGGAGCCCGACCGCCCATCAGCCGCGTCTCACAGGTCTGTGGTCAGTACACCTAGGGCGGGAAGTGCCGGGGATTACCG
>ML178779.1:1807-4073 GCA_004366385.1 Actinomycetota bacterium
TCGGTCGCGGTGCGCTGACCCTAGCTCCGTATGACGTCAGAGCGCGAGCACAGACCGCTCGGGAACATCAGGCTCACCTCGGCCGGGCCACGACGCGCCGCGGTCGCTGTGGAGGCGCATGCCCGCACGGCCGCCAGCATGGAGCCGATGTCCTAGGAGTGTGAGCAGGTTCCCTGCTCAGCTTCCGCCGCCCGGGAGCGGGTGGATGGTCCCCTGGACGAGGACGGGGATTCCCACAGTCCTCAGGTCCTGCACGCACTGCAGTGAGGCGATCCCCTTCTTCTTGCCCCAGTACTTCTCGTCGACGCTCAAGATCGCGCCGGTGGTGCTGAACGTGGTGATGGAGAACCACGACAGGACGTGGTGCTGGCTCTGCGGCTCTGCCCGCCACCCGGTCGCTCCGCCTCCACGCGTGACGAGGACCCTCGTCGTCACCTCGCCGTCGCAAGTCAGATCGACCGGCATGCCCTCGATGATCTCGAGGCCGTTCCCGTTCGGGACGTTCGCGCTCGTGGGGGCGACTGCGACGAGAGTCGCAAGTGCCGCCGCGAGTGCCACTGAGAGACGCTTCACCTCTGTCCTCCCTTCCGTGCAGTTGACGGGAGAACGATCGGGTGTCGGCGTGTCGTGTCGGTAACGCCCGCGTAACGCGGGTCAGTCGCGCCCCCAGGAGGGCGGGACGGCGGCGGCCTTGCACACGATCGTGTCTCGCCCGAGAGGCTGCGCTTGGTCGAAGTAGCCGTTGAAAGTCTGTTCCACGTCGGACAGCGTCTCGAACGTCCGCATCCGCAAGCCGCCCGGCGTCTTCGTCACCTTCCGGAGGTAGTTGGGGCCGATCGCCTGGCGGCGCTCGTCGAGCCGGATGTGGCCGTTCGGCGCGTCGAGCGCGAGGGTCGCCAGAGCGGCGCGGAAAGCTGTCTGCCCGTCGGAGAGGTCGCCCTCGACCTCCTCGAGAGCCGTGAGGACTGCCTCCATCGCGTTGGTGTGCGCGACCGGGAAGACGCTCGGCGCGAGCAGGGCGTACTCGGGGAACGTGGAGGAGAACTCGCGCACGTAGCGGTTCCACGCGCGTTGCTCAGGCGACGTCGGCCCGATGAGCCCCGGCACGTTCTCGGCGTACGCGACGCCGACGAAGCGACCCGCCTGGCTTCCGACCACCTCGCGGTTGGACGAGAGGATCCCGCCGACGACGCTCTCGGCAAGGTTTCCGCGGAGACCGGGGAGCGCGTTCACGAAGCCGAGCGTGCTCAGCACGAACCCGGCAGCGACGTAGCCGTCGGCGTCCCGTGGCAGGCGGGCGTAGTACGAGGGTGAGCTCTGCTCGGCCGGTGGCACCCAGACCTGCTCGACCGTGCCGCCCAGCGCGCAGAACTCGGCAACGAAGCCCGCGACCTGCGTGTAGTCGAACGACTGGTCGTCGGCGACCGTCACGGCTCGCCGCCAGCCGAGCTCGTTGAAGGCGTACGCGCCGAGCCCGGCCATGAGCTGAGCTCCGTCGGCCGTGAACCTGTAGAGGTTCGCGACGGGGTCGACCAGGGTCAGCGCCTGTGCCGGGGAGGTCGCGACGAACGTCACCTCCGGGTGGTCGCGCGCGTGCTCCTTCACCGCGAGCCCCTCACCGATGTAGTTCGGGCCGATGAGGACGTCGACCTGTGCCTCCTCGACGAGGCGGCGCGTCTCGGCGAGCGCGGTCTCGCCGGTCTGGTCACCACAGCCCAGGACGAGCTCGACGTCCCTTCCCGCGACCGTCGCACCCGTGACGCCGTCGGTCGATCTCGGCCCGACGAGGGTCGCTCCGCGGCGAAGCAGCGGAAGCTCGGCTCCCGCGACCGATGGCTCGGAGGTGAGCCCGTACGCGCCCTCGCAGACGGTGATCAGCCCGACCCGCACCTCGTCCTCGCCGTTCGACGTCACCGCGCCGGCGTCGGCGACGACCCAGACCGCGTCGTCTCCGACAGCGACGTCGACGGGGTTGTCGCCCACGTCGATCCTGTCCGTGACCTCGACCGAATCCGGCTCGATGCGCGAGACGGTCCCGTCGACCGTGCTGGCGACCCAGACCGCGCCGAGGCCGACCGCCACGCCGGAAGCGCCCGCGCCCACCTCGATGGTCTCGGTCACCGAGCAATGCGCGCAGTATGCCGTTGCCGGCCCCCGCGCGCGCGAGGCCCTGGCGGGGCTGGTGGCGGCCGATCTGTCGGATGCGGCGCTGCCCTTCATGGGCTGCGCGGCGGCGCGCATCGGCGGCGTCGAGGGCCGCATCTTC
>ML178779.1:4083-4612 GCA_004366385.1 Actinomycetota bacterium
CCGTGTCCTCGCGCTGGCTCGTCACCCATACGGCGCCCTCGCCGACAGCCACGTCCTTCGGGGCGAAGGGCAGCGGGACGGTGGCGTCGAGCCTGCCGCTCTCCGCGTCGATGCGCCACAGCGTGTGGTCGAGAGGGTCGCCGACCACCCAGACGTCTCCGTCGGCCACCGCGACGCCCGAGAAGTAGGCGTCGGATCCTTCGTCGGCAGGCGGCGCGATGAACTGCGGGCTCTCGAGTTGCGCGGTGACGACGTTCAGTCGGCTCACCCGCCGATCGGCTCCGCCGAGCCAGACCGTGCTCTCGTCTGCCCCGATCGGGGCCGCGCCCTGGAAGTATCCGCCGCTGGCCAGGCTGATGACGTTCTCCTCGCGCCCGCTGGCTCCGTCGATCACCGTGATGTTCGCGTCCTGCGGCCCATTGACCACGAACGCGCGTGTGGACGTGACCGCGAGGTCGGTCGGCTCGCCGTGCGCAGACGTCTTCAGCGACCCGGGGTTCGTCGGCGGCGCGCGGCGCCGGGCACGTGC
>SIRU01000014.1 GCA_004366385.1 Actinomycetota bacterium
GAGTGCCTGAGCCGGGGTGTGCTGCCTAGCGTCCCGTCGCGTGGGTCGGTCGGGGCGAGCGGCGCCCTCGCGCCACTGGCGCACCTCGCGCTGCCGCTCGTCGGGGAGGGCGAGGCGACGGTGAACGGCGAGCGTCTCCCGGGTGGCGCGGCGCTGCGCGCGGTCGGCCTCGAGCCGATCCGGCTCGCGAGCAAGGAGGGGCTCTCGCTCGTCAACGGGACGCAGTTCATGACTGCGATGGCCGCGCTCGGGCTCGTCCGCGCGCGCCGCCTTGCGCGAACGGCGGACATCGCCTGCTCGCTGTCGCTCGAGGCGCTCCAGGGCTCCAGGTCGAGCTTCGCGCCGGCGGTGCACCGCTCGCGTCCGCTGCGCGGGCAGCTGGACGCGGCCGCGAACGTCCTCGCGCTCCTGGACGGCTCGGCCATCACCGAGTCGCACCGCTGGTGCGACAAGATCCAGGACGCGTACGCGTTGCGCTGCGCGCCGCAGGTGCACGGCGCCTGTCGCGATCTCCTCGACTACGTCGAGACCACCGTGTCCGTCGAGGTGAACGCCGCCACGGACAACCCGCTCGTGCTGCTGGAGGAAGGCGAGATCGTGTCCGCCGGCAACTTTCACGGGCAGCCGCTCGCCTTCGCGCTCGACGCGCTCGCTCTGGCGGTCGCGGAGCTCGCCAGCATCTCCGAGCGCCGGGTCGAGCGCCTCGTGAACCCGAGCCTCTCGGACGGGCTCCCCCCGTTCCTCGTCGAGGAGGGTGGGCTCAACTCCGGGTTCATGATCCCGCAGTACGTGGCCGCCGCGCTCGTGTCCGAGAACAAGGTGCTCGCGCATCCGGCGAGCGTCGACTCGATCCCGACGAGCGCCGGGCAGGAAGACCACGTGTCGATGGGTAACGCGGCCGGGCTCAAGGCGCTACGCGTGCTCGACAACACCGAGCGAGCGCTCGCGATCGAGCTGCTGGCGGCCGCGCAGGGCGTCGAGTTCCTGGCGCCGCTGCGGCCGGGCCGGGGAGCGGCAGCCGCGCACGACTTCGTCCGCACGCTCTCGGCCCGGCTCACCGAGGACCGGTCGCTGAGCGCGGACATCGAGCGGGTGGCCGAGGCGATCCGAGACGGCGCCGTCGTCGCCGAGGTGGAACGGGAGACGGGAGTGCTCGCATGACCGACGTCGCGACGACGGCGGAGGCGGTCGAGGCCCTGTGCGGCGACCTCGGCACGATCCGCGCACCGCGCGGGACGGCGCTGAACGCCCGCTCCTGGCAGACGGAGGCACCGCTGCGCATGCTCCTGAACAACCTCGACCCGGAGGTCGCCGAGCACCCCGAGCGGCTCGTCGTGTACGGAGGGACGGGCAAGGCTGCGCGGAGCCACGAGGCGCTGAAGGCGATCGTCGGCACGCTCCTCCGGCTCGACGCCGACGAGACGCTGCTCGTGCAGAGCGGCAAGCCGGTCGGCGTCTTCCGGACGCACGAGTGGGCGCCGCGCGTGCTGATCGCCAACGCGCTGCTCGTCCCGCGCTGGGCGACGTGGGACGAGTTCCGGCGGCTCGAGGCGGACGGGCTGACGATGTTCGGCCAGATGACCGCCGGCAGCTGGATCTACATCGGCACCCAGGGGATCCTCCAGGGGACGTACCAGACGTTCGCGGCGGCGGGGGAGGCGCACTTCGGCTCGCCCGACCTCTCCGGGCGGACGATCCTCACCGCCGGCCTCGGGGGAATGGGAGGCGCGCAGCCGCTCGCCGCGACGATGGCGGGTGCCGCGATCCTCTGCGTCGAGGTCGACCCCTCGCGGATCGAGCGGCGGCTGGAGACGCGCTACCTCGACGAGGCGGCCGACTCGCTCGACGATGCCCTCGAGCAGGTGCGGGCCGCCGCGGCGGGGGGGAGGGCGCTGTCGGTCGGCCTGCTCGGGAACGCGGCCGACGTCGTGCCCGAGCTCGTTCGCCGCGGCGAGCGCTTCGACCTCGTGACCGACCAGACCGCAGCCCACGACCCGCTGACCGGGTACGTGCCACGCGGGCTCGACGTCGGAGAGGCGGCCGCGCTGCGGGAGAGCGACGCAGACGAGTACCTGCGCCGGGCCCGGGAGTCGATCGCAGCGCACGTGGAGGCGCTGCTCGAGCTCGTCCGGGCCGGCTGCTACGTTTTCGATTATGGAAACAATCTCCGAGGGGAGGCCTATGAGGCGGGCGTAACGGACGCGTTCACATACCCGGGCTTCGTCCCGGCCTACATCCGACCGCTCTTCAGTCGAGGGATCGGGCCGTTTCGCTGGGCCGCGCTCTCGGGTGACCCCGCCGACATCCAGGCGATCGACGATGAGCTCGCACGGCTGTTCCCGGACGATGTGCTGCTCCGTCGCTGGCTGGAGCTGGCGCCCGGACGAGTCGCGTTCCAGGGTCTCCCGGCCCGCATCTGCTGGCTCGGCTACGGCGATCGTGCCCGCGCCGGGCTCGCGATCAACGAGCTCGTCCGGTCGGGAGTCGTTGGGGCTCCGGTCGTCATCGGCCGCGACCACCTCGACTCGGGCTCGGTCGCCTCGCCCTACCGGGAGACCGAGTCGATGCTCGACGGATCGGACGCGATCGCCGACTGGCCGATCCTCAACGCGCTCGTCAACGTCGCA
This sequence comes from Actinomycetota bacterium, assembly GCA_004366385.1. Classification (GTDB taxonomy): domain Bacteria; phylum Actinomycetota; class Thermoleophilia; order Gaiellales; family Gaiellaceae; genus GMQP-bins7. Next base: position 2,628 of record SIRU01000014.1, read on the forward strand.
GCGGGAGCGACGTGGGTGAGCGTCCACCACGGTGGCGGTGTCGGGATCGGGAACTCGATCCACGCCGGCATGGTCGTGGTCGCGGACGGCACCGACGCGGCGGCCGAGCGGCTCGAGCGCGTGCTGACGACCGACCCCGGCACGGGCGTCATGCGTCACGCCGACGCGGGCTACGGGGAGGCGCTCGACACCGCACGGGCACACGGTCTCGACCTGCCCTCCCTCGCCGGCAAAGGCGGCTCGACCGGCGAGACGGCGTGAGTCTCCGCGACGGCCACGATCGCGGGCCCGAGCGGCTCCTGATCCGTGACCTCTCGCAGGTGGCGTCGCCAGCCGGGCGGGCGGCTCCCGTGCGCGGCCCGGCCCTCGGCGAGGTCGACGTCCTCGAGGAGGCGTACGTCCTGTGCGAGGGCGGTCGCGTGGCTCGAGTCGGGCCCATGCGCGAGCTCGGAGCGATCGAGGGCGACGTCGTCGAGCTCGACGGCCGCGGGCTCTCGGCCGTCCCCGGGCTGGTCGACTGCCACACGCATGCGTGCTTCGCGGGCGATCGCGTCGAGGAGTTCGCACTCCGCGCCGCCGGCGCGAGCTACGAGGAGCTCCACGCCGCGGGCGGAGGCATCCTCTCGACGGTGCGGGCGACGCGCGCCGCAGGCGAGGACGCCCTGCGCGCAGCAGTCGAGCGGCATGCCTCGTGGATGCTCCGCGCCGGCACGACGACGTTCGAGGCGAAGTCGGGCTACGGCCTCGATCGCGAGACCGAGCTCGCGCAGCTGCGCGCGATCCGTGCGGCGGGCGGCGTTCCCACTTGGCTCGGCGCGCACGCCGTGCCGCCCGAGCACGCCGACGCGGGAGCGGCCGCGTACGTCGACTTCCTCCTCGCAGAGGTGCTCGCTGAGGCGGCGGAGCTCGCCGAGGCCGCGGACGTCTTCCTCGAGCGCGGCGCGTTCGACGCCACGCAGGCGCGCAGGTACCTCGAGGGGTGCGCCGCCGCCGGCCTCGCGCTCCGGCTGCACGGCGACCAGTTCACGGAGGCAGGGGCGATCCCGCTGGCGATCGAGATCGGGGCCCGCTCCGTCGACCACCTCGAGGCAACGGGCCACGCGGGTGTCCTCGCGCTGGCCGCGAGCGACGTGGTCGGCGTGCTCCTTCCGGCCAGCGCCCTCTTTCTCGGCCGCCCGCTGCCTCCCGCGCGCGCGCTCGCCGACGCGGGCGCGGCGATCGCCCTCGCGACCGACTTCAACCCGGGGAGCGCCTACTGCGAGAGCCTTCCGGTCGTCCTCTCGCTCGCGTGCACCCAGCTCGGGCTCTCTCCGAACGAGGCGCTCGCCGCCTGCACGGTGAACGCTGCGCACGTCCTCGCGCGCGCCGACCGGAAAGGGCGCATCGCCCCCGGCTTCGATGCAGACGTCGTCCTGGTCGCCGCCGACGACTGGCGCCACCTTGCGTACCACCTCGCCGGGCCTGTGGTGCACACCGTCGTCAGAGCCGGCCGAGTCGCCTGCAGCAGCCGGGCATAATCGCTGCATGCCGACACGCAAGCAGCGTCGCCGCCGGGCGAAGGAGCTCCGCCACGAGTACGTCTGGGAGGACGAGGAGGGGAACGAGGTCGAGCCCGATGACGTCAAGGAGCGGAAGACCGGGATGCCGCCCTCGCGGGCGTCGGCCCGTGCCGGGCGTGAGCCCCAGCCGCCGTCGTGGCCGCGCACGCTGAAGCGGGGCGTGGTCTTCGCGCCGATCATGTTCGTGGTGGTGATGCTGCTCTCGAACGACCTCACGCTCGTCCAGCAGCTCACGCAGACCGCCTTCATCGTCGCGATCTTCATCCCGTTCAGCTACCTCCTCGACGGCGTCATGTGGCGGTCGTACAAGCGGCGCGCGGCGCGGCGGGCGGCAGACGGCGGGCGCGGGAGCTGAGCGTGCCCCTACGGGTCGACGCGCTCCCGCTCGGGCCGATCGGGACGAACTGCTACGTCGTGCGCGCGGACGCGCCCGCCGCCGAGGCAGTGGTCGTCGATCCGAGCGGTGCCGCCGCCGAGATCCGCATCGAGCTCGCGCGGCTCGGCACGCGGTGCGTCGCGATCCTCGTGACACACGGCCACTGGGATCACCTCGTCGGCGTGGGAGAGCTCGCGACCGGTACCGGCGCCCCCGTGCACATGCCCGAGGGCGAGCGCGTGCTGCTCGAGCAACCTGGGCCGTACGTCCCGGCCGGCATCGCGATGACCCCCCACACGCCCGACGTGCTGCTCTCGGGAGGCGAGTCCTTGGAGCTCGCGGGCATGACCTTCGACGTGCTCTCGGTTCCGGGCCACTCGCCCGCGCATCTCGCGTACGCGGCCGACGGCTGCCTGTTCTCGGGGGACGTCCTCTTCGCCGGCTCCGTGGGCAGGACCGACCTCCCGGGCGCCGACTGGGACACGCTCCTCGAGTCCATCCGGGCGCTCGTCGACGCCTATCCACCGGAGACCGTCGTCTACCCGGGCCACGGGCCCACGACGACACTCGGCGCCGAGCTCGCGCGCAACCCGTTCCTCGCCGACCTCCGCGCGGAGCGTACGCCGTGACGGCCACGAAGATCGAGCGGCCGCGTGGCACGCACGACGTCACGCCCTCGGAGCAGCCGCTCTGGCGCCTCGCGGTCGGCGAGGCGGAGCGGCTGTGCGCGCTGTACGGCTACCGCCCGATCACGACGCCCGTGTTCGAGGACACCGCGCTGTTCGAGCGCACCTCGGGTGCGGGCTCGGACGTCGTGCAGAAGGAGATGTACACGTTCGAGGACCGCGGCGGCCGCTCGCTCACGCTGCGCCCGGAGGCGACCGCGCCGATCTGTCGCGCCTACGTCGAGCACGGGATGCATCGCGGCCCGCAGCCCGCGAAGCTGTACACCGTCGCGCCGATGTACCGCTACGCGGCGCCCCAGCGGGGCCGCTACCGCGAGCACTGGCAGCTCTCCGTCGAGGCGGTCGGCTCCGAACACCCGTCCGTCGATGCCGAGATCATCCAGCTCTACCACGCGCTCCTGCGCAGGCTCGGCGTGTCCGAGTTCTCACTCGAGATCAACTCGATCGGCTGCGCCGAGTGCCGGCCCGCCTACCTCGAGTCGCTCCGCGCGTGGCTCGCGGCCACCGACGCGCGCCTCGACGAGGCGACGCGCGAGAAGGCGGCCACCAGCCCGCTCCGGGTGTTCGACAACCTCGACACGAAGCCGGCCGGCGTCCAGGAGGCCCTGCGCGAGGCTCCGAAGATCGGCGGCTCGCTCTGCGACGCCTGCGAGGAGCACTTCGCGGCCGTCCGCCGCGATCTGGATGCCTACGGCGTCGAGTACACCGTCATGCCGACGCTGGTCCGCGGCCTCGACTACTACACCCGCACGACGTGGGAGTTCGCCGGGCCCGAGGAGGGCGCCCAGAGCGCGCTCTCGGGCGGCGGCCGCTACGACGGCCTGGTCGAGGAGATCGGCGGGCCGCCGACGCCCGGCGTCGGCTTCGGCGCCGGCCTCGAGCGCCTGCTCATCGCGCTCGAGCACGCTGGCGTGACCGCGCCGCCGCCGGCGATCGACGTCTTCTTCGCACTCGCGGACGACACCTCCCGTGACCACGTGACCCGGCTCGTGGAGGCAGCCCGCTCTGCCGGCCTCGCCGCCGACACCGACTACGCCGGCCGCTCGCTCAAGGGTCAGCTGACCCAGGCGGGCAGGCTCGGCGCGGCGACGGTCGCAGTGGTCGACGCCGACCGCGCGACGCTCCGCCGGCCCGGGCGCGAGGACGAGGACGTCCCGCTCGACGCAGTCCTGGAGAGGCTGGCCACGTCGTGAGCTGGCGCGACCTCTACTGCGGCGAGCCGCGCCCCGAGCACGTCGGGCAGTCGCTGACGCTCGCCGGCTGGGTCTCGACGCGCCGCGACCACGGCGGCCTCGTCTTCGTCGACCTCCGCGACCACACGGGGATCACGCAGCTCGTCGTCAACCCCGAGCGCGCGCCCGCCGCCGCGGAGCTGGCGAAGGAGATCCGGAACGAGTTCGTGCTGCGCGCGAGCGGCGAGGTCGTCGAGCGCTCGCCCGAGACCGTGAACGAGAAGATGCCGACCGGCGCGGTGGAGCTTCACGTCGACGCGCTCGAGGTCATCTCGCGCTCGACGCCGCTCCCGTTCCAGCTCGACGAGGAGAACGTGGACGAGACGCTGCGGCTGCGCTACCGCTGGCTCGACCTCCGCAACGACCGCATGCAACGGAACCTGCGGCTCTCGGGCACTGCGGTGTCGGCGATCCGCCGCCGCATGGAGGAGCTCGGCTTCGTCGACCTGTGGACGCCCAACCTCACACGGGCGACGCCGGAGGGAGCGCGCGACTTCATCGTGCCGGTGCGCCTCCAGCCGGGGACGTTCTTCGCGCTGCCCCAGTCACCGCAGATCTTCAAGCAGCTGTTCATGATCGCCGGCTTCGACCGCTACTACCAGATCGCCACGTGCTTCCGGGACGAGGATCTCCGCGCCGACCGCCAGTTCGAGTTCCGGCAGCTCGACGTCGAGCTGGCGTTCGCCGAGCGCGAGGACGTCCTCGACGTCCTCGAGCAGGCGGTGTGCGCGGCATTCGAGGCGCTCGGGCGCGAGCCGCCGCCGACCCCGTTCCCGAGGCTGCCGTGGAGCGAGGTGATGGCGCGGTTCGGCTCCGACAAGCCGGATCTCCGCTTCGGGCTGGAGATCGAGGATCGCACCGAGGTGACGCGCGGCTCGGAGTTCGGCGTCTTCGGGAACGCGGAGAGCGTGCGCTCGCTCACGGCGCCGAAGGCGTTCTCCCGCGGCGAGCTCGCGCAGCTGGAGACCATGGCGAAGGAGTGGGGCGCGAAGGGGCTCGCCTACCTCGTGTACGACGAGTCGGGCGAGGTGCGCTCGCCGATCGCGAAGTTCCTCGCCGAACGCGAGCTCGACGCGTTCCGTGCCGAGCCGGGGTCGACGGTGCTCTTCGGCGCCGGCGACCCGCGGGCGGTCGCGCGCGTCCTCGGCTTCCTCCGGCTCCACCTGGGCAACGAGCTCGGGCTCGTCGACCGGAGCCACGACGAGTTCCTGTGGGTGGTCGACTTCCCGCTCTTCGAGCCCGACGAGGAGACGGGCGAGTGGACGTTCAGCCACCACCCGTTCACGGGCGTCGCGGAGGGACACGAGGAGCTGATCGAGAGCGAGCCGGGGCAGGCGTTGAGCCTCGCGTACGACCTCGTGTGGAACGGCTGGGAGCTCGGGTCCGGGTCGATCCGGATCCACCGGCAGGACGTGCAGCAGCGCGTCTTCCGGGCGCTCGGGCTCACGGATGAAGAGGCGCGGGAGAAGTTCGGGTTCCTGCTCGATGCGCTCCAGATGGGCGCTCCGCCGCACGGGGGCTTCGCGCTGGGGCTCGATCGCTTCGTCGCGCTGCTCGCGGGCGAGCCGAACATCCGCGAGGTGATCGCGTTCCCCAAGGTGTCCAGCGGCGCCGACCCGCTGACGGGAGCGCCGGCGCCCGTGCCGGCCGAGCAGCTCGCCGAGCTCGGCATCGCGGTCATCGTCGAGGACGAGTAGCTCCGACTCCGGGCGCGCGGCGCTATCCGGGGATCGCGCCCCGCGTACGGATGCCCATCGCGGTGAGCCGGGTCATCCCGAGGCGCTCGTAGAACGGCACGAGCTCCTCGTCGCAGCGGAGATCGACCAGGTACCGATCCTCGAGGAGCGCCCGGACGGCGTTCACGAAGCCGACGATCCGCCCGCTCTCGGCGTCGCGCGCGAGCACGACGTGCTCGCTCCCGCGCAGGAGCTCGGGATGGCGCTGGGGCGTCGGCTGCACCGGCCAGCCGACGAAGAAGCCCTCCAGATCGACCGGCTCGACGCCCTCGAGCGACGTCACGTACTCGATCACCGGGCCACCGTAGCCGCGCCGTGAGCCACACTAGGTCGCGTGACCGAGTCCTTCGCGCAACGCCTGGTGCTCCTCGCCGCAGTCGCGCTGCTCGCTGGCGCCCTCGCGCTCGCCGCCGTCGAGCGCCTCGAGGCGGACTCCGGCACGAGCCTGACCGGAGCGGTCGCCCCCTCCGGCTGGAACGTCGCGTTCGCCGGCTCGCGCGGGCCCGCCGCCGACGCACAGCGGACGTCGTGCGGGCAGGTGCTCTCACCCGAGTCGATGGGGATCACCCACCCGGTGCTGCCGTGCGGCGCAAAGCTCGTGCTTCGGCGAGAGGACAAGCTCGTGCTCTCCGAGGTGATCGACAACGTGCTCGTCGAGGGCGGGCGGCAGCTCGAGGTGACCGAGTCGCTCGCGGAGCTCCTCGAGCTCGAGGGCACGACCGAGATCGAGTGGCGGTTCGCGACCGAGACGAGCGGCTAGGATTCGGGTGCTCGACCCTGTACGTGGCCCCGGCCCAAACGTGAACCAACATGCACGTGAAGGGAGCCGGCGTCGGGGATAGGCGTTGCCGACGCCCCGCACGGCACCCACCTGGCGAAGCCAGGTTCCCGGTCGGTCGGGGCATCATCGGCAGGGTGGAGCACTTTCCCGGCTCGGTGCGCCGCCACGAGTTCTTGCGAAGTCGGCGCGGTCCCGTGACCCATCCGTGAACGTTTCCTCGCTACGCTGACCGCAGGGGTCTCGGAACCCCCTGGGGGACGTTGGGCGTCCGCGTGGGTGCCGGCGGCGATGGCCTACTCTGGCGGCGTGGCCCCGGTCGAGATCCTCGGAGACGCGACGCGCGGGGGCGAGTGGCGCGCCGTTCGGCTCGTCGTCGACGGCGAGCGCATCGTCGAGGCGGGCGGGGGAGAGGGCCTCGCGCGCGACGTCGCCGGGCTGACGCTGCTCGAGGCTGCAGCGGTCGGCGGCGACCCGCTCGCCGTCGAGGCGCTCGCCGCCGCGATCGGCCAAGTGTTCATGGCCCGGCCTGCGCCCCGCCGCGTGGCAGTCGCGATGAGCGGCGGGGTCGACAGCGCCGTCACGCTGCTCCGAGCGGGGCCGAGCGCCGTCGGCGTCACGCTCCGCCTCTGGCAGGACCCGCAGGGCCCGTCCGCCGAGCGGGCGTGCTGCTCCGCCGAGTCCGTCGCCGCCGCCCGCGCGACGTGTCACGCGCGGGGCCTCTCGCACGTGACACTGGATCTGCGCGAGGAGTTCCTCGAGGCGGTGGTCGACCCGTTCGTGGCCGGCTACGCGGCTGGGGAGACGCCGAACCCGTGCACGCGCTGCAACGGCGCCTTCCGGTTCGATGCGCTGCTCGCGTTCGCCGAGCGCGCGGGCGCGGAGGAGCTCTGGACGGGCCACTACGCGCGCGTCGTGGAGCGGGACGGCACACGACTCGTCGCCCGCGCCGCCGACTCGGAGAAGGACCAGTCGTACATGCTCTCGACGCTCGACCCGGCCGCGCTCGAGCGGATCCGCTTCCCGCTCGGGGAGCAGACGAAGGCCGAGACCCGCGCCGAGGCCGCGAGCGCCGGGCTCGCCGCCGCAACCCGCCGGGAGAGCCAGGAGGCGTGCTTCCTGGCCGGCGGCGACTACCGCGACTTCCTGGAGCGGCAGGGTCTCGCCTCCCGCGAGGGCGAGATCGTCGCGGAGGACGGCAGTGTCGTGGGCCGTCACGACGGGTACTGGCGCTTCACGCGCGGGCAGCGGCGAGGGCTCGGAGTCGCCTCCGGGACGAGGCTGCACGTGCTGCGCACCGATCGCGAGACGAACACGGTCGTCGTCGGCTCTGAGCGGTCGCTCGCAGCGACGCGCGTCGAGGTGCACGGCCGGCTCTACGCCCCGGTCGAGCGCGTGGGCGTGAAGCTCCGATACCGCTCGGCTGCCGTCCCGGCACGGGTTCACGCCGCGAACGGCGGTTTCGTGCTCGAGCTCGAGGAGCCGGCCCATGCAGTCGCGGCGGGCCAGGTGGCAGCGCTCTACGACGGCGACGCGGTTGTCGGCGCAGGCGTCGTCACGGCCGTCGAGTAGACCCCACCGTCTAGGATCCGCCGCACGATGGTTCTCGGCGCCTTCAGCGACACGCTGGACGACGTCTACACGGTCGCGCTGATCGTGTTCTTCCTCGGCACCGGGATCGGCTTCGCGTACATGCTCTTCCGGCTCGGCGGCACGTTCGGCCGCCTCTCGTCGCTGATCAAGGGCACGGAGCGGGACCTCCTGCCCGTGCTCGTCAAGGCCGGCGAGACGGTCGACCATGTGAACGACCAGCTGGCGAAGGTCGACGTCGTGACCGACAGCGCCGTCTCCATGGCGGACAGCGCCGACACGGCGGTCCGCGCCGTGTCCATGGCGATCACGGCGCCCGTGAAGAAGGTGACGGGACTCGCGGCGGCGATCTCGCACGGGTTCTCGGCACTCCGCTCGAGGCGCGACGTGGGCGAGGCCGTCACCGTCGCGAAGGAGGCGGCCGCCCGCCGCGAGGCGGAGCTCGACGAGGAGCTCCACGCGGCCGGCCAGGCGGAGCCCGAAGAGCAGCCGCCTGCGGCGTAGCCGTCCGGGCGCGCGAGACACCCTTCGTAGAATCACGGCATGCGGACGACGGCCGAGCTGCGCGAGGGCTTCCTCTCCTTCTTCGAGGAGAAGGGCCACCTGCGCGTGCCGTCGGCCTCGCTCGTCCCGCGCGCCGACGATCAGTCGAGCCTGCTCACGACGGCGGGCATGCAGCCGCAGATGCCGTTCTTCCTCGGTCTCGAGCCACCGCCCGCGCCGCTCACGACGACGTCGCAGAAGTGCTTCCGGACCGTCGACATCGACGAGGTCGGCCTCGACGGCCACCACCTGACCTTCTTCGAGATGCTCGGGAACTTCTCGTTCGGCCAGTACTTCAAGGAGGGTGCGATCGCGTTCGCGACCGAGTTCGTCCAGGAGCGGATGCGGCTCGACTGGGATCGCATCTGGGTCACGGTGCACGCAGGCGATCCGCAGCTGAAGCTCGGGCCGGACGAGGACGCGATCGAGCTCTGGAAGGCGATCGGGATGCCACCCGAGCGCATCGTCCCGCTCCCGACCTCCGAGAACTTCTGGTCGGTCGGCGGGCCGGGTCCGTGCGGGCCGGACTCCGAGATCTACTGGGACTGGGGGGCGGAGCACGGCTGCGGCGAGCCCGACTGCGCCCCTGCGTGCGCGCGCTGCGACCGCTTCCTCGAGTTCTGGAACCTCGTCTTCATGTCGTACGAGCAGCACGCGGACGGCACGCTCACGCCGCTTCCGACGCCGAACATCGACACCGGCATGGGGCTCGAGCGCGGCGCCGCGATCCTCCAGGACGTCCGCTCGGTGTACGAGGCGGACGGCTACCAGCAGATCATGGGGTGGATCGCGGCGGAGTCGGGTGTCGCGTACGGCGACTCGCCCGCCGCGACGAAGGCGCACCGCGTGCTTGCCGACCACGGCCGCGGGATGACGTTCATCGTCTCCGACGGCGTGACGCCCTCGAACGAGGGGCGCGGATACGTCCTGCGTCGCATCATCCGGCGCGCGATCGTGCAGGCGCGGCGGATCGGCCTGCCGGCGGTGTACCCGCTGACGGGCGTGGTCGCCGAGCAGATGCGCGACGCCTATCCCGAGCTCTCGCAGGGAGCGTCCGAGATCGAGGCGACGGTGCAGGCGGAGGAGGAGCGCTTCCGGGAGACGCTCGAGCGCGGGCTCAAGCTGTTCGAGGAGCTCGCGGGCAGCGACGGTATCTCGGGCGAGGACGCGTTCACGCTCGCCGCCACGTACGGCTTCCCCGTCGAGCTGACCGTCGAGCTCGCCGAAGAGCGCGGGCAGGCGGTCGACGTCGACGGGTACCAGGTCGCGATGGAGGAGCACCGCGAGGTCTCGCGCGCGGGCGTCGGCGGCGAGCTCAGGCGCGCGGCGGAGTTCGCGGCCGCGGCCGGCTTCGAGGCCGAGTTCGTGGGCGACCGCAAGACCGAGGTGATCACGCAGATCGGCGCGCTCGCGGGGCTCGAGGACGGGCTCTTCCTCGCGAAGCTGCGCGAGTCGCCGTTCTACGCGGCGGGCGGCGGCCAGGTCTCCGACCAGGGCGTGCTGGTGCTCGACTCGGACGAGAGCGTGCGCGCGGAGCTCGTCGAGGCGTACCGCTTCGGCGACGACCAGGCGCTGCTCTTCCGCGGCAGCGGCTTCTCCGAGGGCGACCGCGTGCGCGCGACCGTGCCCTGGAACGTCCGTTTCCCGACGATGGCGAACCACACCGGCACCCATCTCCTGCACCAGGCGCTGCGCGACGTGCTCGGTGACCACGTCAGGCAGGCGGGCTCGGCCGTGCGGCCGGACAAGCTGCGCTTCGACTTCACCCACGGCGAGGCGCTGAGTACGGAGGAGCGGGACGAGATCGAGCGGCGCGTGAACGCGAAGATCTTCGAGGCGCTCCCGGTGAACGTGTTCGAGACGCCGATCGACGAGGCGCGGAAGCTCGGCGCAACGATGCTCTTCGGCGAGAAGTACGGCGACATCGTGCGCGTCGTGGAGATACCGGGGTACTCGACAGAGCTGTGCGGCGGGACGCACGTCTCTACGACCGCGGAGATCGGCGCGTTCGCGATCCTCTCCGAGAGCTCCGTCGGCTCCGGCGCGCGGCGGATCGAGGCGGTGACGTCGGGCGATGCCTGGGCCTACCTGGACGAGCGCTCGCGCGAGCTCGACACGCTGCGAGCGGAGCTCCAGGAGCTGCGCAAGGAAGCGAAGAAGAAGCCGGCGGCGGCGGCTGCGACCCCCGCCGACCCGGATGCGGACGTGCGCGTCGAGGGCGACGTGAACGTGATCGTCCAGTCGGTCGACGGCCTCGGCGCGGACGATCTCCTCGACCTCTCCGACCGCTTCAAGCAGCGGCACGCGCCCGCGGCAGTCGTGCTCGGATCGCGCGAGGACGGCACCGTGCACCTCGTCGCAAACTTCGATCCGGCCGTCGCGGAGAAGGTCAGCGCGTCGGATGTCGTGCGGCAGGCTGCGGCTCCCGTGGGCGGCCGCGGAGGCCGAGCGGCTCATCGTCGACGCGCTGTGAGGGTGCTCGCGCTGGACTACGGCGCCGCGCGGACCGGCGTGGCGATCTCGGACGTGACCGGGACGATCGCGCGCCCGCTCAGCGTCGTCGAGCGGGCGGCGAGCCCGGCAGGGCTCGAGCGGATCCGCGAGCTCGCGAACGACGAGGGCGTCGAGCGGATCGTCGTCGGGCTGCCGCTGACGCTGCGCGGCGAGCACGGCGCCCAGGCCCGCGAGACGGAGGCGTTCGTGGAGGCGCTGCGCGCGGCCGTCTCCGTCCCGGTGGAGACCTACGACGAGCGCTTCACGACCGCGCTCGCCGCACAGGGCGGCGGAGGCGCGCCCGAGGACGCGCGCGCGGCCGCGCACCTCCTCGAGAGTTGGCTCGCACGAACCGGGAGCGAGTCCTGAGCGAGTACAGCCAGTACGGCAAGCCGGGTCGCGGGCGCATCTGGCTGCGGCGCGTGGTCGGGACCGTCGCGATCGGGGCGCTGGTCGTCGCGGGCGCGTGGGTCGGCGTGTCCTTCGTGCGCGCGGACGACCCACCGCCTCCGCCCCCGCCGACGGAGCCGCTCCAGGTGCTCCGCGTGATCTTCCCCGAGGGGTTCACGCGGCAGGAGATGGCCGAGCGCGTCGACGCGGTGCGCGAGATCGCGATCGCGAAGCGGGGGGTCACACCGCGGCTGACGAAGGCGGGCTACCTCGCCGCCACGGAGGCCGCAAAGCCGCCGCCGGCGTTCCGGAAGGACGCGGCCGGCAAGTCGCTCGAGGGGTTCCTCTTCCCGGCGACGTACGAGTTCACGAGGCTGACGCCGTCCGCGCAGCTCGTTCGCGAGCAGCTCGAACTCTTCCGCGAGCAGTGGGGCCGCGTGAACATGCGCTACGCGCGCTCGAAGAACCTCACGCCGTACGACGTGCTGATCATCGCCTCCATGATCGAGAAGGAGACCGTCGTGCCCGCCGAGCGGCGGCTCGTGTCGGCCGTGATCTACAACCGGCTGCGGCTCGGGATGCCGCTGGGGATCGACGCGACGATCCGGTACGGGCGCGACGTGCCGGGGACGGAGTCGCTGAAGCGGTCGGACATCGAGACCGACCACCCGTACAACTCGCGCAAGCGCCTCGGCCTGCCGCCGACGCCGATCGCGAACCCGGGCCTCGCCTCGCTGCGCGCTGCTGCGAACCCGGCGCGGGTGGACTACGTCTACTTCGTGCGCAGGGGCGACAGCAACCGGCACTTCTTCACGGCCAGCCAGGCCGAGTTCTGCCAGAAGTCGCTCGAGTACGGCTTCGGCGGCTGCTGACACCTCCGATTCGGAAGGCTGTTGACCCGACGTCGGCCGAGGGCCTACCATCGCCCATGGCCGAGATCGAGCCGATCCTCCGCGTGATCGGCGTCATCGCAGTGATCGCGGGGACGATCCTGGTGGTGCTCCAGCTCAGGGTGAACGCGAAGAACGTCAGGTCGCGCAACGCGTTCGACCTGGTCGCGAAGGTGATCGACCCCTCGTTCCCACGTCGACGCCATCTCCTGTACGAGGTGGCGGACAAGCACGCGGGCGGCGACTGGACCGGCTTCGACCGGAGCCTGGACGACTTCGAGGTGAGGAACTTCGCGAACATCTACGAGCAGCTCGGCCTCCTCGCTCGAAGAGGCGTCGTCGATCTCGAGGATGTGCTGGACGCCCTCTCGGCTCAGCCGCTGGCGGACTGGAACACCTTCGAGCCGATACGAGCCCACATCATGGAAGAGGCGAGCAAGGCGTTTCCCGCGCTCGCGGACAATCAGCCCGGGCTGGACGCGATCTACTGGCCGAACTTCAGATGGCTCGCAGAGGAGAGCCGGACGTGGACGCTGCAACGAGCGTCGCCCGGCGCAGGGCCGGTGACTCCGAGCTAGCCACGCGTCGGGTAGTGCTTCAGACGCGACGGCCGCCCCGTAGTCATCGGTTCCCCCGGTGACGCGCTCGCCAGACACCGATGAGTAATGGATTGGCGCGCGGTCTCTCCCAGAACACGTCCACGGCAACCCGGAGGCAGCATGAGGCTTCTGCTCACGTCCGCAGGCATGAAGAACCCGAGCATCCAGGACGCGCTGGTCGGCCTGCTCGGCAAGCCGGTCGCCGACTCGAGCGCCCTCTGCATCCCCACCGCGATGTACGGGCACCCTCGGGTCGGCCCAGGAGCGGGGGCATGGCGTTTCATCAGCGGACGAGCGCCCGAGACGCCGATGTGCGAGCTGGGCTGGAACTCCGTGGGAGTGCTGGAGCTGACCGCGCTGCCCAGCATCGACGAAGAGCGCTGGGTTCCCCTGTACGGGAGACCGACGTCCTGCTGGCGGCGGGCGGCGATGCCCTGTACCTGTGCCACTGGCTGCGGCAGTCCGGGCTGGCGGATCTCTTCCCGTCGCTGCGCGAGACGGTGTGGGTGGGGCTGAGCGCGGGGAGCATGGTGATGACCCCCCGGATCGGGGAGGACTTCGTCGGCTGGAAGCCGCCCGGCGGGGGCGACAGCGCGCTGGGGATCGTCGACTTCTCGATCTTCCCGCACGTGGACCACGAGGATCTGCCTGAGAACACGATGGCCCACGCGGAGCGATGGGCGGCCGGTATCCCGGGCCCGGCGTACGCGATCGACGACGGGACCGCCATCAGCGTGGTCGACGGCACCGTCGACGTCGTCTCCGAGGGTCACTGGAAGCTGTTCGCCCCCGAACGCCTCGACCGCGAGTCATAGGGTTACGCAGTGCCGTTCACACTCATCAACATCAAGGCGGATCTCGAGGACATCGGCCATCGGTTCGACGGCGCGCCGGACCTGGAGTTCCGCGCGGCGACCAAGGCGCTCGAGCTCGAGAAGTGCGCCCTGAGCTACCAGCGCGTCCCGCCCGGCTATCGCTTCCCGTACGGCCACACGCACACGACGCAGGAGGAGGCGTACGTGGTCCTGCGCGGGAGCGGGCGGATGAAACTCGACGACGAGATCGTCGAGCTCGGGGAGTGGGACGCGGTGCGCGTCCCGCCCGGCACGTGGCGAGGCTACGAGGCCGGGCCGGAGGGCCTCGAGCTCCTCGTCATCGGCGCGCCCAACCTCGGTGAGGATCCGCGCGAGGACGTCGATGGCCGGCGCGACTGGTGGGCTGACTAGGCGAGCTGCTCGGCCAGCCCGATGAGGATGCCCTCGGGGCCGCGGACGTAGCAGAGCCGATACTCGTCTTCGTACTGGACCACTTCGTCGACGAGCTTCGCGCCGTGTCTGCCGAGCCGGGCGAGCGTGTCGTCGAGGTCCTCGACGGCGAACATGACACGCAGGTACCCCAGAGTGTTCACCGGGGCGGTCCGGTGATCGGCAACCACAGGCGGCGCGATGAAGCGCGAGAGCTCGAGCCGGCTGTGGCCGTCCGGCGTGCGCATCATGGCGATCTCGACGCGCATGTCGCGCAGGCCGGTGACGCGCCCTGCCCACTCTCCTTCGATCGTCGCTCGCCCTTCGAGCTCGAGCCCGAGCTCGGCGAAGAACGCAACGGCGGCGTCGAGGGACTCCACCACGATGCCGACGTTGTCCATCCTTCGAACCGTCACGCGGCCCACTGTACTCCTGCCTCCTCCGTCAGCCGCGTCCCCGAGACGAGCGGGGCCGCCGTCGACCGGCGGCCCCGTCATGCGTCGTAAGGAGGGCTTACGACCTCGGCTGGTGCTCGCCGAGCTTGTACTGCTGGTTGAGCGCCTCGCTCCGAATGCGCAGCGCGCGGAGCCACGGAGCCTCGTCCCCGAGCTGCGTCGCGCTCGTCTCGAACGCCGACACGCCGAGACCGTACTGCTCGTTGAGCGCCTGGCTGCGCGCCTCGAGCGCCTTCCTCCACCCGTCGCCGCCGCCGCCTCCGCTCACCGCCGCGCCCGAGCCGACCAGGGCGACGAGCGCAGAAGCTACGAGGATCGAGCCTTTGGTGCGAGCCTTCATCGTGGACTCCTTCTGCCGGTGAGCCGCTACGTGCGGCTCGTTGGCTGCAGAGTCCTGGGGGCCGCTCACGAGGCGCCCATTTCCGGTAACGCGACGGTAATGGAGCATGCTTCGGCTCTGTGGCAGCCCATCCGACACGCATGGTGATTCGCATCCTCGGCCCGCTCGAGGTGTCGGACGGCGGTCGCATCGTCGAGCTGGGAGCAGGGCGACAGCGCGCGTTGCTCGCGCTTCTCGCATTGCACTCGCCCGAGATCGTCGCCACGGATCGTCTGATCGAGGAGCTCTGGGGTGGCTCGCCCCCGCCGACCGCTGCGAAGGCCCTCCAGAACCTCGTCTCGCAGCTTCGACGTTCACTCGGCGCGGATGCGATCGCAACGAGACCTCCCGGCTACGGCCTTCGGCTCGACGCCGACGACCTCGACGCCAGGCGGTTCGAGCGCCTCGCAGCAGAAGCCCATCGTCTGCTCCAGGAGGATCCCGGCCGAGCCGGGCAGACGCTCCGCGAGGCGCTCGGGTTGTGGCGAGGACGCGCGCTCGCCGACTTCGCCTACGAGGACTTCGCACAGAGCGAGATCGCGCGACTCGAAGAGCTCCGGCTCGGAGCGATCGAGGATCGGGTCGACGCGGACCTGGCACTGGGTCGAGCGGCCAAGCTCGTTCCCGAGCTCGAGCCGCTCGTGTCGGCGCATCCGCTACGCGGGCGGCTGCGAGGCCAGCTCATGCTCGCGCTGTACCGGAGCGGCCGCCAGGCGGACGCCCTCGACGTCTACCGCTCGGGCCGGCGGTTGCTGGACGAGGAGCTCGGGCTCGAGCCGGACAACGAGCTCCAACGCCTCGAGAAAGCCATCCTCAACCACGATCCGTCGCTCGAGTCACCGGTCGCCGCCGAGGTCGAACGACCCTCTGTCGGGAAGCGTCGCGGAGCGTCGTCGCGGGCTCGACCGGTTCCTCCCGACTCGGTCGCCGTGATCGACGAGCAACGCTCCCGGGTCGTGGGCCACGTGCTCGTGGGCAGAAGGCCCGTCGCCCTCGCGATCGGGCACGGCTCGGTGTGGGTCGCCAACGCAGACGATGGAACGGTCTCTCGCATCCAACCGGATCGCGGCGAAGTCGTGAGGACGATTGGGATCGGAGCGCCGGCGATAGACCTCGCTGTCACCAGCGATGCGGTCTGGGTGGCGAACGGAAGCGACGGAACACTCTCGCGCATCGATCCCAGCGCCGACGCGGTCGTCGAGACGATCGACCTGAGGGGCTCGAGCGAGATCGCGTGGAACACGACCTACGCGGTCGACGCCGACGACGAGTCCGTCTGGATCGGCTCGGGCACTCATCACGTGCTCCGCATCGACCCGGCGACGAACGAGCCCGTCGCGACCATCGACGTCGGCCGTGTGCCGGTAGGCGTGGCACTCGGCGAGGAGGCACTCTGGGTGGTGACGATCGCCGAACGGGCCCTGCGCATTGAGCCTCGCACGAACGAAGTCACGACCGAGGTGCCGATCGGGTACCCCGTCGCCGTGACGGCCGGAAAGCAGGCTGTCTGGGTCTCCGACGCGCAAGGCCAGGTCTGGCGCATCAACCCGGACACCGGAACGGTGTCCCAGACGACCCCGGTCGGCTATGGGCTCGTGGGTCTGTGCGCGACGGAGAGAGCGGTGTTCGCAGCCAGCAACGCCGACGGCACCGTCGTCCACATCGATCCGCAGGACGGCCGTGTTGCAGGCGTCATCCCGGTCGGCCACGCGCCGACCGACGTGGCCTCCCGTGACGGGACCATCTGGGTTGCGGTACAGAGCGAGAGCGCTATGTGACCGAGCTGGCGATCGGGATCTTCCCGGCGACGATCTCGGCCCTGACGTCCTCGATCTCGGCCTCGAGCGCGCGGGGCACCGCCGCGCTGATCGTGCCGAGGCCGACACCGCCGTTCCGGAGAGAGAAGCGGGAAGTTCGACCGGTCTCGAGTGTCCCGCGCACGAGCTCTTCGATCGTGTCGAACACGGCCACGTCCAGCCTCTTGACCGCGCTCGTCAGGACGTGCCGGCCGAGGTCTGATTGATCGACATCGACTCCGATCCCCCAGACTCCACGCTCTCTCGCGGCCTCCAGCGCCCCGAGCCCGCAACTGCTGGCGACCTGGAAGACGACTCGCGATCCCTTCGCGATCTGGCTCAGGGCGACCGACCTGCCTTTCACGGGGTCGATGAAGTCGTCGGTGTACGCGTTCAACGTCGTGACGCGGGGGTTGGCCTCTCTCGCACCTGCCTGGTAGCCGGCGATGTACCTCTCGACAGCAGGTACCCGCTGGCCGCCGACCGAGCTGATCACCTCCTCTCCGGGAGAGAGCGTCAGCACGCGGGCGGCCAGGTGACCGGCCAGATAGCCGGCTTGCTCTTCGCTAAACACGAGGCCCAGGACGTTCTTCGGGCGATGCGCCAGGTCGTCGTGGGCGACGTCGATGATCGCGAACCGCGTCTCGGGATACCCGGTTGCGACTCTGTCGATCGCGCGGGCGCCGAAGAAGTCTGGGGTTGCCCCGGGGGCCAGCTCGGCGCCGTTGTTTCCGATGACGAGGTCGTACTTCTGTCGCGCGAGAAGCGAGAGGCTCGGGACGTAGCCTTCTTTCGGGGCGGGTGTCAGTACCCGCCCTCTGACTCCCAGCTCTCGGACGGCCCGCTCGAGCCCGAGGTAGGCGCCGCGGTAGTACGGGCTGTCGATGCCTGTCGGCTCGATGACGAGCCCGACTCTCAGGCGCCTGTCGCTCACCAGGCCATTCTCGCGCGAGGCGTCACGTGAATGGGCCGGCGCGCGGGAGTGTGTCTCTCGAGCAGCCGGGGCGGGCGGCTACTCCGAGCGCTGGCCATCGGGCTCCGGATCCGCACGTGGTACCCAGGGCCCGTCCACGATCACGGCCTCGTCGTCCCCAGGCCACGGCGGCATGCCCGTGCAGGTGAAGACCAGGGGCACGTTCCCGGTGCAGCGATACTGAAAGACCGTGCCGAGCGGGATGTCGACACACACGCCGGGCACGAGCTGCGTGATGCTCTCACGGCCGCCCGGCGCTCGGCGCCAGATCTCTCCCTCACCCGAGAGGACGTACCAAAACTCGTCGATGGTCCGGAAGTGGCAGGCGCGGCCAACCATCCCCGGCGGCACGGTCGAGTGGATCATGTTGCCGTGCGATCCGTCCATCAGGAAACGGATCCGAGCTCCCAGAGGCGATCGGCCGCGCTCCGCAGTCTCCACGGTGGTCGTCTTCATGTAGCCACTCCGAGAAGGGGACAGTACGCTAGCCCGTCCTCGACTACTGCGTGTCACCGCAAGCTGGCGCACCTTCTTGCACGCGCGGACGAAGAGCGGCCTGCCGTGCCCGAGTGTGCGGGATGTCCCTCGAGACGCAGGCTAGTGTTGGTCGCATGAAGATCTTCAACCTCGACAGCGACGAGTGGGATGCAACGAGGGATCGCGAGGGCTGGCGCTGCAGCGGCACGCTCGTGGGCGAGAAGATCCGCGGTGAGCTGCTGGGCGCGACGATGTCGGAGATCGAGCCCGGCAGCAGGCTCTGGCCGTACCACACGCATTACCTCAACGAGGAGTGGGTGATCGTGCTCCGCGGTCAGCCGACGCTGCGCACGCCCGAAGGCGAGCAGGTCCTTGCGGAGGGTGACGTCGTGTGCTTCCCGCGCGGCAAGGCCGGCGCGCACCAGATCAGCAACCGAACGGACTCGCCGGTCCGCGTGCTCATGCTCTCCTCGATGAACCGGGGCGAGATCATCGAGTACCTCGACACCGGCAAGGTCCTCGCAAAGGGCGTCGACGACGAAGACGTCATGTTCGCGAGGCCCGGGCCCGAGGTCGAGTACTGGGAGGGCGAGGACTAGGCAGGTCGACGCTCCTCGAGTTCCGGCCCCCTCGCCGTTCGAGCGACGCCCGTCTGAAAGACTGCTCCCATGCGCGAGCTGCGCCACGGCGTCTGGCATTGGCGATCGCCGCATCCGGACTGGGACGAGGAGGAGTGGTGGCCCGAGCTCGTCTCGTCCTACGGGATCGAGCTCGGCGACGACGTCGTGCTGTTCGACCCGCTCTCCGTTCCGGACGAGCTACGTGAGCGCGCGACCGCCGTCGTCCTGACCGCCCCGTACCACGAGCGCGACGCCCGTCAGCTCGGCCTTCCCGTACACACCCCGCCCGCGGACACCTGGCAGGACTGGGTCGAGAAGTTCGGCGTCGACCCTGAACGCGTGCGCGGCATGGAGAGCGAGGACCTCGCCTGGTTGCGGGCGGGCGAAGGCGAAGGGCATTTCCACGGTCCCGGGCCCTGGCCGTTCGGCATGACCGCGTACGCAGGCCGCGAGGACAACGACCTCATCCTCTGGCTCCCGCCCATCAACGCGATCGTCACCGGCGACTCGCTCTCCGACTTCGGCGACGGGCTCGACATCCAGCTCGGCGGCCGCAAGCACGTGACGCGGGACGAGATCGCGCACCGCCTCCGTCCGCTGCTCGACTTGCCCGTCGAGCTCGTCCTACCGGCCCACGGCGAGCCGACGGATCGCGGAGCGCTCGAGCGCGTTCTGTCCTGAGCCGCGCCGGCAAGACAGAGGCTCAGGAGACGTGGCGTCGTCCTGGGCCAGCGTTCGGGAGTCGACGGAGACGGAGCGTCTCGAGCCTAGAAAGCTCGGAGGTCGGGACGTAGGATCGGCCATGCGTGAGCGAAGTCGTCGTGGTCACGGGGTCGTCGAGCGGCATCGGCCGAGCGGTCGCGGAGCGGTTCGCGAGGGACGGCGCTTCCATCATCGTCAACTCATCGCGCTCGGTCGAGGAGGGCGAGACGCTCGCGCGCTCGCTTCCGGACGCCGCGTACGTGCAAGGCGATCTCTCACGCGAGGAGGACGCGCAACGGCTGGTCGCGACCGCCGTCGAGCGGTTCGGCCGTCTCGACGTCGTCGTGAACAACGCGGGAACGACCAAGCGCCTCCCGTTCGCGGACCTCGACGGCGCCGACGACGAGCTGTGGTGGCGGATCCTGGGCGTGAACCTGATGGGCCCCTGGTACCTCAGCCGTGCGGCGGCGCCTGCATTGCGCGAGGCGAAGGGGGCGATCGTCAACGTGGGATCCGTCGCCGGGATCGTCGCGGCCGGGAGCTCGCTCCCGTACTCGGTCTCGAAGGCGGCGCTGCACCACCTGACACGAGCTCTTGCGCAGGCGCTGGCTCCCGATGTGCGCGTGAACGCGGTCGCGCCGGGGCTCGTGGACACGCCCTGGACGGCGGGGTGGGAGTCCAACGAGGAGATACTCGCCCGGATCCGCCTCGGTCGCGTGGCCACGCCGGGGGACATCGCGGACGCTGTCGTCTCACTCGCCCGCACACCGTACGCGACTGGCCAGGTGCTCGTTGTCGACGGCGGACTGACGCTCGCCTGACCGACGGACTCATCGGACATGGAGCACTGACGGCCCCGGCAAGGCATCGCTCTCTTGGGCCAGCGTCCTCTCACCTGGCTGGGCCACTCGCAATGCGCCGATGCCGGGATGTTCAGTGCGAAATGCCGGCGTTTCCGGTGAGGTACGCGGCCGGGTCGGCTTCGAAGCGCTCGCGGCAGCCGGCGTGGCAGAAGTAGTACGTCACGCCCTCGTGGACCGCTGACTCCGCGGCGGGAGAGACCGCGACGGTCATCCCGCACACCGGGTCGAGCGCCTCCACGAGCAGCGGCTCGGCGGCCGCCCGGCGCGCCTGGCGCCACGCGACGAGCTCGGCGAGGATCGCGACTGCGATCTCCTCCTGCGCGACCGGGCCCAGGTCGAGACCGGCCGGGCTGCGGATCGACGCGAGCGCCTCCTCGTCGAGGCCGCGCTCGCGTAGCGCCGCGAGCACGACGCCCGCCCGCTTCGAGCTCGCGACGAGCCCGATGTATCCGGCTCCGCCGGCGACAGCGGCTGCGAGCGCGTCCTCGTCGCCATGGCCCATCGTCGCGACCACGACCGCGTCCGAGCGCTCGCCGACCTCGGACGACACACGCCAGCCGACGACCTCGGCGAGCTTCGCCAGAGTCACAGCCGCCGGGCTCGAGCCCACAACCGCGAGCAGCGGCTTCGGCCGGCCGGGCTCGATCAGGACCTCCACCGTGCCTTCCGACGCGCACGAGCTCTCGGCGACGACGACGTCTGACGGCGCGGCGCCACCACGACCCGGAGGCCCGATGAGCACGACCCGCGGCTCTCCGTCCTCGAGCGCGCGCAGCGCCTCGCGGACGACGATCGGCTCCGAGCACGCGCCGCCGATCCAGCCCCGGACGGCGCCGTCCGCGGTGACGAGCGCCCGGTCTCCACGGCGAGTGGACGCCGGGCGCTCGACCCGCACCACGGTCGCGAGCGCGAACGGCTCGCCGGCCTCCGCGAGCCGCGCCGCCTCGAGCAGGACGTCGTCGGCAGCCGTCACTCCGCGAGCCCCACCTCCGCGAGCGCGTGCCAGACCTTGTCCGAGGTCACCGGCATGTCGATGTTGCGGACGCCCGCGTGCGCGAGCGCGTCGATGACCGCGTTCACGTACGCGGCGGGGGAGCCCACGGTCGCCGACTCGCCGACGCCCTTCGCGCCGAGCGGGTGGTGCGGCGACGGCACCGAGGTCTCGCCGAGCTCGAACACCGGTGTCTCCCACGCGGTCGGCAGCAGGTAGTCCATGAACGTCGAGCCGATGCAGTTGCCGTCGTCGTCGAACGTGATCAGCTCCATCGCGGCGATCCCGTAGCCCTCGGTGAGGCCGCCCATGATCTGGCCCTCGACGATCATCGGGTTGATGCGGACGCCGCAGTCGTCCACGGCGACCATTCGCTGCACCCTCCACTCGCCGGTCCCGCGGTCGATCTCGACGACGACCGCATAGGCGCCGTACGGGAAGGTCATGTTCGGCGGGTCGTAGTAGTGCACGCCCTCGAGTCCGGCCTGGAGGCCGTCCGGGAGGTTCGTGTACGCGGCGAATGCGATGTCCTGGATCGTCACCGCGCGGTCGGGGGAGCCCTTGACGAAGAAGCGGCCGGTCTCCCACTCGAGGTCGTCCTCGGAGACCTCGAGCAGGTGCCCGGCGATCTTCCGCGCCTTCTCGCGCAGCTCGCGGGAGATCATCGAGGCCGCCGCGCCGGCGACCGGTGTCGAGCGGCTCGCGTAGGTGCCGAGGCCGTACGGCGTGTTGTCCGTGTCGCCCTCCTGCACCTCGACGTCCTCGTAGGGGATGCCGAGCTCGTGGGCGATGATCTGCCCGAACGTCGTCTCGTGCCCCTGGCCCTGCGAGCGGACCCCGAGCTTGAGGATCGCCTTCCCGGTCGGGTGCACGCGCAGCTCGGCCGAGTCGAACATGCGCAGGCCGGCGATGTCGTACTCCTTGCCGTGACCTGCGCCCACGACCTCGGTGAAGAAGGCGACGCCGATCCCGAGCAGCCGGCCCTCCTCGCGCGCCGCGGCCTGCTCGGAGCGCAGCTCGTCGTAGCCGAGCTTCTCCAGCGCGAGGTTCATCGCAGCCGGGTAGTCGCCCGAGTCGTAGAGGAATCCGGTTGCCGACTCGTACGGCATCTGCTCCGGCTGGACGAAGTTCTTCATCCGCAGCTCGACCGGATCGACGCCGAGCTCGTACGCGGCCGTCTGCACGAGGCGCTCGATCAGGTACGAGGCCTCGGTGACGCGGAACGAGCAGCGGTACGCGACGCCGCCGGGCGCCTTGTTCGTGTACGCGCCCTTGGTGACGACGTGCGCGGCCGGGATGTCGTACGAGCCGGTGACGATGTGGAACAGGCCTGCCTTGAACTTCGTCGGCTGCGCGTCCGCGAAGAACGCGCCGTTGTCCGAGAGCAGGTTCACGCGGAGCCCGGTCATCTTCCCGTCCTTGAGCGCCAGCTCGCCCTTCATGTGGTAGTCGCGGGCGAACCCGGTGGAGATGAGGTTCCCGGTGCGGTCCTCGATCCACTTCACCGGCCGCCCGATAAGAAGTGACGCCGCGGTTGCCACGACGTAGCCGGGGTAGATCGGCACCTTGTTCCCGAACCCGCCGCCAATGTCCGGCGACACGATCCGGATCTGGTGCTCCGGGAGCCCGGCCACGAGCGCGAACAGCGTGCGGTGCGCGTGCGGCGCCTGCGACGTCATGTAGATCGTCGCCTTCCCGGTCGCGGGGTTCACGTCCGCGACGCAGCCGCAGCACTCGAGCGGGGCGGGGTGGCAGCGCGGGTAGAAGGTCTCGAGCTCGACGATCTTGTCGGCCTCGGCGAGCGCCTTCTCGGTCGCCTCCTTGTCGCCTGCCTCCCAGTCGTAGATGTGGTTCGACTCCTGGCCCTCCTTGTCGTCGCGGATGAGCGGCGCAGCCGGCTCGAGCGCCTGCTGCGGCGACGTCACGGCGGGGAGGAGGTCGTACTCGACGTCGATGAGCTCGAGCGCGTCCTTCGCGATGTACGCGGACTCGGCGACGACGGCAGCGATCTCCTGGCCCTGGAAGCGGACCTTGTCGGTCGCGAGCACGGCCTGCGTGTCACCGGACAGCGTCGGCATCCACGCGAGTGAGTGCTGCGCCATCAGCTCGCCGGTGACGACGGCGACTACCCCCGGCAGCGCCTCGGCGCGCGAGGTGTCGATGGAGACGATGCGCGCGTGCGCCACCGGGCTGCGCAGCAGCTCGAGGTGGAGCATCCCCGGGAGCGAGATGTCCTCGACGTAGTTGCCCTTGCCGCGGATGAAGCGGGCGTCCTCCTTCCGCCTCACGGAGTGCCCGAGCCCGCGGATCTCGTGCGCGACGGCCATCTCAGCTCCCTTCCTTCATCGCGGCCGCGGCGTGGTGAACTGCCTTGACGATGTTCTGGTAGCCGGTGCAGCGGCAGACGTTCCCCGAGATCGCCCACCGGATCTCCTCGTCGGTCGGGCTCGGGCTCTGCTCGAGGAGCGCGATCGAGGTCAGCATCATCCCCGGCGTGCAGAACCCGCACTGGAGCCCGTGCTCCGCGGAGAACGCCTCCTGGATCGGTGGCGGGCCGCCGGCTCCCTCGAGGCCCTCGACGGTCGTGAGCTCGCGGCCCTCGGCCTGGACCGCGAACATCGTGCAGGACTTCATCGGCGTCCCGTCCACGAGGACGGTGCACGCGCCGCAGCTCGTGGTGTCGCAGCCGACGTGCGTGCCGGTGAGCCCGAGCGTCTCGCGGAGGAAGTGCACGAGCAGCAGCCGCGTCTCCACCTCTTCCGCGCGCTCTTGGCCGTTGACGGTGACCGTCAGCGGCGTCGTGACGACGGCTTCCTGGACTGCCATGACCCCTCCTCTCTAGCTCTGGGCGGCCGCGATCGCCGTTCGCAGCCCCCGCTCGGTGTAGACGCGCACGACGTTGCGCTTGTACTCGGCGCTGCCGCGGACGTCGTCCAGCGGCTGCGCTGCCTCGGCGGCGAGCCTCGCGGCCTCGGCGATCGCGTCGTCGTCCGGGGCCGCGCCCGCGAGCGCGTCCTCGGCCGCGGTCGCCTTGACGTTCGTCGGCCCGACGCCGGTGAGCGCGATCCCCGCCCGGCCGATCGTGCCGTTGTCGAGCGACACGTGGACGGCGACGCCCACGGTGGCGAAGTCGCCGACCTTGCGCTCGAGCTTGAGGTACGTGCCGCCCGCGCGCGGGCCGGGGTCGGCGGTGCGGATCGAGGTGACGATCTCGGCCGGCTCGAGCGCCGTCATGAACGGCCCCGAGCAGAAGTCCTCGAGCGGGATCGCCCGCTCGCCGTCCGGCCCCTGCGCCACGACCTCGGCGCCGAGCGCGAGGAGCGCGGAGCCCCAGTCGCCCTGCGGGTCCGCGTGCGCCACGGAGCCGCAGACCGTGCCGCGGTTCCGGACGATCGGGTCGGAGACGAGCGGCGCGGTCGCGCCGAGCACGCCGTAGCGACCTCTCAAGAGGTCGGACTTCTCGCAGTCAGCGTGGGTCACGAGCGCTCCGATCTCGAGCCGCCCGTCCCGCTCCTCGAGCGCGTCGAGCCCGTCGATCCGCCCGATGTCGACGAGCGCGCTCGGGGCGGCGATGCGGAGCTTCATCAGCGGGATCAGGCTCTGCCCGCCCGCGAGCACCTTGGCCTCGTCGCCGAACCGCTCGAGCGTGTCGAGCGCTTCGTCGACGCTGGTCGGCGCGAAGTATTCGAACGTCGCCGGGTACACCGAGACGCCTCCTCTCTCGCGGAAGCGCCGGTTCGACCGGCGCCCCCTCGGGCCGATCGTGTCGTTCGTGACCATATACGACCTTCGCCGCGGGTTGGATGGGTGCGGAGACCCATCTCGACGCGGGATACTCGCGCCCGTGCGCGACGTCACCGGGAGCACGCGGCTCGTGGGGATCCTCGGCTGGCCGGTCGAGCACTCGCTCTCGCCGCGGATGCAGAACGCCGCGTTCGCCGAGCTCGGGCTCGACTGGGCGTACGTCCCGCTGCCGACTCCTCCCGAGCGGCTCGCGGAGGCCGTGCGGGGGCTCGCGGCGCTCGGCTTCGCGGGCGCGAACGTGACGACGCCGCACAAGGTCGCGGTCACCGCGCTGTGCGAGACCGTGCTGCCCTCGGTCAACACGCTCGTCGTGCGGGACGGCGTCGTGCGCGGTCTCTCCACGGACGCGGCGGTCCTCGACGGGCTCGCGGACGAGCGCCCGGTGGTGCTGGGAGACGGGGGTGCCGCGATCGCCTTCCTCGAGGCGCTGCCGCACGCACGGCGGTTCTCGCGCCGCGGCGAGTGGCCGCCGGACGTCTCCGGCGCCGACCTCGTTGTGAACGCCACGGCGGCGCGAGACGAGGTGCTCGTCGAGCTGGGGCCCGGGCAGACCCTCGTCGACCTCCCGTACCCGGAGACGGCGACCGCGCGCGCGGCTCGGGCCGCCGGCGCGCGGGTCCTCGACGGCCTCGAGGTGCTCGTCGCCCAGGGCGCCGCGTCGTTCGAGCTCTGGACCGGGAAGCCCGCGCCGGTGGCCGTCATGCGGGCCGCACTAGGCTTGCCGCCGTGACCCTCGGCCTCGTCACCGCCGGCGAGTCGCACGGGCCTGCGCTCGTCGCGATCCTCACCGGCCTCCCAGCGGGCCTCCGGCTCGAGCGCGAGGCCCTCGACGCCGACCTCGCGCGCCGGCGGGAGGGCTACGGCCGCAGCCCGCGGCAGAAGCTGGAGCGAGACGAGGTCGAGGTGCTCGCCGGCCTTCGTCACGGCCTCACGCTGGGGACGCCGCTCGCGCTCGTGATCCGCAACCGCGACCACGCGAACTGGGCGTGGGGGATGAGCCCGTGGTCGCCGGAGGGGGAGCCGAGCGGGAAGGGGACGAAGCCGGTGACGCTGCCGCGGCCGGGCCACGCCGACCTCGCGGGCGCGCTCAAGTTCGGCCACGACGACGTGCGCAACACGCTCGAGCGGGCAAGCGCGCGCCAGACGGCCGTGCACGTCGCCGCGGGCGCGGTCGCGAAGGCGCTCGTCCGGGAGATCGGCGTCACGGTGACGGGGCGCGTGCTCGAGATCGGCGGGGAGACGAGCGAGGCGGGCTGGGAGCGCGCTACGGACGCAGCGCGCGCCGACCGCGACACGCTCGGCGGCGTCGTCGAGGTGGTTGCCGAGGGCGTGCCGCCCGGCCTCGGCTCCTACGCGGAGAGGGCCGACCGCCTCGACGCGAGGCTCGCAGCCGCGCTCATGGGCGTCCAGGCGGTGAAGGGCGTCGAGGTCGGGGACGGCCTCGCGCTCGCCCGCTCCCGCGGCTCCGAGGCGCACGACGAGATCGAGCCGGGCCTCGTCCGCCGGACGAACCGTGCGGGCGGGCTCGAAGGCGGCGTCACGAACGGCCGGCCCGTCGTCGTGCGCGCCGCGATGAAGCCGCTGCCGACGCTCATGCGCCCGCTCGGCTCGATCGACCTCGCGACCGGGGAGCCCGCGGACGCGCTGGTCGAGCGGAGCGACGTGCAGGCGGTCGAGGCGCTCGCGGTCGTCGCGGAGGCGGCGGTCGCGTGGGAGCTCGCCCGCGCCGCGCGCGAGAAGTACGGCGGCGACGCGCTCGAGGACTTCACCGGCGCCCACCGTGCGTACCTGGAGCGGATCCGCTGGCCGCGCGAGCGCTGAACGCCCTCGGCCGGCACGTCGCGCTCGTCGGCTTCATGGGCGCGGGCAAGACGATGCTCGGGCCCGTTCTCGCCGAGCGGCTCGGCCGCCGGTTCCTCTCGGTCGACGCTCTCGTGGAGGAGCGCACCGGGACGCGTGTCGCCGACCTGTTCGTGGAGCGCGGCGAGGCCGGCTTCCGCGAGCTCGAGGAGCGCGTGGCGGCCGAGGCGCTGGCCGCGCGCCCGCCGGCGGTGATCGAGCTCGGCGGCGGCGCGCTCGCCTCCGAGCGGACGCGGGCGCTCCTCGGCGAGCACGCGTTCGCACTGCTCCTGGAGACGACTCCGGAGGAGGCGTGGGGACGCGTCGCCGCGAGCGACCGGCCGCTCGCCCGCGACCTGGAGAGCTTCGCCGCGCTGTACGCACGCAGGAGGCACCTGTACGAGACGACCGCGGACGGGCGTGCGCGCGACGTCGACGGCGCCGTGCTCGCGTGCGCCGGCGTCCACGTCGAGCCCGGCTCCGTGGCGTCGCTGCGGGAGCTCGTCCCCGGTGGCGGCGACGTCGAGCTCGTCGTCGACGCCGGCGTCGACCGCCTGCACGGCCCCGCCGCACGCGCGGCGGCCGGCGGCCGGCTCACGGCGTCACACGTCGTCCCCGCGGGGGAGGGCGCGAAGACGCTCGCGGAGCTCGAGCGCCTGTGGGCGGCGCTGCGTCTCGACCGCGAGGGCACCCTCGTCGCGCTCGGCGGCGGCTCGGCCTGCGATCTCACGGGCTTCGCGGCGGCGACGTATCTGCGCGGCGTGCCGTGGGTCGCGGTGCCGACGACGCTGGTGGGCCAGGTGGACGCTGCGATCGGCGGCAAGACCGCGGTCGACATCCCCGACGGCAAGAACCTCGTGGGCGCCTTCCACTGGCCGGCGCGCGTCGTGACCGACCCCGAGCTGCTCGCGACGCTGCCCGAGGAGGAGCGCGGGAACGGGCTCGCCGAGGTGGTGAAGACGGGCCTCCTCGCGGGCGAGGACCTCTGGGAGCTCGACCTCACGGACCAGGTGCGCCGCTGCGCCGTGTTCAAGGCGGCGATCTGCCTGCGCGACCCGCACGACCGCGGCGAGCGCCTCCAGCTGAACCTCGGCCACACCTTCGCGCACGCGCTCGAGGCCGGCTCGGGCTTCTCGCTCCCGCACGGGCGGGCGGTCGCGCTGGGCCTGCTCGCCGCGCTGCGCCTGTCCGGGCTCGAGTCGCTCGCCGACACGGTGGCCTCGCTGCTGCACCCGGAGCGCGTGCACGTCGACCGCGAGCGGGCCTGGCAGGCGCTCATGCGCGACAAGAAGGTCGTGGACGGGAAGATCCGGCTCGTCCTGCTCGACGCGCCGGGGAGGCCGTTCGTCGGGGCACGCTTCGACCCCGAGACCGTGCGCGCGGCCCTCGACTCCCTGATCGCGTAGGGTCGAGAGGTGCGGATCGTCGTCCTGAACGGCGTGAACCTCGACGTCATCGGGCGGCGCGACCCCGGGCTCTACGGCGGCCTCGCGCTCTCCGAGCTCGAGACCCGGATCTACGAGTGGGCCTCCGAGCTCGGATGCACGGTGCGCTGCCGGCAGACGAACCACGAGGGCGAGCTCATCGACTGGTGCCACGACGCGTTCGACTGGGCCGACGGCGTGATCATCAACCCCGGCGCGTGGAGCCACTACTCGTACGCCGTTCGCGACGCGGTCGAGCTCTTCGCCGTCCCCGTCGTCGAGGTGCACCTCTCGAACATCCTCGAGCGCGAGGAGTGGCGGCGGTTCTCGGTGCTCGAGGACGTCGTCACCGCGCGCGTCATCGGGAAGGGCCCGGACGGGTATCGCGAGGCGCTCGAGCTGCTGGTGAAGGGGAACGAGTGAGCCGGATCCGGCGGCTGGCCGGGCTCCTCGAAGGGCCGCTGCTCGTCGCCGGACCGCCCTACGTCCTCGGCGGGCAGGCGAACGTGCGCTACCTCACAGGGCTCCAGAGCTCGAACGCGGCCGTGCTCGTGGAGCCGGACGGGTCGGCGACGCTCTTCGCCGACTTCCGCTACGCGGCGCGCGGGCGCGAGGTCGAGGGCGTCGAGTTCGTCGAGGTGCCGCGGAACCTGCTCGCCGCGATCGGCGAGCGGCTCGCGGGGCAGCGGATCGGCTTCGAGGAGGCGCACCTGCCGTACGCCGGGTACCGCGTGCTCGCGGACGCGGGCGTCGAGCTCGTGCCGGCGAGTGGGCCTGTGGAGTCGCTGCGTGCCGTCAAGGACGAGGAGGAGCAGGCGATCATGCGCCGCGCGGGCGCGCTCTCCGACCGAGTGTTCGAGGCGCTCTCGCAGGAGCGCTTCTCCGGGCGGACCGAGCGCGAGCTCGCGTGGTGGGTCGAGCGGGCGTTCCGAGACGCGGGCGCCGAGGGCGTCTCGTTCCCGGCGGTCGTGGCCGCGGGCGAGACGGCTGCCTCGCCGCACGCCGAGCCGGGCACGAGCCCGATCGAGGAGGGCGTGCTCGTCGTCGTCGACGCGGGCTGCGTGCTCGACGGGTACTGCTCGGACTGCACGCGCACGTTCGCGGTCGGAGAGATCTCCGACCGGCTGCAGGAGATCTACGCGCTCTGCCTGGAGGCGCAGCTCGCGGGGCTGGCGGCGGTCGCGCC
>SIRU01000015.1 GCA_004366385.1 Actinomycetota bacterium
GGGGGTCGCGGCGCCGCCGAGCCGGGCGGCGCGCAGGGAGACCTGCGCAGCCGACTCCTCGCCGGTGACGAGCAGCGTCCTCCTGCCCGCGCGCGCGACGGCCCCGAGCGCGCTCAGGAGCAGCGTCGACTTCCCGACTCCGGGCTCGCCGCCCACGAGGACGAGCGAGGCGGGGACGACTCCTCCCCCGAGCACGCGGTCGAGCTCCGGGACGCCGGTCGAGATGCGCTCACCCTCGCTCGCGGAGACCTCTCCGAGCGGGGTCGGCGCCCGCGCGGCGCCGGAGCGCCCGCCGCGCTCGTCGGTCGCGTGCAGCTCCTCGGCGAGCGTGCCGAACGCGCCGCAGCCCGGGCACTTCCCGAGCCAGCGCGGACTCGACGTGCCGCACTCCGTGCAGACGTGCTGGACGAGGACCTTCGCCACCGAGCCAGTGTAGGAAGGCGATCCGACGCCACTGTCACGATTGTGCGCCGAATGGCTTGAAACTTGCGCGCGGGTCGATAAGAGTGCCTCGAACCGCCTGACGACCACCGAAAGGACGGGCCCAATGGAACGATTCAACGCCCTCGGCCGCGGAGCGCAGATCATGCTCGTGGGAGCCGTGCTCCTGCTCGTCGACCTGTTCCTGCCGTGGCAGGACTTCGACGTGGGAGGTCTTGCCGACGAGCTCGGCGTGGACGCGACGTGGAGCGGCTGGCACGGGGCGATGGGGGTCATCCTCGGGCTCCTGACCATCGTGCTCCTCGCGTGGCTCATCGTCCGGCTCGCCTCGGTGAACATCCCGCTTCCGGTCTCGACCGCGATGACGGGCGCGCTCCTCGGGGTGCTGATCCTGATCTTCGCGGTCATCAAGATCCTCACGATCATGGGCGAGGAGGCGACCATCTGGGCGTGGATCGGCCTCGGGCTCGCGGTGGTGATCGCTGTCGGCGCGTTCCAGGTGGTGCAGGAAGCCGGCGGAGTCGACCAGCTGCGGGGTGAGATGGCGAGCATGTCGTCCTCCCCGCCTGCCGCGCCCGCCGCGCCGTCCGAGCCTCCCGCCGCGCCCGCCGCGCCGTCCGAGCCTCCCGCCGCGCCTCACGCGCCTCCGGCCGCTCCCGCCGGCGAGGCGGCGCCACCGCCGCCTCCTGCCGCGGCGCCTCCGGCGGAGGCTCCACCCGCCTCCGCGCCCGAGAGCACCGAGGGCGGCTCGGAGGACAGGCCGGGCCAGTAAGCTCGGAGGAGGTAGCTCAATCAGGGCATGCGAGCGCCGCGACGGACGACGACGCGGCGCTCGCAGCACATCGGGCCTCGCCAAGAGCCGATGCGGCGAGTACCTTCTGAGCAGGTGAAAAGCCCGACTCCACTGCTCGAGGACGCCGCGCCTCCGGGCGAGCCGATCGCCGAGCGGCTGAGAAGCCTCTCCCGGGGCTCGAAGCTGGTGCTCTCCGCCGGTGCGCTCCTCGTCGTCGACCTCTTCCTCACGTGGCAGAACCTGAGGGTCGAGTTCCCCGGCGCGGGGACGGCCACCGTGCCGCTCGACGGCTGGGACGCATGGGGGCTCCTGATCGCCTTCACGAGCATCGGCCTCGTCGTCGTCGTCGCCGTCGTGTACGCGTCGGACGTCGAGATCGACGAGGACATCCGCTGGGAGCTGTGGATCCTCGTCGCCGCGCTCGGGCTGTTCGCGGCCACGCTCGTCAAGAACCTGACCGACGACGCCTCGGCCTGGGCGAGCTACGTCGGCGTCGCCCTGGCCGCGCTCGTCCTCGTCGGCGCGTACCTGAACTGGACGCCGACGCGCCCGCGGCGCCGGCAGCGTTCCTAGGCCGCGATTCGAGCCCGCGCCGAGGCGAGCGCGCGGGCGAGGTCGTGCCAGAGGTCATCGACGTCCTCGAGCCCCACCGACAGCCGCAACAGCCCGTCGGTAATGCCGAGGTCGGCCTTGACGGCGTCATCCACGAGGCGGTGTGTCAGCCCGGCGGGATGCTGCACGAGCGTGTCGGTCGAGCCGAGGCTCACGGCCGGCGTGATCAGCTCGAGCGCGCGCAGAACGCGCGCCGCCACGCGGATGCCGCCGTCGACCTCGAACGAGAGGACGGCGCCCGGCCCGCGGAGCTGGCGACCGTCCGGCTGCGGATACAGGACTCGCGTCACGGACTCGTGTGCCTCCAGGCGGGAGGCGAGGACGGTCGCGGTGGCCTGCGCGAAGCGCACGCGGAGCGGCAGCGTGGGCAGGCTGCGGTGGAGCAGGTACGCCGCCAGCGGGTGCATCACCGCTCCGGTGAGGATCCGCACCTGCCGCAGCCGTGCCGCCCGCTCCGAGGTCGTGGCGACGACGCCCGCGAGGACGTCGCCGTGCCCGCCGAGGAACTTCGTCGCGCTGTGCACGACGTACGCCGCGCCGTGCGCGGCGGGGTTCTGGAGGACGGGCGTCGCGAAGGTGTTGTCGACGAGGACCGAAACGCCACCCGAGACG
This sequence comes from Actinomycetota bacterium, assembly GCA_004366385.1. GTDB lineage: Bacteria > Actinomycetota > Thermoleophilia > Gaiellales > Gaiellaceae > GMQP-bins7. The sequence goes on from SIRU01000015.1 coordinate 2,459, forward strand.
GCCACGACCTCCTCGATGTCGATCACCCCGAGCGTCGGGTTCTGCGGCGTCTCGAGCAGGACGAGGCCGGTGTCCGCGCGGAGCGCGCCGGCGACCTCGCACGGCTCGCGCACCCAGGTCACCTCGATCCCCAGCGGGCCGCACGCGACGAGGTGGTCCGTGCCGCCGTAGAGCGGTCGAAATGCGACGACGTGCCGGCGTTCCTCGCAGGCCGCGAGCAGCGTGGCCGTCAGCGCCGCCATGCCCGAGGCGAACGCGACCGCGTCCTCCGTGCCCTCGAGCTCCGCGAGGGCGACCTCGAACCGGCGCACGGTCGGGTTGTGCAGGCGAGCGTACACGGGCGACTCCGCCTCGGGCTCGCCCCGGGCTAGCGCCTCGAACGCCTCGACGGCCTCGTCGAGGTCCGGGATCGGGTACGTGCTCGAGAGATCGATCGGGGGGGCGGGGGCGTTGAGCGCCGCGAGCTCCGAGCGCCCTGCGTGGACGGCAACGGTTTCGGTCTCCATGCCATGAATGTAGCGCTTTGTTCGCTGAGATGACATGAGTGTCGAATATAGTTCGGAATCTATGCCGAACGAACGTCTGGACCGAACGGATCGCGCCATCGTCGAGGCGCTCCAGAACAACGCACGGCTGCCGAACAAGCAGCTGGCGGAGCTCGTCGGCCTCGCGCCGTCGACGTGTCTCGAACGTGTGCGCGCGCTCGTCGCCCGCGGCGTCGTCAAGGGGTTCCACGCGGACGTCGACCGCTCGTCGCTCGGCCGTGCGCTCGAGGCGATCGTGGCGGTACGCGTCCGGCCGCACTCGCGGGCCAACGTCGACGCGTTCTGGGCGTACGCGCTCTCGCTTCCGGAGGTCGTCGAGGTATTCCACGTGACGGGCGCGGACGACTTCCTCGTGCACGTGGCCGTCGCGGACATGGACGCCCTGCGTGACTTCGCACTCGACCGGCTCACCGTCCGCGAGGAGGTCCAGCATCTCGAGACCCGGCTGATCTTCGCGCAGCGGCGCCGCGCGGTGCTCGAGCCGCTCTACGACTGAGCTGGCACGGCGTCGAGCCGCTTCACGAGCAGGACGCGGTCCTCGCCCGGGCCGTCGTAGTCCTCCGCGACGCGATCGACCTCGAACCCGAGCGCCTCGTGGAACGCGACCGAGCGCTCGTTCACGGGGGAGGTCACGCAGCGGACGAGCGACCGCCCCTGGTTCCGCACCTCCTCGAAGAAGCGCTCGTAGAGCGCGCGCCCGATCCCCTCGCCCCGCCGGTCGGGAGACACGCCGACGAAGTGGATGTACGCCTCGTCGGGATCGGTCTGCGACAGGAAGCCGCACAGGAACCCGGCGAGCTCGTCCCCGTCCTCGGCGACGAAGCTCGTCCCCTCGAAGTGGAGGAAGAACAGCCGCGGCAGCATCGGCGCCATGTCGCGACCGCCCCACCACACGTTCACGCGCCCGATCACGCGCCCGTAGTCGGACGGCTTCGCGTGTCTGATCTCGACGGCCACGGCGCGAGCCTAGCGCGGTCTCGCAGGCAGGTGGCGCGTACGAACGCCGTCTCGCGAGGCCGCTAGCGTGGCCGAGGTCGTGACCCCACCGCCACCCGAGCACGACCACCCCCACGATCACGATCACTCCCACGCGCCCGGACACGGGCACTCGCACGGGCTCGTCGACCGCTCGATCATGCGCTCGCGCGAGGGGCTGCGCGCAGTTGCCAAGAGCCTCGGCGTCCTCGGCCTGACGGCGGCACTCCAGGCGCTCGTCTTCGTCGTCTCCGGCTCGATCGCGCTCCTAGCCGACCTCGTGCACAACGCGGGGGACGCGCTCACCGCCATCCCCGTCGGCGCGGCGTTCTTCCTGCGCTCGGCGCGGGCGGAGAAGATCGCGGGCTACTTCGTCGTGCTGGCGATCTTCGTCTCGGCGTGCTTCGCGCTCGTCGAGGCGATCCGGCGCCTGATCGATCCAGAGCCGATCTCGAACCTCGGGCTGGTCGCGCTCGCCGGCGTGGTCGGCTTCGCCGGGAACGAGCTGGCGGCTCGGATCCGTCTCCGCGCAGGCCGGAAGCTCGAGAGCGCCGCCCTGATCGCGGACGGCAACCACGCGCGCACCGACGCGCTCGTCTCCCTCGGCGTGGTCGTCAGCGCAGTCCTGGTGTGGCTCGGCGCAGAGGCGGCCGACCCGCTCGTCGGGCTCGGGATCTCCCTCGTGATCCTGAAGATCACGTGGGACTCGTGGCGCGTCGTCTCGGCGAGCTAGCCGCTACGCGTCGTCGTCCGCGGTCGCCTCGTCCTCGCTCGGCTCGTCCGGCGCACCGACCGCGGCCGGCACGGGCGGGCCCTCGACGAAGCGGATCTCGACCGGCGGCTCGCCCTCCCCGGGATCCTCGCGGCGGTCGATCACGACCGTCGCCCCGGAGAGGATCTCCTGGCCGAGGATGAAGTCCGCGAGCGGGTCCTCGATCAGGCGCTGGATCGCGCGGCGCAGCGGCCGGGCGCCCATCGCCGGGTCGTAGCCCTGCTCGACGAGGAGCTCCTTCGCGTCGTCCGTGAGCTCGATGACGGTGCCGTGCTTCGCCATCTCCTCGCGGACGCGGGCCATCATCAGGTCGACGACCTCGAGGATCTCGACCTTCTCGAGCTTGTGGAAGACGATGACCTCGTCGATGCGGTTGAGGAGCTCGGGCCGGAACACCTTCTTGAGCTCCGACATCACGCGCTCCTTCATCTCGTCGTACGTGAGCCCGCCCTCGTCGCCGATCGAGAACCCGAGCGTCTGGTTCTTCGAGATCTGCGCGGCGCCGAGGTTCGAGGTCATGATCACGATCGTGTTGCGGAAGTCGACCTTCCGCCCCTGCGAGTCGGTGAGCTTCCCGTCCTCGAGGATCTGGAGCAGGATGTTGAAGACGTCCGGGTGGGCCTTCTCGATCTCGTCGAGGAGGACGACCGAGTACGGCTTGCGGCGCACGGCCTCGGTGAGCTGGCCGCCCTCGTCGTAGCCGACGTAGCCGGGCGGGGAGCCGACCAGCCGGGACACGGAGTGCTTCTCCATGTACTCCGACATGTCCACCTGGATCATCGCGTCCTCGTCGCCGAACAGGAACTCGGCGAGGGTGCGCGCGAGCTCCGTCTTCCCCACGCCCGAGGGGCCGAGGAAGATGAACGAGCCGGTCGGGCGCTTCGGGTCCTTGATCCCGGCCCGCGCGCGCCGGATCGCCTTCGCGACGGCGACGATCGCCTGGTGCTGTCCGATGACGCGCTTGTGCAGCTCGCCCTCCATGTTCACCAGCCGCTGCGACTCCGCCTCGGTGAGCTTGAAGACCGGGATCCCCGTCCACATGGAGACGATGTCCGCGATCTCGTCCTCGCCGATCTCCGGCTGCTCCTCGTCCGCCTGGTTCCGCCAGTCGTCCTCGAGCTCCTTCTTCTTCTGCGTGAGCTTGCGCTCCTTGTCGCGGAGCTGCGCCGCCTTCTCGAACTCCTGCGCCTCGATCGCGGCCTCCTTGTCGGCGCGCACCTTCTCGATCTCGTCCTCGAGCTCGCGGTAGCGCGGCGGCGCGGCCATGGTCGCGATGCGGACGCGCGAGCCGGCCTCGTCGATCAGGTCGATCGCCTTGTCCGGGAGGTGGCGGTCCTGGATGTAGCGGTCGGCGAGGCTGGCCGCGGCCGCGAGCGCCTCGTCCGAGATCTTGCACCGGTGGTGCGCCTCGTAGCGGTCGCGGAGGCCGCGGAGGATCTGCACCGTCTCGTCGATCGACGGCTCCTCGACGCGCACCTGCTGGAAACGGCGCTCGAGGGCGGCGTCCCGCTCGAGGTACTTGCGGTACTCGTCGAGCGTGGTCGCGCCGATCGTCTGGATCTCGCCGCGCGCGAGCGCAGGCTTCAAGATCGAGGCCGCATCGATTGCCCCCTCGGCCGCGCCCGCGCCGACGAGATTGTGGAGCTCGTCGATGAAGAGGATGATGTCGCCCCGCTGCATGATCTCCTTCATCACCTTCTTCAGGCGCTCCTCGAACTCACCGCGGTACTTCGAGCCCGCGACGAGCGCCGCGAGGTCGAGTGTGTAGATCTGCTTGCCCTTGAGGATCTCGGGCACGCCGCTCGAGGCGATGCGCGAGGCGAGGCCCTCGACGACGGCGGTCTTGCCGACGCCCGGCTCGCCGATCAGCACCGGGTTGTTCTTCTGGCGGCGTGACAGGATCTGCATCACGCGCTCGATCTCGGTCTGGCGGCCGACCACGGGGTCGAGCTTGCCCTCGACCGCGGCGCGCGTGAGGTTGCGGCCGAACTGGTCGAGGAGCTTCGAGCTCTTCGTCTTCTCGCCTTGCGGTGCACCCGCGCCCGCCTGCCGGCGGCCGGGACCGGAGAGCATCCTGATGATCTCGTTGCGAATCTTTTCCGCATCCGCGTCGAAGTCGAGGAGGATCCGCGCGGCGACGCCCTCGTTCTCGCGCACGAGGCCGAGGAGGATGTGCTCCGTCCCGATGTAGTTGTGCCCGAGCGAGAGGGCTTCGCGCAGCGCCAGCTCGAGGACCTTCTTGGCGCGCGGCGTGAACGGGATCTGGCCGGTCGTGACCTCGTCACCCTGGCCGACGATGCGGGCGACCTGCGCGCGCACCTCCTCCACGGTGATGTCGAGGGACTCGAGGACGCGGGCAGCGAGGCCCTCCTCCTCCCGCAGGAGGCCGAGGAGGATGTGCTCCGTCCCGATGTAGTTGTGCTTCAGCGCCCTCGCCTCGTCCTGCGCGAGGACGACCACCTGCCGCGCCCGTTCTGTGAATCGCTCGAACACTCTCCTCCGACCCTCCTTCCTCGACCCTCGACGGGGGAGATCGACGGGATTGCCGCACTCCTGGCCGAAGGTGCCCGACTGATCGTAGCCGACACTCTGCGGGGCAGGCCTCAGGCCCGGTTTCGCCCGCGCGCCGCGGTACCCTCCCCGCTCGTGGCCTCGAAAGCGCTCATCACCGGAGGTGCCGGCTTCATCGGCTCCCACCTCGCCGAGAGCCTGCTGGAGGACGGCTGGGAGGTATGGGCACTCGACGACCTCTCCACGGGGTCGGAGGCGAACGTGGCGCCGTTCGCGGAGCGGCCGGAGTTCCACCTCGTGGTCGAGTCGGTGCTCTCGCCGTCGGTCGTCTCGGAGCTCGTGCACAAGTGCGACGTCGTCTACCACCTGGCCGCGGTCGTCGGCGTCCAGCTCATCGTCGAGCAGCCCGGGCACACGCTGCTGACGAATGTCCAGGGGACCGAGAACCTCCTCGAGTACTGCGCTGCGTTCGGGAAGCGCGTGCTCGTGGCGTCGTCCTCGGAGGTCTACGGCGACCACCCGGAGGAGGCGCTGCTGCGCGAGGACGCGCGCCGGATCTACGGGCCGACGACGGCGCGGCGCTGGGCCTACGCCGACTCGAAGGCGATCGACGAGTTCCTCGCGCTCGCCTGGCACGAGGAGCGCGACCTCGAATGCGTGATCGCGCGGCTCTTCAACACGGTCGGGCCGCGGCAGAGCGGGCAGTACGGGATGGTCGTGCCGCGGTTCGTGCAGGCGGCGCTCGCCGGGAGGCCGCTCGAGGTGCACGGGGACGGCACGCAGACGCGCTGCTTCTGCCACGTCTCCGACACCGTGGCCGCGCTGCGCGGGCTGATGGAGGCACCGGAGACGACGGGCGACCTCTACAACGTCGGCTCGCAGGAGCGGATCGCGATCAGCGACCTCGCGGAGCGCGTGCGGGCGAAGGTCGGCAGCCGGTCGGAGATCACGTTCGTCCCGTACGAGCAGGTGTACCCGCACGGCGCGATGGAGGAGATGTTCCACCGCGAGCCGTCGCTCGAGAAGATCGGCGCGGCGATCGGCTGGTCGCCGGCGAGGACGCTGGACGAGATCCTCGAGGACGTCGTGCTGTACGAACGGCAGCGAGTCGAAGCCGCGGCCTGACGTCCGCGAAGGCGAGGCAAGCCTCGCCCCTACGACCCGGAGCCCGCCTGCCGAAGCGCGGGGAACAGGATCACGTCGCGGATCGTCTCCCGCCCCGACAGGAGCATCACGAGCCGGTCGATGCCGAGGCCGAGGCCCGCGGTCGGCGGCATGCCGTACGACAGCGCCTCCACGTAGTCCGGATCGCCGCGGACGCCCTCGACGTACTCCGACTGCTCGTCGAAGCGGCGCTGCTGCTCCTCGGCCGCGTTGATCTCCGTGTACGCATTCCCGAGCTCCATCCCGGCCGCGAAGTACTCGAATCGCTCGGCGAACGACGGGTCGTCGTCCATCGTCCGCGCGAAGGGCGAGAGCTCGACCGGGTGCCCGAACACGATCGTCGGCTCGATCAGGCTGGGCTCGACGAAGTGGGAGAACGCGTGGTCGACGAGCTGCGTCCAGTCCTTGTCCGCGTCCGTGTCCACGCCGCGCTCCGTGAGCCACGCGCGGAGCTCCACCTCGTCGCGCGTCCACAGCTCGAGCGACTCCAGCGACTCCACGAACCCGAGGCGTCTCCACGGCCGCTTCAGGTCGACCTCGTGCCCGCGGAAGGACACCTGCGTCGTCGCGATCACCTCGAGCGCGACCCGCTCCAGCAGCTCCTCGATGCGATCCATCGCGTCGCGGTAGTCGGCGTACGCCTCGTACCACTCGAGCATCGTGAACTCGGGCTGGTGCTTGTAGGAGACGCTCTCGTTGCGGAAGTCCTTGCCGATCTCGTACACGCGCTCGAGCCCGCCGACGATGAGCCGCTTGAGGTAGAGCTCGGTCGCGATCCGCAGGTAGAGGTCGGTCTCCAGCTCGTTGGAGCGCGTCACGAACGGGTGCGCGAAGGCGCCGCCGTAGCGCGGCTGGAGCACCGGTGTCTCCACCTCGACGAAGCCCTCGTCGTCGAGATAGCGGCGGATCGCGGTGACGATGCGTGCGCGCAGCAGCGCGAGCTCGCGCGAGTCCTCGTTCATCAGCAGGTCGAGGTAGCGCTTGCGGTAGCGCGTCTCCTGGTCGGTGAGGCCGTGGAACGTGTCGGGGAGCGGGCTCTCGTTCCGCGCGAGCACCTCGAGCGAGTCGACCATGAGGGACGGCTCGCCGCGGCGCGACTTCGCCGGCTTCCCGACGACCCCGACCACGTCGCCGAGCTTCACGTCGAGCTCGCCGATCCGGCCCGTGTCGCACATGAGCTGGATGCGGCCGGAACGATCGACGAGGTCGAGGAAGACGAGCTTCCCCAGCTCTCGGCGCGCCAGCACGCGGCCCGCGAGCCGGCGCGTCTCGTCGAGCCCGCCGCCTGCGTCGAGCCCCTCGGTCGCGGCGCGGACGGCAGCGACCGCGTCTCGGTCGGGGAAGCGCTTCGCGTTGCCCATGGCGAGCAGCCTAACCGGCTGCGCGCGGAGCCCTACGCGGCCTTGATCTCCATGATCTTGAACTTGATCTTGGAGCCGCGAGGCGTGGCGACCTCGACCGTCTCGCCCTTCTTCCGGCCCATGATCGCCTTGCCGACCGGGGACTCGTTGGAGAGCTTGTTCTCGGCCGGGTTCGCCTCGGCCGAGCCAACGATGAAGTACTCGGTCGTCTCCTTGGCGTCGACGTCGCGGAGGCGGACGACGGCGCCGACCGAGACGACGCTCGTGTCGACGCGGCGCTTGTCGATCACCTGCGCGTTCGCCAGCCGCTCCTCGAGCTGGGCGATGCGGTGCTCGAGCATCATCTGCTCGTTCTTCGCGTCGTCGTACTCGGCGTTCTCGGCGATCTCGCCGAACGCGCGGGCCGCCGCGATGCGCTCCGCGATCTCGCGCCGCTTGTCGGTGCGCAGGGTCTCGAGCTCGCTCTTCAGCTGCTTGTAGCCTTCTGGAGTGAGGATCACGTCCTTCACGAAAGACCCCTCCGAGACGAAGTGGCGGGGCCCCGCCGGCCCCGTCGAATGGGCGGGAATGGTAGCTACGCCGCAAGACGAGCGTCAACAGCTCGCGTAAGGGTGCGGCTCGCCTCGCCCTCTACCATGCGACGGCCGTGATCGAGCTCCGCGAATCCTGGCGCATCGGCCCCGTCGAGGTGCCCACGCGCCTCGTCCTCGCGCCCATGGCGGGCGTCAGCGTGCAGGCATTCCGCCGGCAGGGGCGCCGCTACGGCGCCGGCCTCGTCTGCTCCGAGATGGTCAGCTGCGCGGGGATCGAGCACGGGAACGAGCGCACGCTCGGCTACCTGCGCGTGGCCGCCGACGAGCACCCGCTCGCGATCCAGCTGTTCGGCTCCGACCCCCGCGCGATGGGCGAGGCGGCGCGCATGGTGGAGGCGGTCGGGGCCGACCTCGTCGACCTCAACTTCGGCTGCCCGGTGAAGAAGGTGACGCGGACCGGTGCGGGCGCGCACTTGCTCGAGGATCACGACCTCGCGTGCCGGCTCGTGGAGTCGGTCGCGGGCTCGGTGGACATCCCGGCGACCGTGAAGCTCCGCCGCGGCGTCGCGAACGGCTCGCGGGCAGCGCTCGAGCTGGGGCCGAAGCTCGTCGAGGCCGGGGCGGCTTCGCTCACCCTCCATCCGCGCTCGGCCCGGCAGATGTACACGGGCACCGCCGACCACTCGCTCACCGCCGAGCTTGTCTCGCTCGTCGACGTGCCGGTCGTCGCCTCCGGGGACGTGACCTCGCGCGCCCGCGCACAGGTCGTGCTGGCGACCACCGGCGCGGAGGCGGTCATGGTCGGGCGCGGCGCGCAGGGGAACCCGTGGGCGCTCCGCGAGATCGTCGACGGCGACGGCGCGCCTCCCGCCCGCGAGGAGGTCGCGGCCGAGCTCGTCCTGTTCGTCCGGGAGACACGCCGCGAGCTCGGCGACCGGCGCGCAGCCGGCTTCCTGAAGAAGTTCTACGGCTGGTACCTGGGCGGCGGGCGCTTCCCGAAGCCGTTCAAGCAGGAGCTGGTGCTGCTCGACTCGCTCGACGAGGTCGAGCGGAGGCTGCTGGCGGCTGCGCCGGGCGCACGGGAGATCCTCGAGCGGCTCGAGGCCGAGATCCCGTCGGGCGACGAGGTCACGCTCGAGCTGCCGATCTCGGTCTACGGCGGCGGGTAGACCTGGCCGCGGCCACGTCTGGGTAGTTCCCCGCACGCGGCTCCGGTCACGTGCGGATGCCGCGCGCCCACGGCTGCGGCGAGGCTGTGGGCACAATCCGGGAGGTGAGGACGATGGCGAAGCAGATCGTGATTCTCGGCGGCGGGACCGGCGGGACGATGACCGCGAACCGCCTGCGCCGCCGCTTCGACGAGGACGAGGCGGAGGTCCACGTCGTCGACCGCGACGACCGCCACGTCTACCAGCCGGGCCTGCTCTTCGTCCCGTTCGGGCTGACCGGCGTCGAGGACATCGTGCGGCCGCGCGCGCGCCAGCTCCGCAAAGGGATCACGTTCCACGAGCAGGCAGTCGAGTCGGTCGAGCCGGAGCGCGACCGCGTGCTCCTCGAGGACGGGACCGCCCTCCCCTACGACGTGCTCGTGATCGCGACCGGCGCGCGGCTCCAGCCGGAGGAGACCGAGGGCCTCACCGGCCCGGGCTGGAACGAGCGCGCGTTCACCTTCTACACGCCCGAGGGCGCCGAGCGGCTGCGGCAGGCGCTCGACTGGTTCGACGGCGGCCGGATCGTCGTGAACCTCGTCGACATGCCGATCAAGTGCCCGGTCGCGCCGCTCGAGTTCACGTTCCTCACGGACTGGTTCCTGCGCGAGAACGGCGTCAGGAGCAGGACCGAGCTGGTCTACGCGACGCCGCTCGACGCGGCCTTCACGAAGCCGGTCGCGTCCGAGCACCTGGCGGGGCTGCTCGAGGAGAAGGAGATCGAGCTCGTGACCGAGCTCAACGCGGGCGAGGTCGACGGCGTCGGCGGGAAGCTGATCGGCTACGACGGCCGCGAGGTGGACTTCGACCTGCTCGTCACCGTCCCGCTGCACGGCGGCGCCGAGTACCTCGAGCGCTCGCCCGGCCTCGCCGACGCGCTCGGCTTCGTCCCGACCGACACGAGCACCCTCCAGGCGACCGCGAGCCCGAACGTCTTCGCGCTCGGGGACGCGACCGACCTGCCCGCGTCGAAGGCGGGCTCGGTGACCCACTTCGAGGCGGAGGTGCTCACGGAGAACGTCGAGCGCCACCTCGCGGGGAAGGAGCTCGTCGCCGGGTTCGACGGCCACGCGAACTGCTTCATCGAGACCGGCTTCCACAAGGCCCTGCTCATCGACTTCAACTACGACACCGAGCCGCTGCCGGGCCACTACCCGAGCGCCTTCGGGCTCCCGCTGCTGAAGGAGTCGCGGCTCAACCACCTCGGGAAGCTCATGTTCCAGTGGGTCTACTGGCACGCGCTGCTCCCCGGCCGCGACATCCCGGGGATCGGCCCCGAGATGCCGACCCGCGGCAAGAAGCTCACCGCACGCACCTGAGAGGAGGACGAGATGGCCACCACCCTGATCGCGGACGCCCCGGTCGACGTCGACGACGAGGGCTTCCTCACCGACCCGGCGCAGTGGAACGAGGCGATCGCGGAGGCGATCGCGCGCGAGAACGGCATCCCGCAGCTGACCGACCGGCACTGGCTGGTCGTGCGCTTCATGCGCGAGCGCTACCTCGCGACCGGCATGGCGCCGTCGATCCGCGCGCTCGGCAAGGAGTCCGGCGTGCCCGTCAAGGAGCTGTACGAGCTCTTCCCCAAGGGGCCGGCGAAGCTCGCCGCCAAGATCGGCGGCATCCCGAAGCCCAAGGGCTGCATCTAGGAGGGAGACACGATGACCGAGCTGCTGGAACAGCCGCACGAGACGACCGCGAAGCCCACGACCATCGAGAAGGTCTCGATCGTCGTCTCCAAGGGCTCGCTCGAGGGGATCTACCCCGCGCTGATCATGGCCAACGGCGCGCGCATGGAAGGGATCGACGCCGACCTCTTCTTCACCTTCTTCGGCCTCGACGCGATCCGGAAGGACCGCTTCGAGAAGATCAAGGTCGCGACCGTCGGCAACCCCGGCATGCACATCCCGACTTGGATCGGCGCCGTGCCGGGCATGTCGTGGCTGGCCACGAAGATGATGCAGCGCCAGATGGAGAAGATCGACATCCCGCCCGTCCCGGAGTTCGTCGAGCTGCTCGGCGACTCGGGCGTCAGGTTCTTCGCCTGCAAGGCGACCGTGGACATGTTCGGCCTCTCCCTCGAGGACTTCGTCCCGCAGGTCGAGGAGATCATCTCCGTCGGCGAGTTCTACGAGCGGTCGGCGGGCGCCGAGATCGTCTTCACGTAGCGCGCGTCACTTCTCGGACGGGCTCGCGAACGCGGTGGCGACACCGAGACCGACGTAGACGGTCCCGGTGACGTACCGCTGCCCGAGCGCGAACCGCCTCGAGCGGCGGAGGACGCCGCCCGCGGTCCCCGCGGCGAGCGCCCAGACCGAATCGGTCACGAGCCCGAGGAGCGCGAAGAGGACGCCGAGGAACGCGATCTGCGCCGCCGGATGCGGCGCGTTCGGGTCGACGAACTGAGGCAGGAAGGCCAGGAAGAAGAGCCCGGTCTTCGGGTTCAGGACGTTCACGACGATGCCCTGAGCGAATGCGCGGCGGAGGTTCCGATCGCCGCCCAGCGGGACGTCCGTCTCGGCGCTGCGCGAGAGGAGCGTCCAGAGACCGAGCCCGACGAGGTAGACCGCGCCCGCGATCTTCACCGCAGTGAACGCGACCGCCGAGGACAGCACGAGCGCCGAGAGCCCGAGCGTCGCGGCGGCGATGTGGACGAGCGTCCCGACGTGGATCCCGAGCACCGAGGCGAGCCCGGCGCGGCGGCCCTGCTGGATCGAACGGGCCACGACGTAGATCACGGCCGGGCCCGGGACGACGAGCAGCGCGAGCGCCGCGACGACGAAGAGCGCGAGCGACGAGCTGTCCGGGATCACGTGTTCAGCTCCCAGACCAGGCGCAGCCCGTCGAGCGTGAGGAACGGGTCGACCGTCTCGATCGTGCGCGAGTGCGGCGCGACGAGGTCGGCGAGGCCGCCCGTCGCCACCACGGGCGCCTCCGCGCCGAGCTCCTCGCGGATCCGCCCGACGATCCCGTCCACCTGCCCCGCGAAGCCGTACACGAGGCCCGACTGGAGCCCGCCGACGGTCGTCTTCCCGATCACGGTCGGCGGCGCGGCGTAGTCCACCTTCACGAGCCGCGCTGCGCGCGCGAACAGCGCGTCCATGGAGATCTCGATCCCGGGGGCGAGGACGCCCCCCACGTACTCGCCCTCCGGCGACACGACGTCGAAGTTCGTGGACGTGCCGAAGTCGACCACGATCACCGGCGCTCCGTACCGCTCCTTCGCCGCGACCGAGTTCACGATCCGGTCCGGCCCCACCTCGCGCGGGTCGTCGTAGCGGATCGGGATCCCGGTCTTGACCCCCGGCCCGACCACGAGCAGCGGCGCCTGCGCCCACTTCGAGGCGAGGATCTCCCACTCGCGCACGAGCACCGGGACCGTGGACGCGAGGCAGATCCCGTCGACGCCGTCGAGGTCGAGGAGGCCGTTCAGGACGACGCCGAGCTCGTCCGCGGTCGTCGAGCGCTCGGTCGCGAGCCGCCAGTGGTCGGTCAGCTCGGCGCCGGCGTACAGCCCGAGCGCCGTCTGCGTGTTCCCCACGTCGACCGCCAGCAGCATCGCGCTAGTGAAGCAGAGCCGGCTGCGCTAGGCTGGAGCCGCCTACCGCGGGCTCGCAGCACATGCGGCCACCGGGTTGGGCTCGGGGCAGGAGAGGGATAGGGCAGGACTCGAAGGGCCGCCGCGAGGCGGCCCTTCGGCTACAACGCGTCGTCGTCGCCCGGGAGCTGCTGGCCGATGCGCTCGGCGAGCGCCTCGGCGGTGAGCCGCGGCTCCTCGCCCTCGCCGCGGAGCTCCTCGATCGTCACGTCGCCGGAGGTGTAGACCTCGGCGCGCGGGATGATTCGCGTCGGCCGGTTCTTGTCCCACACCCAGACGTCCTCCATGCGGATGTGGAAGAACGGGTAGCTCGCCTGCGGCAGCGACTCCACCTCGAGCTTGTTGCAGAGGTAGGTCGCGTCCTGCGTGAGGATGCAGTAGCGGAAGAGGCCGAAGACCGCGGAGTACTCCCGCTTGAGGGAGATCTCGAGCTCGGCCTCGTACTCGTCGAGGTCGTCGAGGTGCGACATCGCGCGTCAGTGTAGCTCCGCCAGGAGCACGGACACAGGGCCGCGCCCGGGGATCTCCAGGTCGGGCTCCAGCTCGGCGAGCGGCTCGAGCGCGAAGCGGCGCTCGTGCAGGCGCGGGTGCGGCACCGTGAGGCCCGGCTCGTCCACGACCTCGTCGCCGTAGAGGAGCAGGTCGAGGTCGATCACGCGCGGCCCCCAGCGCTCCCCCTCCTCGCGCACGCGACCGAGCTCGCGCTCGACGCCGAGGAGCGCGTCCAGGAGCTCGCGCGCCGGCAGCGACGTCTCGAGCGCGAGGACGCCGTTCAGGAAGTCCGGCTGGCCGGTGACGCCCACCGGCTCCGTCTCGGTGAGCGAGGAGAGCTCCAGCACCTCCACGCCGGGCACGGCCGCGATCAGGTCGACGGCACGTAGGATCGTGGCCTCGCGCGGCCCGAGGTTCGCGCCCAGGCCGACGTACGCGCGGGGCACGCTCAGACCCGGCTGCGCTCGACGATCACCGCGGCGTGCTCGACCGGCGGGTCGAGGACGACGTCCGGCTTGCGGATGCGCACGCGGACGCGCTCGACCGCCGGGAAGCGCCCGAGCACGCCGTCCGCGACCGCGCCCGCGAGCCCTTCGAGCAGGAGCCGCTCCGGGCCTGCGAACACCTCGCGCACGAGCTGGGCGAGCCTGCGGTAGTCGACCGTGTCGTCGAGGTCGTCGCTCGCCGCCGCCGCCTCCGGCACGTCGGCCCAGAGGTCGACGAGGAACCGCTGCCCGAGCCGGCGCTCCGCCTCCAGGTACCCGTGGTGCCCGAAGACCACGAGGCTGAGCAGCTCGATCGTCACACCTCCACCCCTCCCCGTTCCACCGCGGCGGCAACCGCGAGCGCCTCGACCGTTTCGCGCACCTCGTGGGCCCGGATCATCCACGCTCCGCGCTCGAAGGCCGCGACCGCCGCGGCGAGCGAGGCAGCCGGCGTCCCGACCGGGCCGGGCTCGCCGACGACGCGCGCGAGCGTGCTCTTCCGCGAGAGCCCGACCAGCACCGGCGGCCCGAGCGCGGCGAGCGAGTCGAGGCGGCGGACGAGCTCGAGGTTCTGGTCGGGCGTCTTGCCGAACCCGATCCCGGGGTCGACGCAGATCCGCTCCTCGGGGATCCCGGCGTCGACCGCAAAGGCGACGCGCTCCTCCAGGAATGCGAACACTTCGGCGGCCACGTCGTCGTAGTGGGGTGCGGACTGCATCGTCCGCGGCTCCCCCTGCATGTGCATGAGACAGACATACGCACCGTGCTCGGCCACGACGCCGGCTAGCTCGGGGTCGCCGCGCAGCGCGGTCACGTCGTTGACGAGCTCCGCGCCCAGCTCCAGCGCGCGCCGCGCGACCGCCGCCTTCGACGTGTCGATCGAGAGCGGGAGCCCAGCGAGTCCCTCGAGCACGGGCTCGACTCGGCGCAGCTCCTCCTCGGCGCCCACCCGCTCGGCGCCCGGCCGCGTCGACTCGCCGCCCACGTCGACGAGCGCGGCGCCCTCGGCGACGAGCCGCCGCGCGTGCGCGATCGCGTCCGCGGGCGCCGCGAACCGCCCGCCGTCGGAGAAACTGTCGGGCGTGACGTTCACGACGCCCATGACCGCGGGCCGCGGCCAGCGCTCCTCGATCGGGATCACGCCGCCCACCGAAGTGAGCCTAGCGCCGACTGCCCGTTTCGTGAAAGGCTCCCGTCATGAGCACATCAGCCTCCACCACAGGCCCGCTCGGGCAACGGCGCGGGATCGGCTTCGCGATCCTCATCTTCATCGTCACGTTCGGGATCTACTCCCTGTACTGGGTGTTCAAGACCCAGGACGAGGTGAAGAACCACTCCGGGATCGGCGTCGGAGGGGTTCTCGGCCTCGTGATCTGGATCGTCGTCTCCCCGGTCAGCTGGTTCCTCATCCCGTCCGAGGTCGGGAAGATGTACGCCGCGGACGGCCGCGAGCAGCCGTTCACGGGCTGGACCGGCCTCTGGGTCCTGCTCCCGATCGTCGGCGCCATCGTCTGGTTCGTGAAGATCCAGGGCGCGCTGAACCGGTACTGGGAGAGCAAGGCGGCCCCCGCCCCGCTGGCGGCGCCCATACCGGCGTAGACGTCGCGCTCGCGTGGGCATCGAGGCGGCGCCGGTAGCGTGGCCCGCGCGCTCGTCCCTGCGCTCGTCGTGCTAGGGCTCGTCGGCGTCGTCGCGATCGCGGCGACGGGCACGACGTCCTCCGGCACCGGCGAGACGCGCCCGCCCGCGGACGTCGTGCTGGACACGATCGTCAGCGTCGGGCTCGTCGCGCTCATCCCGGCGCTGGCGATCTTCCTGTGGGCGTTCACCCAGCGCAAGCACATGGCGCGCGAGCTGGCGAGACACCGCACACAGCGCCGTGGAGGGCTCACGGCGTTCGTCTTCATCGCGATGCTCTTCGGCGTCGCCGCGTACTACCGGTTCAGGGCCTGGGACGCCCCGGTCTTCGGCGAGGAGGAGGAGCGGGCGTTCCCGGGCAACGGGATTCCCGAGCCGGTGCCACCCGGGCCGGGCGAGCTCCCGGCCCCGCGCGAGCCGGAGTTCGCATGGCTCCCCACGTCGATCATCGTCGGCCTCGTGATCGTCGCGATCGTGGCCTACGTGATCGCCGGCCGGCGAGCCGCACGCCCGCTCGACGCCGACGAGGAGCTCGCGGCGCAGCTCGCGGCCGCGCTGGACGAGAGCCTCGACGCGCTCCGCGCTGAGCCCGACCCGCGCCGCGCCGTGATCGCCGCCTACGCCCGGCTCGAGCTGGTGCTGGCTGCGAACGAGCTGGCCCGCCGAGAGGCCGAGACGCCGAACGAGTACCTTGCACGCATCCTGGACGACCTCGACGTGGAGCGGCGGTCGGTCGAGCGCCTCACCGGCCTCTTCACCGAGGCCAAGTTCTCGAGCCATGCCGTCGACGCGGCGATGAAGGAGGAGGCGATCGACGCGCTCTCGACCGTGCGTGACGAGCTCCGCGCGCGCAGGGAGGCGGAGCGCGCAGAGACGCACGCCGCCTCGACGCCGCGCGAGGCAGGGGTGGGAGGCGCGAGCTCGTGAGGGCCGACGTCCGCAGCGCGCTCCGCTTCCTGCGCCTCCCGACCCTCGCGCTGATCGGCATCGCCGTGTTCCTGCCCGGTCGCCTCGAGCTCGCGATCCGCGTCTACGCGCTCCTGCTCTCCGGCATCGCGCTCCTCCTCGTGCTCGCGGCGCTGCGCCGAGCGTACCCGCCGGCGGCGGCGCTGCGCCCCCCGCCGGGGCGCGCGCCGGTCGCTCGCCGCCCGGGCACGCTGAGCCGGCTCGAGCACGTCTCCGCCCTCGGCGTCGCCGGCGCGTTCGACCTCCACCACCGGCTGCGCCCGCGGCTGCGCGGGGTGGCGAGCGGCCTGCTCATGGCCAGAAGGCGTGTCTCGCTCGACGCCGAGCCCGAGATCGCCCGCGCCGTCCTCGGTGAGGAGACGTTCGAGCTCGTGCGGCCCGACCGGCGGCCGCCCGAGGATCGCCGCGCGCGCGGCCTCCCCGTGGAGGATCTGCGGCGCGTCGTCGAGTCGCTGGAGCGCGTGTGATGGAGCTCGAGCGCGTCCGCGAGCTCGGCGCCGAGGCGCTCGACGAGGTCGAGCGTGCGGTCGTCGGCAAGCGTGACTCACTCGAGCTCGTCCTCGTCGGCTTCCTCGCCGACGGGCACGTGCTGCTCGAGGACTACCCGGGCCTCGCCAAGACGCTCGCCGCGCGCTCGTTCGCGCAGGTGCTCAGCATGCGCTTCTCGCGGATCCAGTTCACGCCCGACCTCATGCCGTCCGACGTCACCGGCTCCTCGATCTGGAACCAGCGCGACGGCGACTTCGACTTCCGCCCCGGGCCGATCTTCACGAACCTCCTGCTCGCCGACGAGATCAACCGCGCGCCGCCCAAGACGCAGGCGGCGCTCCTCGAGGCGATGCAGGAGCGCCAGGTGACGATCGAGGGCGAGACGCACCGGCTGGAGCCGCCGTTCCTCGTGATCGCGACCCAGAACCCGATCGAGTACGAGGGGACGTACCCGCTGCCGGAGGCGCAGCTCGACCGCTTCCTCCTCCGCACCGCGTTCGGGTACCCGGCGCGCGAGGACGAGCTGGAGGTGCTCGGCCGCCGGATCGAGCGGCAGGCCGACGACGTCGAGCTCCGGCCGGTCGTCGACCGGGAGACGCTGCTCGAGATGCAGCGGGCGGTCGAGCGGGTCTACGTCGCCGACAGCATCCAGGGCTACTGCGTCGACCTCGTCACGGCCACGCGTACGTCCGCGAGCGTGGCGGTCGGAGCCAGCCCACGCGGCTCGCTGGCCCTGCTCAAGCTCGCCCGCTGCAAGGCCGCGCTCGCAGGGCGAGACCACGTGCTGCCCGACGACGTCAAGGTGGTCGCAGTGCCGGCGCTCGGCCACCGCCTCGTGCTGCGGCCGGAGCTCTGGGTGCAGCGGGTCTCCGCGGAGGACGTCGTCCGCGACATCCTCGCGGGCGTCCCCACGCCGCGCGCCGAGGACGTCGCGAGCATCCCGTGAAGCGGCGCTCGAGCCCGCGTCTCGAGGGCTACGCGGTCCTCGTCGCGACGGGCCTCGTGGCCGCGCTCGTCGTCCGGCGGCCCGAGCTGGCGATCGCGGCGGCGCCGTTCGCCGTGCTCCTCGTGCTCGGGACGACCCTGGCACGCGACCCGCGCGTCGCGGTCACCTTCTCGTTGGCGACGACCCGCACGGTCGAGCAGGCGGAGGTCGAGGCCGAGCTCCGCGTTCGAGCCGACGCCGCGGTCGACCGGCTCGAGCTGCTGCTCGAGCTCCCGCCCGGCGTCGAGGCGCTCGACGGCGGGGACGCGCAGGCGGTGTCGCTGCGCGCACGCGAGCCGCGGACGCTCCCGCTCGTCCTCCGAGGCACCCGCTGGGGGGCGTACGAGCTCGGCGGGATCGAGGTGCGCGCCCGCGACCGGCTGCGCGTCGTGGTCTGGGAGGAGCGCGTCTCGAGGCCCGTCGAGCTCAAGGTCTATCCCGGCGCGGAGACGCTGAGCCGGATCATCGCGCCCGTCGAGACGCAGGCGTTCGCCGGGAGCGAGGTCGCACGGGTCAAGGGCGACGGGATCGAGTACGCCGACATCCGCGACTACGTCCCGGGCGACCGCGTGCGCGCGATCAACTGGCGGGCGTCGGCGAGGAAGCGCTCGCTCGTCGTCAACGAGCGCCATCCGGAGCGGAACACGGACGTCGTGCTCTTCGTCGACAGCTTCGTCGACGTGCGCGGCGGCGAAGAGAGCACGCTCGACGACGCCGTACGGGCGACCGCGACGCTGGCGGGCCTCTACCTCGACCGCCGGGACCGCGTCGGCCTCGTCTCGTTCGGCGGCATCCTGCGCTGGCTCCAGCCCGGCATGGGGATCCTCCAGCGCTACCGGCTGATCGAGACGCTGCTCGAGACCGGGGTCGTGCCCGACTACACGTGGCGCGATGTGAACCTGATCCCGGCGCGCATCCTGCCGCCGAAGGCGCTCGTGGTCGGGATCAGCCCGCTCGTCGACCCGCGCTTCGCGACGGCTCTCGGTGACCTGCGCGCGCGCGGCTTCGACGTCGTCGTCGTCGAGGTCGATCCCGTCGCGCTCGTCGCTCCCGGCTCGGACGAGGTCGAGGCGCTCGCGCACCGGCTCTGGCTGCTCGAGCGCGAGGTGCTCCACGCGCGGCTCGCGAGCCTGGGCATCGGCGTCGCGCGCTGGGGAGACTCGAGGCCGCTCGAGGGGGCGATCGAGGAGGTGAGGACGTTCAGGCGCTACGCCAGGCTCGCACGCGTCTAGCCGCGGGCGTCGCCGCATTCGGGCTCGCGGTCGCGCTCGCGGCGCTGCCGCTCGCGCGCGGGAGCGACGGTGTCGTCGAGGTCGGCGCGCGGGTGGTGATCGCCGCGCTGCTCGTCCTCCTGGCCGCGCTGGTCAACTCGTGGCCGGCGCTCGTCCCCGTCTCGCTCGTCCTCCTCGGCGGCGTCTACGGGATGCAGCTCGCGGTCGACGACGCCCCGCTCGACGCCGCGGTCGTTCTCGTCGCCGCCGGCCTCGTCGTCACCGCCGAGCTCGCGTACTGGTCGCTCGAGGAGCGGGAGCGGGTCAAGACCGAACCCGGGGAGGCGTTCCGCCGCCTCGCGCTCGTGGCGGTCCTCGGCCTCGGCGCGCTCGCGGTCGCGGCGCTGCCGCTCGCGCTCGTGGACGTCGTCCGCGCCCGCGGGCTCGCCGTGGACATCCTGGGCGCGCTGGCCGCGACGGCGGTCCTCGTCGCGGTCGTCCTCGCCGCCCGCGGATCAGGCCGGACGAGCCGGTAGCGGGCGCAAGCCTCTTCGACGAGCTGCCTCCCGACCTGCTCGCGGCCTTCTCCGGCGAGGACGACGACGAAGTTCCTGCTTGACACGCATGTCGTCCTCTGGTGGCTTGCGGACGAGCCCCTCGCGGAAGTGGCGGACAGCACGTCCAGGCGACCGCGCACGACGACGCACCGGCTCGTCAGGCGCTTCCAGCGCGCCCGATATGAGGCGCTGTCCTTCTCGGGCGCGGTGGTCTCGATGACGACCTGCCAGCGGCCGTCCCTCCGCGTTTGCGTGCCCGCGACCGAGCTGCCCAGGGTCGTTCCGCAGGGCCGCCGCACGACGGCGACGTACTCGTGGGCCTTGCGGATCGGGATCGCGCCCGCGAAGTGGGCGAGGCAAGCCCCGCACCTACGAGGGGGCGCCCTCGGGGGGTGGAGGTTGCATCGCGGTGCCGGGGATGGGGCGCGGCTGCGGGCGGAGCTTCGGCTTCTTCCCGGCCTCGGCCTCCGGCTCGGGCGTCGGGACCTCCTCGGGGAACACCGACTCCTCGGACTCGCCGGCGAGCAGGCGCTCGTACTGGTCCTTGTCGATCGTCTCGCGCTCGATCAGGATCGCCGACAGCCGGTGCAGGTCGTCCATGTGCTCGCGCAGGACGGCGTGCGCGGTCTGGTGCGCCTCCTCGATCACGCGCCGGATCTCGTCGTCGATCTCCTTCGCGATCTCCTCCGAGTAGTCGGCCTCCGAGGAGATGTCACGCCCGAGGAACGGCTGGTCGTGGTTGCGCCCCAGCACCCGTGGCCCGAGCTTCTCGCTCATCCCGAAGCGCATCACCATCTGCTTCGCGGTCGAGGTCACCCGCTCCAGGTCGTTCGCAGCGCCCGTCGTCACCTCGTGGAAGACGAGCTCCTCCGCCGCGCGCCCGCCCAGCGTCATCGCCAGCTCGTCCATCAGCGCCGACTTCGTCGTCAGGTAGCGATCCTCGGTCGGCAGCGAGATCGTGAGCCCCAGCGCCTGCCCGCGCGACACGATCGTGATCTTGTGCACCGGGTTCGTGTGCTCCAGGTAGTGCCCGACCAGCGCGTGTCCCATCTCGTGGTAGGCCGTGATCTTGCGCTCCTTCTCCGACAGCAGCCGCGCCTTCTTCTCCGGGCCCGCGATCACGCGCATGATCCCTTCCTCGAGCTCGTCCTGCTCGATCATCTTCTTGCCGCGGCGGGCCGCCAGCAGCGCCGCCTCGTTGATCAGGTTCGACAGGTCGGCGCCCGTGAAGCCGGGCGTCCCCGCGGCCAGCGTGTCCAGGTCGATCTCACGCGCCAGCGGCTTCCCGCGCGAGTGCACCTCCAAGATCTTCCGGCGCCCGTTGCGGTCCGGGCGGTCGACCACGATCTGCCGGTCGAAGCGGCCGGGTCGCAGCAGCGCAGGATCGAGGATGTCAGGCCGGTTCGTGGCCGCGATGAGGATGATGTTGTCCTTCATCTCGAAGCCGTCCATCTCGACGAGGAGCTGGTTCAGCGTCTGCTCACGTTCGTCGTGGCCGCCTCCGAGGCCCGCGCCGCGATGCCGGCCGACAGCGTCGATCTCGTCCATGAAGATGATGCAGGGGGACGCCTGCTTCGCCTGCTCGAACAGGTCGCGCACGCGCGAGGCGCCGACGCCCACGAACATCTCGACGAAGTCGGAGCCCGAGATCGAGAAGAACGGCACCCCCGCCTCACCCGCGACCGCACGCGCGAGCAGCGTCTTCCCCGTCCCCGGCGGCCCGTACAGGAGCACACCCTTCGGGATCCGCGCGCCCAGCGCCTGGAACTTCTTCGGGTTCTCGAGGAACTCCTTGATCTCGTGCAGCTCCTCGACCGCCTCGTCCGCGCCGGCGACGTCCTTGAACGTCACCTTCGGCGAGTCGGGCGACATGCGCTTCGCACGGCTCTTCCCGAAGCTCATCACCTTCGAGCCGCCTCCCTGCATCTGGTTCATGAGGAAGATCCAGAAGGCGATGATGATCACGAACGGCAGGACGCTGATGAGCAGCGACCACCACGGCGAGGAGCCCGTGCCCTTCGAGTCGTAGCGGACGTTCTGCTCCTTCAGGAGGTTCTCGAACCGCGTCGCCGACTGCGGCGTCGGGTAGTTGACCTCGACCTTGTCGCCGTTGACCAGCGCCAGCGTGAGCTTCTGGTTCGAGGGGGTGAAGAGCACCTCGTTGACGTCGCCGCTCTCGACCCGCGTGAACGCCTCCGAGTACGTGATCTTCTGCTGCTCGTCGCGCCCCGACATGAACACCTGGCTCGCCACGTAGACGAGCAGGACGATCACGATCAGGGGGAAGAGTGCGCTGCGGAGAAACCTGTTCACGGAGGTGGTCGCAGGGTAGCACCGTGCCCGTTCGCCACCCGGCCCGCGTCCCCTGTCTCGGATTAGCCGCTCGTTGCGTCGCTACGTGCCGTTTCGCACGTGCCGGTCGCCCGTGCCCTATGTCGCGTTGGGGATCAGCTCGGGGTTGAGGACCGCGACGTACGGCAGGTTGCGGTAGCGCTCCGCGAAGTCGAGGCCGTACCCGATGACGAAGCGGTTCGGGATCTCGAAGCCGACGTAGCGCACCGGCACGTCGATCTCGCGCCGCTCGGGCTTCGTCAGGAGCGTGACCACCTCCAGCGACGCTGGCTTGCGCGCGCGCAGGTTCCGCATGAGGTACGAGAGCGTGAGGCCGGAGTCGATGATGTCCTCGACCACCAGCACGTCGCGGTCGGCGACGTTGATGTCGAGGTCCTTGAGGATGCGGACGACGCCGGAGGAGTCCGTGGCCGCGCCGTAGCTCGAGATCGCCATGAAGTCGATCTCGCACGGCACCGTCAGCTCGCGCATGAGGTCGGCCATGAAGAACACGGCGCCCTTGAGCACGCCAACGAGGAGGAGGTCGCGGCCCGCGTAGTCGGCGGAGATCTCGGTGCCCAGCTCGGCGATCCGGCTCTGGAGCGCGAGCTGCTCGATGAGCACCTCGCCGAC
The DNA here is from genome assembly GCA_004366385.1 of Actinomycetota bacterium. Classification (GTDB taxonomy): domain Bacteria; phylum Actinomycetota; class Thermoleophilia; order Gaiellales; family Gaiellaceae; genus GMQP-bins7. The sequence goes on from SIRU01000015.1 coordinate 24,913, forward strand.
GGCTTGATCGAGCTCGGTCTGCGTCATGGAGTCGTATCCTTCCATGCCCGGACGGTTCCTTCCCAGCCAGGCGCATCGGCGATCCCCGGGACGGACACGACCTCGCCCTCGTGGACGACGAGCGGCCACTCGTCGCGCTGCGCGCGCGGCACCTTCGCGTCCACGAAGACGTCCTGCACCTTCTTGCTGCGGCCTGCGAGACGGTCGCCCGCGCGGCGGGTGCGCACCTCGAGGCCGGGGACGTCGCTCTCGAGTCGCCACGGGCCGAGCTCGACCGTGCCCTCGAGCCGCAGCGTGCCGTACTCGCGGACGGCGCGGATCCCACGGCCGAGGTCGGCGGCCTTCGTGCCGTCGTGCGACGAGAGGAGGTCGACGAGCGTCCGCTCCAGCGAGCGCGGGAGGCGCGGGCGCTCCTCGGCGAGCGCGAGCAGGTTGCGCTCGGCGCCCGGGTGCAGGCGGCGGAGGAGCGGGATGACCTCGTCTCGGATCAGACCGCGCTTCGTGTCGCGGTTCGTCGAGTCGACGCGGAACGGAAGGCCGTGCTCGCGGCAGTACGCCTCGGTCTCCTCGCGCCAGACGCGGAGGAGGGGCCGGACGACGCCGTCCTCGCGCCGCGGCTTGATCCCGCGCGTCGACCCCGACGCGACGAGGCGGTAGAGCACCGTCTCGACCTGGTCGGAGGCGGTGTGCCCGGTCGCGCGCAGGCCGCGACCTGCTGTGAGGCGATAGCGCTCCTCGCGGAGGGCGGCCTCGGCCGTGCCTTGTGGCTCAGAGCCACAAGGCACGGCGATCTCGGCGCCGAGGTGTACCGCGCAGTGGCGCGCGTCCTCCTCGGACTCCTCCCCGCGCAGCCCGTGGTTCACGTGGACGGCCGACACGCGATACCCGAGCTCGCGCAGCGCGTGCCAGAGGCAGGTCGAGTCGGCGCCGCCGGAGACGAGGCACGTCACCTCCCCGCCCGGCGGGATCAGGTCGTGCTCGCGGACGAAGCGCTCGATCCGCTCGTGCAGTGGGCGCGACATGCGCGCATTGTGACCTCGGAGAGGCTCGACGAGTCGTCCCGACCGCGGCCGCGAAGCGGCCGCGCTTCAGGTTGTCTCTCTTCGCGCGACCGGGATCCCCACTCGGGGATTCCGGTCTTGCGCACTACCGCAGCGTCGACGCGTCGACGACCTCGCCGGCCGGCGGCGGCGTGACGTCGACCTCGACGCCGTAGTCGTAGAGCTCGAAGGACATCGACGCCTCGAGCTTCCCCTGCTCGCCCGGCGGCGCCATCGAGAAGCTCGCCTCGACCTTGCGGACGAGGCCCGCCTCGTCCAGCCACACGTCGAACGGCATCTCGGAGAGGCCCGCCTGGCCGAGCACCTGGTCGAGCATCGCGCCGAGGTCCGCGCCCTGGGTCTCGGCCTCGGGGACGAGCTGGTCGAGGTTCCGGAGGTCGAGCGTGGCGCGGTAGTGCGTCGTCGGCGTCCCGCGGAGCTCCTCGGTGCCGACTGTCTCGATCTCGCCGGAGACGGCCTTCAGTACGTCGAGGAGCGAGCGCGGGTCGCTGTTCGTGAAGCTCTCGAGGCCCTCCAGGCCGAGGCCGGACGCGCCCTTCCCGGCTTTCGTGGCGTCGATCTTGACCCAGGTCTTCCCTTCCGGAAGCTTGCCCGCCATGGCCGGGAAGCGCAGGTAGGCGACCTTGCCGTCGACGATCGCGTCGAGCTTCCACGCCTCGGGGTTGCCGAAGTCCGGCGCGTCCTGTCCGCCGAGGCCGCCCATGAGCCCGCCGAGGAGCCCGCCGAGCGAGGAGAGGTCGAGCGTCATCGTCGCCCGCTCCTTCGCCGAGTCGAAGGCGCCCTCGCCGGCGAGCTCGAACGTGCCGGGCGCGCCGGGGAACGTGAACCCGAACGCCAGATCGAAGCGGCTGCTCTTCGCCTCGACGCTCGCGGACGCGGCGCGCGTGAGCTGCTCGGCGGTGATCGGCTCCGCACTCAGCGACGTCCCGGCGCCGCCGCAGCCGGAGGCCACGGCGAGGGCCGCCGTGAGCAGCGCGAGCAGGCCGAGGGCGCGGGACATCCCACGGAACGTCGGCCCGCTCACCGGCGCGCTCGTCCCTCGACCGAGGGATCCCTGAAGGCGGGAGCCCGACCCCATTCCTCGAGCAGCGTAGCCGCCGCCTCGGCGTCGGCGGCGTGGAGACGGTGCGCGACCGCGTGCTCGACGGGCGCCATGCGCGCGGCCGGACCGAGGCCCTCCGCGGCGTCCAGCACATAGCGGACGACGAGCGCGTGGGCCACGACGAGCGCCGTCTCCTCCGTGCGCGCGAGCAGGAGGCGGAGCCCGCGCGCGAACCGGCTCGCGGCGGCGGCGCGGCTCTCCCCGCCTCCCGGCGGGGGCGCGGACGGCAACTCGGCGGCCGCCCAGGCCCGGTACGTCTCGAGCAGGCCGCCGTCGTAACCGCCGAAGTGGATCTCGCCGAGCTCGGGCACGACGAGGCGCGGGACGTCGCGGCCCTCGAGCGCGACCGCGAGCGTCTCGTCCGTCCGCGCGTACCCCGTGGAGACGCCCAGGTCGACCCGCTCGCCGGCGAGGGCGTCGCGAAGCGCGCGCGCCTGCTCGCGGCCCTCGTCCGTGAGGCCCTCGCCGGGCTTCCGCGACGACGCGACGACGTCACGGTTCGAGCCGGCGAACGCGTGCCGGGCGAGCAGGAGCGTGCGCACGGTCAGAGGAGCACGGAGCGGTAGTCGAGGACGTGCCGCATGCCGATCGTCTCGTACAGGCGGATGGCGGCGGCATTGTCGGCCCGCACGAACAGGCACACCGCGGGCGTCTCGCGGAGCAGCAGCCGGCAGAGGTCGCGCAGCCCCCGTGCGCCGAGCCCCTTGCGGCGCGCCACCGGGTCGACCCAGACCTGCTGGAGCTGCACCGCGGACGGAGTCCACGCAGACGCCTCCGCCTTGAAGAGGATGACGCCGTCCTCCGCCCAGAGCCACGAGCGCCTCTCCTCGATCTGCGCGCGGGTGCGCCAGCGGAAGCCCTCCGCGTCGCGGCGGAGCGGGTCGACGCCGATCTCCTGCTCGTGCGCCGCGGCGCATGCGGGGACGAGGAGGTCGAGGTCGTCCGAGGTCGCCGCGCGCAGGCCCGTGTCGCCGGGCGCCGGCGCCTCGCGGATCACGAACACGGGCTGCCCGGGGCGGTCCTCGCGCGGGCGTGGCAGCCGCGAGCGCACCTCGCCCCAGAGCTCGGTCACCGCGCTCTCCTCGCCGATCAGCATCCGCGGAGCGGCGCGGACGACGTCCCGCGCGAAAGCGCCGCAGCCCGCGCCGGACGGGACCGCGTTCACGCCCACGTGGCAGAGAGCGTGCAGCTCGCCGCGGCTGCCGACCCCGACGAAGCGGCCGAGCCCGCGGCGGGCCATGTCCTCGAGGAAGACGCGCTCGATCGGATCCTCCTCGCAGAAGCGGAGGATCTGCCCGACGCTCGGCTCGACGACCCTGGCGCGCACGCGCCGGAGACTCTAGGAGAGGCCGCGGCCGGGCCGGTTCCAGACGTACGCGCAGCCGCGAACCCGTAGGGTTCCGCCGTGCCGATCCACCTCCGCGCAGAGCCCGGCGACTACGCCGACGCGTGCCTCCTCCCCGGCGACCCGCTGCGCGCGAAGTACATCGCCGAGACCTTCCTGGAGGAGGTCACGCAGGTGAACGAGGAGCGCGGCCTGCTCGGGTACACGGGCACGTGGGAGGGCAAGCGCGTGTCGGTGCAGGGCACCGGGATGGGCTGCCCCGGCGCAACGATCGTGTTCGAGGAGTTGATCCAGCTCGGCGTCACACGGCTGCTGCGCGTCGGCACCTGCGGCGGGCTCCAGCCCGACCACGCGCTCGGCGACCTGATCGTGGCGCTCTCGGCGGTCCCGGCGGACGCGACCGCGACGCACCTGGTGGGCGGCGAGCCGCATGTCCCGACCGCGAGCTGGGAGCTGATCCACGAGGCCGTGCACGTCGCGAAGCACAGCGACCTGACCCTCCGTGTCGGCCCGATCGTCTCCAGCGACCTCTTCTACAACCCGGACGAGGGGCAGTACGAGCGCTGGTCGAAGCGCGGGATCCTCGCGGTCGAGATGGAGGCCGCGGCGCTCTTCACGCTCGCAGCGCTCAAGGGCGTGCAGGGCGGCTGCCTGCTGACGGTCAGCGACATCGTCGTCGAAGGAGAGTTCGTGCGGATCTCCGACGACGAGCTGCGCGCGGCGGTCGACCGCATGACGCGGATCGCGCTCGAGACCGCCACCGCGGCTTGACTCCGCCCAAGACCGTCTTCCTCGTCAACCCGGCCTCTGCCGGAGGGTCGACCGGGCGTCGCTGGCCCGAGCTCGCGCACCGCGCGGCGACCCTGGGGCTCACCGGCGACGCGCTCGTCTCCGAGGAGCAGGGGCACCTGACCGCGCTCGCGGAGGAGGCGGTGCGCGGCGGCGCGACCCGGCTCGTGGTCGTCGGCGGGGACGGCTCGGTGAACGAGGTGGTGAACGGGATCGCGGGCTCCTTCGAGACGTCTCGAGGGAGCCGCGCGGAGGACGTCCAGCTCGCCGTCGTCCCGCGGGGCACCGGCTGGGACTTCGCCCGCTCGCACGGCATCCCGCGTGACCTGGACGCTGCGCTCGACGTGGCGCTGAACGGGGACGTGCGCGAGATCGACGCCGGTCTCGTCACGTTCCGGGCGTGGGCAGGCCACGAGGGCCGTCAGCACTTCGCGAACGTCGCGAGCGCGGGCATCAGCGGCGCGATCGCGCAGCGCGCGAACGAGACGTCGAAGGCGCTCGGCGGGAAGATCTCGTACTACTGGTCGACGCTCGCCGTCTTCGCCCGCTGGCAGACGGGCGAGATGCGGGTGTCGGTGGACGACGAGATCCGCGCCGGAAGGATCATCGACACGATGGTCGCGAACGGCCGTTTCCTCGGCGGCGGGATGATGATGCTCCCCGAGGCGGAGCCGGACGACGGACTCTTCGACGTCCTCGTCATCGGCGACGTGACGAAGCGCGACCTCGCCTTCACGCTCCCGAAGAGCTACCGCGGGAAGCACCTCCCGCACCCGCGGCTCGAGGTGCTGCGCGGGCGCGTGGTCACCGTGGACGCGGACGAGCCGCTGCCGATCGAGCTCGACGGTGAGCAGCCGGGGACGACGCCCGCGCGGTTCGAGGTCGTCCCGCGGGCGTTCCGGCTCCGCAAGCCCCGAGAGTAGGGGCAGGCATGCCTCGCTACCGGAACACGCGGCCGACGATCGGGAAACGCTTCGGGGCCGGCCGGCAGCCGGCCGCATCGCAGCGGCTGCCCATGATCCCGATGACGACCCGCGAGATGCCGCCGCGGGGCACGCGGACGGCCGCTCGGTAGCGACCCGGCGCGGGATTCACCCCGTAGACGCGAGGCGAGCTCGAGCCGTCGCGGCCGACGAGCCTCACGAACGCATAGCCGCCGCCGAATGGACGGCGCTTGCCGTTCTCGACGAGCGTCAGCGTCCACCCGACGGTCACCCGCGTCCCGGGGGCGGCGTCGCGGTCGATCGGCGTCAGGACGCGCGCAACCACGCCCTCCTTCGCCTGAGCGGACGCCGCCACGAGCAACGCAGCGAGTGCGACTGCGACCACGGCCGCGAGCAGGCGGGGCAACCGTCCCCCTAGGAGGAAGGCTTGCGCGTCGTGGTCGAGCGGCGCGCGGGCTGCTTCGCCTTCTTCAGCGCCGCGACCTCCTTCTCGAGCTTCGCGACGCGCTCCTCGAGCTGCTCGACGCCGCGCACCTTCCTGCCCAGCTCGTCCACGCGCGCCTTGAGGTCGTTGAAGGCCGACACGGCCCGCTGCCCTCCCGGCAGCTCCGTGAGCTTGTGGAGCGCCTCCTCGCCCGCGTCCGCGAGCCGGCTGACGAAGTCCTTGTCCGTCTGTGCCATGCGGGAGTGATAGCAGCTGCGCCCGCGGGTCAGGCCGTGTCGAGGGCCTCGACGACGGCCGAGAGCGTCTCTCCGGCGGAGCCGGCGACCTTGAGGAGCGCCTGGTCGTCGAGCGCCGTCGGGCCGCGGTTGACGATCGCGAACGCGCGCGCTTCCAGCGGAAGCCCCGCAACCGGCCACACCTCGAGCGTCGAGCCGACGACGAGCACGAGCCGCGCGCGTCGAGCGAGCTCCGTCGCGCGCTCCATGGCACCCGCAGGCAGCAGCTCGCCGAACATCGTCACGCCCGGCTTCAGGGCCTCGCCGCAGTGCCGGCAGAGCGGCACCGGCTCCGTCTCCAGCTGCACGAGCACGGCGTCGGCATCCTCGGTGAAGTGGCACGCGAGGCAGACCGCGGAGCGGATCGAGCCGTGCACCTCGACCACCTCGCGGCTGCCGGCACGCGAGTGCAGCGTGTCGATGTTCTGGGTGACGACGGCGCTGACGAGGCCGCGCTCCTCGAGCGCGGCGATCGCACGGTGCCCCGCGTTCGGCTGGGCGTCGCGGAGGAGCCCGATCCGCGCACGGTAGAAGCCCCACACGCGCTCCGGGTCGCGCCGGAACGCCTGGATGGACGCGACTTCGAACGGGTCGACCTCGGCCCAGATCCCGGTCGGCGAGCGGAAGTCCGGGATCCCGCTCTCCGTGGAGATCCCGGCGCCGGTGAGGACCACGCACGGCTGGCGCTCGGCGATCAGCTCCGCTAGCCGGGCTGCGGACACGCGGCGATGGTAGAGACTTGTGCTCCGTGCAGGGCTTCCCGTTCACGACCGACGTTCGTGTCCGCTTCGCGGAGACGGACGCGCAGGGCATCGCGCACCACGCCTCGTTCGTCGTGTGGTTCGAGGTCGCACGCGTCGCGTACCTGGAGGCATTTGCGGGCGGCTACCGCGCGATCCGCGAGCGTGGCCTCGAGGCGCTGACGATCGAGGTGCACGTCCGCTACCACCGGTCCGCGGAGTTCGACGACGTCCTGACGATCGGCGTGCGGTGCGCGGAGCTGCGCGGCGCGCGCTTCCGCTACGAGTACCGCGTCGAGCGGGAGGGCGAGCTCGTCGCGGACGGCTGGACGGGCCACGCCACGGTCGACCGCGAGACCTACCGCCCGACGCGCGTGCCCGAGTGGCTCGCCGACGCGGTGGCTACGGCCGAGTCGGCGGCGTAACCTCGCCGGGCTGCTTCGCGTCCCCCGCGGGAGCCTTTGCGTTCGGCTTCGTCGGCTTCGCGGCGGGCTCCGGCTTCTTCGTGCCGACGCGGACGACCCGCGCCTCGCCGCGGTAGTTCGTGTTCCAGGTCTCCTCGCGGAGCACCTCGCCGTCCTCGCCGTAGACGGTGCGCGTGACCGACGTGCGGCTGGGCGACGAGCCCGCCTCCTCGACCACGGTGGTGCCCCTCGCGAGCGTGCGATCCTTGACCCGATTGACGGGCGGCGCACCCGTGATCTCCCGCGTCCCGGCCGAGCTCTGGACACGGCGTCTCTCGCCGCCGTAGATCGAGACGCGGATCCCGTCGGGCTCGACGAAACCCTTCACGAGCACCCAGGACTTCGTGTCGTTCGCGAACCTCAGGTCGAGCGAGGGCCAGTACACGGTTGCGTCGCGGCCGAGCTGGTAGCGATCGATGTAGAGGGAGTGCGGGTTGCGCTCGGTGATGTCGAGGCCCGCCTCCCACGCCGCGTTGAAGACCGTCGTCGCGACCTGCGACGTGCCGCCGCCGACCTCCTCCTCGTACTTCGTGCCGATGATCACCGGCGCCGGCCGGAAGCCGCGCTCGACGGTTCGCTCGCCGATCGCGTCGTTCAGCGAGAACGCGCCCCCCGGCGGCACGAGGGTGTCGTCGAGCGCGAGGACGCCGAGCCTGAGGTTGGTGATCCGGTCCCAGGTGCCGGCGTTGTACGTCTTGTACGACCCCATGCGCCGGTCGATGCCCATCGCGAGCGCCTTCTTCGTGGTCAGCTCCGGGATCGCGGGCACGACGACGGCGGTCGCGACGCGGTTCGTGCGCGAGGTCGCGGCGCGCAGCAGCGCGCGCGCGGTCTTCGCGACGTCGAGCTCGGTGCCGTTCCTCGACTTCACCAGCTGGATGCCCTCGCCGGAGGCGACGAAGCGCGCGTCGACCGGAGGCCGCCCGATGCGCTCGCCCAGCTCGTCGAAGTACGACGTCGCGTGCGGGCCGGAGATCGCCAGCCGCTTGGTGCCGTCGCTCGGGAGGAGGAGCAGCTGCGCGATGCGCTGGCGCGAGAGCCGCCACTGGCGGCCCGCACGCCGGATGGTCACCGGCGCCGAGAGCACGATGCGCGCGCGACGCGCGGCGGGCTCCAGCATCTCCTGCGTGACGGGCGGCTGCGTCGTCGCCACGTTCAGCGGAACCGTCCCGTCGACGCGGTCGAGCGAGCCGAGCGAGTGAACGAGCGTGCGCTCCGCCGCGCTCCGGTCGAGACGGCGGCCCGGCGTCTCCGGGACGATCCGAACGGCGAGACCGCGGCGGACGACCGCCGCGCTCGTCGGTGCGCGATCGACCTCTGCTGCGACCCGGTCGAGGGCGAACTCGAGCGCGGCGTCGGAGACGGCCACCCGGGGGAAGACCTCGGCACCGAAGAACCGCGTGTGCAGCCGGCGGAACCCGCGGATCGGGCCGAAGCCGTTCCCCGCTTGCGCGGCCGCCGCGACCGCGCCACGCCAGTCCGGCTCCACGCCGAGCTGGTTCGCCGCGAACGCGTACGTGCCGTCTCCTGCCGTGAACGTCACGGGGTCTCGCCGGACCTCCTCGAACGCCGCGTCGAGGCGCGCGACGGCCTGGCCGTGGGTCAGACCGCCGACCTCGATGCCGGCGACGTGCGTCCCGTCGGCGAGCTCGCGCGGCGAGCCTGCGAACGCGAGCCCGACCAGGAGCCCGAGCAGCGCGAGCAGCGCCACGCCGCCGGCGAGCGTCCACGCAGCCGACCGCGCACGGCCCCGGCTCCGAGGACGCGCGCGCGACGAGTAGAGAGGCGATCCAGCCCGCACGAGCCGCGCATTCTAGCGCCGGTGGCGCTTGCTCTCGACCAGCGCTCCGGCGAGACTCGATTGGCACGAAATCGTATGCATCTCGGTCAACACCCGTTCACGCTTCGCCGATAGAATCGGCAGTGGGTGGTGGGATGGGGTGCCCCGAAGGACGCGTCGAAAAACCGGAGAACGGCGCCTCAGAACACGAAGAGCTCGACGCCGCCCGAGACGTACAGCCCGACGCCGGTGATGTAGCCGGCGAGGTCGGAGCAGAGGAAGGCGATCGCGTTCGCGATGTCCTGCGGCTCGCCCGGCCGCTTCAGCACCGTCCGGTTCACGATCCGCTCGTTCATCACCGGGTTCGCCATGTGGAACGCCTCCGTGCCGATCACGCCCGGGACGATCGCGTTGCACGTGATCCCGTGCCGGCCGCCCTCCATCGCGAGTGTCCGCGTGAGCCCGAGGATCCCTGCCTTCGTCGTCGAGTAGCTCGCCTGCCCGAAGCCGCCGAGCGTCCCCGCGACGGACGCCATGTTCACGATCCGCCCCCACCCACGCTCCTTCATGTGCGGCCACACGGCCTGCGCGCAGTTGAACGACCCGGTCAGGTTGACGCGCAGGTCGCGCTCCCACAGCTCGGGGCGCTGGTCGTGGAACTGGCCGACGTGGTCGAGCGTGGCCGCGTTGTTCACGAGGATGTCGACCGAGCCGAGCTCCTCCACCGTCCGCTCGACCGCGGCCGCGACCTGGTCGCGGTCGGTCACGTCGCACTTGACGGCGAGCGCGCGGCGACCCATCTCTCGGATCTCCTCGGCCGTGGACTCGGTCTGGACGAGGCCCTGCGCGCGGGCGACGGTCGCGAGCGAGCCCCACGCGTCCGTCTCCTCGGAGAGCTCGGATTCGACGAGGATGTCCGCGATCGCGACGTCCGCGCCCGCACGGGCGAGCGCGAGTGCGTCGGCCCGCCCGAGCCCGCGCGAGCCGCCGGTGACGAGCGCAACCCTGCCGGAGAGATCGATCTCGAGCGCCACGGCCGGGATCCTACGGTGGTAGAAGAGCCGCGTGCAGCGCATGGGCGTCGAGGAGCGGCGGGCGCGGCTCGTGCGACGGCAGCTGCTCGCGCCCGACGAGCGTGCGTCCTCGGTCGCGGCCGTCAGCGAGGCGCTCGTCGCGCTCCACTCGACCGATCCGGTCACCGTCTTCCTCTCCGTGCATGCGCGCAGCGAGGGCCTCGACCCGGCCGCGATCGAGCGTGAGCTGTACGACGAGAGGACGGTCGTGCGCATGCTCGGGATGCGCCGCACGCTCTTCGTCGTCCCGCGCGCGTTCCGCCCAGTCGTGCAGGCCGCGTGCACAGACGAGATCGGCGCGCGCGAGCGGAAGCGGCTCCTCGGATGGCTCGGCGACTCGCTCGGCGTGGCCGACCCGGATGCGTGGCTGCGCGCGGCCGAGCAGACCGCGCTCGACGCGCTCGCCGCGCACGGCGAGGCGGCGACGGCAGAGATGGTCCGTGCGGAGCCGCTGCTGGCCACGCCCCTCCAGTTCGGCGCAGGCAAGTGGGCGATCACAGCGAGCGCCGGGTCACGCGTCCTCCCGCTCCTCGCCGCACAGGGGCTGCTCCTGCGGGGCCGCCCGCGCGGGTCGTGGATCTCGGGTCAGTACCGCTGGAACCTCGCCGGCGCGTGGCTGGGCGAGGAGCAGCCGATGCCGACGGTCGCGGACGCGCGCGGAGCGCTCGTCCGCGCGTGGCTGCGCGCGTTCGGGCCCGGGACGGAGACCGACCTGCGCTGGTGGACGGGCCTCGGCGCGCGGCCGGTCCGCGAGGCGCTCGCGTCTGTAGGTGCCGTCGAGGTCGAGCTCGACCGCGGCGCCGGCTACGTCCTCCCGGACGACCTCGACCCGACACCTGCCGCCGCGCCGTCCGCAACGCTCCTCCCCACGCTCGACCCGACGACGATGGGCTGGAAGGAGCGCGACTGGTACCTCGGAGAGCACGCCGGGAGCCTCTTCGACTCGAACGGCAACGCCGGCCCGACCGTGTGGTGGGACGGACGCGTCGTCGGCGGCTGGGCGCAGCGCGCGGACGGCGAGATCGCCTGCGCGCTGCTCGAGGACGCCGGCGCGGACGCGGAAGCGGCGATCGAGGCCGAGGCTGCTCGCATTCACGCGTGGCTCGGCGACATGCGCTTCAGCCCGGGCTTCCTCCCGCCGTTCCAGCGCGCGCTCGGGTCGTAGGGTCAGTCTCCCCGGGGCAGGAAGATCTCCTTCGCGATCACGAGGCGCTGGATCTGCGAGGTGCCCTCGTAGATCTGGAACAGCTTCGCGTCGCGCATGAGCTTCTCGACGGGGTACTCCTTGATGTAGCCGTAGCCGCCGAAGACCTGCACCGCGTCGGTCGCGACCTTCATCGCGACGTCCGCGGAGAAGCGCTTCGCATAGGACGACTCGAGCGTCGCGCGCTTTCCCTGGTCGTGCAGCCACGCCGACTGCCAGACGAGGAGCCGCGCGGCCTCGATCTCGGTGGCCATGTCCGCGATCAGGAAGTTGACGCCCTGGTGCATCGCGATCGGCACGTCGAACGTGACCCGCTCCTTCGCGTACTCGACCGCGAGCTCGAACGCGGCCTGCGCGACGCCGACCGCGCCGGCCGCAGTCCCCGGGCGCGTGAAGTCGAGCGTCTTCATCGCGATCTTGAAGCCCTCGCCCTCCTCCCCCAGCCTGTTCGCGGCGGGCACGACGACGTCGGTGAGCGCGAACGCGGAGGTGTCCGTCGCGCGCTGCCCCATCTTGTCGAGATGCTTCTCGATGACGACGCCGTCCGTGTCCATCGGCACGACGAAGGCCGAGATCCCGCGGTGGCCCTTGTCCGGGTCGGTCTTCGCGAACACGACCGTCCACGCCGCCTGGCCCGCGTTCGTGATGAACGTCTTCGAGCCGTTGAGGACGTACTCGTCGCCGCGGCGCACCGCGGTCGACTTCATGCGCGCGACGTCCGAGCCCGCGTCCGGCTCGCTCAGCCCGAACGAGCACAGGATCGGCTCCTCGAGGAGCGGCGGCAGCCACTGCGCCTTCTGCTCGTCCGTGCCCGAGATGAGCACCGGCGCGGCGCCGAGCCCGTTCGCGCCGATCGAGGTGCCGATGCCCGAGCAGCCCCAGTTCAGCTCCTCGCCGACGAGCATGCCGTCGAACGCGGGCAGGTCGAGCCCGCCGAGCGACTCGGGGACGTGCAGGTTCATGAGCCCGAGGTCGTGCGCCTTCGCGATCACGTCTGCGGGATGCGTCTGGTGCTCGTCGTACTCGGCCGCCTTCGGGCGGATCTCCTTCTCGGCGAACTCGCGCGCGAGCGCGCGAAGCTCGCGCTGCTCCGGCGTCAGCTCGAACGACACGCCACCGGCGACACGGGTCTCCATCGCGGTCATGACTACGCTCCTCGGCTCGATTGACTAGTCAGTCAATCGGAAGTGTACGTGCACCAGTCTCACGCGGTCAAGCACAAGGCGGCGGAGAGACTCATCGCGATGGCCGACGGACTTCGTGGCTCTGAGCCACGAAGTCCTCGCGCCTTCGGATTCGCGGGGCGTCTCGTAGGATGTGCCCGTGGCCACGACCAGCCCCCGCGAGCTCGCCGCGCTCGAGCCGCTCGACTACCTGGACGTCGACGCGCTCCTCGACGACGAGGAGCGCGCGATCCGCGACACCGTGCGCCAGTTCGTGCGCGACAACGTCCTCGAGCACGTCGGCGACTGGTTCGAGCAGGGGATCTTCCCGCGCGAGCTGTTCGGCGAGCTCGCGAAGCTCGGCCTCCTCGGCATGCACCTCGAGGGCCACGGGCTTCCCGGAGCGTCATCGGTCGCGTACGGGATCACGTGCATGGAGCTCGAGGCCGGGGATGCCGGCGTACGGAGCGCGGTCTCGGTCCAGGGCTCGCTCGCGATGTTCCCGATCTGGAAGTTCGGCTCCGAGGAGCAGAAGGAGCGCTGGCTGCCGCCGATGCACACGGGCGAGGTCATCGGCTGCTTCGGCCTCACCGAGCCGGACGCGGGCTCCGACCCCGGCTCGATGCGCACGCACGCGCGGCGCGACGGCTCGGACTGGATCCTGAACGGCGCCAAGATGTGGATCACGAACGGGACGATCGCGGACATCGCCGTGGTGTGGGCTCGCACGGACGACGGCGCGATCCGCGGCTTCATCGTGGAGAAGGACTTCCCGGGCTTCTCGGCGCCCGAGATCCACAAGAAGCTCTCGCTCCGCGCCTCCGTCACCTCGGAGCTCGTGCTGCAGGACGTGCGCGTCCCCGACGAGAACCGCCTGCCCGAGGTGTCGACGCTGCGCGGCCCGCTCTCGTGCCTCAACGAGGCGCGCTTCGGGATCGTGTTCGGCGCGGTCGGCTCCGGCCGGGCGTGCTTCGAGGCGGCGCTCGAGGACGAGAAGGAGACGATGGTCTTCGGCAAGCCGATCGCGGGCTACCAGCTCACGCAGGAGAAGCTCGCGGAGATGGCGCTCGAGCTGAACCGCGGCCTCCTCGTCGCGCTCCACCTCGGCCGCATGAAGGACGCAGGCACGCTGAGGCCGGAGCACGTGAGCCTCGGGAAGCTCGGCAACGTCCGCGGCGCCCTCGAGGTCGCCCGCAGCGCGCGCACGATCCTGGGCGCGAACGGCGTCACGCTCGAGTACCCGGTCATCCGGCACGTGAACAACCTCGAGTCGGTGCTGACCTACGAGGGCACGCACGAGGTGCACACCCTCGTCGTCGGCCAGGCGCTCACCGGGCAGAACGCCTTCAGATAGCGCGAAAGGGAGCCGAAGCTCCCTTTCGCTCCCCGCCTCGGGTGAGGTCGAGGCAAGTAAGAGCGAGGCTTGCCTCGCCCTCACGTCTCAGTCGTCGTCGTTCTCGCACTTCTCCCGGTCCCGCATGGTGACGTAGATGTCGGCCATGCCCTCGGGGCCCGGCGCGCGACCGAAGAGGAGCTGTCGCGCATCCCGAGAGAGCGATGGGCGCGTCTCCGCCGCGCTCGTGTTCACCGCAGTCCCCAGGTTCACCGGAGCCGACCACGGGTGACGCGTGCTCTTCCTCGTCGACACGTAGATGTCCTGGGCGCCCTGCGCGCCCGCGTACGCGAAGTTCGAGGTGAAGACGACCTCACGACCGTCCTTGCGGACGTTCGGCTGGATGTCGTTCCCCGCGCTGTTCAGCTCCGTGACGGCTGACGCCGGCCCGAAGCCGCCGTGCTTGAGCTCGCTGCTGACGAAGATGTCGCCCGGCACCACCGGGTTCGGCGCCGCAGAGCTGCGCGAGAAGTACAGCTCGGCCTTCTTCCCCGAGTCGACGTACGAGGGGCCCTGCTCGTCGAGCACGCTGTTCGGGCCGCCTGCCGTATCGCAAGCCAGCCGCACCGGCTCCTTCCACCCGTGCTTCCGGCTGTGCCGGGTGAAGTAGATGTCGCCCTGGCCGCAAGCCCCCGGCAGCGCCTCGCGGCTCACGAAGAACAGGCCGCCATCCTCCACCGGCGTCGGGCAGAAGTCGTCGGCCGCCGAATTGACCGGCTCGCCGAGATTGACCGGCGCCCCCCACGGCTTGTTCTTGCCCGAGCGGTGGGCGACCCAGATGTCGAGACCGCCGATCCCGCCTGGACGGTTCGAGGCCATGTAGAGGCTCTTCCCGTCCGGCGACTGGATCGGGCAGCCGTCGAGCGAGGGCGTATTCAGCTCGCTCGAGTTCCCCCCGATCTCGTCGATCTTCTGCGCGGTCGCCCACGCCGTGTAGTCCTGCCCCGCGTACGCGACGGTCGCGAGGCACGCGACGACCAGCGCCGCCGCGATTCCGATACTCGTCTTCATGCTTGATCCTTTCCGGACGAGCCCGCCTCGAAGACGCGGATCTCGTCCTCTGGAACGTAGGTCGGACACGTGCTCGACGCTAGGCGCGCGGCCGTGCGCGGACTACGGCGCCACCACGTGAATGCTCCGGAGGCTGCCCTCCTCGCTCATGACGTGGTGGGATCGCTTGACGCCGACAAAGCGATCACGGAGTACTTCCTCGAACCGCGAACGGAGGTCGCACAGCTGGGAGCCGAGGAGTTCGAGAAACTACGCGCCGAGATCGCGGGGCTACGCGCGTCGCGAGAGCGGCTCGTCCTGGCGGCGGACGCCGACCGGCGCAGGATCGAGCGCGAGCTGCACGGAGGCGTGCAGCAGCACCTGGCGGCGCTCGCCATGCGGCTCCAGCTCGCGCAGTCGGCGCTCGCCTCCGACCCCGCCGCCGCCAAGGCGCTCCTCGAGGAACTCGGCCGCGACGTGCAGGACGCCGTCGACGAGGCGGCGCGCCTGGCGCAGCGGATCTACGTGCCGCTGCTCGAGCTCGGCCTCGCCGCGGCGCTTCGCTCCGCTGCCGTGAATGCGGGAGCGCCGGCCTCGGTCGACGTCACAGCCGGCTCGAGCTACCCGACCGAGATCCTGCACACGGTGTACGCCTGCTGGCTCGAGGCGCTGGAGCAGCCCGGCGACGCGCCGCCCGCGATCACCGTCCGAGAGGAGCCCAGCGCGCTCGTCTTCGAAGTCGTCCGAGGCGCAGGCCCGCCGCCGGCGCAGCTCGAGGCGCTGCGCGACCGCGTGGAGGCGCTCGGCGGCACGCTGACGATCCGCCCCGAGGCCGGCGGCCGCGTTCGAGTCTCCGGCTCGCTGCCGCTCTAGCTGCTCTCGGCGAGGTAAAGGACGACAGCCTTGACCCGCTTGTGGATCGCGTCCTCCCAGGTGAGCCCGAACTTCATGAAGATCGAGTGGATCACCTTCTCGACCGACCGCTCGGTCAGGACGAGTGATTCCGCGATCGCGGCGTTGTTCTTCCCTTCCGCCATCTCTCGCAGCACGTCCCGCTCTCGCGGCGTCAGCTCGTTGAGCGGTGAGTCGTCGGCCCGGGCGTTCGCCGCCACCAACGCATCGACGACCTTCGGGTCCATCACCGACCCGCCCTCCGCGACCGCGCGGATCGCGGCGACGAGCTGGTCGAGATCCTTCACCCGCTCCTTCAGGAGGTACGCGCGCCCCTCGCAACCGCCTTCCAGGAGGGCGAGCGCATAGCTCGGAGTCGCGTACTGGCTCAGTACGACGACGCCGATCTGCGGGTGCGACTCGCGCAGCCGGATCGCGGCCTGGATGCCCTCGTCTGTCTCGCCGGGCGGCATGCGGATGTCGGTGACGACCACGTCCGGCGTCTCGGCGTCGACCGCCGCGAGCAGCGAGTCGAGGTCGTCGGAGACCGCGGCGATCTCGACCTCGCCCGAGGTCTCGAGCAGCCGCCGAATGCCCTCGCGCACGAGGTACTGGTCGTCGGCGAGCACGACACGGATCCCCACGGCGCGAGCATACGGTGGCGCCGTCGCCTTCTCCAGGTGTGCACCATCCGGGGCGAGGGGTGTGCCAGCACCCCGCGGACTCCACCAGCGGGCACGGTTGGCGTGAGTGCGCCCGCGATGCATCGTTCTCCGCGAGATCTAGACGGACGGCCCGTGAGCGTGTGATGATTGCCACAGACTCGGGACGGGTCGTTCAGGCAGGCTGAACGAAGGAGGCGGAGTGTTTCGGAGACGGTGGCTCGGAGGCGTCCTGACGGCCGGCGCGGTGGCGGTCGGAGCCCTCGCCCTCGCGCTCTCGGCGTGCGGAGGCTCGACCGCGGTGAACAGCGAACTGCAAGAGCAGGTCGACAAGTTCCTGATCGGCGAGATCGAGAGAGACTTCCACGAGGCCCTCTCGAGGAAGGACATCGACCAGATGATGGGCTTGTGGTCGGAGAACGCGACGTTCACCGCCGGTCCCGGGAAGACCGCGACCGGGAAGCGGCAGATCGAGCAGTTCTGGCTGAAGTCGAAGGCGTTCGAGCCCTCGACCGAGTGGGTCTCGGACCACCCCGCGTACAAGCTTCGGGTCACGCTGAGCGGTGATCGGGGCACGCTGCACTTCGAATGCCACTTCGTCGACGTGGACACGGGCGCGGTGGAGCAGGTCACGGCGGGTGACTTCGACGTGTCGCGGATCGACGGCCGCTGGCTGATCACCAACATGGTCGGGGGCACCGCAGAGCTGAGCCCCTGAGCGAAGCATGAAACGCCCCGTGCCCCAGCGCGAGACGCAGGACGACGCGAAGCGGCGCATCCTGAGCCCTGACGACAACCCGCTCGTCAGGGCCGTCGGCCGCGTGCCGGCGAAGGTCCACACCAAGCTGCTCGTCGCCTTCGTGGCGACTGCGCTGCTGGTCGTGGCCGTCGGCGTTCTCGGGGTGCGCCTGCTCGGGCAGTCGAACGAGCGGGTGGAGTCCCTCGGCGAGCTCCAGAGGCGCTCCGCCGAGTACGCCGAGCTCCGAAGTGACGCCGAGGGCGTCCGGCTGCTGCTGGCCGGCAACCCCGGAGGGGACTTCGACCGTGTCTTCCCGTTCGGCGATCGACGCGCGGTCGACTGGGGCGTGGATCTCGCGGTGGTGGACGCACTCGAGACGCTCGAGGCCTCAGTCCATCCCGAGAACCTCGGGTTCGTCCCTCCGGCCGAGGACGAGCAGTACCTCAGCAGGATCGGCGAGACGAGCTCCGAGCTGTCGAGGGTCATGGAGAGGATCGTCGCGTCCGGGCGAGCGGGACGAGAGGCCGAGGTCGCTGATCGTCTGGACGCAGAGAGCTACGTGTCCGTCCTCAGAGAGCAGGCCATCGAGCTCGACAACGTGACGACGGAGAGGGCGAAGGCGCTGATCGCCCAGAACGAGAGCGCCTACACGAGCTCCCGGAACCTCTTCATCGGCGCCGCGGCCGGTGCGATCGGGCTCGCGCTGTTGCTGGGGTTCATCCTCTCGTGGTCGCTGATCGGGCCGATCCAGCGGATCGGGGCACGCCTGTCCGCGACCGCGTCGGGCGACTTCACGGGGCACGTCGACGTGACGAACCGCGACGAGCTGGGCGCGCTGGCAGCGAACGTGAACCGGATGAACGACGAGCTCCGGCGCCTGTACAAGGAGCTGGAGACGGCGAGCCAGCACAAGTCGGACTTCCTCGCTTCCATGTCGCACGAGCTGCGTACGCCGCTGAACGCGATCATCGGCTTCTCGCAGGTCCTCCGCGAGGGCATGGTCGGCGAAGTGAACGAGAAGCAGCGGGAGTACCTGGAGGACATCCTCTCCTCGGGCAACCACCTGCTCTCGCTCATCAACGACGTGCTCGACCTGTCGAAGGTCGAGGCCGGGCAAGTCGAGCTGGACGTTGCGCCGTTCTCGCTGCAGGAGTCGCTCGAGAGCGGCGTCGTCATGGTGCGCGAGCGCGCGACGAAGGACGGCGTGCGGGTCACGCTGGAGCCGACGGACGTCGGACTCGTGAGCGGCGACGAGCGGCGAGTCAGGCAAGTCATCTTCAACCTGCTCTCGAACGCCGTGAAGTTCACCCCCGAGGGCGGCCGCGTCGACGTGCGCGCACTGCGAGTCAACGGCGAGGTCCGGGTCTCGGTGGCCGACACCGGCCCGGGCATCGCGCCCGACGACCTCGAGCGAATCTTCGAGGAGTTCCAGCAGACCGAGTCCGGGCTCGAGCAGCGCGAGGGGACCGGGCTCGGGCTCGCACTGTCCAAGCGTCTGGTCGAGCTGCACGGCGGCCGGATCTGGGTCGACAGCGAGAACGGCGAAGGGAGCACGTTCGTGTTCACGCTGCCGTCGAAGGAGATCGCGAGATGACGGACGCGCAGATCCTCGTCGTCGAGGACAACGAGAAGAACATGAAGCTGTTCCGGGACGTGCTCCAGGCCGGCGGGTATCGCACGCTGGAGGCGACGACCGGCGGACAGGCGGTCGAGCTCGCCACCGAGCACGCTCCCGATCTCGTCCTCATGGATATCCAGCTCCCGGACATCGACGGCGTTGAGGCACTCGCCCGGCTGCGAGCGGACGAGCGGACGGCGTCGCTGCCCGTGCTGGCCCTCACCGCGCAGGCGATGGAGGGTGACCGCGAGCGCTTCCTGGCCGCCGGCTTCGACGGCTACCTCTCGAAGCCCGTGAACGTCGCGGACTTCGTCGCGACGGTGAAGCGCTTCTGCGACGCTGGCGAGCGATGAGCGAGGCCGCGAGGATCCTCGTCGTCGACGACGTCCCCGAGAACGTCCGGCTGCTCGTCGCCGTGCTCGAGCCGGAGGGGTACGTGATCGTCCCGGCGACGGACGGGCACGCGGCCCTGGAGCTCGCCGTCACGGCGAAGCCGGATCTCGTGCTCCTCGACGTGATGATGCCGCCGCCCGACGGCTACACCGTGTGCCGACAGCTCCGCGAGAACGAGGAGACGGCGGTCCTGCCGGTGATCATGCTCACCGCGAGCGAGGGGTCGGAGAAGACGAAGGCGATCGAGGCCGGCGCCGACGACTTCATCGCGAAGCCGTTCAACCGCCACGAGCTCCTCACGCGCATCCGGTCGCTGCTGCGGATCAAGCACTACCACGACACGATCAAGGCGCAGGCCGTGGAGCTGCTCGAGCTGAACCGGACGCTGGAGGAGCGCGTGCAGACGCAGCTCGAGGAGCTCGAGCGGCTGAGGCGGCTGCGGCGTTTCCTGTCGCCGCAGCTGGCAGACGCGATCGTCTCGTCCGGCGACGAGTCGATCCTGCGCAGCCACCGCCGCCAGGTCGCGATGCTCTTCGCCGACCTGCGCGGCTGGACGAGCTTCGTCGACGCGGTCGAGCCGGAGGAGCTGATGCGCGTCCTCGGCGAGTTCCACGACGTGATCGGCGAGCTCGTCGCCCGATTCGACGCCACGGTCGGGTTCATCGAGGGCGACGGCGTCCAGCTCTTCTTCAACGACCCGATCGAGGTCCCGGATCCGGCGCTCCGGGCGGTGCGGCTGGGTTGCGCGCTGCGCGAGGAGATGGCGGTGCTGATGCCCACGTGGAAGAAGCGCGGCTACGACCTCGACTTCGGCGCCGGCATCGCGCTCGGCTACGCCACCTGCGGTGAGGTCGGGTTCGAGGGCCGCTCCGACTACGCGGCGATCGGCGCGGTGACGAACCTCGCCTCGCGGCTCGCCGACGAGGCCACGGGCGGGCAGATCCTGATCACCCAGCGCCTCTACGCGGAGATCGAGGACGACGTCGAGGTGGAGCCCGCCGGCGAGTTCACGCTGAAGGGCTTCCAGCGGCCCGTCGTGGCCTTCGACGTCCTCACGGTCTGCGAGCAGGCGACCGAGCTCGCGTCCGCCGACGTCTAGCTCTCGCCGTCCCAGTAGTCGAGATCGGGGCCGGGGCGGCTCAGGAGGATGCGCTCGCCGGTGACGCTGCGCGCGCCGATCTTGCCGCTGTCCAGGTACTCGACGATGTCGGGCTGGAGCAGCGTCGAGAGCATGAGCACGCGGATCGGCTCGTCGGTGCCGTTGCGAACCTGGTGCGCGCCGTCCTTGCCGCGGCGGAACGCGACGACGTCTCCCTCGGCCAGCTCCTGCTCGCCCTCGGGCGTGCGCAGCGTCGGCCGGCCGCGGACGACCAGGAGCCACTCCTCGTTCGCGTGGTGCGTGTGGTACGGCCACAGCCGGTCGCCCGGCTCGAGCTCGTACAGGCTCCCGCCGATCAGCTCGCTCTCGATGCGCGCGCCGACCCACGCGTCCTTCGAGCGCCAGCCGGAGCGCTCCTCGGTGCGGTCCCACTCGTCGCCGTTCAGGTTGAAGACCTTCGGCACGGTGCGAGCCTAGACGGACAGGCCGCGCACAGCGAGCTCGACCACCGTCCGCTCGGCGCGCGCGACCTCGTCCTCGCCGGCGGGGAGCTGGCCGAGCACCCAGCCCGTGAGCACCTCCTCGAGCCCGCCGTAGACGACCCAGCTCGCGAGCCTCGCGTCGAGGTCCGCGCGGAAGGCGCCCTCGGCCTGGCCCTGCACGATGACGCGCTCCACGATCGCGAACGCCTCGCGCACCTCGTCCACCTGCGCCTGGAGCTGCGGGCTGCGCGCGACGTCGCGCACCATGACCGTCACCAGGTCGGGGTCGTTGCGCCACGTGCGGAGGAGGATCTTCGCGATCGCCTCCAGCTTCTCGGCGGCCGGGAGCTCCGATGCCTCGACGCCGCGGAAGCGCTCGAGGAGCTCCCCGAAGTTCTCGCGGAAGATCGTCTCGAGCACCTCGTCCTTCGACGAGAAGTAGTGGTAGAGGAGACCGTGCGCGACGCCGGCCTCGGCTGCGATGTCGCCGACGCGCGAGCCGTGGTAGCCGGAGCGGGCGAAGACGCGCACGGCCGCGTCCAGCAGCTGCTTTCGCTTTCCCTCCTGGGCGACTGAACCGCCAGTCAACGCGGACGGAGGATAGAGATAGGCTCCGTCCCCGTGCAAGTAGACGCACGGCAACCCCTCGCCGAGATCCTCGCCGTCGACTTCACGCGCTACCTCCCGGGCGCGTACGCGAGCCGGGAGCTGCTGCGGCTCGGCGCGAGAGTGGTGCGCGTGGAGGCGCCGGACGGCGACCCGATGCGGGGCACCGCGTCGGCTTGGGACGCGGCGCTGCGCGCGGGCGTCGAGTCCGTGACCTGCGACCTCAAGGCCGACGCGGCCTTCGCGCGCGCCCTCTGCGAGCGCGCCGACGTCGTCCTCGAGAGCTTTCGCCCGGGCGTGGCGGCGCGGCTCGGAATCGGGCCGGACGACGTGCCCGAGCGCGTCGTCTACTGCTCGATCACCGGCTTCGGCCTCGGCGGACGGCATGAGCAGCGGGCCGGCCACGACGTGAACTACCTCGGCTGGGCGGGCGCGCTCGAGGACACGGCGCCGGGGCTTCCGCCGGTGCAGGCCGCGGACCTCGCCGCAGGGGCGCTCGGCACGGTCGTCCAGGTCCTGGCCGCGCTGCTCGAGCGCGAGCGCACGGGCCGCGGCACGCGGCTCACGATCTCGATGACGCACGGCTCGCACGACCTCGTCTCGCACCGCCTCGGCGGCGAGCCGCTCCCGCGGCTCCTCACCGGCGGCCTCGCCTGCTACCGGGTCTACGAGACCGCCGACGGGCGCCACCTGACCGTCGGTGCACTCGAGCCGAAGTTCTTCCGGCGACTGTGCGAGGTCGTCGGCAGGCCCGAGCTCGCGGAGCGGCAATATGGCGAAGGGCAGGAGGGGCTCGCGGCCGAGCTGGCGGCGATCTTCGCCACGCGCCCGCTGGACGCGTGGCTCGAGCTCCTCGAAGCCGAGGACGTCTGCGTCGGACCGGTGTGGACGCGCACGGAGGCCGCGCGGGAGTTCTCGCGCGATGCGCCCGGCGAGCCGGCCGCGCTCGGCGAGCACACAGCCGCCTGGCGTCGCGAGCTCGGACTCTGACGGCAGACGCGGGCGAGACGAGCCTCCCCCTCGAGCCAACCGGCCGCTCGCTCCGGGCACTTTGTGGCTCAGAGCCACAAGGTTGCATTCACGCTCGCCGTAGCCCGAGAGCCGCGGGGAGGGCGAGCAGCGTGTCGATGCGCTCCGGCTCGCCGAGGCGGAGCCCGTCGCGGTCGAGGAGGATCGCGCGGATCCCGAGCGCACGGGCGCCCTCGATGTCGTCCTCGTACGAGTCACCGACCATCGCCGTCTCCTCGGCGCGCACGCCGAGCGCGTCGAGCGCAGCCTCGAAGATCGACGGGTGCGGCTTGATCCGGCCGTGCGCCCGCGATCCGACCATCGCATCGACGCGCAGGCGGTGATGCTCCACGAACTCCGCCAGGTCGCGCTGGCCGTTCGTCACGAGCCCGATGCCGAGCCGGTGGCGGCGGAGCTCGTCCAACACCGGAAGCGCGTCCTCGTACAGCGCGAAGTTCTCGTGCCGCTCCCACTCGCGCACCATGTCGATCGCACACTCGCGCGCCCCCTCCGCGTCGCCCCCCATCCCGCGGACGATCTGCTCGGTGAAGGCGATCCAGACCTCCTCGTCGTGCACGAGGTCACGCTCCCGGCTCAACGTCTCGATCGAGTCCACACGCGCCTCCGCGTAGCGTGCCGGGTCGAGCGTGAGCCCGTGCCGCTCGCCGATCCGCCGGTACCCCTCCGGCCCGAGCTCGGGGCCGGGACGAAAGAGCGTGAAGTCGACGTCGAAGAGGACGGCGCGAAGCACGGCCCTGGGCACGCGCGCGAGGATATCCCCCGACGCGCTACCCTTCGCGGCGCTCGGGGTGTGGCGCAGCCTGGTAGCGCGCTCCGTTCGGGTCGGAGAGGTCCCCAGTTCAAATCTGGGCACCCCGATGTGTCGTGGGGGAACCCCATGGTTCCCCCACGTGCCCCCTCCTTCGACGCAGCGCAGAGCGCGAGCCGCGCCTGGCCTCCCGGCGGGCGGAGCCCGCCTCCGGCCACGGAGTCCGCGGCGCGTGAAGCTGCGTTGCGCAGCCTCCGCCGAGACGACTATGCTGAGGTCGATGACGGACGCGCTTGAGGCACGGATCGGTTGACCCGTCCTGCATGCGAACGAGCGAAGCCCGACCGCGCGCCCGGCGCCGGCGGGCTTTTTTTGTTGCCGACACCGCCGAGGAGGTTCTCGATGGCCAACCACCTGACGCCCGACGAGCTCGCCAAGGAGATGGGGATGGACCGCGAAGAGGTCATCCGCATCTGCGTCGCGGAGGGCGTGCCGATCTACCACGGGAAGATCGACAAGTTCCTCTTCCAGGTGACGCTCGAGGCCGTCGGAACGGCCCCCTCGCCCGCGCGCGCGTAGCGCGAACGAACGGGCCGGAGAGGCCTCCGGCCCTTACGAGGCCTTCGCGCGGGCCTTCGACTTCGGCTTGGCTCTCGCGCGGGCGGGCTTCGCGTCCCCGCCCTTATTCGCCGCGGCGACGCTCGCCTTGAGCGCCTCCATGAGGTCGACCACCGGGGCGACCTCGACCGGCTCCGGCTCCGCGATCTCCTCCCCGCGCAGCTTCGCGTCGAGCAGCGCGCGCAGGTCCCTGCGGTACTCGCTGTGCAGCTCGGACGGCTCGAACTCGCCCGTGAGGCTCTCGATCACCTGCCGAGCAAGCTGGAGCTCGGGCTCCTTCACGTCGGCCTCCGCGACCGCCTCCGCGATCTCGGCCTGCGAGTAGACGTCCTCGGAGACGAAGAGCGTCTCCAGCGCGAGCGCGTCGCCGCGCGCGCGAACGAGGCAGAGGCTCTCGCGGCCGGCGCGCACGAAGCGGCCGAGCGCGGCCGTCCTCGTCTCGCGCATCGCCTCGAGCAGAAGCGCGTACGGGCGGCGCTGCGCCGCGGCCGAGCCCGGCACGAGGTAGTAGTGGCGGTCGAAGTAGATCGGGTCGACCGACTCGTCCGGGACGAACCGGCGGATCTCGATCGAGCGCGAGTCGTCGCGGCGCTCGAGCGCCTCGAGATCGGCGTCCTCGACGATCACGAACTGCCCCTTCGCCACCTCGTAGCCGCGCACGATCTCGTCCTGCGTCACCTCGCGGTCGTGCGTCGGGCACCAGCGCTTCTGCTTGATCGGCGTCGAGCACTCGCGGTGCAGGAGCCGGAAGGAGACGTCCGACTGGCGGGCGGCCGGCTTCGTCGCCGGCGCGAGCCCGACGGGGATCGAGACGAGGCCGAAGCTGAGGGATCCGTTCCAGGAAGTTCGCATAGGGCAACAGTGTAGGGGTCGGACTCAGTCTGACCCCTACCCCGTTTCAGCGGGACGTAGTGCAGGGATCAACTCGATTCGCCTTCCGTCCACGAACCCCTCTCGCTAGGCTCAGAGTGTGACCGAGACTGCATCGGCCGCACCCGGAGCGCAGCAGCAGGCCGCAGCGCGCACGATCGCGCGGCTCTGGCGCGACGCCGTGGCCGCGGGCCACGCGACTCCGGCCTACCTCGTGGAGTCGGACGACGGGTGGCAGGAGCTCTCCTGGGAGGACGCAGACGAGCGCGTCCAGGCGTACGCGAACGGCCTCCTCGCACGCGGGATCGGCAAGGGCGACGCGTTCGGGATCCTCGCCCAGAACGACGTCGACTGGGCGCTCATGGACTTCGCGCTCGCGCGGATGGGCGCCGTCGGCGTCCCGATCTACGCGAACAGCTCGCCGAAGGACGTCGCCTACCTGCTCGAGCACTCGGAGGCGGTCGGCGTCGTGTGCGGGGACGCGGACCAGCTCGCGAAGGTCGAGGAGGTCTCGAGCGGCCTGCCGGGCCTGAAGCACGTCCTCACGTTCCACGACCTCCCGGGCCTCGCGGCGCACGGCCGCGACTTCGCCGCCTCGAGCCCGACCGCACTCGACGACGCATCCGCGGCGATCGACGAGGAGGACCTGTACACCATCATCTACACCTCGGGGACGACCGGCCCGCCGAAGGGCTGCATGCTCTCGAACCGCAACTACTACGTGATGGCGAGTGTGGTCGACCAGATGGAGACGGCGTACTACCGCCAGGACGACGTCATGCTCCTCTACCTGCCGCTTGCGCACAACTACGGCCGGCTGATGCAGCTCCTCGGCGCATACGTCGGCTTCACGATCGCGTTTCTCGGCGATCCGCTGCGCGTGGCGGAGGCTCTCCCGCAGGTGCGCCCGACGCTGCTGCCCAGCGTGCCGCGTGTGTACGAGAAGGTGCACACGGCACTGGTCGCCCGGTTCGACGCGGCGACGGGGACGAAGCGGCGGCTCATCGACTGGGCCCTCCCCGTCGGCCGCGAGGTGAGCCGGCTCGAGAGCGAAGGGAGACCGATTCCCGCGACGCTGAGGACGAAGCATCGCGTGGCAGACCGCCTCGTCTTCAGCAAGGTCCGTGAGTCGCTCGGTGGACGGCTCCGTATGCCGGGATCGGGCGGGGCGCCGCTGTCCAAGGACATCATCGAGTTCTTCGACGCGGTCGGCCTGCGGATCGCGGAGGGATACGGGCTCACCGAGTGCACGACCGCCGCGAGCACGAACCGTCCGGACGTCTACCGTTTCGGGTCGGTCGGGCAGCCGCTTCCGGGCTTCGACGTCCGCATCGCGGACGACGGCGAGATCGAGCTGCGGTCTGAGACCGTCTTCCGCGGCTACTTCAAGGATCCCGAGGCGACCGCAGCCGTCCTCGGCGACGACGGCTGGCTCAAGACGGGCGACATCGGCCGGATCGACGAAGACGGCTTCCTCTACATCACCGACCGCAAGAAGGACATCCTCGTCACCGCCGGCGGCAAGAACGTCGCGCCGCAGAACATCGAGAACGACCTCAAGACCTCGAAGTACGTCTCGCAGGCGCTCGTCGTCGGCGACCGCAAGCCGTATGTGGCCGCGCTGATCACCCTCGACGAGCCGGAGATCCTGAAGTGGGCGGAGGCGCAGGGGATCGACGGCGACCTGGAGGCGCTCACGCGCGATGAGCGCGTGCGCGCGCTGATCCAGGAGGTCGTGGACGAGGCGAACCGCGAGCGCTCCCGGTTCGAGCAGGTGAAGCGCTTCGTGATCCTCCCACGCGACTTCTCGATGGAGCACGGCGAGGTGACGCCGACGCTGAAGCTCCGCCGCAGGGCGGTCAGCGAGCACTTCGCGGACGAGCTCGAGCAGCTGTACGCGTAGGCGGGGCTACTTCCCCTACCGCAGGGCTGCGCCCGCCATCGCGCGGCAGGTCTCCGCGCACCGGCGGCACGCCTCGGCGCAGCTGCGCATGACCTCGTCGTCCGGCCCGATCCGCTCGCACGACTCGGCGCAGCGCTCGCACGACTCGGCGCATACGCCGCACGCCGCGTGGTGGAGCTCCGAGCCGCGAAGCATGAAGTCGCGCGACATGTCGCACGCCTGAGCGCAGTCGAGCAGCGCCCGGACGTGCTCCGGCGACGCATGCTCGCCGCCGAGCGTCAGGCAGTGCGCCAGCGTCGACATGCACGCGTCGTGGCAGTCGGAGCAGTTCTCGATGCACTCGCGCAGCTCCGACGAGAGGTGCTCTGCTGTGAGGTGATGGGTCATGCGAGAGGCATGACCGCCGAGCGCGAGTTCGAAACCGCGGGTGGATCAGAGGACGCGGCGGGCGCCCATGTAGTTGTGGCCGCGCTGGGACAGGCTCGAGATCTTGACCACGTCACCCGTGTGCGGCGCGTGAATGAACTGCCCGCCGCCGATGTACATGCCCATGTGCCCGAGCCCGCTGAAGAAGACGAGGTCGCCGGGCTGCTCGCTCCCGCGCGCGACCGGCACGCCGTAGTTCCACTGCGACGCCGCGTGGTGCGGCAGCGAGATCCCGATCTGCGCGTAGACGTACGACGTGAGGCCGGAGCAGTCGAAGCCGGCCGGGCTCGCCCCTCCCCACACGTACGGGACGCCCAGGTACTGGAGCGCGATCGCGACGACCTGCGAGGCCTTCGTCCCGTCGGGCGGCGGTGCGTCGAAGTCGATTGGCGCCGAGGACGCCGTGGTCGTGAGCGGCGTCGAGGCCGCCGCATCGGCTGCGGCCTGCGCCGCGAGCTGCGCGGCATGCGCACGTGCCCGCGCCTGCGCCTCGAGCGCCGCCTGCCGCCTGCGCTCGGCTGCCTCCATCTGCGCGATCTCGGTCTTCACCGAGTTGTACAGCCGCTGGCGCTCGACGAGCCGCGACTCGATGGTCGCCTTCTGCGCCGCCCGGTCGGCGACGATCCGCGTCTGGGCCTTCCGCTTGTCCTGGAGCGCGCGGCGGTGGGTCTCGACCGCGGCCTTGTACCGCTTCACCTCCGCGAGGATCTTCGCGTCGAGGCTGGACACGCGCTTGATCGCCTCCAGCCGCACCACGATGTCGTCGAGGCTGCGTGCACCGAGGAGCACCTCGAGCGTCGAGTCGCCCTGGCCCTTGACGTACAGCTCGCGGAGCCGCTTGGCGATCCGCTGCTGCGAGACCTTCAGGCTCTTGCGGGAGGCGACGAGATGCTTCTTGTTGACGACCAGCTCGCCGTCGATCCGGTCGAGCTCGACGTTGGCGTAGTTATACGCCTCGATCGACTGCGCGAGGTCGGCGTCGAGCTGCTCGAGCTGCGCCACGATCGCCCGCGCCTGGGCGCGCTTCTCCTGGATACCGGGGTCGGCCGTAGCCGATCCCACGGCAAGCAGCAGCCCCGCGGCGAGTGCCACGACAAGCACTGCAATTGGCGTCCATCCGGCTGTCGAGCCCCCGATGAATCTCCTGCGTCGACTCCGGACGGATCCGCCAGTGGCGGTCTGGCCCGTCACAAGTCGGGGAGCCTAGCAGCCGCGCCGGACGGCCGCAACCGGCAACCGTCCAAAAAGTAGCCGCAAAATGGCACTTTCCGCCCGCACACACGACACCTCCGATCTGATTGGAGTCGCGGCCTCGTGCGGTGATCGACGTCCGTGCCGAGCAGGGCCCAGGCGCGCCGCGGGGGCCGAACGTCCCTGGTCGTCACGGTGTTCCGGTAGGAGTCGCTCGGCTGGCGGCCGTCGGGCGCGTCAGCTACAAGCAGCGCATGGGCTTCCTCCACCGCTTGGCTGCCCTCGCCGCGGCGACGCTCGCGGCGGCGGTGCCCGCCGCCACCGTCGACCACACCGAGGCCGCCCCGAGACCGCTCGAGACGGCGCTCCGGCAGGCACTCGCCGGGCCCGGGCTGCCGCAGTCGCGCACCAGCGCCCTCGCAGTCGACCTGCGGACGGGCGAGGTCGTGTTCCAGTCGAACGCGGCGCGCGCGCTCGCTCCGGCCTCCGCCGAGAAGCTCGCGGTCTCGTTCGCAGCGCTCCGACTCCTCGGCCCTGCTTTCCGCTTCCGCACCGAGGTCGTCGGCGACGGCGCCCTCGACGGCGGCGTGTGGCGCGGAAACCTCTATCTCGTCGGGTACGGCGACCCGACCCTGGGGCAGCGCGACCTGAAGGCGCTCGCCCGCGACGTCGCCGGCTGGGGGATCACGCGCGTGACCGGACGCATCGTCGGCGACGAGCGGCACTTCGACAAGAAGCGGGACGCGCCGGGGTGGAAGCCGTCGTTCGTCGGGATCGAGTCGCCGCCGCTCTCCGCGCTCGTGGTGGGGGGCATCCGCGTGCGCAGCGCGAACGGCTCGGCAGCCGCCGCGGCGAGGGCGTTCTCCGAGGCGCTGACCCGACGCGGCCTGAAGGTGGACGGCCGCTCGACGACCGGCCGGGCCCCGCAGACCGCGCTCCCGCTCGCGCTCGACCTCTCCCAGCCACTGGCGGCGATCGTCAAGCGGATGAACGCCGACAGCGACAACTTCACCTCCGAGCTGGTGCTGAAGGAGCTCGGAGCGAGCGTGGCGAGACAGGGCTCGACTGCCGCCGGGGCACGCGTCGTCATACGGGAGCTGCGTGCCGCGGGCGTCCCCGTCGCGGGCGTCAGGATCGTGGACGGCTCCGGGCTCTCGCGCCTCGACCGGCTGAGCGCGAGCGCGCTCGTCGGCATCCTCCGAGCGGGCGCCGAGGACCCCGCGATCTCAGGCCACTTCGTGACGTCCCTCGCGGTCGCGGGCGTGTCGGGGACGCTCAAGCGCCGCCTCGCCACGAGGCCGACGCGGGGCCGGGTGATCGCGAAAACGGGGACGACCAGCATCTCCTCGGCGCTCGCCGGCTACGTGCGGCAGCGCTACGCGTTCGCGATCGTCCAGAACGGCTCGCCGGTGCCGTACTGGACCGCGCGACAGGCGCAGGACCGCTTCGTCACGATCCTCGCCCGCCGCTGAACGGACCTACGAGGCGAGGAGCTTCCGGAGGTCGTCCTCGGTGAGCACCGGGACGCCGAGCTCGGCCGCCTTCTGCGCCTTCGAGCCCGGGCTCTCGCCCACGACGACGCCCGTGGTCCTCTTCGAGACCGAGCCCGTGACCTTCGCGCCGAGCGCCTCGAGCGCGGCCTTCGCCTCCTCGCGCGTGAAGCCCTCGAGCGTGCCGGTGAGGACGTACTGCTGCCCCCCAAGCGCGCCGTCGGCCGGGCGACGCTCCCACTCGGCGCTCGCCATCTGGATCCCGAGGGCGCGCAGCTCTTCGACCAGCGCGCGGTTCTCCTCGTCCGCAAACCACTCCGCGACGAGGTCGGCGCGGTCGGGCCCGAAGCCCTCGACCTCCTGCAGCTCCTCGAGCCCGGCCGCGGCGAGCGCGTCCACGGTGCCGAAGTGCTGCGCGAGGTTCCGCGCCAGAACCCAGCCCACCTTCGGGATGTTCAGGCCGAAGAGGACGCGCGAGAAGGGCTGCTCCTTCGAGCGCTCGATCGACTCGAGCGCGCGCGTGGCGGAGATCTCCGCGAAGCCGTCGAGCTCGAGCAGCTGCTCCTTCGTGAGTCGGTAGAGGTCGGGGAGCGAGCGGACGAGGCCCTCGTCCCAGAGCTTCTTGACCGTCTCGGCCCCGACGCCCTCGATGTCGAGCGCGGGGCCGACCCAGTGGTAGAGCGTCTCCAGGCCGCGGGAGGGGCACGCACGGTTCGGGCAGCGATGCATGACCTCGCCCTCCGGCCTGACGATCTCCGTCTTGCAGAGCGGGCAGCGCTTCGGCATCCGCCACGGCCGCGCTCCCGGCTCGTGCTCGCCGGCCGGCCCGACGACTTGCGGGATGACGTCTCCCGCCCGCTGCACGATCACGAGGTCGCCTTCGCGGATGTCCTTGCGGCGAATGTCGTCCTCGTTGTGCAGCGTCGCGCTCGTGACGGTGACGCCGCCGACCTGCACTGGCTCGAGCTCGGCGAGCGGGTTGAGGACGCCGGTGCGGCCAACGCGCACGTGGATCTTCAGGAGGCGCGTGGTCGCCGCGGTCGGGGCCCACTTGTACGCGCGCGCGAACCGCGGGCGATTGTGCAACGAGCCGAGCGCCTCCTGCTGCGCGAACGAGTCCACCTTGATCACGACGCCGTCGATCTCGTAGTCGAGCTCGCCGCGGCGCGCCTCCCACGCGGCGCACGCCTCGGCGACCTCCTGGATCGTCTCCAGGCGCTCGGCGAGCGGGTTCGTGCGGAAGCCGCGCTCGCGCAGCCAGGCGAGCGTCTCCCACTGCGTGCCCGGGACGGTCGCGTCGCGCACGCCGACGCCGTAGACGTAGATCGAGAGCGGGCGCTCGGCGGTGATCGCGGGGTTCAGCTGGCGGAGGGAGCCCGCGGCTGCGTTCCGCGGGTTCGGCGCGGGCTTCTTCCCCGCAGCGATCTGCGCCTCGTTGAAGCGCTCGAAGCCGGAGAGTGGGAAGAAGACCTCGCCGCGCACCTCCAGGGTCGCAGGCGGGCGCTCGCCGTCGGGCGTGAGCATGCGGAGCGGGACGGGCTCGAGCGTGCGCAGGTTCGCCGTCACGTCCTCGCCGCGGAGGCCGTCGCCGCGTGTGGCGCCGCGTGTGAGGACACCGCTCTCGTACACGAGCGAGACCGCGGACCCGTCCACCTTCGGCTCGAGCACGTACGCGACGGGCTCGTCGGTGCCGAGGCGCTTGCGCACGTCCTCGGCCCACTTCTCGAGCTGCTCCGCGGTCGTGACCTTCTCCAGCGAGCCCATCGGCGACAGGTGCTCGACCTTCGTGAAGCCGGCCGCCGGCGGCGCACCGACCCGTTGCGTCGGGGAGTCGGGGGTGACGAGCTCCGGGTGGGCCTCCTCGAGCGCCTTCAGCTCGTCGTAGAGCGCGTCGTAAGCAGCGTCCGAGAGCTCGGGGTCGTCGAGGACGTGGTAGCGGTAGTTGTGGTGCTCGACGAGCTTCCGCAGCTCGGCGATGCGCTTGGCCGGCGTGGCCGTCCTAGAGGACATCGGCTCTAGAGGACATCGAGCAGCTGGCAGGGCTCGCGCACGAAGGCGTCCGGCTCCTCGGCGAGCAGGCGCTCGTCGGCGTGGATCCCTCCCCATCCGACGGCGACGGCGAACGCGCCCGCGGCCTTGCCGGCCCGGATGTCGAACGGCGAGTCGCCGACGTACGCCGCATCGGAGGCGGCCGCGCCGAGACGTTCGAGCGCGGCGAGCACCGGTTCGGGGTCGGGCTTGTGGCGCTCGGTGTCCTCGTACCCGATGACGACGTCGAAGCGCTTGAGCTCGGGGAAGCGCGCGGCGGCGAGGGCGACGGTGCGGTGACGCTTCGCGGTGACGATGCCGAGCTTCCTGTCTTCGTCGCGGAAACGCGGCACGAGCGCAAGCACCTCGTCGAACGCCTCGAGCGTGTCGTGCAGCGGGTCGTTGTGCAGCCGGTACGCCTCGAGCAGCTCGTCGACCCGGTCGGGGTCGAGCGCCTGCATCTGCGACACGAGCCCCTGCCCGCCGACGGTGGCCGCGAGCTCCTCGTACGCGATCTCGCGCCCGAGGACGGTCTTGGTCGCGTGCCGCATGGACGCGAGGATGATCGGCCCTGAGTCGATCAGCGTGCCGTCGAGGTCGAAAAGGACGACCGGGAAGCGCATCGCCCCGATGCTAGTCGGCCACCGGTGTCAGACACCGCCTGCCTGGCCGGAGCCGACGTGAGCAATGCGGACACGGCCACGGTGGACAAGCGACGGCGTACCAATCGGCGATTCCCGGCCCTACGCGGGTCTCGCCTGTGGAACGGTTGACACACAGTTGGCACGGTTGCCCCTTGACAAAGAGGGTGTCTGACACCGGTTTTTATGTTCGGTACTCCACCCGCTCGAGGTAGAGGCCCCAGGGTGGGGCGGTGAGACCGGCCTCCGAGCGGGGGCGGCCCTCCAGGAGCTCCCCGATCCGCGCCGGCGCCTCGGGGCCGAGCTCGAGCATCGTCCCGACGAGCGTTCGCACCATGTGCCGGAGGACGCTCTCGGCCGTGATCGTGAAGTCGAGCCGGTCGCCGTCGCTCGCCCACGCCGCCGCGTGAACCTCGCGCCGGAAGACGTCGTGCTGCGTCTCGGCAGGGGTGAACGCCCGGAAGTCGTGCTCCCCCCTGAGCAGCGAAGCGGCCGCGCGCAGCGCATCGAGATCCGCCGGCCGCGGCCACCAGAGCGCCCGCCGCGCCTCCAGCGGCGCCCGCGCGCGCCGCGCCAGCACGCGGTAGCGGTACGAGCGCGACCGCGCCGAGAAGCGCGCGTGGAACTCGGCGTCCGCCTCCTCCGCCGCGAGCACCGCCACGTCCTCGGGAAGCGCTGCTGTGAGTGCCTCCGCTGCCGCCTCCACGGGAGGGCCGCCCTCCACGTCGACGCTCGCCACCTGCCCGGTCGCGTGCACGCCGGCGTCCGTCCGCCCGGCGACCCCGAGCCCGTCCCAGCGCGGGAACACCGCGTCGAGCGCCTCCCGCACGACGCCCTCGACCGTGCGCTCGCCGGGCTGCCGCGCCCAGCCGCGGAACCCGGTCCCGTCGTACTCGAGTGCGAGCTTCAGCTTCATGACGTGACATCATGGCGTCGCTCATGGCGGGGGCGGCCAAATACGACCTCTACAGCCACGACTTCCGGCGGGCGACCTACGAGACCTACGCGCGCATGCGCGAGCGCGACCCCGTGCACCTCCAGCCCGGCCTCGACGGCGAGACGCCGATCTGGTTCGTCACCCGCTACGACGACGTCGTCGCACTGCTCACCGACAACGAGCGCTTCGTCCTCGACCCGGCGCTCGCGCTCACCCCGGACGAGCTGCGCCGCCGCGAGGACGAGAGCCCGCTCCCGCTGGACGAGCGCGTCAGCACGCACCTCCTCACGCAGGACGGCGAGGATCACCGGCGGCTCCGGCGCCTCGTCACGAAGGCGTTCACGCCGCGGATGATCGAGGGGCTACGCCCGCGGATCGAGGAGATCGCGGACGAGCTGCTCGACGCCGTCGCGCCGCACGGCTCGATGGACCTCGTGGACGACTTCGCGTTCCCGCTCCCGATCACCGTCATCGCCGAGCTGCTCGGCATCCCGGTGGAGGACCGCGACCGCTTCCGTGTCTGGTCGAACACCTTCGTCCTCCCCCCGCTCACGGACGAGCTGCGCGAGCAGTTCTCACGGCACACGAACGAGTTCGTCGCGTATCTCGACGACCTCTTCCGCGAGCGCCGCGCCCGGCCGACGGACGACCTCGTGAGCGCGCTCGTCCAGGCCGAGGAGCAGGGCGACCACCTGAGCGAGAACGAGCTCTACTCGATGGCCGTCCTCCTGATCGTGGCCGGTCACGAGACGACGGTGAGCCTGATCACGAACGCCGTGCACGCGCTCCTGACGCACCCCGACCAGCTCGCCGCGCTGCGCTCCGACCGCTCGCTGGTGCCGCCCGCGGTCGACGAGCTGCTGCGCTTCGACAGCCCCGTCGAGCGGACGATCACGCGCTGGGCCGCGGACGACGTCGAGCTCGGCGGCGAACGGATCGCGCGCGGCGACCTCGTCATCGCCGTCATCGGCTCAGCGAACCGCGACGAGTCGCGCTTCCTCGACGCCGGGACGCTCGACGTGACGCGCGAGGACGTGCGGCACGTCGGCTTCGGGCGCGGCCCGCACTACTGCCTGGGAGCGCCGCTCGCGAAGCTCGAGACCGAGATCGCCCTCACGAAGCTCCTCGACCGGCTCCCGGGCCTGCGCCTCGCGATCGCCGAGGACGACCTCTACTGGCGCCCGGTCCCGATCTTCCGCAGCCTCGCCTCGCTCCCGGTCGCCTGGGACGCCTGAGCGCCGCACGGATGGACAGAGGCGGGAGCCGCTCCTACGATGGGAGCGTGAGCCCTACGCGTCGGGCATGGCTACGTGCCCGACGACCGTCTGCAGCGGGCACGTCACCCGTCACGTACACGGGGCTCGCACTCGGCCCGCACCGGTTCCTCGTCCGCGCCTACGACCAGCGGGGAACCGCCCTGGGCTCCGACGCCCGCTCCTGGACCGTCGTCAGCGGCCCCGCCCCGCCGACCCTGCGCCTCGCCGCCACACAGCAGGTGGCGCCCGGCGGGCTCGCGACGCTCGACGCCTCCGGGTCGACCGGCGACATCGTCTCGTTCGCCTTCGACCTCGACGGCAACGGCAGCTTCGAGACGAAGTGCGAGCAGGATGCCAAGGCGGGCGCCGTGTACGGGAAGCCCGGCACGTACGCGGTCGGGGCGATGGCAGTCTCCTCCCAGGGTGCGACGAGCTTCGCGAAGGCGACGATCTTCGTCTCGGGGTCGCCGGCGCCGCCACCCTCCGGCTCCCCGGCGATCCCGGCGGACGTGACGGTCGGAGCCTGTTCGCAGAACCTGGCACCGCTCGATCTGCTCGCGCTCGTGCTCACATGCCCGAAGATCGTGGCGCTGGGCATCGCGGAAGCCGTGGCCGCTAAGGGCTGCTTCAAGCACACCGCTGTCGAGAAGCCGGAGAAGCGCGAGCTCTACGTCGCCGAGCCGCAGGCGTTCCCGCTGCCCGCCCGCATCGTGTCCGCACGACTCGCCGGCTCCGGCCACGAGCGCGTGCTTCGCTACACCGCGATGCTCGAGAAGGGTCAGCGCGTGAGCTTCGTCGAGCGCGGGCGGGGAGTCGAGAGCCTGGTCGGAAGCACGACGAGCGCGAGCGGGACGATCCGCTTCACGCTCGCCGACGGCCGCGCCGGAGCTCGCCGGATCGACGCGATCGTGGAGTCGAGCGGCATCCCGATCCGGACGGAGACCGTCGCACGGTTCCGTTCCCCCGCCCCGCTCGTCCTCCCAGCGCCGCGCGTCGTGACGTCGCGAACCGCCCGCGGGCTCTCAGTGCGCTGGGGTGCCGTGCGCGGCGCGTCCGCCTATCGCTTGCGAATCGCGCTCGGGGACGGCCGGCTCACCACCAGGGTGCTGAAGCAGAGCCGCCGCTCCCTGCTCGTCACTGGCGTCAACGCACGCACGTCGGCCGTCGTCACCGTGCGCGCGCTCGGCCCGTCGTTCCGTGCCGGCCGACCTGCCCAGTCCCGGATCGCCGCACGTCCGAGCGTCTCGGCGCCCACGGCCATCGGCCTCACGAGCTTGCGAAGGACGCGCACGCTCGTCGTCACGTGCGTCCTGGGCGCGGACGGGGTCTGCTCCGCCCGCGCCACCGTCCGCGGCCGCGTGGTCGCCACCGGGTCGGCGAGGGGCGCGTACGGACGCGCGGTGAGCATCCGCGCGCGGCTCACCGCCTCCGGCGCGTCGTTCGTCCGGGCGAGGGACACGCTCGTGCTGACCGTCGCGGTGCCGGGCGAAGCTCCGCGCGTCATCCGCACGCGGATCCGCTGAGGAACCGCCCCTCGCACCTCGATCGCTCCACCCCGGCTCCGCGCTCGGCACCGCCCTCCGGGCGCGGGATCGCGAGCGACTCGTTCGCGGTGCTCACCGTGAGCCCCGGCTCGGTGCCGCCGCCGATCACGAACACGCGGCCGCCCAGCGCGGCGACGCCGAGCCCGTGGCGCGGCGTCGGCAGGTCCGGGAGCTGCGACCAGCGGCGCGTGGCGATCCGGTAGACCAGCACCTCCTTGATCGTCCCCTGCGGCTCCTCGCCCCCGACCGACACGACCTGACCGCGCAGCGCCGCGGCCCCCGTCCCGCCGCGCGGGTCGGGCACCGGAGGCAGGCGTGTCCAGCGCTTGTCGCCCGGCCGGTACGACTCGAACGCGAGGAGGTTCGTGTCGATCCCCGCCGTGCGGCCCGCGACCGCATACACGGTCCCGGCGAACGACGTCACGCCCAGGTGCTCGCGCGGGGTCGGCCCGGGGAGCACCGACCAGCGCCGCGTCCTCAGGTCGAAGGCGAGCGCGTTCTTCGCCAGCCGGCCCTGCGCCGCGACGCCGCCGGCGACGACGATCTTCCCGTTCGCGAGCGCGGCCCCGGCCGCCGCCCGCGGGAACGGCATGCGCGGCAGCCGGCGCCACGTGCGGCCCTCGAGGACGTGGAACGACGGAAGCGCGACGCCTTTCACGGTGTAGCCGCCGAGGGCGTACAGCTGCCCGCGCGCGCCGACGGCCATCGAGTGGTGCACGCCGACCGGGAGGTCGGGCAGCCGCCGCCAGCGGTTCCGGACCGGATCGTACGCGTCCGCCCGCCTCGAAGCCCCGCCGTCGAGGGTGAAGCCGCCGAGCACCGCGATCTCCTTCCCCACCGTCGCCGCCGCCACCTCCGTGCGCGCGAGCGGCATCGGCGCGCGGGAGTCCCACTGGGCCGACGCCGCCCCCGCGAGCGGCACGACAGCGAGGCCGACGAGCGCGAGGCCGAGCAGGCGCACCCGGCCAGCGTACCGACCGCGGCGCGCTACGCTGGATCCACCTCGAGCGTCAGCCCGTCGACGGCGCGCACGACCACCCGTGAGCCTGTCTGGCAGCCGCCGTCGCAGCGCGCACGCCAGATCTCCCCGTCCACCTTCACCTGGCCCTCGGGCCGAAGGGCGGAGAGCACGACGCCCTGACGCCCGACGAGCGACTCGACTCCGACCGTCGCGCGCCGCCGCTGCGACCACCAGAGGAAGAGGCCGGTCTCCGCTATCTCGAGCAGGCCCGCGACGACGACCGCAACGAGCCCCCAGGGGTGGGGGAGCACGAAGATCGCGAGTAGGACCGCGACGAGGAAGAGCACCGAGGAGCCAAGTTACAACTTGTAACTTGGCTGCGGTGGCGCCCTGCGTAGAGGGCGAGCCCCGTCCCTACGCCTCGGGCTGCTCGTCCTCGGGCTGCGGCGGGCGACGCAGCGAGAGCGGCGTCGCGACGGGCTCGTAGTCGACGAGCTCGAGATAGACCATGTTCGCGGCGTCGCCGGCGCGCGGCCCGAGCTTCACGATCCGTGTGTAGCCGCCGGGCCGGTCGGAGAAGCGCGGCGCGACGTCGGCGAAGAGCCGGTGCACGACGTCGTTCGAGCGAAGCGCGGCGAGCGCCTGCCGGCGCGCGTGCAGGTCGCCGCGCTTGCCCAGGGTGATCATCTTCTCGGCGAACGGCTTCACGGCCCGCGCCTTCGCGTCCGTCGTCTGGATGCGGCCGTGCTCGATCAGCGCGCCCGCGAGGTTCGAGTAGAGCGCCTTGCGATGCGCCGGATCGCGACCCAGCTTCTTCCCGGAGCGCGCGTGCCGCATCTGCCTGCTACTCCTCGCCCTTCAGCAGCAGACCATGGGTCGCGAGCGCCTCGCGAACCTCCTCGATCGACTTGCGACCGAAGTTCGGGATCGCGACCAGCTCCGACTCCGACTTCGACGTGAGATCGCCGATCGTCTCGATCCCGACCCGCTTGAGGCAGTTGTACGAGCGGACGCCGAGCTCGAGCTCCTCGATCGGGAAGTTCTCCATCCCGTGCGAGACGGGCGCCTCAGCAGCCGTCTCCGCCTGAACCTCTGCGAAGCCCTCGATGCGGTCGAGGTCGGTGAAGATCGCGAGCTGCCGGATGAGGATCTCGGCTGCCTCGGCGATCGCGTCGCGCGGGCTGACCGAGCCGTCCGTGGTGACGTCGAGGACGAGCTTGTCGTAGTCCGTGCGCTGCCCGACACGAGCCGCCTCCACCTCGTACGCCACGCGGCGCACCGGCGAGAAGATCGAGTCGATCGGGACGACGCCGATCGTCGTTTCCGGGCCGCGGTTCATCTCCGCCGGAACGTAGCCGCGGCCGCGGCCGATCGTGAGCGTCATCTCCAGCTTGCCCTTGTCGGAGACGTGCGCGATCTCGAGCTCCGGGTTGAGGATCTCGAGGTCGGCCGGCGCCTCGATGTCGGCAGCCGTCACGACGCCCGCACCCTTCTTCGCGATGTACACCTCGATCTCGGGCGATGCGCCGTGCAGCAGCACGACCAGGTTCTTGAGGTTGAGGATGATGTCGATCACGTCCTCGCGGACTCCGGGAAGCGTCGTGAACTCGTGGGCGACGCCCTCGATCTTCACCGCCGTCACCGCCGCGCCCTCGAGCGACGAGAGCAGCACGCGGCGCAGCGAGTTCCCGAACGTGTGACCGAAGCCGCGGTCGAGCGGCTCGATCTGGAAGACCCCGCGATGGTCGTCCGCCTCCTCGTGGGCGATCCGCGGGACCTGGAACTCCATCAGGCTGGTGCGTGTGGCCAAAGCGATCCTTTCTGCGTTGCGTTCGACGTTCGAGAGGGCGAGGCGAGCCTCGCCCCTACTTCGAGTAGAGCTCGACGATGAGCGACTCCTGGACGGGCACGTCGATCTCGTCCCGCTCCGGGTACCGGAGCACCTGGCCCGTCAGGCCCTCGTGGTCGGCCTGGAGCCAGGGCGCGACGGACGCCGTGAGATCGGTCGCGTCGCGGACGAGCTGCTCGACGGGGCTGCCCGGCTTGAGCGAGATGACGTCGTCCTGCTTCACGCCGTAGCTCGGAATGTTGACGCGCCGCCCGTTGACGCGGAAGTGGCCGTGGCGCACGAGCTGCCGCGCCTGCGCGCGCGAGCCCGCGAAACCGAGCCGGTAGACGACGTTGTCGAGCCGCGTCTCGAGCATCCGGAGCAGGTTCTCGCCCGGGGCCCCCTGGCCGCGACTCGCCTTCTCGTACGTGTTCCGGAACTGCTTCTCGAGCAGCCCGTAGTAGCGCCGCGCCTTCTGCTTCTCGCGGAGCTGGAGCAGGTACTCGCTCTGCTTGATGCGGCCGCGCCCGTGCTCGCCCGGCGGGTACGAGCGGCGCTCGACCGCGCACTTCTCGGTCAGGCAGCGCTCGCCCTTGAGGAAGAGCTTGATGCCCTCACGGCGGCACATGCGGCACTTGGGGCCAAGATCGCGAGCCACTAGACGCGCCTCCGCTTCTTCTGCCGGACGCCGTTGTGCGCCTGCGGGGAGACGTCCTTGACACCGAGGATCTCGAGCCCGGCGGCCTGGAGCGACCGGATCGCCGTCTCGCGACCGGAGCCCGGGCCCTTCACGAACACCTCGACCTTCTGGAGGCCGTGCTCCATCCCCTTGCGCGCGGCGTTGTCCGCGGTCACCTGGGCGGCGAACGGCGTCGACTTCCGCGAGCCCTTGAAGCCGGCCGAGCCGGCGGACTCCCAGACGATGACGTTGCCCTCGCGGTCGGTGAGCGTGACGATCGTGTTGTTGAACGACGTCTTGATGTGCGCCTGTCCGATGGCGATGTTCTTCTTGACCCGGCGCCTGGTGCGTCCCCGGGCCGCTGATCTGCGCGGAGGAGCCACTACTTCTTCTTCCCGCGGCCCACGGCCTTCGACGGGCCCTTGCGAGTCCGCGCGTTCGTCTTCGTGCGCTGCCCGCGGACGGGCAGGCTGCGGCGGTGCCGGATCCCGCGGTAGCTGCCGATCTCGGCGAGGCGCTTGAGTGCCTGCTGCCGCTCGCGGCGCAGGTCGCCCTCGACCTGGAGCTCGCCGT
The DNA here is from genome assembly GCA_004366385.1 of Actinomycetota bacterium. GTDB lineage: Bacteria > Actinomycetota > Thermoleophilia > Gaiellales > Gaiellaceae > GMQP-bins7. Next base: position 64,893 of record SIRU01000015.1, read on the forward strand.
CGATGTACGCGCGGAGCTTCGTGACCTCTTCGTCGGTGAGGTCGCGGATCTTCTGGTCCGGATCGAGCTCGAGCTCGCGGATGATCTTCTTCGCGGTCGAGTGACCGATCCCGAAGATGTAGGTCAGGCCGATCTCGAGCCGCTTCTGCGTCGGGAGGTTGACGCCGGCGATGCGTGCCACGTGGCTACCCCTGCCTTTGCTTGTGCCGCGGGTTCGAGCAGATGACGATCGTCCGCCCGTGTCGCTTGACGACACGGCAGCGCTCGCACATCGGCTTCACGGAAGGGCGTACTTTCATTGCTCTACTTGAGTCGGAACGTGATCCGGCCGCGGGTCAGGTCGTAGGGAGAGAGCTCGACCTTGACACGGTCGCCCGGGAGGATGCGGATGTAGTGCTTGCGCATCTTCCCCGAGATCTTGGCGAGCACGCTGTGACCGTCCTCGAGCTGCACCCGGAACATCGTGCTGGGGAGCGCCTCGACGACCTCGCCTTCGACCTCGATCTTCTCTTCCTTCACTGCCACTGCTTCTACCGGACCTCCAGGGACGATTCCGACACCTCTACGTCGCTTCGGGAGCGCGCCGAGCGCGGCACCGCTCCCACAACATGACGGCGGCACGAACTCGCAGCCCGCGCCGCGGCTGGGCATGGTACCACACGCCTCGCGTCCCGCCCTAGACCTGGACTCCGCGCTCGGGGACGCCGACGCGCGGCGTGAGGATCCTCGGGCCGTCAGCCGTGATCGCGACCGTGTGCTCGAAATGGGCGGCCAGCGAGCCGTCCTCGGTCGTGATCGTCCAGCCGTCGCGGTCGACGACGATCTCCGATCCGCCCGCCGTGATCATCGGCTCGATCGCGATCGTCATGCCCTCGGACAGGCGCGGGCCGCGGCCCGGCTCCCCGAAGTTCGGGATGTGCGGGTCCTCGTGGTAGTGGCGCCCGACGCCGTGCCCGACGAGGCTGCGGACGACCGAGAGCCCGGCGCCTTCCACGACAGCCTGGACGGCGTGCGAGATGTCCCCCACGCGGTTGCCGACCTGCGCCTCGGCGATCCCCGCCGCGAGCGCGTCCTGCGCGACGTCGAGCAGCCGCTGCGCCTCCGGGCCGATCTCCCCGACGCCGAACGTGTACGCGCTGTCGGCGATCGCACCGTCGAGCGTGACGCCGACGTCGATCGTGACGAGGTCGCCGTCCGCCACGACGTAGGCCCCCGGGATCCCGTGCACGACGACGGCGTTCGGCGAGATGCAGATCGCCTTCGGGTAGCCCTTGTAGCCCTCGGAGGTCGGGATGCCGCCGCGCGAGCGGATGAACGCCCCGGCCGCGTCGTCGAGCTCCGCGGTCGTGACGCCCGGCGCGAGCAGCGACCCGACGTGCGCGATCGTCTCCGCGACCACGGCGCCGGCGGCCGCGATCCTCTCGATCTCCCGCGGGCTCTTGCGGATGATCACCGGCGCGCTCCCACGGCGCCCAGTGCGCGCTCGATGTCGGCGCCGACCTCGTCCACACCCTGCTCGCCGTCCACGGCGACGAGCATGCCTGCTGCGCGGTAGCGCTCGACGACCGGCTCGGTGAGAGCGTGGTAGTGGCGCAACCGGGTCCGAATCGCATCGGGCTCGTCGTCCGCGCGGTGCTCGATCGCGCCGCGCTGGACGAGCCGCTCGAGCGCGACCTCGTCCGAGACCTCGAGGAGGAGCACGACGTCGAGCGGCTTCTCGATCTCTTCGAGCATCGAGTCGAGCGCTTCCGCCTGCGGCACCGTCCGCGGGAAGCCGTCGAGCACGAACCCGTCCTCGACCGCGAGCCGCTCGCGGATGAGGTCGACCATGAGGTCGTCCGGCACGAGGTCGCCGCGCTCGAGGATCGGGGCCACCCGCAGCCCGAGCTCGCTCCCGTCCGCGACCGCCGCGCGCAGGATGTCCCCGGTCGCGACGTGCGGCATGCCGTGCGCCGCCGCGATCCGCTTCGCCTGCGTCCCCTTTCCGGACCCCTGCGGCCCCAGGATCAGTACTCGCATGGGCGCAGGCGCTACCGGAGGAAGCCCTCGTAGGAGCGCATCATCATCTGCGACTCCATCTGGCGCATCGTGTCGAGGGCGACGCCGACCGCGATCAGGACCGACGTGCCGCCGAGCGCCCCGGCGCTCGCCTGCGAGAAGCCGCCGTAGGCGATGAAGAGGCTCGGAAGCGTGGCAACCGTGGCCAGGAACAGCGACCCCGGCAGCGTCAGCCGCGAGAGCACGCGGTCGAGGTACTGCGCAGTCGGGGGGCCGGGCCGGATGCCCGGGATGTACCCGCCGTGCCGGCGGAGGTTGTCCGCCTGGTCCACCGGGTTGAACTGCACGGCCGTGTAGAAGTAGGTGAAGAGGACGATCATCATCCCCTGGGTCAACAGGTAGATCCAGTCGTTCGGCTGGAAGTACTCGTTGACGAAGTCCCGCGTCCCCGGGAAGTACTGGGCCATCGTCGGCGGGAAGGCGAGGATCGCGGCCGCGAAGATGATCGGGATGACGCCGGCCATGTTCACGCGCAGCGGCAGGTAGGTGGAGCCGCCCGCCGTCATGCGGCGACCCACCATCCGCTTCGCGTACTGGATCGGGATCCTGCGCTGCCCCTCCTGCACGAAGACGACGGCTGCGACGATCCCGAGTGCGATCAGCGGGTAGAACAGCTTCTCCATCGGCCCGCCGTTCCACCACGCGGCGATGCCGAGCGGGGCGCCGACGAGGATCGACGCGAAGATGAGGATCGAGATCCCGTTGCCGATCCCGCGCTTCGTGATCAGCTCGCCCATCCACATGAGGAGGGCGGTGCCGGCCGTGAGCGTCGTGATGATGAGGACGAGCTCGCCCGAGCCCGCCTCGAGCGCGCCCTGGCTCCGGAAGAGGAACGCGTAGCCCGTCGCCTGCGCCGCCGCGAGCACGATGGTCAGGTAGCGCGTGTACTGCGTGATCTTGGCGTAGCCGGCCTCGCCCTCCTTCTGGAGCTCGCCGAGCTTCGGGATGACCACGGTCATCAGCTGGAGGATGATCGAGGCCGTGATGTACGGCATGATCCCGAGCGCAAAGAGCGAGAACTGCGACAGCGCGCCGCCCGAGAAGAGGTCGAGCAGGCCGAGGACGGTGCCGCCCGCGCCCGACGAGCTGAAGTAGTTCTGGATCGTCTCCGAGTTCACGCCCGGCGCCGGGATCCACGACCCGAGCCGGTACACGGCGAGGATCATCGCCGTGAAGAGGACGCGCCTCCGGAGCTCCGGGACGCGCCAGGCGTTCGCGAGCCAGGAGAACAAGGGCTAGCCCTCGGCCTCCGCGGGCTCGTCCTCGGCGGGCTCGTCGGCCGCCTCGTCCGTGACCTCGGCCTCCGGCTCGTCCGCCTCGGGAGCGGGCGCAGCGGCCTTGTGGCGCTTGCGCTTCTTCTTCTTCACCGGCTCGCCGCGCAGCCAGGTCACGGACCCGCCTGCGGCCTCGATCTTCTCGACCGCGGACTTCGAGAACCCGTGCGCGCTGACCGTCAGCGACTTCGTCAGGTCGCCCTGGCCGAGGATCTTGACGTCGACGGAGAGCTTGCGCACGAGCCCGGCCGCCTTGAGCGCCTCCGGCGTCACCTCCGCGCCCGCGTCGAACCGCTGCTCGAGGTCGCGGACGTTGACCGGCTGGCTGTACGTGCGGAACGGGCCGATCGGCATCGCGTCCGCCGACGTGTTGCCGCGGAGCTTGCCGAGGCGCATGTCGATGGGCGTCTGGCCGCCCTCGAACCCCGCCGGCATCGTGTGCGAGCCGGCGCGCGACTTCTGGCCCTTGATCCCGCGGCCGGAGTAGCGGCCCTTGCCGGAGCCCAGCCCGCGGCCGACCCGCTTGCGGGCCTTGCGCGGCTGCGCGGGTGAGAGGTTCGACAGCGACAGCTCGTCGGCCATCACGCCTCCTTCCCGTCGACGCGGACGAGGTGCGCGACCTGGCGGAGCATCCCCTGGAGCTCCGGTGAGTCCCGGTGCTCGGCCGTGCGGCCGATCTTCCCGAGCCCGAGCGCACGGAGCGTGCCGCGGTGGCGCTGCGACTGCCCGACGGCGCTGCGGACCTGCGTGACCTTCAGCGCGCTCACGAGGCAGGCTCCTCCTGCTCCTCGGCGGGCTCGGCGACGGCCTCGGCGGGCGCTGCCTCCGCCTCAGGCTCGGCGGGCGCTGCCTCCGGCGCGGCGGAAGCGGCCTCGATCTCGGTCTCGGTCTCGGTCTCTTCGACGGGCGGCTTCCAGGGCAGGACCTCGGAGATCGTCTTGCCGCGGAGCTGGGCCACGTCCTCGGGGCGGACGAGGCTGCGCAGCCCCTGGACGGTGGCGCGCGTCATATTGATCGGCGTGGTGGTGCCGAGGCTCTTCGCGAGCACGTCGCGGATCCCGGCGAGCTCGAGCACGGCGCGGACGCCGCCGCCGGCGATGACGCCGGTCCCCTCGCTCGCGGGCCGGAGGACGACGCGCGCGGCGTCGAACCGCCCGACGATCTCGTGCGTGATCGTCTGCCCGTGCTTCGGGACGGTGAAGAGGTTCTTCTTCGCGTCCTCGACCGCCTTCGAGATGGCGAGCGGCACCTCGCGCGCCTTCCCGTAGCCGAGGCCGACGCGGTCGACCTCGTCGCCGATGACGACGAGCGCGGTGAACGAGAACCGCCGGCCGCCCTTCACGACCTTCGCGACGCGGTTGATCTCGATGACCCGCTCCTTCAGCTCGCGGGTGTCAGCCACTTCTCTGCTGCTCAAAACCTGAGTCCTTCCTCGCGCGCGGCCTCGGCGAGGGCCTTCACGCGTCCGTGGTAGAGGTAGCCGCCGCGATCGAAGACGCACGTCTCGACGCCCGCGGCCTTCGCCGCCTTGCCGAGCGCCTTGCCGACCTCTGCCGCCTGCTCGACCTTCGAGCCGGAGAGCTTCCCGAGCGAGTTCCAGCCCGCGGCCGCGAGCGTGCGCCCGGTCTCGTCGTCGACGAGCTGCGCGAAGATCCCGCGGTTCGAGCGGAACACGACGAGGCGAGGCCGCTCGGCCGTCCCCGCGACCTTCCCGCGCACCCGGCGGTGGCGGCGCTCCCGCGCCTGGCGCTTCGTCATCGTGCTCATGCGCGCTTCCCAACCTTGCGTCTCACGTGCTCGTCGCGGTAGCGGATGCCCTTGCCCTTGTACGGCTCGGGCGGGCGGACCTTGCGGATCTCGGCCGCGGTCTGGCCCACCTTCTGCTTGTCGATGCCCTTCACGATCACCTGCGTCGGCGCGGGCACCTCGAACTCGATCCCCTCGCGCGGCGTGATCGTGACCGGATGCGAGTAGCCGACCGCGAGCTCGAGGTCGCGGCCCTTCAGCTGCGCGCGGTAGCCGACGCCCTGGATCTCGAGGTGCTTCTCGAAGCCCTTCGTGACGCCCTCGACCATGTTCGCGATGAGTGTGCGCGTGAGACCGTGCAGCGCGCGGTCCTCGCCGCGCTCGGTCGGGCGCGACACGGTGATCTCCGAGTCGGTCTTCTCGATCTGCATGCGCGCGGGCACGACCTGCGAGAGCTCGCCGAGCGGCCCGTTCACCTGCACGCGCCCGGGCGAGAGCGCCACCATCACACCCGACGGCAGCTCGATGGGCTTGCGTCCGATTCGCGACATCCAGGGCCCGCCTACCAGACGAAGGCGATCACCTCGCCGCCCACGCCGCGCTCCGCGGCCTGGCGGTGGGTGATGACGCCGGTCGAGGTGGACATGATCGCGGTGCCGAGCCCGCCGAGAACGCGCGGCAGCCGGTCCTTGCCCGCGTACACGCGCCGGCCCGGCTTGGAGACGCGCTTCAGGTCAGTGATGACGCGCCGCCGGTCGCGGGCGAACTTGAGCTCGATGACGAGAGTCTTGTACGGGAGGGCGTTTCCCTGCTCGTCGTTCGTCTCGACGACGCGGTACCCCGCGATGTAACCCTCCTCCTCGAGGATGCGGGCGATCTCCTCCTTCATCCTGGAGGTCGGCATCGAGGCGGTCTCGTGCAGCGCCCGGTTGGCGTTCCGGATCCGCGTGAGCATGTCGGCGATGGGATCGGTGAGCATCGTTCCTCCTACCAGCTCGACTTCGTCATGCCCGGGATCGCGCCCTGGTGGGCGAGCTCCCGCAGGCAGATCCGGCAGACCCCGAACTTCTTGTACACCGCGCGCGGGCGGCCGCACTTCGTGCAGCGCGTGTACTCGCGCACCTTGTACTTCGAGCCGCGCTGCTGCTTGACGACGAGCGACTTCTTGGCCACGTCTTACGCCTCCGTCCTTCGTTCTCCGGCGAACGGGAGCCCGAGGGCCGCGAGGAGCGCGAGCCCGTGCTCGTCCGTCTGCGCCGAGGTCGTGATCGCGACGTCCAGCCCGCGAATGGACGGGACCTTGTCGTAGTCGATCTCCGGGAAGATGATCTGCTCGCGGATGCCGATCGAGTAGTTCCCGCGGCCGTCGAACGAGCCGGGGTCGAGCCCGCGGAAGTCGCGGATGCGCGGCAGCGCGATCGAGCTCAACCGGTCGAGGAACTCGTACATCCGCGTCCCGCGCAGCGTCACGCGCGCGCCGACCGGCATGCCCTCGCGGAGCTTGAAGCTCGCAATCGACTTCGTCGCCCGGCGCACCTGCGCGTGCTGCCCGGAGATGAGCGTGAGCTCCTCGATCGCGGCGTCCAGCGCCTTCGCGTCGGTCTTCGCCTCGCCGACGCCCATGTTCAGCGTGATCTTCGTGACCCGCGGGACCTGCATCACGGACGAGAGGCCGAGCTCCTCCTGGAGCCGCGGGCGGATCTCGCTCTCGTACCGCTCCTTGAGGCGCGGCACGTAGGTCTCCGGGGTCGGGGTCTCGACGACGCTCACCGGTCGAGCTCCTCTCCACAGCCCTCGCGCTTGCAGACGCGGACGCGGACGGTGCCGCCCTTCGCGTCCTTCTCCGCGATCCCGACGCGTGTCGGGTTCCCGCAGACGGGGCAGACGACCATGACGTTCGAGACTGGCACCGGCGCCGGCTTGTCCATGATCCCGCCCGGCAGGATCTGCGCACCGCCCATCCGCGAGCTGTCCCGGATGGGGCGCGGCCGCTGGTGCCGCTTCGCGACGTTCAGGTTCTCGACGATGACGCGACGCTCCGCCGGCCGCGCCTCGATGACGCGGCCCCGCTTGCCGCGGTCCTTGCCGGTGATGATCTGGACGAGGTCGCCCTTCTTGACCTTCATCTTCACTGCCATGAGCTACAGGACCTCCGGGGCCAGGCTGACGATCTTCATGAAGTTCTTCTCGCGGAGCTCGCGCGCGACCGGTCCGAAGATCCGCGTCCCGCGTGGGTTCGACTGGGGATCGATGAGGACGGCGGCGTTCTCGTCGAAGCCGATGAGCGTGCCGTCGTCCCGGCCGTAGGGCTTCTTCGTCCGCACGACGACCGCGCGCACGACCTCGCCCTTCTTGACCGCGCCCTGGGGCGTGGCCGACTTCACGGTAGCAATGATCGTGTCGCCCACCCGCGCGTAGCGCCGGTGCGACCCACCGAGCACGCGGATGCACAGGAGCTCGCGCGCACCGGTGTTGTCGGCGACCTTCAGGCGGGACTCCTGCTGGATCACTTCGCGGCCTCCACGACTTCCTGGAGCCGCCAGCGCTTCAACTTCGACAGCGGCCGCGTCTCGACGATGCGGACGACGTCGCCGACCTTCGCCACGTTCTCCTCGTCGTGCGCGTGCAGCTTCGTGCTGCGGCGGATGACCTTCTTGTACATCGGGTGCGCCTTCACGGTGTCGACGCGGACGACGATCGTCTTGTCCGCGGAGGCGGACACGACCGTGCCCTGCCGCTCCTGGCGCCGGCCGCGCTCGTGCTCCGGCTTGGGCAGGCGCGTGATCGGCTTGCGCTCGGCCGAGGGGACGCGCTGGCGGCGCGTGCGCGCGGGGCGGAGCGAGCGCGGGAGGCGCTTCTTCTTCCGCTTGCGGGCAGGCTCGGCCGGCGCCTCCTCGGCAGCCTCGGCGGGTGCCTCAGCACCGGGATCTGCGGCCGGCGCGTCGGCCTCGGCCGCGAGAGCATCCTCGGGCGCTTCCGCGGCGGGCACGTCGACGTCCTCAGCGGGTGCCTCCTCGGCGACCGGCTCCTCGGCGGGGGCGTCGGCGACCTCTGCCTCGGCCTCGGGTCCTTCCGGTGCCTCGGCCACGGGCTCCTCGGCCGTCTCGGCCTGCGTCTCTTCGGTCTCGTTCACGTTCTCGTCAGCCACTGGCATTCAGTCCTCGCGCTCGCTCGTTCTTGACGGTCAGGATGCGCGCGATCTCGCGCTTCGCCATCCGCAGGCGTGCGCTGTTCTCGAGCACGCCGGTGGCGGTCTGGAAGTGGAGGTTGAAGAGCTCCTGCCGCGTCTCGGCCATCTTCCGGTCGAGCTCGTCGTCGGTCAGGGCTCGCAGCTCCCTGGATTTCATGCGTACCTCCGTGCGTCGCGTCGCGGAACCGAGCCGCGGCCGACCGGATCGCAGCGATCGAGGAGGGGGCTCGTGGGGGAACCAGGGGCTCCCGCACGCTGGCTAGCTCTCAAAGAGATCGGCCTCCCTCTTCACGAACTTGGTCTTGACGGGCAGCTTCTGACCGGCGAGGCGGAGCGCCTCCTTCGCGAGCGGCTCGTCCACGCCCGCGAGCTCGAACATGACGCGGCCGGGCTTCACGACGGCGACCCAGCCCTCGGGCGAGCCCTTGCCGGAGCCCATGCGCGTCTCGGCCGGCTTCTTCGTGTACGGCTTGTCGGGGAAGAGGTTGATCCAGACCTTCCCGCTCCTGCGGATCTTGCGGGTCGCCGCGATGCGGGCCGCCTCGATCTGGCGGTTGGTCACCCACCCGTCCTCGAGGCTCTTCAGGCCGTACTCGCCGAACTGCACCTCGGTCTGCCCCTTCGAGAGGCCGGTGCGCCGCCCGCGATGCTGGCGGCGGAACTTCGTCTTGCGCGGCATCAGCATCAGCTCTCGCCCTCCGTCTCGGCGGCAGGCGCCTCCGGTGCGGCCTCGGAGGCCACCTCGGGAGCGGCCTCGGGAGCCGCCGGGGCCTGCATCTCGGGCTCGACGGGCGCCGCCTGAGCCTCTGCCGGAGCCTCCACCGGGGTCTTCGGCGCCATGGCCTCGGGAGCATCGGCGGTCATGTCGCGGCGCGGGCGCTGGGGCCCACGGCCGCCGCCGGGGCGCTGCCCGCGGCGCTTGCGCGGAACGATGCCGAGCCCCTCGCGGTCGACGCCGCGCCCGCGGCCCTCGCGCGAGGCGCCCAGGCCCTCGGACGACGCGCCGCGCCGCCGTCGCGCCTGGTCCTGGTCGCCGAGCCGCGAATCGCCGCGGCCGGCGCCCTCGTAGCCCTCCGGCATGATCTCGCCCTTGTTGATCCAGACCTTCACGCCGACCTGGCCGGCGCTCGTCTTGGCCTCGGCCTGCCCGTAGTCGATGTCAGCGCGGATCGTGTGCAGCGGCACCCGGCCCTCGGAGTACATCTCGCGGCGGCTCATCTCGCCGCCCGTCAGGCGGCCCGCGGCCGTGATCTTGATGCCCTGCGCGCCCGAGCGCATCGCCGAGGCGAGCGAGCGCTTCATCGCGCGGCGGAAGCTCACGCGGTTCTCGAGCTGCTCGGCGATGGACTGCGCGACGAGCTTCGCGTCGAGCTCGGGACGCTTGATCTCGTTGATGTTGATGTGGACGTTCTTCTTCGTGATCGCGTGCAGGTCGCGACGCAGCGCGTCCACCTCGACGCCCGACTTGCCGATCACGATCCCAGGCCGCGCCGTGAAGATGTCGACCGTGATCCGCTGCTTGTCCTTGCGGATGAGAATGTCGGAGAGCCCGGCGTGCGAGAGCTTGCCGAGGATGTGACGGCGGATCTTGACGTCCTCGAGCAGGTACTCGGAGAACTCCTTCTTGCCCGTCCACCAGTTCGACTTCCAGTCGTGGATCACGCCCACGCGAAACCCACCGGGGTGCACCTTCTGACCCATTAGGCGGCGACTCCTTCCTTCGTCTTCTTGCGCCTCGAAGCCTTCGGCTTCTCGGCGGCCTCGGTGGTCTCGACGGTCTCGTCGGCGGCGGGAGCCGTCTCCTCGGCGGCCGGCTTGGCCGTGCTGCGACGGCGCCGGGTCTCGACCTCCGGCGGCTCCACGAGCACGAGCGTGACGTGGCACGTGCGCTTGCGGATGCGGTTGACGCGGCCGCGGGCGCGCGGCTTCCAGCGCTTGAGCGTCGGCCCGACGTCCGCGTACGCGGACTCGACGATCAGCTCGTCGCCGTCCAGCCCGTGATTCGCCTCGGCGTTCGCGACGGCGGAGCGCAGCACCTTCTCGATGTCCGTCGCGACCGCGCGGGTCGTGAACGCGAGCACGGTGCGCGCCTCGGGCACGGTGCGGCCGCGGATGTGGTCGAGCACGATCCGCGCCTTGCGCGCCGACGTGCGCACCCACTTCGCCTGCGCCCTGACGCGCATGCGGTCGTCTGTCGCCGTCTTGCTCATGTCCGCTTCTTCAGCTCCGTTTCTTCACTTGGGCCTGCCGGTCGCCGGAGTGGCTCCGGAAGGTCCGGGTCGGGGCGAACTCGCCCAGCTTGTGGCCGACCATCTGCTCCGTGACGAAGACGGGCACGTGCTTGCGGCCGTCGTGGACCGCGATCGTGTGCCCGACCATCTCGGGGAAGATCGTGGACGTGCGCGACCAGGTGCGGATCATCCGCTTCTCGCCGCTCGCGTTCATCGCCTCGATCCGGCTCATGAGCCGGTCCTGGACGAACGGCCCCTTTCTCGATGACCTGCTCACTACCGCCTCTTCTCCTTCCCGCGGCGCCGGCCGCGGACGATCAGCTTGTCGGACTCCTTGTGCTTGCGGCGCGTCCGCTTCCCGAGAGTCGGGACGCCCCACGGGGTGACCGGATGGCGGCCGCCCTTCGTCTTGCCCTCGCCGCCGCCGTGCGGGTGGTCGACCGGGTTCATCGCCGAGCCGCGCACGGCCGGGCGCTTCCCGAGCCAGCGGCTGCGACCGGCCTTGCCGCCGGAGATGTTCGCGTGGTCGGTGTTCCCGACCTGGCCGACGGTCGCGCGGCAGGTGAGCAGCACGCGGCGCAGCTCGCCCGAGGGGAGCCGCAGCACGCCGTGGTCGCCGTCCTTCGCGACGAGCTGGACGGAAGACCCTGCCGAGCGCGCCATGCGCCCGCCCTGGCCCGGCTTCAGCTCGACGTTGTGGACGAGCGTCCCCGTCGGGATGTTCTGGAGCGGAAGGGCGTTCCCCGGCTTGATGTCCGCCTCGGGGCCGGACTCCACGACCGCGCCGACGCGAAGCCGGTTCGGAGCGAGGATGTACGACTTCGCGCCGTCGGCGTAGTGCAGGAGCGCGATCCGCGCGGAGCGGTTCGGGTCGTACTCGATCGCGGCCACCTTCGCGGGCACACCGTCCTTCACGCGCTTGAAGTCGATCGTGCGGAAGCGTCGCTTGTGGCCCCCGCCCTTGTGCCGCGTCGTGATGCGGCCTCGGTTGTTGCGGCCGCCCTTCTTCGTCAGCGGCTCGAGCAGCGACTTCTCCGGCTCGGACTTCGTGATCTCCTCGAAACCGGAGGTCGCCATGAAGCGGCGGCCGGGGCTCGTGGGCTTGTACTTCTTCAGCGCCATCAGCGGTTGCTCCCGGTACAGATCGTGCGCCGGCTCGGCGAAACGCGAGCAGCGCCAGGACGTAGGGAGCGCTCGTACCGGAAAGGTACGAGCGTGACTGAGGACGACGCGATGCGACGCGTTGCAGCCGGTGTGCGAGATGTGCCGGGAGTGACCGCTCTCATACGGAGGCTCCTTCGAAGATCTCGATCTCGTGGCCCGGCTTGAGCTGGACGATCGCCTTCTTCCAGCCGGGCCGGCGGCCCTTCGTGAACCCGCGCCGCTTCGGCTTCGACTGCACCTTCACAACGTTGACCTTCTGCACCTCGACGTCGAAGAGCTCCTCGACGGCCTGACGGATCTGCGTCTTGTGCGCGTCCTCGTGCACGCGGAACGTGTACTTGCGGTCGGTGATGAGCGAGTAGCTCTTCTCCGAGACGACCGGCGCGAGGAGAACCTGGTTCGGGTGCAAGCTCACTCCGCCGCCTCCTCCCCGTTCGTCGCCGCCCCGGCACCGGCGCGCGCGAGCACGAGCGGAAGCGCGGCTTCGCTGACGAGCAGCGAGCGCGCCCAGACGACGCCTGCGACCTCGAGCTCGGCCGGGACGGTCACGAGAACTCGCTCGAGGTTCCGGAACGACTTGACGAGGGTCTCCTCGTCCTCGGTGGCGACGACGAGCGTGGGCCGCTCGGAGAAGCCCTCGAGGAGCTCGGCGGCCTTGCGGGTCGACGGCGCGTCGCCGAAGGCGGCGCCGTCGACGAGCGCGAGCGTCCCCTTCCCCGCGTGGCTGGAGAGGGCGCCGCGCAGCGCGGCCCGGCGAGCCTTGCGGTTCACCTTGACCTCGAAGTTGCGGTTGTTCGGCGGGAACGCCATGCCGCCACCCGTCCACTGCGGCGCACGCGTGGTGCCGGCGCGGGCGCGGCCCGTGCCCTTCTGGCGCCACGGCTTGGAGCGACCGCCCTGGACGAGCGCGCGATTCTTGCCGCCGCGCGTCGCAGCGCGCGCGGCGTTCATCTCCGCGCGAACCGTTTCGTGGACGAGGTGGGCCTTCACGTCCGCCGCGAACACGGACGCCTCCAGCGAGACCTCACGCGCCTTCGCCGCGCCGAGCACCGATGCCTTGGGCGCCGCCATCACGCGCTCCTGATCTCCACGATGCCGCTCGCCGAGCCGGGCACAGAGCCGCGAATCAGCATGAGGTTCCGCTCCGGGTCGACCTCGTGCACGACGAGACCGAGCTGCGTGACGCGGCTCCCGCCCATGCGGCCGGGCATCTTCTTGCCCCGCATGACGCGGGACGGCGTGGCCGACGCACCGATGGAGCCGGGCGCACGGACGTTGTGCGAGCCGTGCGAGACCGGGCCGCGCGTGAAGCCGTGCCGCTTGATCGTGCCCTGGAAGCCCTTCCCGATCGAGACGCCGGTGACCTTGATCGCCTCGCCCGGCTCGAAGGTCTCGACGGTGACGGTGTCGCCGACCGCGAGCGGGCTCTCGCCGCGCACCTCGACAAGGTGCCGGTGGGGGCCGGCGCCCGCCTTCGCCAGGTGACCGAGCTCCGGCTTCGAGAGCTTCCGCTCGAGCGTCTCCTCGAAGGCGAGCTGCACGGCGTCGTAGCCGTCCGTGTCGACGGTCTTCACCTGGATCACGGGGCACGGGCCGGCCTCGACGACCGTGACCGCGGTCATCGCGCCCGTCTCCGGGTCGAAGACCTGGGTCATACCGAGCTTCTTGCCGACGATGCCCTTCATGTCAGAGCTTGATCTCGATGTCGACGCCCGCCGGGAGGTCGAGGCGCATGAGCGAGTCGACCGTCTTCGGCGTGGGCGAGTGGATGTCGATGAGGCGCTTGTGCGTCCGCACCTCGAAGTGCTCCCGCGAGTCCTTGTCCTTGAACGGGCTGCGGATGACGCAGTAGACGTTCTTCTCCGTCGGGAGCGGGACGGGGCCCGTGATCGTGGCGCCGGTGCGCTGCGCCGTGTCCACGATCTGGGCGGCGGACTTGTCCACCGTCTGGTGGTCGTAGCCCTTCAGTCGGATGCGGATCTTCTGCTGTGCCATGTGGGTGTCACCGGCCGGGTGAGGGCGAGGCGAGCCTCGCCCCTACGCCCGTCCCTACTTGATGATCTCCGTCACCACGCCGGCGCCGACCGTGCGACCGCCCTCGCGGATGGCGAAGCGGAGGCCCTGGTCCATCGCGATCGGCTGGATGAGCTCGATCTCCATGTTCGTGTTGTCGCCGGGCATGACCATCTCCTGGCCCTCGGGGAGCTTGATGGAGCCGGTCACGTCCGTCGTGCGGAAGTAGAACTGCGGCCGGTAGCCGTCGAAGAACGGCGTGTGGCGCCCGCCCTCGTCCTTCGAGAGGACGTACACCTCGGCCTTGTAGTGCGTGTGCGGCGTGATGGAGCCCGGCTTCGCGAGCACCTGGCCGCGCTCGACGTCCTCGCGCTTGATGCCGCGGAGGAGCGCCCCGGCGTTGTCGCCGGCCTGCGCGTAGTCGAGGACCTTCTGGAACATCTCGAGGCCCGTGACGACGGTCTTCTCGATCTCCGGGTGAATACCGACGATCTCGACCTCCTCGCCGACGGTCATCTTGCCCTGCTCGATGCGGCCGGTCACGACGGTGCCGCGGCCGGTGATCGTGAAGACGTCCTCGATCGGCATGAGGAACGGCTTGTCGACGTCGCGCACCGGCTCCGGGATGTACGTGTCGACGGCCTCCATGAGCTCGAGGATCTTGGGCGTCCACTCGGGGTCGCCCTCGAGCGCCTTGAGCGCCGACACCTGGATGACCGGGATGTCGTCGCCGGGGAACTCGTACTTGGAGAGCAGCTCGCGTACCTCCATCTCGACGAGCTCGAGCAGCTCGGGGTCGTCGACCATGTCGGCCTTGTTGAGCGCGACGACGATCGAGGGGACCTCGACCTGGCGCGCGAGCAGGATGTGCTCGCGGGTCTGCGGCATCGGTCCGTCGGCCGCGGAGACGACGAGGATCGCGCCGTCCATCTGGGCGGCGCCCGTGATCATGTTCTTGATGTAGTCGGCGTGCCCTGGGCAGTCGACGTGCGCGTAGTGCCGGTTCGCGGTCTCGTACTCGACGTGCGCGGTGTTGATGGTGATGCCGCGCTGGCGCTCCTCGGGAGCCTTGTCGATCGCGTCGAACGACGTGGCCTCCGTGTTGGTGCCGGACTCGGCGAGCACCTTCGTGATCGCGGCCGTGAGCGTGGTCTTGCCGTGGTCGATGTGACCGATGGTGCCGACGTTGACGTGCGGCTTCGTGCGCTCGAACTTCTGCTTGGCCATTCCTCTCTCTCCTACCCTCCGATTGAGGCCGGGGCGAGCCCCTAGCCCGATTCCGTTCCCGCCTCGCCCACGATCGCGCTCGCGATCTGGGCCGGCACTTGCTCGTAGCGGTCGAACTGCATGGAAAACGTCGCACGGCCCTGCGTCATCGAGCGCAGGTCGGTCGCGTAGCCGAACATCTCTGCGAGCGGCACGCTCGCCTTGATCGACTGGGAGCTGCTGGCCTGCGACCCGCCGACCGGCTCGATCTGCTCGACCCGGCCACGACGGCTGTTCAGGTTACCAATGACGTCGCCGAGGAAGTCCTCGGGCGTCACCACCTCGACGGACATCACCGGCTCGAGGAGCTTCGGCTTCGCCCGCTTCATGCCCTCCTTGAAGGCCATCGAGCCGGCGATCTTGAACGCCCGCTCGCTCGAGTCCACCTCGTGGTACGAGCCGTCCACGAGCTCGACCCTGAGGTCGACCACCGGATAGCCGGCGAGGACGCCCGAGCTCATGGCCTCCTCGATGCCCGCGTCCACGGCGGGGATGTACTCCTTCGGGATCTTCCCGCCGACGATCTTGTCCTCGAACACGTACCCGCCGCCCGGTTCCTGCGGGTAGAGGTTGATCGTGACGTCGCCGTACTGGCCCGAGCCGCCGGTCTGGCGGACGAACCGGCCCTGGATCTTCTCGACCGGGCGGCCGATCGTCTCGCGGTAGGCGACCTGCGGGCGGCCGACGTTGCCCTCGACCTTGAACTCGCGCATGAGGCGGTCGACGATGATCTCGAGGTGCAGCTCGCCCATCCCGGCGATGAGCGTCTGCCCCGTCTCCTCGTCGGTCGAGACACGAAAGGTCGGATCCTCCTCGGCGAGCCGCTGGAGCGCGGTGCCGAGCTTGTCCTGGTCAGCCTTCGTCTTGGGCTCGATCGCGACCGAGATGACGGGGTCCGGGAAGGACATCGACTCGAGCACGATCGGGGCGGAGTCGACGGTCAGCGTGTCGCCAGTGGTCGTGAACTTGAGCCCGACGGCCGCCGCGATCTCGCCCGCGCCGATCTCCTCCCGCTCCTCGCGGTGGTTCGCGTGCATCTGGAGGATGCGGCCGATCCGCTCGGTCTTCCCGTTCGTCGCGTTGAGGACGCGGCCGCCGGCCCTCACCTGGCCGGAGTACACGCGGAAGTAGGTGAGCTTGCCGACGTACGGGTCGGTCATGACCTTGAACGCGAGCGCCGCGAAGGGAGCCTCGAGCGCCGGCGGGCGAACCGCCTCCTCCTCGCTCTTCGGATCGACACCCTGGACGGCCGGGACGTCGAGCGGGCTCGGGAGGTACTCGACGATCGCGTCGAGCAGCGGCTGCACGCCCTTGTTCTTGAACGCCGACCCCGCCAGGACCGGCGTGATGCGGCCCGCGAGCGTGCCGGCGCGGAGCGCACGCCGGATCATCTCCGCCGTGACGAGGCTCTCGTCCTCGAGGTACGTCTCGGTGAGCTCGTCGTCGAACTCCGCGATCGCGTCGATCAGGGCGTGGTGGCCCGCCTCGGCCGCGGCCTGGAGCTCTGCGGGGATCTCGCCGACGTCGAACTCGGTGCCGAGCGGGTTCGTATACGTGATCGCCTTCATCTCGACGAGGTCGACGATCCCGTTGAAGTCCTCCTCCTCGCCGATCGGGAGGTGGATCGGCACCGGAGCCGCGCCCAGGCGGTCGCGCATCGACTGCACGGCGGCGTCGAAGTCCGCGCCGGTGCGATCCATCTTGTTGATGAAGGCGATGCGCGGGACGCCGTAGCGGTCGGCCTGGCGCCAGACGGTCTCCGACTGCGGCTGCACGCCTGCGACGGCGTCGAACACGGCGACCGCACCGTCGAGGACGCGGAGGCTCCGCTCGACCTCGACGGTAAAGTCCACGTGGCCGGGCGTATCGATAATGTTGATGCGGTAGTCGCGCCACTCCGCCGTCGTCGCCGCCGACGTGATGGTGATGCCGCGCTCCTGCTCCTGCTCCATCCAGTCCATCGTCGCGGCGCCCTCGTGCACCTCTCCCATCTTGTGCGTGCGGCCGGTGTAGTAGAGGATCCGCTCGGTCGTCGTGGTCTTGCCTGCGTCGATGTGGGCCATGATCCCGATGTTCCGCACGCGGTCCAGCGCGACCGATGTGGCGACTGCGCTCATCGTCCTCGTACCCCGGCCCCTACCAGCGGTAGTGCGCGAAGGCCTTGTTGGCCTGCGCCATGCGGTAGATGTCGTCCTTCTTCTTGTAGGCGCCGCCCTGCTGCGAGAGCGCGTCCACGAGCTCACCCGCGAGCTTCGCGGGCATGCCCTTCTCACGCCGCTCGCGCGCGTTCTGCACGATCCAGCGCAGCGCGAGCGTGCGCGCGCGGCGCTGCGGCACCTCGACGGGCACCTGGTAGTTCGCGCCGCCGACGCGGCGCGAGCGGACCTCGAGCACGGGCGTCACGCTCTTCACGGCGCCCTCGAGCAGCTCGAGCTGCGGCTTGCCGGTCTTCTCGGACGCGATCGCGAGCGCGTCGTAGACGATCTGCTCCGAGATCGACTTCTTCCCGTCCAGCATGAGCCGGTTCACGAGCTGCGTCACGAGGACCGACCCGTGGACGGGATCGGGCTCGAGCTCGCGGGGCTGGATCTCTGCGCGGCGGGGCATGGCTAGGGCTTCTTCGCGCCGTACTTCGAGCGGGCCTGGCGGCGCTCGGTGACGCCGGCCGAGTCGAGCCCGCCGCGGATGACCTTGTAGCGGAAGCCCGGGAGGTCCTTCACGCGGCCCCCACGCACGAGCACGACCGAGTGCTCCTGGAGGTTGTGACCCTCACCGGGGATGTACGCACCGACCTCCATCGCGTTGGTGAGCCGCACGCGCGCGACCTTGCGCAGCGCGGAGTTCGGCTTCTTCGGCGTCGTCGTGTACACGCGCGTGCAGACGCCGCGCTTCTGCGGCGCTCCCCGAAGGGCGGGTGTCTTGGCCTTGGCCCGCGGGCTCTTGCGGCCCTTGCGGACGAGCTGATTCACGGTGGGCACGCGCTACTCCTACGACGGTCGGTTGCTGTCCTCGAATAGAACGGCCGGCAGGCATGCGGTGCCCGCCGACCAGGCCGCGCGATGGTAGCAGAGACGTGTCGCACGCGCGCCCTGGCGCCGTCCTGCCTCGTTCCTACAGTGAGACGGGTCGGCAGACAGGGAGGACGGGGATGGACGGGATCGTGATCGCGCTCGTGATCGCCGCGCTGGCCGCCGCCGCGGCGGCGGTCGGAGCCGCGCGGGCGCACGCCCGTGCCCGCCGCTACGCGTCCGCGCTCGAGGATCTCGAGCGCAGCCTGCGGCCGATCTCCGAGCGGATCCGAGGCTCGGTGGAGCGCTCGCGGCTGACCGCCGCCACGCGCGAGGCGGCTCCCGACCCACGGCTCGAGGAGCTGCTCGACCGGATCGCGGCCGACGGCTCCGCGGTCGTCGCACTCCGGCAGCTCGCCGACGAGGTGTCGCCGGAGGACGCTCGGGCTCGGCGTCCGGCCTTCCGCGGCAACCGCAGCACGTACGAGGCCGAGCTCGAGCGAGAGGTGGCGCGCGCGCGGCGCACCGGGCGGCCGCTGTCGCTCGTCCTCATCGACGTCGACCGGCCGACGCCCGACGGCATGCTCCGGCTCGCGGCGCTGCTCACGCGCATCCCACGCGTGACGGACACGGTCTGCCGGCGCCGGCGGGACGCGTTCGGCGTCCTGCTCCCGGAGACGGCCGAGGACGGCGCGCACCGCTTCGATGCTCGCCTGCGGGAGGAGGTCGCGCAGAGCTTCGACTCGGCGCGCGGGGCGACGTTCACCACCGGGATCGTCGAGTGGCGTCCCGACGAGAGCGGCGAGGCGTTCGACGCTCGCGCCCGCGCCGCGCTCGAGGGCCGGACTGCGACGGGCTCTGGCGGCGCCGCGGCGGACGCGCCGGCCTGACGAGAAGCGGCGCCGCGCACATCTGGTCAGCGCGGCGATCCCGAGTACAGTGCGACGGGGTACCCCGAACGGGTGTCGGGCCCAACCGACGATCGAGCGGAGAGGCGACAGGGGAGGAAGCACGTGCTGGCGGTGTCGACATCGGCTGTGATCGCCGTGCTCGCGTTCGCCTCGGTGGCCGCGCTCGTGACGGTCGTCGTCCTACGCCGGCTCTCCCCCGCGCCCCAGGGCTCGCACGAGCTCGTGAAGGCCGTCGACGAGATGCGCCTGAAGATGGACGAGCTCTCGCAGGACCTCTCGGAGGCGCTCGAGCGGGCCGAGCGCGAGAGCCGCAGGAACCGGCTCTTCGGGGAGCTCGGAGGCTCGATCGACCTCCCCGAGCTCCTCGACCGCGTGCTCGACGCGGCGATGGAGATCCCCGGCTTCGACGCGGCGCTGATCTCGGTCGAGGGACAGGGCGTCGCACCTGTCGTCGTCACGCGGTCGCTGACGCCGGAGGAAGCGGCCAAGCCGCCGACCTCGGGCGTCGCCGGTGCGCTCCCGGGCACGATCACGGTGACGTACCGCTACGGGCGTGACCTCGGCGCCGACCGCTCGGAACGGATCGGCGGAGGCGTGTTCATCCCGCTGATCGGACGCGACCTCGCTCCCATCGGCACGCTGTCGCTCTTCTGGCGGGCGCCCGACTTCGAGCCGAGTGCGGAGCAGATCGAGCAGGCGGAGGCCATCGCCGAGAGCTCCATTCCCGCGATCGAGAACGCCCGCCGCTACGGCGAGGCGCGCAAGGCCGCCGAGACGGACGCGCTGACCGGCCTCTACAACCAGCGCTACTTCCACGAGACGCTCCGCCGGGAGGTGCTGCGGGCGCAGCGCTACGAGCGCAACCTCGCGCTCCTCGTGTTCGACGTCGACGACTTCAAGGGGATCAACGACCGGATCGGCCACCTCGCGGGCGACCGCGTCCTCGCGCAGGCCGCCGACCGGCTGCGCGAGGCCGTCCGCTCGGTCGACGTCGCCTGCCGGATCGGCGGTGACGAGTTCGCGGTGATCCTTCCCGAGTCGACGGCCCACGACGCCGACCAGCTCTACCGGCGCCTCCAGAGCTCCATGCGCGGGACGGCGCTCGGCCCCGACGAGGACCGGCTGCGGATCTCCGGGGGCATCGCCGAGCTCCAGCACGGCGACACGGCCGCCGGGCTCTTCGAGCGGGCGGACGCCGCTCTCTACCGTGCGAAGGACCAGGGGAAGGACCGCGCCGACATCGCGCGGGTCGTCGACCGCCCCGGTCCGTGAGCCCTAGCCGGAGGGACGTTGAGCGCCGTAGCGGAACGGGCGCGTAGGCGCCTCGACCCCGCCCGCCCGTTCCACGGTGATCCCGACGAACCACCCCGGCGGCACGCGGGCGGTCAGCGGGACGATCGTCTCGATGCCCGTGAAGGTCGCGCCCGGGACGTGCAGCGGCCGGCGCTTCGCCGGGTCGAGCGCCCACGCCTGATAGGTCAGCCCCACCGGCGCGACCGCCAGGCCGTCGAGCACGAGGAGGCCGCGCCCGCCGGCGCCGACCGCGAGCGTGATGCTGCCGTCGGCACCCTGCAGCGGGATGCGCTGGGTCGACGGCTTCGCGAGGAGGGACAGCGCCTGCGCGGCCCCGTAGATCGGAGCCGTCGGCGTGACCTCCGCGGACCCTCCGTCCCGCATGCTCGAGGCGAACGCCCACGCACCGAGCGCGATCGCCACGACGCCCGCGACGACGGCGAGCGCCGCGAGCGTGACCCCGGAGAGGCGGTACGGGGACGGCAGCTCGATCGCCGAGTCGAGCGCCTGGGCCGTCTCGGGAGCGTCCTGCCCGTGCTCCCTCGAGACGAGCCCGTGGCCGTTCGACGAGGAGCGGCTCTCGAGGCGGACCGGCATCGGAGCGGCGGATGCTTCCACGTCGTCGAGGCTAGCGAGAACACCGGTCGGACCGGTCGCGCGCTCGAGCCTCGGGCGTCGCCGCCGACCGACGGCCGCGGTATTACTACGCGTCGGGGGAAGCGGAATTGCCCTGGGCCCCCGCCGAGCCGATGACCATTGCGATCTACGCCGCGTCCGTCGCCCTGGCACTCCTGTGCCTCGGCCTCTTCTTCGTCGCGATCCGCCGCCTGCTCGGGGAGCAGGAGCGGGTCGTCGCCACGATGCTGCGGCGCTACGACGACCGCCTGGCGCAGTTCGCGCAGGCGCTGAACGACGGCCTCGCGCGCTTCCAGGAGCACCAGCACGAGCAGGCGAGCCGGTCCGAGGCGACGGTGTCCGCCATTCCGGAGCACGGCGTCATGCGGCTCCTCGAACTCGCGCGGCAGCGCATGGCCGTCGACGCCGCCGTGGCCGTCGTCGCAGACCCGAGGCGCGAGCCGATCCTCGCAACGGTCGGGCTCTCGCAGGCGGAGGTCGCGCAGGTCGGGCGGATGGGCATACCGGACTACCGCGGCGCCCGCGCGCTGCAGGTGGCGTTCAACGGCGAGGCGGAGACGCCGCCCGGCACGCAGCCGATCCGGTCAGGCCTCGCAGTCCCGCTCCTGCGCCAGGAGCAGAACCCGGGCATGCTCGCCGTGCTCACGCGCGCGGCCGACCGACGCTTCAGCGAGCAGGACATCACGACGCTCGAGGACGTCGTCAGCGGCACGCGTGCCGCGCTCGAGGCGGCGCTCGAGCTCCACGAGCCCGACCCGGTGCCGGAGCTCGACCCGTTGACCGAGCTCTACGACCGGCGCGCCTTCCACGCCCTCCTGGACCGCGAGATCGCGCGCGCACGGAGAGCGCGGAAGAGCTTCGCGCTGCTGATGCTCGACGTCGACCGGCTCACCACGATCAACGCGCACATCGGCCATCTGGGCGCCGACGAGGTCCTTGTGCGCATCGCCGCGCTCATCCGCGAGGTTGCGGGGCGCGACTGGCTCGCGTGCCGCATCGGGGGCGGCCGGTTCGGCGTGCTGCTCCCGCAGGGCGAGACGGACGACGCGGAGCGGGTGTTCGAGCGTCTCCGGGCCGCGCTGCACGAGCGCCCCTTCCCCGACATCGGCGTGGTGACGGTCTCGGGCGGGGTCGCGGGGCTGCTTCCGGAGGACGACGCGGCGGCGCTGCTCGGACGCGCGGACGCGGCGCTCGGCCTCGCCAAGGCCGCCGGGCGCGACACGGTCATCACGCCGGCCCAGCGCGAGCTCGGCCGCTGAGAGCCGCCTACCCGCGGACGCGTTCGACGGGAGCGGCCGAGGCCTCGTGCGCGGCGAGGAACGGCACGAAGCTCGAGAGCGACACGACACCGAGAGCCGGCATTCTGTCCCGCTCGCAGATCAGCCGGTGCTCCGCCTCGCGCTGCTTGCGGATCGTCCACGGCTCGTAGGCGAGCAGGCGCCGCTCGCGCCGCAGCTCGCGAACCGCGGCGGCCCGCGCCTCGGCAGTCGGAAGCGCGCCGAGTGGAGCGGCGTCGGCGAGGGCCTCGACCGTGAACACTCCCTCGAGCGTGCGGACCTTCAGGGTGCGCCCGGTCGCGATCCGGAAGACACTGCCCGGAGCGGAGACCTCGAGCGCGACCCCTTCACCCTCGGGCAGCCAGCTGGGAGCGGGCTCGACGCGGACCAGGCGGGCGAGGAAGCCGGCGTACGTCGCGCGGAAGCTCGCGACCTCCTCGCTCGTCGGCCGCCCCGGCTTCAGGGCAGCGAGGATCTCGAGGCGCGCAAGCTCGTCGCCGACGACGGCGCGGCCGACGGCGGGAGTAGCGCCCGCGGAGGCGAGCGCCCGCCGGTACGCGCTCCAGCTCCCACCGAACCGCGAGCGGACGACCCGCTGCTCCGCCGCCTCGACGTCCTCCGCCGTCACGCTCGAACGCCCCCGCTCCACCGCGCGCACGACGAGTGCCGTCAACGCCAGCTCGCGGTCGCCCGTCAGCCGCGCCACGGCCGCGACGGCGGACGCGGTCAACGGCCTGCCCTCGTAGGTGCAGCGCGCGTGGCCCGGAAGGATGATCTGCCCGGCGGTGCGGTCCACGTTCAGCTCCGCCCCGAGGATGCGAGGCGCGTCGCAGAGCGCGGGGCTCCGGGCCCACAGCCACACGCACGCGGCGTCGGTCTTGTCGGGATCGTTCGAGCGCGCATCACGCTGCGCCCAGCCCCAGGACCAGACGTGGGCAAGCTTCAGCTCGCGCGAGACCTCCTGCGCCGCGAGCGCCTGCCACTTGACGACGTCGAACCACCGTGAGCGCGGCTTCAGCCCTTCGCGCCCACCGGCGCCGGGGCCGGTCTGGAACCCGATCATGATCCCGAGCCGCGACGGCGGGATCCCGATCGCGATCAGCCTCGTCGTCGCCCGGCGATAGCTCGCCCGGAGCCACCGAGAGCCGTCGATCGACCCCCGCCGCCAGATCCGGTTGGCGTTCGGGTAGCGCTGGAGCACGAGGTCGGACACCTGCGCGACCGACCGCCACCACTCGTCCGCGCCCCCGCCGACGAACGGCGCCTTCGGGATGAGCAGCGCGGGCCGCGCCCCGCGCTGCGACAGCCGCGTGACGAAGCGCAGCACGTTGTCGCGGTAGAGCTCGACCGAAGCCGGCAGCGGCGCCGGGAGCGACGCGCCCGAGAGCTCGTTGAGCGCGATGAGCGGCCGCTGGCAGCCGGTGACCGACACCGCGTACTCGAAGAACGTGTCCGCGCGCTGCTCGATCGGCTCCGGGTCGGCTGGGACGTTCGGAGTCCCCACCCGCTTCCGCAGGTGCATGTCCCAGTGGACGGTGGCCGCGCCTGCGGAGCGCGCCGCCGCGGCGAGGATCGGGCCGCCCGTCGCGACCACGACGCCCGGCCGCGCGAAGCGCTCGCGCCAGAACGAGACCGAGCCGTCCGCGAAGTCGATCCACACCGGCTGCCTGCCTCCGACGCCACACGAGATCGATCCCGAGCCCGAGCCCGTGGCCGGTACGGCGAGGAGGACGGCGGCGAGCAGGGCCGCGGCGACGGTCAGGCGCGTCCGCACGGGCTAGACAGGTAGCACACGCGCAGGCGGGAGTCCATGCTGCGAGCGGAGAGGGCGGCGGCCGGCCGGCCGGCGGGCCGCCGCCCCTGAGCTGACTACTCCTCGTCCGCGGAGGGCTCGGCCGCGTCCGCCGGGACATCCAGCGGAAGGTCCTCGTCGAGCGAGAGGCCGAGTGCGTCGAGGTCGAAGCCGTCGCCCTCGCCGATCTCCTCCAGCGCGGCGAGCAGCTCCGCCTCCGTCTCTGGCCGGGCGAACGTGACCGGGAGCGGCTCCGTCGGCTCGATCGTGATCTGCCGGTACTGCTTGAGCCCGGTCGCGGCCGGGATCAGCTTCCCGATGATCACGTTCTCCTTGAGGCCGTTCAGGTGGTCGACCTTGCCCTCGATCGCGGCGTCGGTGAGCACCTTCGTCGTCTCCTGGAACGAGGCCGCCGAGAGGAAGGACTCGGTCGCGAGCGACGCCTTCGTGATGCCGAGGATGATCGGCGTGAAGGTCGCCTGCTCGCCCTTCTTCGGCACCTTGGAGTTCTCCCGCTCCAGCACGATCCGGTCGACGAGCTGGCCAGGCAGCAGGTCGGTGTCGCCGTTCGTCTCGACGCGCACCTTCTTCAGCATCTGCCGGACGATGAGCTCGATGTGCTTGTCGTGGATCTCGACGCCCTGCGACTTGTAGACCTTCTGCACCTCGCCGACGAGGTACAGCTCCGTCTCGGTCGCGCCCTTGAGATCGAGCAGCTCGCCGGGGTTCAGCGAGCCCTCGCTGAGCGCATCGCCCGCCTCGACCACGTCGCCGGCCGCGACCCGCAGCCGCGTACGCCGCGGGAAGGTGTACTCCTTCGGGTCCGGGAGCTCTCCGCTCTCGTCGAGCGCGGTCGGGGTGACGGTGACCTTGATCGTCCGGTCCGAGTCGTCGATCTCGACCTTGCCGCCGACATCGGCGAGCACGCCCGCGCCCTTCGGGTTGCGGGCCTCGAAGATCTCGACGACGCGCGGAAGGCCCTGCGTGATGTCCTCCGCCCCGGCCACGCCGCCCGTGTGGAACGTGCGCATGGTGAGCTGCGTGCCGGGCTCGCCGATCGACTGCGCGGCGACGATACCGACCGCGTCTCCGATCTCGGCCAGGCCGCCGGTGGCGAGGAACGCCCCGTAGCAGCGCCGGCAGAGCCCGTACTCGCTCCGGCACTTGAGCACCGACCGGACCGGCACGACCGCCGTCGCCGCGTACTCGCCGAACTCCTCGACGAGCTTGCGGAGCGTGCTCATCGTGATCTCGCCGCCCTTCTCGACGAGCACGACCTTGCCCGGCTTGCCGTCCTTGATCGGCTTGTGGATGTCGGCCGCCGCGACCCGGCCCGCAACGCTCTTGTTCGGCGTCTCGTCGAGGATCAGCGGCAGGTCGATGTGATCCTCCGTCCCGCAGTCCTCCTCGCGGACGATGACGTCCTGGGAGACGTCGACGAGCCGCCGTGTGAGGTAGCCGGAGTCGGCCGTGCGGAGCGCCGTGTCGGCGAGGCCCTTGCGGGCGCCGTGCGTCGAGATGAAGTACTCGAGGACCGTCAGGCCTTCCATGAAGTTCGCCTTGATCGGCCTCGCGATGATCTGCCCCTTCGGATCGGCCATCAGGCCGCGCATGCCCGCGAGCTGGCGGATCTGGTTGAAGGATCCGCGCGCCCCGGAGTTGGCCATCATGTAGATCGGGTTCGTCGGGGAGAGGTTCGCCATCATGCTGTTCGCGACGACGTTGGTCGCGTCCGTCCAGATGGAGACGATGCGCTCGTGGCGCTCGTCCTCGGTCATGAGGCCGCGGTCGTACTCCTTGCCGACCTTCGCGACCTCCTCCTCGAACCCGACGAGGATCTCCTCCTTCTCGGCCGGGATCACGATGTCGTTCTTCGAGATCGTGATGCCCGAGCGCGTCGCGAACCGGAACGTCAGCGACTTGATGACGTCGAGCGCGGCCGCGATCGTGTTCGGGCCGTAGCGCTCGACGAGATCGGCGATGAACGTGTCGAGCTCCCGCTTCGTGAGCGTGCGGTTGAGGTACGGGTGGTCGTCGAAGTCGCCGCCCGTGGCCTCGTCGAGAGCCCGCTCGACCTCGGCGTTGAAGATGACGCGGCCGGGGGTCGTGAGCAGGCGCTCGCCCGCCCACTCGTACTCGACCGGGTCCTGGAACCCGAGCGAGCCCGACTCGACCGCGAACTCGACGTCCTCCTCGGCACGGAAGCGCGGGAAGCCCTTGACGCCGAGCCGCTTGGCGAGCTTCGCCCCGTCGACCGTCTCCAGGTCGTGCTCGGAGTAGGTCAGGAAGTACGCCCCGAGGACCATGTCCTGGGACGGCGTGGCGAGCGGGCGCCCGCTCGCCGGCGAGAGGATGTTGTTCGCCGAGAGCATGAGCACGCGCGCCTCCGCCTGCGCCTCCGCGGAGAGCGGCAGGTGCACGGCCATCTGGTCGCCGTCGAAGTCGGCGTTGAAGGCATGGCAGACGAGCGGATGGATCTGGATCGCCTTGCCCTCGACGAGCACCGGCTCGAAGGCCTGGATCCCGAGGCGGTGCAGCGTCGGCGCCCGGTTCAACAGCACCGGGTGCTCGGCGATGACCTCCTCGAGGACGTCCCAGACCTCCGGGATCATCGACTCGACCATCTTCTTCGCCGCCTTGATGTTCTGGACGGCCTTGCGCTCGACGAGCCGGCTCATGATGAACGGCTTGAAGAGCTCGAGCGCCATGAGCTTCGGCAGCCCGCACTGGTGCAGCTTCAGGTTCGGCCCGGCGACGATCACCGAGCGGCCCGAGTAGTCCACGCGCTTGCCGAGCAGGTTCTGGCGGAAGCGGCCCTGCTTGCCCTTGAGCATGTCCGAGAGCGACTTCAGCGCCCGGTTGCCCGGCCCCGTCACCGCGCGTCCACGCCGGCCGTTGTCGAACAGCGCGTCGACGGCCTCCTGGAGCATGCGCTTCTCGTTGTTGACGATGATCTCGGGCGCGCCCAGGTCGAGGAGCCGCTTGAGGCGGTTGTTCCGGTTGATGACGCGCCGGTACAGGTCGTTCAGGTCGCTCGTGGCGAAGCGGCCGCCGTCGAGCTGCACCATCGGGCGAAGCTCCGGCGGGATCACCGGCACCGCCTCGAGGATCATCCACTCCGGCTTGTTCCCGGACTTGATGAACGCCTCGACGACCTTGAGCCGCTTGATCGCACGCTGCTGCTTCTGCCCCTTCGAGGTCTTGATCGTGTCGCGCAGCGAGCGCGACTCCTCCTCGAGGTCGAGCGTGCGGAGCAGCTCGCGGATCGCCTCCGCGCCCATCCCGCCCTCGAAGTAGACCCCGAAGCCGTACGGCGACCCGAAGCGGTCCTTCAGCTCCCGGAAGATCTGCTCGTCGCCGACGATCATCTTCGGCTCCAGCTCCCGGAACAGGAGCCACGTCTGCTCGAGGCGGCGGACCGCGTCGACCGCGGCCTCCCGCGTGTCCTCGCGGCGGACGTCCATGTCCGCCACCATCTCCCGGATCTTGAGCGCCCACTGCCCGATCGCGTCCAGGTCCTCCTTGCGGGTGCCCTCGACGAGGCAGAGGTCGTACGCGAGCTCGCGCACGGCCGCGGCGTCGGCCTCGGGGTCGACGGCAGCGAGCACGTCGGCGAGCAGGCCCGAGCCGACCTCGCGCGCGCGGTCGAGGTTCTTCCGCTCCACCGACTCCACGAGCGCGGCGTCGGCCTCGGAAAGCTCCTCGCCGGAGAGGAGGGCCTCCAGGAGCCTGTTGATGTGCTTCGTGATGGCGCCCTTCTTCGAGCCGGTCGCCTTGTCGAGGTCCTTGCGCAGCGGCGCGAGCGCAGCCTCGATCTGAAGAGCGGCCGCGGCCACGGACTCGACCTCGCGCGGGGCGAGCCGGCGGTCGTCGCGCGTCGCCGTCTGGCGGACGAGCTCGCGCAGCCGGCGCGGATCCTCGTTCGAGACCTGCTTCGCCAGCTTGACGAAGATCTTGTCGCCCAGCGTCCGGATCTCCTCGAGCGGCGGCAGCCCGGCCTCCTCGGCCCAGTTCGACAGCCCGCGCGCCCAGAAGTCGTCGTCCTCGTCGAAGTTCTTCTCCTTGCCGGCCGCGAAGTAGTCGCGGCGCCGCTGGAGGCGGCCGTCGAGCGCGGAGAGCGCCTCGTCGCGGTCGAGGTAGATGCGCTCGGTCTCCCCGGCGACCTTGTCCTCGAGGTCCGCGAGGTCCGCCTGCCGCTTCTCGCGGTCGACGCTCGTGACGATCGACGCCGCGAAGTAGAGGACCTTCTCGAGCTCGCGCGGGGCGATGTCGAGGAGGTACCCGATGCGGCTCGGGACGCCCTTGAAGAACCAGATGTGCGAGACAGGAGCGGCGAGGTCGATGTGCCCCATGCGCTCGCGACGCACCTTCTGCCGCGTCACCTCGACGCCGCAGCGCTCGCAGATGATGCCCTTGTAGCGGACGCGCTTGTACTTGCCGCAGTAGCACTCCCAGTCCTTCGTCGGGCCGAAGATCCGCTCGCAGAACAGGCCGTCCCGCTCGGGCTTGAGGGTGCGGTAGTTGATCGTCTCCGGCTTCGTGACCTCGCCGGAGGACCAGTCGCGGATCTGCTTGCTCGAGGCAAGCCCGATCCGGATCGCGTCGAACTCGTTGATGTCGATCACGTGTGTCTGCGCCTCATTTCTTCTCGTAGGGGCGAGGCGTGCCTCGCCCTCGATCGTCCGTCCTAGTCCTCGACCTCGGCGTCGGCGAGCTCCTCGACCGCGGGCTCCTCGCCGTCGACGTCCTGGAGCACCTCGTCGGCCGCGAGCACGAGCTCGCCTCCGTCGTCGGGGCTCTCGGCGCCCTCCTCGACCTCCTCGGCCGTCGGCGGCCGCGCGGCGGCGCGGAGCGAGCCGGGCGACAGGTCGATGCCGAGCTCCTCGGCGGCCCGGAGCAGCTCGTCGTCCTCCTCGCGCACCTCGACCTCGCGGCCCTCGTCGGAGAGGACCTGGACGTCGAGCGCGAGCGACTGCATCTCCTTGAGCAGCACCTTGAAGCTCTCGGGGATCGAGGGCTCGGCGATGTTCTCGCCCTTCACGATCGCCTCGTACGCCTTGACGCGGCCGATCGTGTCGTCGGACTTGATCGTGAGCATCTCCTGGAGCGTGTACGCGGAGCCGTACGCCTCGAGCGCCCACACCTCCATCTCGCCGAAGCGCTGGCCGCCGAACTGCGCCTTGCCGCCCAGCGGCTGCTGCGTGACGAGCGAGTACGGCCCGGTCGAGCGCGCGTGGATCTTGTCGTCCACGAGGTGCAGCAGCTTCAGGATGTACATGAAGCCAACCGTCACCTCCTGCGCGAACGGCTGACCGGACTTGCCGTCGTACAGCGTCACCTTCCCGGAGCTGCGGCTGCCGCGCACGGCCTTCTCGTCGACGTCCATCGCCACGTCGCCCTCGGTCACGCGCGCCAGCTCCACGAGCGCGTCGTCCACGTCGCCCTCGGACGCCCCGTCGAAGACGGGCGTCGCGACGGCGCGCGGGTCGGGTGCGTTGATCGGGGCCCGCTCGCTGACGGGGTCGCCGTCGGTGAACACCCCGTGTGCGGCCGCCCATCCGAGGTGCGTCTCCAGGATCTGGCCGATGTTCATCCGGCTCGGCACGCCGAGCGGGTTGAGCACCACGTCGACGGGCCGCCCGTCCTCGAGGAACGGCATGTCCTCCTCGGGGACGATCTTCGAGATGACGCCCTTGTTCCCGTGGCGGCCGGCGAGCTTGTCGCCCTCCGCGATCTTGCGCTTCTTCGCCACGTAGACGCGCACCAGCTCGTTGACGCCTGGCGACAGGTCGTCGCCGGCGTCGCGGGAGAAGGTCTTGACCCCGATGACCTTGCCGCCTTCGCCGTGCGGAACCTTCAGCGACGTGTCGCGCACCTCGCGCGCCTTCTCCTTGAAGATCGCGCGGATCAGCTTCTCCTCGGCGGTGAGCTCGGTCTCGCCCTTCGGCGTGACCTTGCCCACGAGCAGGTCGCCGGAGCCGACCTCGGCGCCGATGCGGACGACCCCGCGCTCGTCGAGGTTCGCGAGCGACTCCTCCGAGCGGTTGGGGATGTCCCGCGTGATCTCCTCGTCGCCGAGCTTCGTCGAGCGCGCGTCGATCTCGTACTCGTGGATGTGGATCGAGGAGAGCACATCGTCCTTCACGAGCCGCTCCGAGATCACGATCGCGTCCTCGAAGTTGAAGCCCTCCCACGGCATGAACGCGACGAGCAGGTTCGCGCCGAGCGCGAGCTCGCCGCCGTCCGTGGAGGAGCCGTCCGCGATGACCTCGCCCTTCTTGACCTTGTCGCCGCTTCTGACCACCGGCTTCTGGTGGATGAGCGTGCCCTGGTTCGAGCGCATGAACTTCGTCAGCGGGTACTCGTCCCGCGTGCCGCGCCCCTCGACCACGATCCGCTCCGCATCGACGTCGACGACCGTGCCGTCCGACCTCGAGAGGACGACGTCACCGGTGTCCACCGCCGCCCGGAACTCGAGCCCGGTCCCGACGAGCGGCGCCTGCGGGATCATCAGCGGCACCGCCTGCCGCTGCATGTTCGCGCCCATGAGCGCGCGGTTCGCGTCGTTGTGCTCCAGGAACGGGATGAGCGCCGTCGCCACGGAGACGATCTGCGCGGGCGAGACGTCCATGTAGTCCACGTCCTTGGGCAGCACGGCGACCGCCTCGCCCTCACGCGAGCGGCAGAGCACCTGCTCGTTGAGGAACTTGCCCGTCTTCGGGTCGACCGGCTCGGAGGCCTGCGCGATCGTGAACTGGCGCTCCTCGGCCGCGTCCAGGTAGATGATCTCGTCCGTCACCTTGCTGCCCTTCACGACCCGGTACGGCGTCTGGATGAAGCCGAACGCCGAGACCGTGGCGAACGACGCGAGCGAGCCCATGAGCCCGATGTTCGGTCCCTCAGGCGTCTCGATCGGGCACATGCGCCCGTAGTGCGTCGGGTGCACGTCGCGCACCTCGATCGGGGCGCGCTCGCGCGTGAGGCCGCCGGCGCCGAGCGCCGAGAGGCGGCGCCGGTGCGTGAGCCCGGACAGCGAGTTCGTCTGATCCATGAACTGCGACAGCTGCGACGAGCCGAAGAACTCCTTCAGCGCCGCGACCACCGGCCGGATGTTGATGATCGTCTGCGGCGTGATCGTGTCGACGTCCTCCGTCGTCATCCGCTCGCGCACGACGCGCTCCATGCGGTAGAGGCCGACGCGGAACGCCTCCTGGATCAGCTCGCCCGTCGTCCGCAGGCGACGGTTGCCGAAGTCCTCGTACTCGTCGAGCTCGCCGCGGATCGGGTCGCGCGAGAGCTGCGCGGCGTCCGCCGCGTAGTCCTTGGCGTCCTCGGGCAGGCCGAGCTTCTCCGGCAGGCTCACGAGCCTGCGGACGAGCGCGACGATGTCCTCGGTCGTGAGCACCCGGACGTCCTCCGGGACGCCGACCGAGAGCCGCTGGTTCAGCTTGTAGCGACCGACCTTCGTGAGGTCGTAGCGCTTCGGGTCGAAGAAGAGGGCACGCAGGAGGTTCCGCGCGTTGTCGAGCGTCGGCGGCTCCCCCGGGCGCTGCTTCTTGAAGACCTCGATCAGCGCCTCCTCCTCGCGTGTCGAGGGATCCTTCTCGAGCGTGTTCGCGATGTAGACGGACCCGTCGAAGAGCTTCAGGATCGCCTCGTTCGAGCTCGTGTCGAGCTCGAACCCGGTCGTCGGGTCCTCCGCCGGCAGCGCGCGCAGCAGCGTCGTGATCGGCAGCTTGCGCTTGCGGTCGATGCGGGCGAAGACGAGACCCTTCTTGTCGATCTCGACCTCGAGCCACGACCCGCGGGACGGCATGAGGTTCGCCATGAACACCTGCTTCGCGGCGTCCTTGGGCTCCATGAGGTACGCGCCCGGGCTGCGAACGAGCTGCGTCACGATGACGCGCTCGGTGCCGTTGATGATGAACGTCCCCCACGGGGTCATCATCGGGAAGTCGCCCATGAAGACCCGCTGCTCGCGGATCTCTCCGGTCTCCTTGTTGACGAAGCGGACCGTGATCGAGAGCGGGACCTGGTAGGTCAGGTCCTTCTCACGGCACTCCTGGATCGAGAACTGCGGCTCCCCGAACTCGTACTCCGCGAACTCCACGGCGAGCGTGCCCGTGTAGTCCTCGATCGGCGAGATGTCGTCGATCGTCTCGCGCAGGCCGTCCTTCATGAACCACTCGAAGGAGGCCTTCTGGATGTCGATCAGGTTGGGGAGGTCGAGGACGTGCTTCAGGCGCGAGAAACTCTTGCGCGCGCGTGGCGCGACAGCGACGCTGCTCAAATGTGACAGCCTCCCTTGACTGCGTTAAGGGTTATGCGTGCAGGGATAGAAGGACGAAGCCTCGGCGGAACCCGGAAGGTTAGCGCACGAACACACCCCACCGCAACCGCAAGTGCGGCCGGGTGTGGTGCCGCCTCAGTGTAGCAGGGTGGATCGCGGGGGAGACCGGCTCCCCCGCTGGGACACCTTCCTCGCCGCTGCGTCCGAACGACCGGGCCTGGCTGGCCTCCGGTCACGGACCCCAGCGACGCCCGAGCCGCGCGTGGACGCACTCGCGTTACTTCAGCTCGACCTCGGCGCCCGCCTCCTCGAGCTGAGCCTTGACCGACTCGGCCTCCTCCTTCGCAGCCCCTTCCTTCACGGGGTTCGGGGCGCCGTCCACGAGGTCCTTCGCCTCCTTGAGACCGAGGCCGGTCACCGCGCGCACGACCTTGATCACCTGGATCTTCTTGTCGCCCGCCGCCGTGAGGACGACGTCGAAGGAGTCCTTCTCCTCCTCCGCCGCGCCGTCACCGGCGGCCACGGCGCCCGGCGCCGCGGCGACCGCGACGGGAGCGGCGGCCGTGACGCCCCACTCCTCCTCGATCGCGTTCTTCAGCTCGACGAGCTCGAGCACGGTCATCTTGCCGAGCGTGTCGAGAACCTTCGCTACGTCAGTTGCCATTACTGCTCCTCCTCTTGCTCTTGGGTCCTTCCTTCCTCGGCGGGCTCCTCCGCGGGCGCTTCCGCCGACGCCTCCGGTGCCTCGGCCTCCGCACCGCTCTCCTCCTCGGCCGGCTCGGCCGTGGGTGCGTCCTCGGTCTGGACGGCTTCCTCCGCCACCGCGACGTCCGCCGCCGGCGGCTCGACGACCTCGCCCTGCTCCTCGAGCTGCCTGATGCGCGCGTCGACGAGCCCGTGCAGGTCGCGGAGCGGCGCGGACACGAGCCCGAGCAGCGCGTTCAGCGGCGCGACGATCGCGCCCACGAGCTGCCCACGCAGCACGTCGACGGACGGGAGCGTGGCGAGCCGGTCGACGTCCGCCGCCGAGAGCGTCTTGCCCTCGAGGACGCCGCCGCGCAGCTCGAGCACGTTCGTCTGCTTCGCCGTCGCGGCGAGCGCCTTCGCGACCGCGGCCGGGTCGCCGCCCGACTCGATGAAAGCGATCGCGGTCGGGCCCTCGAGCATGACGAGCAGCGACTCCGCGCCCGCCTGCTCGGCCGCGCGCCGCGTGAGCGTGTTCTTGACGATGCGGAAGCGCGCGCCGTGGGGGATCAGCTCGTCACGCAGCGCCTCGAGCTGCTTGTTCGTCAGGCCGCGGTAGTCCGCGACGATCAGCGTCTCCGCCGCGCCGAGCTCCTCCGCGAGCTCCGCGACGATCCTCTCCTTGTCGGTTCTGAGCATGTCGTCTCCTCCGAAACGACTAGGACCCGCACATGAGGCGGGTCCTGAGACAGGCGAATGCCTGACGGAGACCTGCCTCGGCCGGGCCTCTAGCACGTTTGTGGCTCAGAGCCACGAAGTGCTCGCCGGCTGTCTCTGGCGGGAGCTAGTCGATGGTCAGGCCGGGACTGTAGCGTCCTCCGTCTGCGCGGGGGCGGCGTCGAGCTCGTCCGTGATGTCACGGGTCTTCGTCGAGTCGACGTGGATGCCCGGGCCCATCGTCGTGGTCAGCGTGATCTGGCGGATGTAGCGGCCCTTCGCGGCGGACGGCTTCGCCCGCACGATCTCCTCCACCAGCACCGCGTAGTTCTCGAGCAGCGCGCGCTCGTCGAAGCTCTTCTTGCCGATCGGCAGGTGGACGTTGCCTCCGCGGTCGGTGCGGTACTCGAGCTTCCCCGCCTTCGCGTCCGAGACGGCCTTGCCGATGTCGAAGGTCACGGTTCCCGTCTTCGGGTTGGGCATGAGCCCGCGCGGCCCGAGCACCCGCCCGAGCCGGCCGACGACGCCCATCTGGTCGGGCGTCGCGATGGCCACGTCGAAGTCGAGGAAACCCTCGTCGATCTTCGCCGCGAGGTCGGCCGTGCCGACGACGTCCGCGCCGGCCTCCTCCGCCTCGCGGGCCTTCTCGCCTTCGGCGAACACGGCGACGCGAACGTCCTTCCCGATCCCGTGCGGGAGCATGATCGTGCCGCGGAGCTGCTGGTCTGCATGCCTGACGTTCAGCCCGAGCCGGAAGTGCGCCTCGACCGTCTCGTCGAACTTCGCGCCCTCGGCGCCTTTGAGCAGCCTGACCGCCTGGAGCGGCGAGTACGCCTGCTCGCGGTCGATCGCCTCGCGCGCGGCGCGGTAGCGCTTCCCGTGGACGCTCACTCGACCTCCACCCCCATCGATCTCGCAGTGCCCTCGATGACCTTCATCGCCTGCTCGATGTCACGCGCGTTCAGGTCGGGCATCTTGGTCTCGGCGATCGAGCGCACCTGCGCCTGGGTGAGGCGGCCCACCTTCGTGCGGTTCGGCTCCCCCGAGCCGGACTCGAGGCCGAGCACCTCCTTGATCAGGACCGCCGCCGGCGGCGTCTTCGTGATGAACGTGAACGAGCGGTCCTCGAAGACGGTGATCTCGACCGGGGTGATGCGGCCGTTCTCCTGCGCGGTCTGCGCGTTGAACGCCTTGCAGAACTCCATGATGTTGACCCCGTGCTGGCCGAGCGCAGGCCCGACCGGGGGCGCAGGGTTCGCCTGCCCGCCGGGGATCTGGAGCTTGATGAGTGTCAGGACCTTCTTGGCCATTGTTTCCCGGTGACTGAGGCCTCGGCCGTCAGTCGATCTTCTTCACCTGGTCGAACGACAGCTCGACGGGGACCTGGCGCTCGAAGATATCGACGAGCACCTTGAGCTTCTGCTGGTCCGCGTTGACGTCGACGATCTCGCCGTCGAAGTCGGAGAGCGGCCCGGAGGTTACCTTCACGGACTCGCCGAGCGAGAACTCGACGACGGCCTTCTGGCCGTGCGGGCCGACCGGCGCCCCGTGGTGGAGGATGCGGTCGACCTCAGGCTGCGACAGCGGGACGGGCTTCGTCCCGGCGCCCACGAAGCCGGTCACGCCCGGCGTGCCCTTGACCACGGTCCACGCCTCGTCGGACATGTTCATGTTGACGAGCACGTAGCCCGGCAGGACGCGCTTCTCGGTCTGCACCTTCTGCCCGTCCTTCGTCTCGATCACCTGCTCGGTCGGGACGACCACGCGCCGGAAGGCCGGCTGCTGGTTCATCGACACGATCCGGTGCTCGAGGTTGGTCTTCACCTTGTTCTCGTGCCCGGAGTAGGTGTTGATGACGTACCACTGGAACATCGCTACGGCTCCCTAGAGCAGGACGCGTTCGACGAGGGGGCGGAAGATCTGGTCGAGGCCCCAGAGGTACGCGCCGACGATGGCGCACGCGATGATGACGACGACGACGCCCTGGAACGTCTGCCGGCGGTTCGGCCAGTCGACCTTCTTGAGCTCGCCGACGGACTCGCGGACGAACTGCCCGCGCTGCTGCCCTGCTTTCCGGCCGGTCTGCTGCTTGACGGGCTGCTGCGCCGGACGCACCTGCTGCGCGCGACCACGGCGGCCGCTCGCCGCGCCGTCACCGGCGGCGGCACGGGCCGCGCGCCGCTGCCTGCGAGTCTCGCGCGCCAAGGCCTACCTCGTCTCCCGGTGCGGCGTGTGCTTGCCGCACCAGCGGCAGTACTTGCTGAACTCGACCCGATCGGGTGAGTTCCGCTTCGACTTCTGGGTCTGGTAGTTGCGCCGCTTGCACTCAGTGCAGGCGAGCGTGATCGCGACTCGGACTCCGGTTGCCATTCTTCTGCCTGGGTCAGTAGGACGTTACTCGAGGATACGCGCCAATAGCGGCGGGTGGACTTGAACCACCGACCTCCGGGTTATGAGTCCGGCGCTCTAACCAGCTGAGCTACGCCGCCGCGCGGGCAAGAGTGTAGCAGCGTGGCGCGGGGCGGTCTCGGGCTCGGACGACGGCTCGGAAGAGGCCGCGCGCTCGAGCCGCTCGCGGGCGGACCAGGCGAGGATCGCCGCCGTCTCGGCGAAGATGTCGCCCCAGGCGGCGTACTCCTGCGTGAACTCCACAGCGCCGTTCAGCTCGGCGACGACCCAGCCCCCCTCGCCGTCCGGGAGCAGGTCGACGCCCGCGAGGTCGGTGCCGACGGCGCGCGCAGCCTCGAGCGCCAGCGCAGCGGCTGCACGAGGCGGATCGGCGACGGGCCGGCGCACGCCCCCGAGGGCGACGTTGGTACGCCACTCCCCCGGAGCGGCGACCCTGTACGCGGCGCCGACGACGCGGCCCGCCGCGACGACGATGCGCAGGTCGTAGCCCTGCGGCGGGACGAGCTCCTGCACGAGCGCCCCGTGGCGCGCGTACCAGTGCGTCGCCCGCACGGCGTCGAGCGCCCGCTCGAGCGCGGCGGCGTCGTCGCACTTGTGCACCTCCTTCCCCCAGCTGCCGAAGCGCGGCTTGAGGACGAGCGGCCGGTCGGAGCGCGGAGCCGGCCGGCGCCCGCAGACGTGGGTCGTCCACGGGTGGGGGACGTCGTGACGCCGGAGGGCGCGGGCGGTGAGGAGCTTGTCGTGCGCGGCCAGGAGAGCCGGCGGCTCGTTCAGCACCACCACGCCGCGCGCGACGAGCGCGCCGAGGGCGAGCAGGCCGTCGTCCATCCCGTCGAGCGTCGGGAGGACGTCGAGCCGCCCGAGCGCGGCGTCCCCGGGCTCGAGCACCTCGAGCGCACGAGCCGGCGTCATGGGCTCCCAGGCGATCCCGAGCGCGGACCGCTGCGCGAGGGCGTCATTCGTCGGGGTGCCACGGCAGGTGACGAGAGCGAGGCGCATGGTGGAGACGTGCCTGCTGAGCGACCCGGCCGCAAGGGCGGTTCACCAGGTCGACACACGGTACACCCCCACTGGTCGCTCCGACCGGCTCCCCTCGTAGGATCGCGGCCGTGATCCGGATCCCACCGCAGCGGGGAGGCTGGCTCGAGGTCATCTGCGGGCCGATGTTCAGCGGCAAGAGCGAGGAGATGATCCGGAGGCTCCGCCGCGCCGAGATCGCCGGCCAGCGGGTCGCGATCTTCAAGCCGCGGATCGACGACCGCTTCGACGCCACCGACGTCGTCAGCCACGCCGGAGCGCGGATGCGCGCGATCGCGGTGTCCTCGGTCGCGGAGCTGCAGGCCCGCGTGCGCGACGCGGAGGTCGTGGGGATCGACGAGGTGCAGTTCTTCGAGCCGGCGGTCGTGCCGGCCGCGCTCGAGCTGGCGGACCGCGGCCTGCGAGTCGTCGCGGCGGGTCTCGACCAGGACTTCCGACGCCTCCCCTTCGGTCCCATCCCGGAGCTCCTCTCCCATGCCGAGTTCGTGGACAAGCTCCAGGCCGTCTGCCACCGCTGCGGCGGGCCTGCGACGACGACGCAGCGGCTCGTCGACGGGGCCCCCGCGCCCTACTCGGGCGAGACGGTCGTCGTCGGCGCGGCGGAGCAGTACGAGGCCCGGTGCCGCGGCTGCCACGAGCCGGGCGCGGACGCGGCCCG
Organism: Actinomycetota bacterium; assembly: GCA_004366385.1. Lineage (GTDB taxonomy): Bacteria > Actinomycetota > Thermoleophilia > Gaiellales > Gaiellaceae > GMQP-bins7. The sequence goes on from SIRU01000015.1 coordinate 102,548, forward strand.
CGCGGCGGCGTAGGTCAGGCCGGCGCGCGCAGCGGGCGGGCGGCCGCGAGCACCGCGAACGAGCCGGCGGCGACGAGCACGATCGTGCCGCCCGGTGGGAGGTCGGCGTAGTACGAGATCGTGAGACCCGCGAGCGCCGAGCCGAGCCCGATCGCCATCGAGAGCAGCAGGGTCGAACGCATGCTCCAGGCGACGCGGCCCGCAGCGATCACGGGGAGCACCATGAGCGCCGCCACGAGCAGGATCCCGACGACCCGCATCGAGAGCGCCACCGTGACCGCGGCGAGCACGGCGACCGTGACGTTGAGACGCTCGATCGGCACCCCGGCGACGCGCGCGCCCTCCTCGTCCACGATCGCGCCGGCCAGCGCCCGGTAGAGGAGCCCGATCGTCGCGAGACCGATCGCGCCGAGGATCGCGATCAGCAGGAGGTCGCCGCGCGTGACGGTGAGGATCGAGCCGAACAGGTACTGGAAGAGGCCGACGTCGAGCGCGCCGGCGCTCGAGACGAGCACGACTCCGGCTGCGATCCCCGTGTAGAAGACGAGCGCGAGCGCCTGGTCGCCCGCGGTCCCGCCGCGGCTCCGCAGCGCCTCGATCGCGACGCCGCCGAGCACGGCGGCGACGAGCGCCGTCAGCACGGGCGAGACGTCGAGGAGGATCCCGGCCGCGACGCCGGCGAAGGCGACGTGGCCGATCCCGTCCCCGATCAGCGACTGGCGGCGCTGGACGAGGAAGAAGCCGACCGCCGGCGCCAGCACTCCCACGATCGCGCCCGCGGCGAGCGCGAGTCGCATGAACTCGAGCTCAAGCATGGGCGTGCGAGGGGTCGTGCCACACGTGTGGGAGCTCGCGGGGCGGGCCGTCGAAGACGATGCCGCGCCGCACGAGCACGAGCCGCTGGACGAAGCGCTCCACGGCGCCGAACTCGTGCGAGACGTAGAGGATGGTCACGCCGAGCTCCGAGTGCAGCCGGTCGAGGAGCGCCGCGAGCGACTCCTGCGACTCCACGTCCACGCCTGTGGTGGGCTCGTCGAGCACGAGGACGGACGGCTCGCCCGCGAGCGCCTTCGCGATGAACGCGCGCTGCTGCATTCCTCCGGAGAGCGTCCTGAGCGGCGCGTCCGCGACCTCCTCGAGCCCGACGCGCGCGATCGCCTCGGCCACGAGCTCGCGGTCGCGCCGGCGCAGCGGCCCGACGAGGCCGGCGCAAGCGAGCCTCCCCGCCGCGACCACCTCTCGCACCGTCGCCGGCGCGTCGCCGCCGAGCTCGGCGCGCTGCGCGAGATACCCGAGCGTGCGGCGGCGCGAGAACCGGTGCGCCGGCTCGCCGTACAGGAGCGCCGTGCCGCTCGCCGGACGCTCGAGGCCGAGGACGATGCGGACGAGCGTCGTCTTGCCGCCGCCGTTCGGCCCGGCGATCGCCACGAACTCGCCCTCGCGCACCTCGAGGCTCACGTCCTCGAGGACGCGGCGCCCCGGCGCGTAGCCGAAGTCGACGTGCTCGAGCGCCACCGCCGGGATCACGTGCACCCGAGCGCCCCCCGAAGCGTCTCGAGGTTGTCGCGCATGACCGAGCGGTAGTCGTCGCCCGCAGCGAGCGCATCTGCGGAGAGACCCTCGAGCGGGTCGAGCGCAGCGGTCACGGCCCCCGCCTCGCGCGCGACCGTCTCCGCGAGTCGCGGAGAGACGAGCGTCTCGAAGAAGACGGTGGTCGCGCCGTGCTCGCGCACCTCCTCGACGAGGGCCTCGAGCGCGCGCGGGCTCGGCTCGGCCTCGGGCGAGATGCCCGAGAGCGCGATCTGCTCGAGGTCGTACGCGGCGGCCAGATAGGCGAACGCGGCGTGGCTGGTCACGATCTCGTGCCGCTCGCAGTCCGCGAGCCCGGCGCGGAAGTCGGCGTCGAGCGCCTCGAGCTCGCGGACGAGCCCGTCGGCGGCCGCCGGGTCGCCGAGCGCCTCTCCGATCCGGCGCGCCAGCTCCGCGAAGCGACTCGGGTCGAGCCAGACGTGCGGGTCGCGGCCGGCTCCGCCCTCTGCTTCGAGCAGGGTCTGGCCAGCGAGGAGGTCGACGGCGTTCTCGCGGCCCTCGACCGCGTCCTCGAGCGCCGGCATGAAGCCCGCGCCGAGGTAGAGGACGACGTCCGCCTCGCGCACGCGCTGGACGTCTCGCGCGCTCAGCTCCAGATCGTGCGGCTCAGAGCCGGCGGGCGTGAGGTTCACGACCTCGAGGCCCTCGCCTCCGATGCGCTCCGCGGCCCACGCGAGGGGGTAGAACGCCGCGACGACGGTCGTCCGCTCGGAGGACGCGCTCTCGCCGCCGCGACACCCGGCGAGCAGGACGGCGAGACAGGCGAGGACGAGGGCGCGCGCCATGTCAGGAACGGTACCAGCCGATGAGAACGGGTATCATTATCGCTCGATGGTCCACGCGGAGACATGGGCCGAGCTCGCGCTCGAGCGCCTGCGACGCGAGAGCGGACGGAGCGGGACTGCGCGACGCGAGGTCGTCGAGCTCCTCGGCCGTCACGACTGCTGCGTCTCCGCGCTCGAGCTCCACGACGCGCTGCGAGCACGCGGCTCCCGCGTCGGCATCGCGAGCGTCTACCGCACGCTCGAGGGCCTCGACCGGAGCGGCTTGGTCGAGCGCGTCGACCTCGGGGACGGGATCGCGCGCTTCGAGCCCGCCCGCGGCGACGAGCACCATCACCACCACTTTCTCTGCGACGACTGCGGGAAGGTGGAGCCGTTCGCCGACCCCGCGCTCGAGGCTGCGCTCGAGCGGCTGGCGGGAGGCAGCGGGTTCGCTGTCGACGCGCACGACGTGGTTCTCCGAGGCGCGTGCGGCGACTGCCGCGCGCCTGTCACCTGACTCGTTCGGGATTTGTTTGGGATCCCCCGGACGGGATCAAGCGCGCGCGCCCGCGGCCGATGAACCGGGCGTAGGTACTGCGGAAAGGACTGAATCATGCGGCGTGTGCGGCTCCACGAGGGGAGCGACGGCCAAGGCCTGATCGAGGTCGTGGGCGTGGTCGGCACCTTCGTGGTGCTCCTCGCGGTCGGCCTCCCCTCGTACTTCGGCTTCCAGGACGGCAAGGCGGATCGCGCGGCGAAGGATCGCCTGCTCGCCGCCGTCCCCGCCGTCGAGACCTACAAGGCGCAGCGAGGCTCGTATGCGGGCCTCGACACGGTGAAGCTCAAGCGGATCGACCCGCGCGTCTCCACCACGCTCGTCGTCGCCTCGGCGAAGCGCGGGCGGTACTGCCTCACGGACACGGTGCGCGGGCGTTCGTGGAGCGTCGCAGGCCCGACGGGCGACAAGCCGACGTTCAGCCTGGGCGGCTGCCCTCGCTGAGGCCCTCGGCGACCGATTCGGCGTCGGATACCTCGAGCGCGTACGCGACTGCCTCGTCGAGCGACATCGCGGCGCCCTCGGCGAAGGCAGCGTTCCAAGCGTCCTCTCCGACCGCCGACCGGCCGTCGCGATCGATACGCCAACTCAGGTCCGGGTCGCTTCCCGCAGCGGTTGCGCTCAACGCGCTCGACCGTCGCCCGGGGCTGGCCGCCCCGAGAAGGCGGGCTGCTCGGAGAGCGTCGCCATTCCGAAGATGGGCATGAGCGATGTCCTCGAGCCCGGAAGCAGTGTGCGCCGGGCCGAGCACCTCGAGCGACCGCGAGAGCGTTTCACGAAGCAAGACGAGCGCGCCGTCGACCTCGCCCATGCCCAGCATCGCGCCCGCGAGGTCACCTGTCGCCATGAGGCCAACCGGCCCGTCCGGGTCGCCGGTGAGCGAGAGCGCCTCCTCGGAGAGCTCGCGCGCGCGGACGAAGTCCTTCGTGCTCAGGCAGACCATCGCCAGGTTCAGTGCCGCCAGCGCACCGATCTCCCGCTCGCCGATCTGTGCCGCCAGCTGCCGGCTCTCTTCGAGCAACGCCACCGCAGCGTCGACCTCGTCGACGAGATCGAGGCCGAGGTCGCTCAGCGCGAGAGCCACCCCGCGCTCGTCGCCCGAGAGCCGTGCCAAGGCAAGCCGCTCCTCGTCGACCTGGCGCGCCGTCGCCAAGTCACCCAGGTGATACGCACAGATTCCGAGCGCGTACAGCGCCTTCAACCGAGAGCTCGGTGCCAGGGTGTCGTCCGCCCTCCTCAACGCGTGCTCGAGAGCACGACGACCTTCGAGGACGAGGCCTCCAACCTCCCAGAAGCGGAACAGCGAGCCGACGAGACGAAGCTCACGTGCCGGGTTCTGCCGATCGGCGAGAAATGCGATCGCAGCCCGCAAGTTGTCGGTCTCGGCCAGCAACGTCGGCATCGCGGTCTCGTCGTGCGCGCCGACAGGCGGCGGCTCCAGTTGCTCGGCGAGCGCGAGGAAGTAATCGGCGTGCGCGTCGCACGCATCGCCGCCCCCGCTGCCCTGGAGCCGCTCGCGCGCGTACTCGCGGATCGTCTCGAGCATCCAGAAGCGGCCGTCGGTGTAGCGGAGCAGGCTCTTGTCGACGAGGGACTCGAGGGCGTCGAGCTCGGCGTGGCACACCTCCTCGGCCGCCTCGAGCGTGCACCCGCCGGCGAACACGGCCAGCCGCGCGAAGAGCTGCTGCTCGGCGGGCGCGAGCAGGTCGAACGACCACTCGATCGTCGCGCGCAGCGTCTGCTGGCGCGGGTCGGCGTCGCGGCCGCCACGGAGGAGGTCGAGGCGTGACGACAGCCGCTCTGCCAGCTGCTCGGGAGAGAGCACGCGCATGCGCGCGGCGGCCAGCTCGATCGCGAGCGGGAGGCCCTCGAGGCGCATGCACAGCTCGGCGATCGTGTCCGACGGCTCGACGCCGGCGCGCTCGCAGAAGAGCGCGACGCCTTCGCCCTCCGCGAGCGAGGGCAGGTCGTAGGTGACCTCGCCCTGCGTGCGCAGGCGCTCGCGGCTCGTCAACAGGAGCGTCAGCCCGGGGCACGAGGACGCGAGCCGCGACAGGTCGGGTGTTGCATCCAGGAGGTGCTCCAGGTTGTCGAGCAGGATCAGCATCCGTCGGTCTGCCACGTACGCGGCAAGCGTCTCGAGCGCGCTCCGGCCGGCCTCCTCGCGCACCGACAGGCTCTGCGCGATCGTCGGCAGCACGAGCGACGGATCGCGCAAGGGCGCGAGGAAGCAGCCGAAGACACCGTCCTCGTAGTCGCCGAAGCGCTCCTCGCGGGCGCGGCGCGCGAGCTCGAGCGCGAAGCGCGTCTTCCCCTGCCCGCCGGGGCCGGTTACCGTCAGCAGCCGGGCACCCCGGAGGAGCTCGTCCGCGTCGAGCAGCTCGCGGTCGCGCCCGAGGAAGGTCGAGGCGGGCGTCGGCAGGTTCGTGTTCGCGATCGTCTTCAGCGGCGGGAACGAGCCGTCGCCCGACTGGAACAGCGTCACGGGGCCGTCGAAGTCCTTCAGCCTATGCGCCCCCAGCGAGACGAGAGACAACGCTTGTGGCTCTGAGCCACTTGGCTCCGTCAGCCTCGCTTCGGTCGCGTCCGAGACGAGCACCTGTCCGCCGTGACCGGTCGCGGCGATGCGCGCGGCGCGGTGGACGTCCTGGCCGACGTAGCCCTCGCTCGTCACGTGCGGAGTGCCCGTGTGGAGGCCGACGCGGACGCGGATCGGACTGGAGGCGAGCTCGCGCGTCATGAGCTCTGCGGCGGCGAGCGCGCCGTCCGCGCTCGCGAAAGCGAAGAAGAATGCGTCGCCCTGAGTGTCCACCTCGACGCCTCCGTGCGCGTCGCACGCGGCGCGGATCGTCTCGCGATGCTCGGCGAGCGCGGCGGCATACGACTCGTCCCCGAGCCGGTGCAGGAGACGCGTGGAGCCTTCGACATCGGTGAAGAGAAACGTGACCGTGCCCGCCGGGAGCGGCCGCGGCTCGGGCGCGGCGGCGACGCCCGGTACCGGCTCGCGGCGACCGTCCACCGCGCGCCGAGCGGCCTCGGCCAGCGCTCCCGCCGACCCGAAGCGCGCGTCGGGCGCCTTCGCGAGCGCTCTCCGCACCACGCCGTCGAGGCCGGGGGGCAGCTCCGGCACGAGCAGGCTCGGCTCCGGAGGCTCGTCGTGGAGGTGAGCCCAGAGCGTCGTCAGCGAGCTCCCACGGATGAACGGGGCGCGCCCCGTGAGGCACTCGTAGAGCAGGCAGCCGACGGCGTAGACGTCCGTGCGGTGGTCGACCGGCTCGCCGCGGATCTGCTCGGGCGACGCGTAGCCGACCGTGCCGACCATCTCCCCCGCCGCCGCGTCGCCTCCCGAGAACGCGACCCGGGCGACGCCGAAGTCGGCGACGTAGGCGCACTCGTCGTCGTACAGGTGGCCGAGCAGCACGTTCTGGGGCTTGATGTCACGGTGGACGAGACCGTGCGCGTGCGCGGCGTCGAGCGCCGAGGCGACCTGCTCGATCAGCGCGACCGCTCGCGTCGGGCTCAGCCTGCCCTGCTCGCGAAGCAGCGCGCCGAGGTCGGACTGCTCGAGCCGCATCGCGACGTAGGCGAAGCTCTCGTGCTCGCCCGCGTCGTACACGGGGAGGATGTGGCGGTGCGCGACCGCCGCCGCGAGACGGGCCTCGCTCTCGAACTCCGCCTGCGCCTCGCCGTCCCAGCCGGCCGCCGCGATCAGCTTGAGCGCGACCGGCTCCGAACGGTCGGGGTGGGTCGCGCGGTACACGACGGCCATGCCGCCGCGGCCGAGTACGCACTCGATCGTGTAGCCGGCGATCGACGTGCCGGGGCGGGCGGCGGCCGCGAGCGTCATCAGGCGGCGACGGTCACCGACCAGCGGTAGAGCGTGACCTTCTCCGGTGGCGAGAGCCCGCCCGGCCGCAGCCCGCGGCGCAGGAAGAGCACCGGCGCAGCCGCCCCGCGCGCGAGCTCGAGCCGCGTCGCGCCGAGGCCTTCGCTCGACCAGCGCTCGGACAGCCCCGCGACGACGAGCCCCGCGTCGGCGACACCCTCGAGCAGCCCCG
>SIRU01000016.1 GCA_004366385.1 Actinomycetota bacterium
CCGAGCCCCGCCCCGAGAGCGGGGCGAACGTGACCGCCAACGTCATCGTGTTCGCGAACCAGAAGGGCGGCGTCGCGAAGACCACCACGACCCTCAACCTCGGCGTCGCGCTCCACGAGCTGGGGCACAGAGTGCTCGTCATCGACCTGGATCCCCAGGGCAACTTGACGATGAGCCAGGGCATGAACCCCGACGCGATCGAGCGCTCGATGTTCGACGTGCTCGTGCATCGGATCCCGATCTCGGACGTCATCCACACCGTCGAGGTCGACATCGCGGTCGCGTCCATCGACCTCGCCGGCGCCGAGCTCGCGCTCTCGTCGCTCATCGGCCGCGAGCGTGCGCTCGACAAGGCGCTCGTCGAGGTGCGCCCCAAGTACGACTACATCCTCATCGACACGCCGCCGTCGCTGGGCCTGCTGACGATCAACGCGTTCGTCGCGGCCGACGGGGTGATCGTGCCGGTGCAGTGCGAGTACCTGTCGCTGCGGGGGCTCGTGCAGCTCGAGAACACGCTGGCGATGGTGCGGGAGAACCTCAACCCCGGCGTGCGCGTCCAAGGCATCGTCCCCACGATGTACGACGGGCGGACGCTGCACGCGCGCGAGGCGATCGAGATCCTCGAGGAGCACTTCGGCGACCTCGTCTACGACACGCGCATCCGCAAGACCGTCCGCTACGCCGAGGCGCCCGTGAAGGGCGCGTCCGTGCTCCGTTATGACCCGACGGGGCCTGCGGCGCAGGCATACCGCGACCTGGCGAAGGAGGTGCTCGATGGCGCGCAAGCGCGCGAGCATGCGTGAGGGCCCGCTCGCCGAGCTCTTCCGCAAGACGGAGGCGGCCCAGCGCCGGCAGGACGAGGCCGTGGCCGACGAGGCGAAGACCGAAGAGGCCGCCGCGCCGCCCGCCGACCGCCGCGCGCAGGCGGCGCTCGAGGAGACGGTCGAGCACGTGCACGACTTCACCGAGGCGGAGCCGGAGCGAGAGCCCGAGCCGGAGCCCCCGACCCCGATCCGCGCGGCCGAGCCGGCGGAGAGCTCCGTGCCGGTCACGGTGCCGCCCACGTCCGAGCCGACGAGCCTTCCCGAGCCGGACGTCCCCACGGAGGCGGCAGCCTCCCGCGCTGCGGCACGCTACTTCCAGACGATGCTCGAGCCTGCGCCCCGGCTCCACAGGGTGCCTCCGCCGAAGGGGAGCGCGTACATCGCGGCCATCCGCGTCGTCGGCGTCGGCGGCGCCGGCCTCAACGCCCTCCACCGCATGATGGACGCAGGCATCGCGCAGGTCGACTTCATCGCCGTCAACACCGACGTGCAGGCGCTCGCCGTCTCGGACGCGCCCGTGAAGATCTCGATCGGCGAGGAGGTCACGCACGGCCTCGGCTCGGGCGCCGACCCATCGGTTGGGCGCATGGCCGCCGAGGACGCCGCGGACCAGCTGCGCACGGCGCTTCGCGGCTCCGACATGGTCTTCGTCACGGCCGGCGAGGGCGGTGGCACGGGAACGGGCGCGGCACCGGTCGTCGCGCGGATCGCGCGCGAGGTGGGAGCCCTGACGGTCGGCATCGTGACGACGCCGTTCCGGTTCGAGGGCACGCGCAGGCGCACCGCCGCCGAGAAGGGCGTCGAGGAGCTCCGCGCCGCGTGCGACACCGTCATCGTCATCCCGAACGACCGCCTGCTCGAGGTGCTCGACCGCTCGACGTCGATGATCGACGCGTTCAGGATCGCGGACGACGTGCTGCGCCAGGGCGTGCAGGGCATCTGCGACCTGATCACCACTCCCGGCCTCATCAACCTCGACTTCGCCGACGTCCGCACGGTGATGCAGGACGCCGGCTCCGCGCTGATGGGCATCGGCTACGCGACCGGGCCGAACCGCGCGAAGGAGGCCGCCGAGCGCGCGCTCGGCTCGCCGCTGATCGACGCGGAGATCGTGAACGCGCGCGGCATCCTGCTCTCGATCGCGGGCGGCGACGATCTCTCCCTGCTGGAGGTGAACGACGCCGCCGAGGTCGTCCGTGCCACCGCGACCGACGAGACGAACATCATCTTCGGCGCGAACGTCGACCCGCGGCTGACCGGCCAGGTGTGGGTGACCGTCGTCGCGACCGGGCTCGGCGGGCCTCGGCGCCGCGTTCGTACGTTCGACACCGTGACTCCGGCCGCCGAGTCGGACGACGAGCTGCCGGCGTTCCTGAACTCCCACTGAGCGCGCCGACGCCGGGCACGGCGGCTGGGGACAACTCGTCACACTGTTGTCACGGCTCGTATCACCTGTGACGGTTTTCCCGTTAGGCTCGAGAGCGGGTGGTGGGCTGGGGTGCCCCACAGGAAGGCCGCTCTTTCCGAGGTTCGTGACCGAAGTCCGTGGACGGCCTCGAGCGCACTCGGTCGACCGAGTCCGCGGCTCGGCCTGACCTCGCGGGCGGAGGGAAGTACCCTCGTGCGATGCGAGGCGCGATCGCAGCCGGCCACCCGCTGACCGCAGACGCGGGCGCGCGCGTGCTCCGCGAGGGCGGCAACGCCGTCGATGCGCTGCTCGCGGCCGCATTCACCGCGTTCGTCACCGAAGGGCCGCTGACGGGGCCGGCGGGCGGCGGCCTCCTCCTCGTCCACGAGCCGGACGGCGAGACGACGCTCCTCGACTGCTTCTTCGCGGTTCCGCGCGAGCGGCTCGGCGACATGGATGAGGTCGTCATCGACTTCGAGGACGCGGGAACGCAGGTGTTCCACGTGGGCGAGGGCTCCGTCGCCGTGCCCGGGCTGCTCGCCGGGCTCGAGCATGTGCACCACCGCTTCGCGATCCGGGAGTGGGCCGATCTCGTCACGCCCGCGCTCGAGCTCGCGCGCGGGGACGGCATCGAGTGCGACCCCCCGCGCGCATTCCTGCACGGGATCCTCGCCGGGATCCTCCTGCGCGACGAGGGCGGGCGGCGCGTGTACGGCGACCCGGCACGCGTCCTGACCGAGACGCTCTGCGACGCGCTCGAGACGATTCGCGACCGAGGCGCGGAGGCGGTGCTCGAGCTGCTCCCGGAGTTCGCGGACGACCTCGCCGCATACGAGGTCGCCGTCCTCGAGCCGATCGAGATCGAGGCGCTCGGCCGCCGTGTGCTCACGCCGCCCGCGCCGTCGCGCGGCGGACGCATCGTGGCCGAGATCCTCGAGATGCTCTCGGCGGTCGGTGCCCCGTCGCTCCACGACGAGGCGCGCGCGCTTCAGATCGCCTACGAGCGATCGAGCGCCGGCCCGCTCACGGGGACGACCCACATCTCGGTGATCGATGTCAACGGGACCGCGGCTGCGCTCTCCTCGACGCTCGGCTCCGGCTCCGGCGTCTTCCGTCACGGCGTCCAGCTGAACAACATGCTGGGCGAGCTCGACGTGATCGGGCACGAGCCGCGCGTGCCGGGAACCCGCCTCCCCACGATGCTCGCGCCGACGCTCGCCCTGGAGGACGGGCGCGCGCGGCTCGTCCTCGGCAGCGCCGGATCGGTGCGGCTCGCCGGCGCGATCGCGCAGGTCGCCTGGCGCGTGCTCGCGAGCGGAACGCCCGTCGGCGACGCGATCGACGCCCCGCGCATGCACCCCGACGGCGCGACGCTGCATCTCGAGGGCGGCTGGCCCGACGAGGACGCATACGCGCTGAGCGAGGAGCTCGACGTCGTCCGCTGGTCGGGCCGGAACCTCTTCTTCGGCGGCGTGCAGGCGGTCGAGCTACGCACGGACGGCACGCTCGCCGCCGCCGGCGACCCGCGCCGCGGTGGCGCCGGAGTCGTGGTGACGTGATCACGGTGCGCAAGGCCGAGCCCGGCGACGCGGCCCAGCTCGTCTCGCTCGCCGAGGCCGTCGGGCACGAGGAAGGCCGCTGGATCCTCTCGGTCGACAGTTGGCGCTCGATCTCCGAGGAGCGGCGCTACCTGAAGAGCGTCTTTCGGCACCCGGACGCCGCCGTCTTCGTCGCGGAGGAGGACGGCCGCGTCCTCGCGCGCCTGTCGCTCGCTCGCGACCCGCATCCCGCCAGCCGCCACGTGGCCGACCTCGGCCTCATGGTCGACGCGGAGAACCGGCGGCGCGGGATCGGGCGGATGCTCCTCGAGTCCGCCGTCGACTGGGCGCGCCTCGCGGGCGTGACGAAGCTCGAGCTCCACGTCTTCCCCTGGAACGAGCCCGCGCTTCGGCTGTACGAGACGTTCGGGTTCGAGCGCGAGGGGTACCGCAAGCGCCACTACGAGCGCGACGGCGAGCTCGTCGATGCGATCCTCATGGCGTACGCCGTCGAGTAGCGGAGGCGACGATCGGAGCGGCGGCCTCGCAGCCCGCCGCTGCATCGGGACGAGTCGAGCTGTGCGTCCCGGCCAAGCACAGCCGCCCGAGCACGGGTCGAACGACGCGGATCGAAGGCCGCCCCGCCCCAAGAGTTCACACACTTGGCACGGAGCCGTGGCCCACGTGTGAGCAGATCTCGGCTAGCGTGACCGAAGGGACACGGGAGTGCCCCTGGGGGCGGTTGGAGACGTTTCGTGTGCTTCGCGCCGGGGTCCGACGTTCCGCGAGCGTGCGCTCGACCCGGTCGTCAGCGTCGCCGGGCGCTGCGTCGCCGGCCGGCCGGTGCGGCGGCAGGGGCGAACTGTGTCCCCGGCCGTGGTCCGACCGCGGCGATTGCGGCGAGCACCCGGTAGGCGGCCCTGCTCCGCGCGCGCGGCGCTCGCAGCGCGAGGAGCAGGCGGTCGAGCGCGCCCACGGCTACGTCGTGTCGGCGCCGCCGCGGATCGGCACGATCTCGGCGCCGGTCTCGTCGGGCTCGCCGTCGGCCTCCGCCTGCGCGGCCTCCTCCAGCCGCTGGAGCCGCCACTCGACCCGCGACGCGAGGCGCTCGAGCTGCGTGAGCACCGCCTCGCGGTTCTCGCGCGCAGCCGACTCGGCATGCTCCATGCGGAGCTCGAGCGCGCGGAGCTCGAGCCGGAACCGGCCCTCGCCCGCCCCCGGGCCGTCGACCTCGACGTCGAGCTCCGGGAGCTCGGGCAAGGCCTCGGCGCTCGCCCGCTCGAGCGACTCGAGCCGCTCCACCAGCTCGTCGACGCGTGCGGCGACGGCCGGCGCATCTGCGAGGCTCGCGAGCTCCTCGGTCGCCGCGGTGACGCGGTCGCCCAGGTCGACGACGGCGGCGCGGACGTCGGAGACGTCCTCGTCCGGCCCTCTGGCGGCAGCGACCGCGGCCGCTGCCGCCGCGCTCTGGACGGCCGACTCCATGCGCGCGAGCTTTCCGGCGAGCTCGTCGACGCGTGCGGCGAGCGTCTCGTCCAGAGCCGGCGCGGGGGTCTGCTCGATCGCCTCCAGACGGGCGGCGAGCCCGCCCATGAGCCGCTCGGTCAGCTCGATCCGCGCGGTCGCCTCCGTGTCCGAGCTCACGTCGACGGCGTCGACGCGCTCGCCGAGCGACGAGAGCTCGGACGTCCACGCAGCCGTCGCCCGCGCCAGCTCCGTCGCGACCGCCGAGCTCCTGCTCTCGAGCTCTTCGAGCCGGCTCGCGACCTCGGCGAGCTCCTCCGCGGGGACGGTGCCGCCCGCGGAGACGATCTCCGTGACCGCTGCCGCCAGCGCGTCGAGACGCATGCCGACGGAACCTCGCTCGGCCTCGAGCTCGTCGAGCCGGGCCCGAAGCTCCTCGAGCCTCGGGCCGGCGTCGTGGGCCGCTCGCGAGGCTTCCTCGTGCGCTTGCGCCAGCCGTTCGAGCTGACGCCGCACCCAATCGCGCTCCTGGAGCCACGACTCGTCGGCCTGCCGGCGCTCGTCCGCGCCAGCCGCGCGCTCTCGCTCGGCGCCGTCGAGCCGCGCGGACAGCGCCGCGAGCCCCTCTTGGAGCTCGGTCGCACGCGCCGCCTGCTCCTCGCCTCGCGTCGAGGCGGTCTTCTCGAGCTCCTGAAGCCTGGACGTGAGCCGGGCCACGCCGTCCCGCAGGATCTCCAGCCGCCGCTCCGCCTCAGCCTGGCCAGCAGCCGGATCCGGCAGCGCGTGGAGCTCGTCCGCGAGGCCGGTGACGAGCGCGTCGACTCGTGCACGTTCCTCCTCGACATCCCGGTAGAGCCCGGCCAGCCGGCCGTCGCGCTCGGCGATCGCGCCGAGACCGGCGTCGACGCTCGCGGCCACAAGGTCGAGCCGCTCGGCAACCGTGTCGATCCGGCCGTCGAGGGCGGCGGTGCGCTCCTCGACCGCTGCGGTCGCGGCCTGCGGGACGGTCCGAAGCTCCGCGACCTGCGCCGCCAGCTCGCCGACGGAGCGCTGGAGCTCGGACACGACGTCGCCGACGTGCGCGTACGCCTCGTCGATCCGCCCTCGGAGCTGGGCCGCCACCTGCTCGCTGTCCGCGATCGCGCCGTTCGCCTCGACGAGAGCCACCTGGAGCGCGTCGAGGCGCTCGACGAGCGAGTCGTCGCGCTCGTGCCGGCGGAGCTCCGCGGCAACGCTCTCCAGCCGCGCCGCTCCGCCGTCGATCCGCTCGCGCAGAGCGCCGAGCTCGACGTCCCGGCGGCCGAGCGCAGCCGCGTTCGCCGAGACGGTCGCGGTGAGCGAGTCGACGCGCTCAGCGAGCTGGCGCACCGTCGCGCCGAGCTCGTCGACGCGGGAGTCCGATGCGCGCACGGGGCGCTGCGCCGAGAGTGCGTCCACGATGCTGCGCAGCCGCGCGATCTCGCCGGCGTCCGCTCCGTGGCCGGCCTTCCCCACGAGCTCCCCGATCCGCCTCTCGGCGTCCTCGAGCTCGCGGCGGAGGCCGGCGATCTCGCCCTCCCGCGCGGCCAGCGCGGCCGCCGTCGTTGCGACGGTGGACGAGAGCGTCTCGAAGCGCTCCGAGATGACCTCGACGCGGTCGGTGACCCGCTTCTCGAGCTTCGGGTCGTGCTTCGACAGCGCCTCGAGCGCCTTGCGCAGCTCCTTCGCGGTCTTCTCGTCGCCGGTGGCCACCTCGGCGGCGCGGAGCCGCGCCTCGATCTCGTTCACCCAGGTCGCAAGGGAGTCGACGCGCTCGGCGAGCGAACCGTCGACGGTGCCGGTGGGCCTCTCAGGGAGATCCACGGCGGCTCCGGGGCAGGGCGGCGCGGCGTCCCCTCGACGCGGGTCGGGCAGCAGCCACGAGACCGGCGGACATGCGTACGAGCCGTATCGGAGCGCAGCTCCCCGTGCTTGCTCACTCATTCGGGGAGACGTGGCCGAAAGGGGTATTCGAGCGCCGCGTCAGCGGCCCGGGGCCCAGGAGAGGATCGTGAGTCGCTGCTCGAGCGTCTGCGGGCAGCCGAGGCCACGCGTCTCGGCGATCCGTGCGAGCGCCTCCTCCGGCTGCGCTCCGTGGCGCACGAGCCAGCACCCGGCGACGACTCCGGTCCTCCCGCAGCCGGCCCAGCAATGGAGGTAGACGAGCCCGCCCGCCTCGACCTCCGTGTCGATGACGTCGAGCGTCTCCACGAGCGCCTCGCCCGGCGGCACGGACAGGTCGCGGATCGGCCGGGAGAGCCTGCGGACGGGCGGCTCGACCAAGTGCCCGTATGGCTCCAGCTCCCCGTCGTGCGTCAGATCGAGGAAGAGCGTCACCCCCCGCTCGACGAGCTTCCGCACCACGCGCGCCGCGTCCTCGAGCTCGCCGGCCGACGGGTGCCGTCCCGCGATGAGGCGGCCGGGCTCGATGACGCTCGGGGGTCGCATGTGCTCTCCGGAGTCTGCCCGCGGCGACGCTCACCCGTCCGGGGGGACCCGCTAAGAGGCGGCTCCACGACTGCCGATAGCTGCGCCATGGCACGACTCGAGACACCGACGGAGACGCTTCGCGACCGCGCGCTCGTGCTTGCCGCCGAGCTCGGTCTCGATTCCGGTACGTGGTATCTGCGAGAGCTCGAGGAGGGGCGTGCCGAAGGCGAGGAGCCCGAGCTCGGGGCACTCGTCCGCGCCTACTGGGAGCTCCAGCGCGTGACCGGACGGGCCGACCTTCGCGCCGAGTGGCGCGAGCTCGCGGACCGTCTCTGGCACACATAGCGGCCGCCGCGCCGCGTCGCAGGCCCGCGCCGCACCGCCGGGCGGGCCGCGCTCACGGCCGCCCGGACTTCACCCCCAACCGCCCCCAGGGGCACTCCCGTGTCCCTGAAGTCACGCTAGCCCGAATCCGGTCACGGGTGGGTGACGGCTTCGTGGAAAGAGCGAAAATCCACGCACAGGGGCCGCTCGAGTGCCGTCCCGCGAGGGCAGTACGATGGCCCTCCCGTGAGTCGCTCCGCCGCGCCACCCTTCGTCCACCTGCACGTCCACTCGGAGTACTCGATCCTCGACGGCGCGTGCCGGATCCCCGCGCTCGTGGAGAAGGCCGCACGGCTCGAGATGCCTGCGGTCGCGCTCACCGACCACGGCTCGCTCGCGGGCGCGGTCGAGCTCTATCGCGAGGCGCGCGACGCGGGCGTGAAGCCGATCCTCGGGTGCGAGGCGTACGTCGCCGACGACCGCACGCGGCAGACCAAGGGCTACAACCACCTCACGCTGCTCGCCGAGTCGCTCGAGGGCTACGGGAACCTGATCAAGCTCTCCTCGCTCGGCTACCTCGAGGGCTACTACTACAAGCCGCGCGTCGACTGGGAGCTGCTCGAGCGCCACTCGCAGGGGCTCGTCGCGCTCTCGGGCTGTCTCGCCGGGCGCGTGTCGCGGGCGCTCACGGAGGGGCGCGACCGGGACGCCGCCGCCGAGCTCGACCGGCTCGTGCAGGTCTTCGGGCGGGACTCCGTCTACGTCGAGCTCCAGGACGCCGGCCTCGAGGAGCAGAAGGCGCTCAACCCGCAGCTGATCGCGCTCGCCGAGCAGACCGGGCTCCCGCTCGTCGCGACCGGCGACGTGCACTACCTCGACGCCGAGGACGCGTACGCGCACGAGGCGCTCCTCTGCATCCAGTCCGGCGACACGCTGAAGAACCCCGAACACTGGCGCTTCCTGACGAACGAGTTCTTCTTCAAGTCGCAGTCGGAGATGGCCGCGGACTTCCCGGGTCTCGAGCAGGCCCTGGCGCGGACGCTCGAGGTCGCGGAGCGCTGCTCGGTCGAGCTCGAGCTCGGCCGCATCCTGCTCCCGAAGTACCCGGTCCCCGAGGGCCGCGACGCGTTCGACTACCTCGTCGAGCTGTGCGAGAAGGGCCTCGAGCGCCGCTACGGGAAGGTGACCCCCGAGCTCACGGAGCGGCTCCGCTTCGAGCTGAAGACGGTGAAGGAGATGGGCTTCGCGGACTACTTCCTCATCGTCTGGGACTTCATCCACTTCTCGAAGCGGAACGGGATCAGCGTGGGGCCGGGCCGCGGCTCGGCTGCCGGGTCGCTCGCCGCGTACTGCCTCGAGATCACGGACGTCGACCCGATGCGCTACGGGCTCCTGTTCGAGCGCTTCCTGAACCCGGCGCGCAAGGACCTCCCGGACATGGACATCGACTTCTCCGTGGCCGGGCGCGACCGCGTCATCAACTACGTCGCCGAGAAGTACGGGCGCGACCGCGTCGCGCAGATCATCACCTTCTCGACGATGGCCGCGCGCGCGGCGATCCGCGACGCCGGCCGCGTGCTCGACATCCCGTACGGCACCGTGGACAAGGTCGCGAAGCTGGTCCCCGAGGGGCCGGGGCAGACGCTCGAGGCGGCGCTCAAGCCGGGCGCCGAGCTCCGAAAGGCGGTGGACGAGGACCCGGTCGCGAAGGAGATCGTCGACCTCGCGCGCCCGCTCGAGGGGCTCACGCGCGCGGACTCGATCCATGCCGCGGGCGTCGTCATCGGCGCGCAGCCGCTGATCGACGTCGTCCCGCTCCAGCAGAAGGGCGCGGATCAGGAGATCGTCACGCAGCTCGGCATGAACGACGTGGTCGAGATGGGGCTCCTGAAGATGGACTTCCTCGGCCTCCGCAACCTCGACGTCATCGACAAGGCGGTCGAGCTCGTCGGCGGGATCGACATCGCGACGCTGCCGCTCGACGACAGGCCGACCTACGAGATGCTCGCGCGCGGCGACTCGATGGGCGTCTTCCAGTTCCGGTCCTCGGGGACGCGC
>SIRU01000017.1 GCA_004366385.1 Actinomycetota bacterium
CGGGCTGCTCGGCGAGCGCGAGCCCGTCGGGCGCGGCGCCTCCATGGGCGCGCTCGGGCGCGTGCGCGGCAACGGCGACCTCGACCTCGCGCTCACGATCAGGACGTTCGCGGTCGCGAACGGGCGCATCCATCTCTGGGTCGGCGGCGGTGTCGTCTGGGACTCCGATCCGGAGGCCGAGGTCGAGGAGTCCTGGGTGAAGGCGCGCCCGCTGCTCGAGGCCGTCGGCGCGCACGCTGGAGCGCGCGCGTGACCCTGCTCGCGCTCGCGGTGACGGGTCGCGGGCTCGTCGACCCTGGCGAGCCGGTGATCCGCGCCGACGACGAGGCGCTCCTTCGCGGCCTCGCCGCGTTCGAGACCTTGCGCGTGTACCGGCGCCGCCCGTTCCGCCTCGAAGCCCACCTCGACCGGCTCTTCGCGTCGGCGGCGAGCATCGGGCTGCCGCAGCTCGAGCGGGCCGCTCTGGAGGATCTCGTCCCGCTCGTCCTCGAGGCGGCCCGTGAGGAGGATGCGGTGCTCAGGCTCGTGTGGACGGCCGGCACGGCCGAAGGTGAGGCCGTCGGCCTTGCGCTCCTCAGCCCGGTTCCCGCCTGGATCGAGGAGGTGCGTGCGAGGGGCGCCCGCGCGGTGTCCCTCCTCGGCGTGCGGGCCGCGGTGCCGTGGCTCCTCCCCGGCGTGAAGTCGACCAGCTACGCGGTGAACATGGCCGCGGAGGCGGAGGCGAAGCGGCGCGGCGCGGACGAGGCCGTGTTCGTGGACGCGGGCGGCGTCGTGCTCGAGGGGACGGTGACGAACGTCTGGTGGCGCAGCGGGGAGACGCTGCACACGCCCTCGCTCGAGCTGGGGATCCTCGCCGGCGTCACGCGCGCGACGCTGCTCGAGCTCGCGCCTGCGAGCGGCTTCGCGGTCGAGGAGGGCATGTACGGGCTGGACGAGCTGCTCGCGGCCGACGAGGCGTTCACGTCCTCGTCCGTGCGGGAGCTCATGCCGATCGTCGAGCTCGACGGCCGCGCGCTGGGCAGGGGGCCGGCCGCGGACGCGCTCCAGCGGGCTCTGAGGGATCTCACCGGTACGCTCTGACCATGCCGAGCGAGCAGCAGGAGCAGCAGGTCCGTCTCGGCGGGATGGCGCTCCAGAACGGCGTGCTCGTGCACGGGCCGACTGCGTGGGCCGTGGCCGTGCGCTCCGAGGACGGGGCGTTGCACGTCGCCTCCGGCCGCAAGCCGAGCTTCGCACCGGCCGCGCGGGTGAGGTTCCCGGTGCTGCGCGGCCCGCTCGCGCTCGCCGAGGCGTTCGCGCTGCTCCCGCTCGTCCGGCGGAAGCTCCCGCTCGTGCGCTTCCCGTTCGAGCGCCGCGCGGTGCTCGGGTCGATCGCTGCCTCCACGCTGGTCGCGCGCCGCCTGCGCCGCTCGCGGCTCTCCCCCGGAGGGAGGGAGCTGGCCGCTGTCGGTGTCTCGCTCGTCCCCGCGGCGCTCGCGCTCCGCGGTCCCGGCCTCGCCGCGTACCACGGTGCCGAGCACGTCTCGATCGGGACGTACGAGCGCGGCGGCGAGCGTGCGCCGAAGGAGCATCCGCGCTGCGGCTCGCAGCTCGTGGCGCCGATGCTCGTCTCGTCGGTGGTCGCGAACGTCGCGGCCTCGGCGGCGCCGCCTCGCGCCCGTGGTGCGGCGCGCCTGCTGGCGACGACGGCCGCAGTGGGCGCCTCGGTCGAGGCGTTCGCCTGGGCGGTGCGCCATCCCGAGCATCCGCTCGCGAAGGCGCTCGCGCGCCCCGGGCTCGAGATCCAGCGGCGCTTCTCGACGGCCGAGCCGTCGGAGGAGCAGATCGAGGTCGCCGACGCCGCGCGCGACGCCTGCCTCGCGCTCGAGCGGTCGGCCGACTAGCCCCGCCCTCCGTGTCCGAGTCGGCGGCGTCCCTTCCGAGCGGCCTCCTCGTCGACCTGTACCAGCTCACCATGGGCGAGAGCTACGTCGCCGAGGGGAGCGACGGGCGAGAGGCGACGTTCTCGCTCTTCTTCCGGACGCTGCCGCCGGGCTGGGGGTACGCGCTCGCCGCCGGGCTCGAGCAGGCGCTCGAGTACCTGGAGGAGCTGCGCTTCTCCGAGCAGGACCTCGCATACCTCGAGGGCACGGGCCTCTTCACGCCGCGCTTCCTCGAGCGGCTGCGCGGCTTCCGGTTCGGCGGGAGCGTGCGCGCGGTTCCGGAAGGGACGGCGATCTTCCCGAATGAGCCGCTGCTCGAGGTGACGGCGCCGCTCCTCGAGGCACAGCTCGTCGAGACGATGGTCTTGAACGAGATCCACCTCCAGACGGTGATCGCGTCGAAGGCGGCGCGGTCGGTCGACGCCGCGGACGGTCGCCTCCTCGTCGACTTCGCGCTGCGCCGCACGCACGGCGGCGAGGCGGGCGTGAAGGTGGCGCGGGCGAGCTGGCTGGCGGGATTCGACTCCACGAGCAACGTCCTCGCGGGCCGGCTGTACGGGATCCCGGTCGCCGGGACGATGGCGCACTCGTACGTCGAGAGCTTCCCGAGCGAGCTCGACGCCTTCCGCGCCTTCGCGCGCGCGTACCCGGATGGCTGCGTACTCCTCGTCGACACGTACGACACGCTCGAGGGCGCACGCCGCGCTGCGGTCGTCGGGCAGGAGCTGGCCGAGCGCGGGCATCGGCTGCGCGGCGTGCGGCTCGACTCCGGCGACCTCGCGGAGCTGTCGCGTGGTGCCCGCGCGATCCTCGACGAGGCGGGGCTCGAGGACGCGATGGTCTTCGCGAGTGGCGGCCTCGACGAGCACGGGATCGGGGAGCTGCTCGCGGCCGGTGCGCCGATCGGCGGCTTCGGCGTCGGCTCCAAGATGGGCACCTCGGCGGACGCGCCCTTCCTGGACATGGCGTACAAGCTCGTCGAGCTCGACGGGCGTCCCGTGCTGAAGCTCTCCGCGGGGAAGGCGACGCTGCCCGGGCGGAAGCAGGTCTGGCGCACGCCGACCCACGACGTGCTCGGCCTGGCTGGCTCGGAGGTCGTCGGCGAGCCGCTCGTGCGAGACGTGATGCGCGGCGGCGAGTCGACGTGGCGCGAGCCGCTCGCGGAGTCTCGGGTGCGCGCCCTCCGCGAGCGCATGTCGCTCCCGGAGTCGCTGCGCACGCTCGACGCGGGGGCGTACGAGATGCGCGTCGACCCGAAGCTCGAGGCGCTCCGGGCCGAAGCCGCCCGGGCTGCGGGCTAGCTTCTAGGAGACCGTCGTCGTCGCGATCGGCCCAGGCCAGGAGGCGAGCGGCTCGGTGGAGCGCACGACGTGCGCGCCCGCCTCCGCGAAGCGCGCGAACGCCGCGTCGGCGTCCTCGGTGTAGTCGACTGCGCCTGGGACGACCACGGGCGAGGAGCAGTCCTCGAGGAGGTAGAGGCGAGGCGCGAGCCCGGGCACGTCCGCGAGCAGGTCCTCGACCGTCCACGCGACGCAGTGGCTCTTCGCCTGGCCGGCGACGAGGACGGCGTCGAAGCTCGCCAGGTGCTCGACGAGCGCGGTGTTGCGTCCGCCGAGACGCTCGCCGTGCGGCCCGTGCTCGACCTCGGGCCCGAGGACGGAGTAGTGCTCGGTCAGCGGGTGGCGGCCCTTGATCTCGAAGCGGGTCGGCGCGCGACGCGCGATTGCGTGGAAGAACAGCGCCTCCTCGATCGCGCTCACGAGCGCGTGGCCGATCCCGCCCAGGAGCGCATGGAACGGCCAGATCGTGAGGTCGTACTTCCCGCTCGCCGCGAGCGCCTCGACGTAGGCGCGCAGGTGCTCGTCGCTCGCGCCGAGGAGCGCGGCGGCGTCCGGGTCGACGCGCCAGCGGCCGGCGGCCACGTCCTCCGCCGTCACGAGCGTGTACGGCGCCGGATGGCGGCCGTCCTCGTCCACGAGGAACGGGGCATGGAAGATCTGGAGCGCCTGGTGCGTGTCGAGCGTCGTCACGACCTCGGTGACCGCGCCGAGGTTGCGATAGAGCAAGTCGCAGATCCTGCGGCTGTCGTCGACTGCGCCGGTCCCGGAGCGGCCGGCGACGAAGAGCTCGAACCCGGGCGTGCAGAACGTGTTCTGGCAGTCGACGAGGAGGAGGCAGACGCGTGTCGTGTCCTGCGCTGCGGGCTCGAGGCCGTGCTCCCGCGCCCACGCGAGCGCGTCGTGGAAGCGCGCCTCGTAGTCGACGCGGCGGACCTCCTCGACGCGGTCGAGGTCCGCGTGCCCCGGGAGCGGGAGCTCGCCCGTCATCGGATCGGCGTCATGAGCTTGCGGCGGCAACAGAACGCACAGTCAAGAGGGGCCACCCCGAACCACCACCCGCCGACAGCGTAACGAGGAAGTGCTCGCGTGTGTGTCACGCACCGCGACAAGTCGGTGACAAGTGCGTGACGTCTTCCTGGCTTGAGGCGGGCCGCGTCGGTGCCGATACGACGTTTGGTGACCGGCCTCGAGAACACGCTGCTCACGTGGCTTCCGATCATCTTCTTCGCGGTCGTCATCTGTCTCCTGCTGTACACGATCCGCTTCATGCCGCGCGCGAAGCCGGCGCCGGTCGTCCGCGGGTCGCAGGTCGAGGTCTCGTGGGCGGACATCGCCGGTCTCGACGAAGCGAAGCAGGAGCTGCACGAGGTCGTCGAGTTCCTGCGCGATCGGAAGCGCTTCGAGCGTCTCGGCGCGCGCGTGCCGCGCGGCATCCTCCTGCACGGGCCGCCGGGAACCGGGAAGACGCTGCTCGCCAAGGCCGTCGCGAGCGCGTCGGGTGCGAACTTCTACTCGCAGAGCGCGTCGTCCTTCGTCGAGATGTTCGCCGGGCTGGGGGCGGCCCGGATCCGGAAGCTGTTCGAGGAGGCGCGCAAGAACGCGCCCGCGATCGTGTTCATCGACGAGTTGGACGCGGTCGGCTCTGCGCGCGGCGGCCACGGCGCGCACCGCGAGCACGACCAGACGCTCAACCAGCTTCTCGTCGAGCTCGACGGCTTCAGCATCCGCGACGAGGTCGTCGTCATGGCCGCGTCCAACCGGCTCCAGGACCTCGACCCCGCGCTTCTGCGACCGGGCCGCTTCGACCGGCAGGTGCTCGTGTCGCCCCCGGACGTCGCCGGGCGGGAGGCGATCCTCAAGGTGCACACGCGTGACAAGCCGCTCGCGGCGGACGTCGATCTCGAGCAGGTCGCGCGCCAGACCTCGGGGCTCACGGGCGCCGACCTCGCGAACCTCTGCAACGAGGCCGCGATCCTCGCCGGTCGCGAGGGGGCGCAGTACATCCGCCACGCGGACTTCGACGCGGCGATGGAGCGCATCGTCGCCGGTCTCCAGCAGCGGCGAGTGGTCACGGAGAAGGAGAAGCGCATCCTCGCCTACCACGAGGCCGGGCACGCGGTCATGTCGCATCTCGTCGGCGAGCTCTTCCCCGCGCAGAAGGCGACGATCGTGTCGCGGGGACAGGCCCTCGGGTACACGCTGAACATGCCCGCAGAGGACCGGTACCTGCACACGCGGGAGGAGTTCGTCGACCTGATGATGGTGTTCCTCGCGGGCCGCGCGGCCGAGCAGGTCGTCTTCGGGCGGATCACCAACGGAGCCGCGAACGACCTGGAGCGCGTCACGCAGATCGCGCGTTCGATGGTGTTCGAGTACGGGATGTCCGAGGTCGCGCCGTCGCGGACGATGCGCGCCGACAACTACGCGCTCTCCGAGGAGACGAAGCGCATGCGCGACTCCGAGCAGGCCCGGCTCACGGACTTCGCCTACGAGGAGGCGCAGCGGTTGCTCATGAAGCACCGCGCCTCGCTCGACCGGGTCGCCGAGGCGCTGCTCGAGAAGGAGACGCTCGATCGCGCGGAGCTCGAGGCGCTGCTCGCGGACGTGCTGCCGGAGTCGCGCTCGTCGGAGACGGTCGGCACGGTTCGCGCGCTCCCCATGCGCGACTGACCCTCCCGGCGCGCGGCGCATTCACGGATAGCATCGGCCGCGTGCGCCTGCGCGGAGTCCATCACGTCGGCATTGCCGTGAGCGACCTCGACGAGGCCGTAGCGACCTGGGAGCGGCTGTTCGGCGCGCGCGTGGAGTATCGCGACGCGCTCGACGAGCAGGGCGTCGACGCCGTATCGCTGCTGGTGGGCGAAAGCCGGATCGAGCTCCTTGCGCCGACGGGCGACGACACGCCGGTCGGGCGCTTCCTCGCACGGCGCGGGCCGGGGATGCACCACGTCGCGCTCGAGGCGCACGACGTGCACGAGGCCGTGCGCGAGCTCGCGTCCGCCGGGGTGCACCTCGTCGACACGGCGCCGCGCCGCGGGCTGTTCGGCCTCGAGGTCGCGTTCGTCCATCCCGACGCCGTGCACGGCGTCCTCACGGAGGTGGTTGCAGGTGGCTGACGACGGGTACGTCCGGGTCGAGATCGGGCTGGACGGAGGGCAGATCCTGAGCGTCCTCTTGACGGCCGAGAGCGCGGCCGGGCTCGAGCGCTCGCTCGAGGGCGGGGCGGCGGGCGCGCTGCCGCTCGAGGCGCAGGACGGCAGGATCCACCTCATGCTTCCGCGCGTGCTGTACGCGAAGCGGTTCGCGCGCGAGGCGCGCGTCGGCTTCGGCGACTAGCGGAACGTGGCACTCCAGGTCGGGATCGTCGGCCTGCCGAACGCGGGCAAGACGACGCTGTTCAACGCCCTCACCCACGCGGGCGCGGAGGTGACCGCGTATGCGTCGGTCGTCGAGAAGGCGAACGTGGGGATGGCCGTCATCCCGGACGATCGTCTCGACCGCCTGGCCGAGCTCGTCGGGTCGAGGAAGGTCACGCCGGCGGCGATCCGCGTGGTGGACGTCCCGGCGACGAGCGCGGACCTCCCGGGAGGGCTTCGCCAGGCGGACGCTCTGCTCGCCGTCGTGGACGGGTTCTCGGACGGCGCGGATCCTGCAGGCGACCTCGAGAGCCTGAAACTGGAGATGGTCGTCGCCGACCGCGACCACGTCGAGCGGCGGCTGGAGAAGGTGCGCAAGGACGCGAAGTCGGGCGACCCGGGCCTTCGGAAGGAGCTGGAGCTGCTGCAAGAGGTTCTCGCGCACCTGGAGGCGGGCGCGGCGCTCTCCGAGTGGCCCGGCGAGCTGCCGCCGGCGCTCGAGCCGCTGACGACGAAGCCGCTCCTCGTCGTCGAGAACGGACCGGGCGGGATCGACTGCAAGCTCGAGATGGAGCTCGCCGAGCTCGAGCCGGAGGAGGCAGCAGAGTTTCGCGCGGGGCCGTCGGCGCTCGACGAGGTGGTCGGCCGGCTGAAGGACACGCTCGGGCTGATCGTCTTCTACACCGTCGGCGACACGGAAGCGCGTGCGTGGACGCTGCGCCAGGGGCAGTCGGCGCTCGACGCCGCCGAGTCGGTGCACTCGGACATCGCGCGCGGGTTCATCCGCGCCGAGGTGATCCGCTGGGACGACCTGCTCGAGTGCGGCTCGCACGTGGAGGCGGCACGGCGCGGCCTCCAGCGGCTCGAGGGAAAGACCTACGTGGTCGAGGACGGCGACGTGATCAACGTGCGCTTCAACCTCTAACCCGCGGCCACGAGCACGGCGCCGGTGAGCGCGACTGCGGCAGCGGCGCGCCGAGCGGGGCTCAGGCGCTCGTCCAGGAAGATCCGCGCGAGGATCACGGTGGTCACGGGATACAGCGCGCCGAAGATGGCGACGATGCCGACCGCGCCCTCGGTCGTCGCGAAGGCGATGGAGACGTTCGCGCCCGTGTCGAACACGCCCACGGCGACGATCGCGGGCAGGATCGCGCGGGGCGGGACGAGTGGCGCCGGGG
>SIRU01000018.1 GCA_004366385.1 Actinomycetota bacterium
CGGGTACCGCCTCGGCCCGGCGAGCGAGGAGCTCGAGCGGCGCGCGAGCGACCCGGAGCCCGGGAGCGCGCGACCGACCCTCGGGCTCGCCGAGCTCGGCCCCGAGCTCGCGCGCGGCGGGCGCAGCTCCCGCCTCGCGATCCCGCTCGTCGCCAACGGCGAGCTCATCGGGCTGCTCGTCGCCACCGGGAGCGCGCGGGTCGAGCTCGGCCGCGCGGTCGCGGGCCAGGTCGCGGTCGGGCTGAAGAAGGTGCAGGTCATCGAGCAGCTGACGGAGAAGAACCTGATCAAGGACTTCTTCGAGGAGCTCGCCGGCGGCCGTCCGCGCGGCGACCTCGAGGGGCGTGCGGTGCGGCTCGGCTGCGACCTCGACCAGCCGCACGTCGTCCTCGTGGCCGAGCCCGCGGACGACGCGCTCGAGCGCGCGATCCGCACGTTCGCGCCCGGCTCCCTGTTCGACCGCCGCGAGGACTCCCTGCGCGCGCTCGTGAAGCTGCCGACACCGAGCGAGACGGCGCTGCTCGAGCGGCTGCACCGCGCGCACGCCGATCTCGAGTCGCCCGTCTCGGTCGGCGTGTCCAGCGTCTGCCAGGGCGAGGCGGCGTTCGCGGAGGGCTTCGTCGAGGCGCAGCAGGCGCTCCTCGGCGCGGTCGTCCTCAACGGCGAGCCGGCCGTGCTCTCCTACGAGGAGCTCGGCGCCTACAAGTACCTCCTGCGCGTCGCGCTCGACGGCGGGATCCGCGACGCGACCGTGGACGCGGTGACGCGGCTCGCCGAGTACGACGAGCAGCGTGGATCCCAGCTCGTGCAGACGCTCGAGGAGTTCCTCCGCCGCCACGGGAACATCAGCGCCACGTCCGAGACGCTCTTCGTCCACCCGAACACGCTGCGCCAGCGCCTGCGCCGCATCGGCGAGCTCTCCGGCCTCGACCTCCGCCGCGACGACTGGCTCATGATCGAGATCGCGGTGAAGATGGTCAGGCTGCAGAACGCGCTCGGAGCGGTCAAACCGGACACATAGCCGCCGGGAAGGGTGGAGGGAGCGCACCTTCATCGCGCCCCTCGCGGCTGGTAGGCATACGCGCGACCGCCGGAGGGAGGCCTTGGCATGGCATGGAATGCGGAAACCGCGTGGGAGGACATGCAGGCGCGCGGGATCGAGTTCGTCTTCGCGCAGTTCGTCGACATGTACGCGAGACCGAGCGCGAAGCTCGTCCCGATCGGGTCGCGGGAGGCCTTCGACGGCCTCCTCGCCGAGGGTGCGGGCTTCGCCGGGTTCGCCGCGGGCGAGATCGGGCAGGAGCCGAGCGACCCCGACATCGCCGCGATCCCCGACCTCTCGAGCTACACGCCCGTCCCGTGGGAGCCCAACCTCGCGCGCTTCGCCTGCGACGTCACGGTCGAGGGCGAGCCGTGGCCGTACTGCCCGCGGACGATCCTCAGGCGCGTGCTCGCGAAGGCGGAGGAGAAGGGCTTCCGGTTCAAGATGGGCCTCGAGCTCGAGTACTTCCTCGTCGAGCAGGACGACGACGGGTCGATCCGGGTCGCCGACCGCTACGACACGCTCGAGAAGCCCTGCTACGACATGGCCGGGCTCACGCGGCGGTACGACTTCCTCACGACCGTCTCGCGCTTCTGCAACGAGCTCGGCTGGGGCAACTACGCGAACGACCACGAGGACGCGAACGGCCAGTTCGAGCAGAACTTCACCTACGACGACGCGCTCGTCTCGTGCGACCGCGCGATCTTCTTCCGCTACATGGTGCACACGCTCGCCGAGCACAACGGGATGATCGCGACCTTCATGCCGAAGCCGTTCACGCACCTGACCGGCAACGGCTGCCACTTCCACATGTCCCTCTGGGACGGCGACACGAACCTCTTCCTCGACGAGTCGGACCCGCGCGGGCTCGGCCTCTCGGAGACCGCGTACCACTTCATCGGCGGGCTGAAGACGCACGCGCGGGCCTCGAGCGCGCTCACCGCGCCGACCGTCAACTCGTACAAGCGCCTGAAGCCCGGGACGACGTCGAGCGGCGCAACCTGGTCGCCGGTCTGGATCTCGTACGGCTACAACAACCGCACGCAGATGCTGCGCATCCCCGGGCCGGGGCGGGTCGAGGACCGGACGATCGACGGCTCCTGCAACCCCTACCTGGCGGCGGCGGCCGTGCTCGCGGCCGGCCTCGACGGGATCGAGCGGAAGCTCGACGCCGGCGAGCCGAACGGCGAGAACCTCTACGCCTTCCCGTACGAGGAGCTCCGTTCGCGCGGCCTCGAATCGCTGCCCGCGAACCTCCTCGACGCGCTCGCGGAGGCCGAGCGGGACGACGTCCTGCGCGAGGCGCTCGGCCGCGGCCGCGACGAGGACTACCTCGACTACTACGCGCGCGTGAAGCGGGACGAGTGGTTCCGCTACCACGAGCAGGTCACGGCCTGGGAGATCCGCGAGTACCTGACGCGGTTCTGAGGTCGGTTGTGGAGCTTTCCTCCATACCCACCACGCGAGGAACGGCATGTCTGTGCGCTTCCGACACACCTCCACTATGTAACTTCTGAACACATGTGCGGGATCGTCGGGCTGTTCGCGAAGTCGACCGAGGTGGAGGAGCGCCTCGGCGTGCACCTCGCCGCGATGCTGGCGCAGATGAACGACCGCGGCCCGGACAGCGCGGGCGTCGCCGTGTACCGCGACCCGGCGCCGGCCGGCACGAGCAAGCTCACGCTCTACTCCCCGGGCCCGCACGAGGACTGGGACGCGCTCGCAGCCGACCTCGGCCGCTCGTACGGCGCCTCCGAGCCGGAGGTGCGCGCGAGCCACGCCGTCCTCGTCGTCGACGCCGACGCCTCGGACGCCGAGGCCTGGGTGCGCGAGAGCCGCCCCGACCTGCGCGTGATGAGCGCGGGGAGCGTGATCGAGATCTACAAGGAGACCGGCCTTCCGCGCGACTTCGCCGAGGAGTTCCGGCTCACCGACTTCAAGGGCACGCACGCGCTCGGCCACACGCGCATGGCGACCGAGAGCAAGGTGACGACCGAGGGCTCGCACCCGTTCTCCACCGGCTTCGACCTCTGCCTCGTGCACAACGGCTCGCTCTCGAACCACAACCGGCTGCGCGAGAGCCTCCGCCGCGAGGGGATCGAGTTCCAGACGGAGAACGACACGGAGGTCGCGGCCGGCTACCTCGCGTGGCGGATGCGTGAGGGCGCCACGCTCGAGCAGGCGCTCGAGGGCTGCCTCGACGACCTCGACGGCTTCTACACCTTCGCGGTCGGGACCGCCGACGGCTTCGCGGTGCTGCGCGACCCGATCGCGTGCAAGCCGGCGGTGCTCGCGGAGACGGACGACTGGGTCGCGATGGGCTCGGAGTGGCGCGCGATCGCCGTGCTTCCCGGCGCCGCCGACGCGCGCATGTGGGAGCCGCAGCCCGGCGTCGTGTACGTGTGGGAGAAGGTGGCGGCGTGACGGCCGCGTCGGGCGTGCAGAGCCATGCCCTCGCTCTTACGAGGGCTTCGCAAACCCGACCCGAGCTCCCCACCCTGGGTGGGGTGTTCGGCCACCCTCCACCCGCTTCCAGCGTATCTCCGAGATCCGAACGCGTGGGACACGAGTCTGCGCCGATTCTGTGCCAATCGCTCCACAGCATCGAGTCGGTGGCCGCTTCCATCCACGGCCCCTCACGTCGGAGGCGGCCATGAGCGCGCTCGCCGCCGACCGCGAAGAGGCAGCGGTCGAAATCGTCGACCTCGCGACGACGCCGCTCCGCGAGCTCAACCAGCGCCTCCACGACCTCTCCCGCGCGCCGGGCCCGGCGCACTGGCGCGTCCTCAACCCGAACGGCGCGCACGCGGTCGCGGCCGGGATCGACGCCGACGTCGAGGTCGAGATCGACGGGCACGTGGGCTACTACTGCGCCGGCATGAACAAGCGCGCGACGGTGCGCGTGCACGGGAACGCGTCCACCGGTCTCGCGGAGAACATGATGTCGGGGCTCGTCGTGGTCGACGGGAACGCGAGCCAGTCGGCGGGCGCGACCGGCCGCGGCGGGCTCCTCGTCGTGCGCGGCGACGCCTCCGCGAGGTGCGGAATCTCGATGAAAGGTGTCGACATCGTCGTCCAAGGCTCTGTTGGCCACATGAGCGCGTTCATGGCCCAGACCGGCTGCCTCGTCGTCTGTGGCGACGCCGGCGAGGCGCTCGGCGACTCGATCTACGAGGCACGGCTGTACGTGCGCGGCTCCGTGGCGAGCCTGGGCGCCGACTGCGTCGAGAAGGAACTGCGCGAGGAGCACGCGGCGCAGCTCCGTGGGCTGCTCGAGGCGGCGGGCGTCGACGCCGACCCGGCTGAGTTCCGCCGCTACGGCTCCGCGCGGCAGCTCTACAACTTCCGCATCGACAACGCGGGCGCGTACTGATGGCGGTCGAGGCGAACGGTGGCCGCCCCTGGAACCTCCGCGAGTCGTATCTCTTCGACCGCGTGACGATCGCGGAGATCCAGCGCGCGGCGCGCGAGGGGATCTACGACATCCGCGGGTTCGGCGCGAAGCGGCCGCTGCCGCACTTCGACGACCTCCTTTTCCTCGGCGCGTCGATCTCCCGCTACCCGCTCGAGGGCTACCGCGAGCGCTGCGCCACGGACGTCGTCCTCGGCACGCGCTTTGCGCGCAAGCCGCTCGAGCTGAAGATCCCGGTGACGATCGCGGGGATGAGCTTCGGTGCGCTCTCGGCGCCGGCGAAGGAAGCGCTGGGGCGCGGTGCGACCGAGGTCGGCACCTCGACGACGACCGGCGACGGCGGGATGACGGACGAGGAGCGCGAGCACTCGGAGACGCTCGTCTACCAGCTGCTCCCGTCGCGCTACGGCATGAGCCCGGACGACCTCCGCCGCGCGGACGCGATCGAGGTCGTCGTGGGCCAGGGTGCGAAGCCGGGCGGCGGCGGGATGCTGCTCGGCCACAAGATCTCCGACCGCGTCGCCGAGATGCGCGATCTCCCCAAGGGCATCGACCAGCGCTCGGCGTCGCGGCATCCGGACTGGACGGGGCCGGACGACCTCGAGATCAAGATCCACGAGCTCCGCGAGATCACCGACTGGGAGAAGCCGGTCTTCGTGAAGGTCGGGGCCACGCGCACGTACTACGACGTGCAGCTCGCGGTGAAGGCGGGCGCGGACGTCATCGTCGTGGACGGGATGCAGGGCGGGACGGCGGCGACGCAGGACGTCTTCATCGAGCATGTCGGGATCCCGACGCTGCCTGCCGTGCGGCTCGCCGTGGACGCGCTGACCGAGCTCGGGATGCACCGGCAGGTGCAGCTGATCGTGTCGGGCGGGATCCGGAGCGGGGCGGACGTCGCGAAGGCGCTCGCACTCGGCGCGGACGCGGTGTCGATCGGGACGGCCGCCCTGATCGCGATGGGCGACAACTCGCCGGAGTACGAGGACGCGTACCGCAGGATCGGCAGCTCGGCCGGGTACTACGACGACTGGCAGGCCGGCCGCGACCCGGTCGGGATCTCGACGCAGGACGACGAGCTCGCCGCCCGCTTCGACCCCGTCGTCGGCGGCCGCAAGATCGCGAACTACCTGCGCGTGCTCACGCTCGAGACGCAGACGCTCGCGCGCGCCTGCGGGAAGTCGCACGTGCACAACCTCGAGCCGGAGGATCTGGTCGCACTGACGGTGGAGGCGGCCGCGATGGCGCGCGTCCCGCTCGCGGGGACGAGCTGGGTCCCCGGCTGGGAGCAGCCGTAGGAGACGCCGCGCGGGGCTCCGGGACGCGGCGCGGCGCGGCTTCGTCGCGGGCCGAGGTCGCCGGAGGCCTGGGCCGCGGTCTGTGGGGGGCGACGCCGGTCGCTCGGTCGGACGTGAGGCGGGCGCTGCGCCTGCGACCGCGAGGAGAGAGGGCTTGCGGCTTCGGCGGGCGATGACGGAATTGCCCGCGAGTCGTGACCCATGCGTGAGGTCTTCCTCGCTAGCGTTCGTGTAGGGACACGGGAGTGCCCCTGGGGGTGTTTGGGGACGCTGCGGGAGCCGGCGACGGACTCGCGGCGCGCTCGGCTACTCCGGGCGCCAGCCGAGCTCGCGGGAGATCTCGGCCGCTCGCTCGAGCAGCCGCGGCAGGGCGGCCTCGACCGCCGCGTCGTCGAAGCGCGAGCTCGGGCCCTGGAGCGCGACGACCGCCTCCAGCTCGCCGCGGCTCGAGCGCACCGGCGCCGCGATCGCGGTCAGGTCCGGCTCCCGCTCGCCGACCGCACGGGCCCAGCCCTGCTCGCGGACCTGGGCGATCTCCGAGAGGAGCGCCTGCGTGTCCGTGATCGTCGCCGGCGTGTACGCGCGGAGCGGTCCCTCGGGGAGCTCGCGCCCGGAGAACGCGAGCATGACCTTCCCCGCCGAGGTCGCGTGCGCGATCGACGGGCGGCCGAGCCGGGAGACCGGCTGGACGTGGTGCGAGCCCGGGACGAAGTCGACGGTGATCGCGTCCGTGTCGCCCGGGACCGACAACGTCGCGGTCTCGCCGGTCGCCTCCACGAGCGCGACCAGGTGCGGGCGCGCGACCTCGCGCACGTCGAGCCGGGCGAGGAGCGCGTTCGCGAGGTGCACGATCCGGAGGCCGAGGCGGTAGCGGCCCGTCGCGTCGACGCGCTCGACGAGCCCGGAGGCCGCGAGCGTCCCCAGCTGCCGCGACACGGTGCTCGGCGTCATGCCCGTCCGCCGCGCGATCTCGTTCGTCCCGAGCTCTCCGCCCTCGGCCAGGGTGTCGAGCACGGCGATCGCCCGCTCGGCGGCGCCGATGCGACGCGTGGAGGGTTGACGGGTGCGGGACATCGGTGTAGGTTCGTTGCGGAGTTTGGCACAGTATTGCGAAGCGTGCAATTGACGTAGCGATGTCGTTCCTCCTTCCGTGTCCCCACTGCGGGCCGCGCCCGGTCGACGAGTACGCGTGCTTCGGCGAGGTGACGACGCGCCCGGCGGGCGAGTCGCCGTCGCTCCGTGACCTGACCGAGTACGTCTATTTCCGCGACAACGTCGCCGGCGTGCAGCGCGAGTGGTGGCAGCATCGGGACGGCTGCGGCGAGTGGTTCCTCGCCGAGCGGGACACGCGCACGAACGAGGTCCTGTCCATCTCCGAGCCGGAGCCGGCGCCGCCCGTATGAGGCTCGGCCCGCAGCCGCGCGAGCTGATCGACCGCTCGCAGCGCGTCCTCTTCACCTTCGACGGCCGCGCGGCCGGCGGCTACACGGGCGACACGATCGGCTCCGCGCTCTACGCGTCCGGACAGCGGGTCTTCTCGCGCTCGTTCAAGTACCACCGCCCGCGCGGGCTCCTCTGCTGCTCGGGTCACTGCCCGAACTGCCTGATGACCGTGGACAGCGTCCCGAACGTGCGGGTCTGCGTCGAGCCGATCCGCGCCGGGGCGGTCGTGGAGCCGCAGAACGTGTGGGGGTCGCTCGACCGCGACGCGCTCGCGGTCACGGACAAGATCGGCGGCCCGTTCACACCCGTCGGCTTCTACTACCGCACGATGATCCGGCCGCGGTTCATGTGGCCGCTGTACGAGAAGGTGCTGCGGAACCTCGCCGGGCTCGGGAAGGTCGACGAGAGGCACCACGGCCACTCGCGCTACGACGTCGAGCACCGGCGTGCGCGCGTGCTCGTGGTCGGCGGTGGGCAGTCGGGCCGCGCCGCGGCGCTCGCAGCGGCGACGCGCGGCCCCGGCGTCGTGCTCGTCGACGAGGGCATGCGCCTGCGCGGCGCCGAGCTCGAGGGCGTCGAGGTGCTGGCGCCGGCGCGCGCGCTCGGAATCTGGGAGGGCGGCCTCGTCCCCGTCGACGCGGGAGGCGTGCTCTACCGCTTCCGCGCGGAGCGGATCGTGGTCGCGACGGGGGCGCTCGAGCAGCCGCTCGTCTTCCCCGGGAACGACCTCGTCGGCGTGATGCTCCCGGACGGCGTCCGGCGGCTGATCCGCGACTTCGCGATCCGTCCGGCGTCGCGCGCGGTCGTGCTCGCGAGCGACGACGACGCCCTCGAGGTCGCCGACGAGCTGCGCGAGGCCGGCGTCGCCGTCCCGCGCGTGGTCGACCTGCGCACCGCGCCGCTCGGGCGCATCGAGGCGAAGGGCCGTCGCGGCCGCGTGAGCGCAGCCGTCCTCGACGGGCGCGCCGTCGAGTGCGATCTCGTCGTCGCCTCGGCCGGCCGCCAGCCGTCGTACTCGCTGCTGGCCCAGGCGGGCGCGAGGGTCGAGTACGAGCCCTCGCGCGGCATCTTCGTCCCGGCGGAGCTCCCGGCGGGGTTCGAGGCGCTCGGCGCCGTGACCGGCGAGGGCTGCGCGACCGTGCATCCGCTGCGCTCCTCGGGCGCGAGGAACGGGGACAAGTCGTTCGTCTGCGTCTGCGAGGACGTGACCACGAAGGACGTCGACCGCGCGATCGCGGAGGGCTTCGACTCGATCGAGCTCTCGAAGCGGTACACGACCGTGACCATGGGGCCGTGCCAGGGGAAGCTCTGCCAGCTCGCGTCCATCCGGCTGTACGCGCGGACGACCGGGGTGAGCGAGGCGACGGTGGGGACGACGACCGCGCGGCCGCCGTGGGCGCCGGTCGAGCTCGGTCTCCTCGCCGGGCCGCACCACGAGCCCGCGCGCCGCAGCTCGATCCACTTCCGGCACGAGGAGGCGGGCGCGACGATCCAGTGGGCGGGGCCGTGGAAGCGGCCGTACGCCTACGGCGAGCACCCCGAGGACGAAGTGCGCGCGGTGCACGAGTCGCTCGGCGTGATCGACGTCTCGACCCTCGGGAAGATCCTCGTCGAAGGCCCGCAGGCCGTGGAGCTCCTGGAGCGGCTGTACCCGAACCGCTTCGGCGACATGAAGCCGGGCCGCATCCGCTACGGCGTCATCACCTCGGACGGCGGCCGGATCATGGACGACGGCACGATCGCTCGGCTCGCCGACGACCTCTTCTACGTCACGACGACCTCGACCGGCGCGGACGCGGTGACGGCCTGGTTCGAGTGGTGGAACGCGGTCTGGGGCTACGACGCGGAGATCGTGAACGTGACCGGCGCGCTCGCGGCGGTGAACCTCGCGGGGCCGCGCGCTCGGGAGGCGCTCTCGCGGCTGGTCGACGATCCGGACGACGTCGCCGGGGACGCGTTCAGGTACCTCGACGCGAAGGAGCTCGACGTCGCCGGCGTGCCCTGCCTTGCGCTCCGCATCGGCTTCGTCGGCGAGCTCGGGTACGAGCTGCACTTCGCGAGCCCGGCGGGCGAGCACCTCTGGGACCGGCTCGTCGCCGAGGGCGCGTGGCCGTTCGGCCTCGAACCGCAGCGCGTCCTCCGGCTCGAGAAGGCGCACATCATCGTCGGGCAGGACACGGACTCGGAGTCGAACCTCCTCTCCGCGGGGATGTCGTGGCTGCCGAAGCTCGAGAAGGACGACTTCGTCGGGAAGCTGGCGGTCGAGCACGTCGCGCGGCGCGAGGAGGTCGAGCGCCTCGTCGGGTTCACGATGGAGGAGGACGTCGTGCCGGCCGAGGGCGCGCAGGTCGTGATCGAGGGGCGGCCCGGCGGGCGGGTGACGAGCGCGCGGCGGAGCGAGGCGGTGGGCGCGGTCATCGGCCTCGCGTGGCTTCCGCCGGAGCGCTGCGAGGACGGGACGCGCTTCGAGATCCGCGTCGACCGGCGCACGGTGGGCGCGCGCGTGCGGCACGGCGCCTTCTACGACGCGAGCGGCGCGAGGATGCGCGCGTGACGGAGCTCCGCTTCCTGTCGCCGTCGCAGTGCGCCGAGGGCTCGACCGCCTCGCCGCTCCGGCGGGCGCTCGACGGCGCGCCCGAGCAGGTGCGCGACCTCTCGCTCCAGGGCGTGCTCGAGCTGCGCGGCGACATCGCGCGCGTCGAGGCGGGCGAGGGCGAGGAGCTCGTCCGCCTCTCGCCCCGGCGCGGGTTCCTGTTCACGCCCGGGGATCCGTTCGAGGCGGTCGCGCGCGTCCGCGCGGCCGGCGTCCTCGCCTACGACTCCACGGGCGCCCTCGCCGGCCTGGCGCTCGAGGGCGAGCAGCTCATGCGCCGGCTCACCGACCTCGAGCTGACGAAGCTCCCCGCGGCGGGCCCGTTCGCGCGCGTCAGCGCGCTCGTGCTCCGCGACGAGGGCGAGCGCTTCCGTGTCTACGTCCCGCAGGAGCTCGGGCACGACGTCGCGCTCGCCGTGCTCGACGCCCTCGCGGGGTTGGAGCTCGCGCCGTGAAGGACATCTTCCGTGTGCGCCGGATGTGGCGGCAGCCCGGTGAGCTGAAGCGCCGCTACGACGTCGTGATCGTCGGCGGCGGCTCGCACGGGCTCGCGACCGCGTACTACCTCGCGAAGCGGCACGGGATCACGGACGTCTGCATCCTCGAGAAGTCGTACATCGGCTCGGGCGCCTCCGGCCGGAACACGACGATCATCCGCGCGAACTACCGCACGCCGGAGGGGGCCGCGTTCTACCGCGAGAGCGTCGCGCTGTACGAGCGGCTCTCGGCCGAGCTCGACTTCAACCTCATGTTCTCGCAGCACGGCCACCTGACGCTCGCGCACTCGGACCGCGGGATGGTCGTCTCGCAGGAGCGCGCGGAGGTGAACAAGCTGCTCGGGATCAAGTCGGAGGTGATCGGCCCGGCGAGGATCAGGGAGCTCTGCCCGCAGCTCGACCTCTCCGACCGGCCCGCGTACCCGATCATGGGCGCGCTCTACCACCCGCCGGGCGGGATCATCCGCCACGACGCCGTCGTGTGGGGCTTCGCGCGCGCGGCCGATCGGCTCGGGGTTGAGATCCACCCGTACACCGAGGTCACCGGGCTCGAGCGAGACGGCGACCGGATCACGGCGGTCGAGACGACGCGCGGCCGCGTCGAGGCGGGCCAGGTCGTGAGCGCGACCGCGGGCTGGTCGTCGCTCGTGGCGGGGCTCGCCGGGATGCGGCTCCCGATCACGACGCACATCCTCCAGGCCTTCGTGACCGAGCCGGTGAAGCCGTTCCTCGACGTCGTGATCGTCTCCGGCCAGCTGCACGTCTACGTCTCGCAGACCGACCGCGGCGAGTTCCTGATCGGCGCCGAGATCGAGCCGTACACCACCTACAAGGGCACCGGAACGCTCTCGTTCCTCGAGTACTCCGCGCGCCACGTCCTCGAGCTCTTCCCGCAGCTCGAGCGGGTCAAGGTGCTGCGCACGTGGACCGGCCTCTGCGACCTCTCGCCCGACTACAGCCCGATCCTCGGGAAGACGGAGATCGACAACTTCCATCTCTCCGCCGGCTGGGGGACGTACGGGTTCAAGGCGGCGCCGATCGTGGGCGTCACGCTGGCCGAGCTCGTCGCGACCGGGAAGACTCCCGAGCTGATCGCCCCGTTCGCGCTCGAGCGCTTCCACACCGACACGCTCGTGTCCGAGCTCGCCGCCGCAGCCGTGAGCCACTGACCCAAGGAGACCGATGACCACGCACATGCCCTCGAGCCTCGAGATCGCGCAGAGCGCGAGCCTCCGTCCGATCCTCGACGTCGCCGCCGGCGCCGGGCTCGAGCCCGGCGAGGTGGAGCAGTACGGCCGCCACCAGGCGAAGGTCGACCTCTCCGTGCTCCAGCGGCTCGCGGAGCGCCCGGACGCGAAGCTGATCAACGTCACCGCGATCACGCCGACACCTGCCGGCGAGGGCAAGACGACGACCTCCGTCTCGCTCACCCAGGGCCTCGGCGCGATCGGGCGGCAGCCGGTGCTCTGCCTGCGCGAGGCCTCGCTCGGCCCCGTCTTCGGGATCAAGGGCGGCGCGGCCGGCGGCGGCTACGCGCAGGTCGTCCCGATGGAGAGCCTGAACCTCCACTTCACCGGCGACATCCACGCCATCACCGCCGCGAACAACCTGCTCTCGGCCATGATCGACGCGCACGTCCACGGGGGAAACGACCTCGGGATCGACCCGCTCACGATCTCGTGGCGACGCTGCCTGGACATGAACGACCGCTCGCTCCGCGACGTCGTCACCGGGCTCGGAGGACGCGCGAACGGGTCGCCGCGGCAGACCGGCTTCGACATCACCGCCGCCTCCGAGGTAATGGCGATCGTCGCGGTCGCGCGCGACCTCGCCGACCTGCGCGAGCGGCTGGGGCGCATCACCGTCGGCTCCACGCGCGAGGGCGCGCCCGTGACGGCGGAGGACTTGAAGGCCGCCGGATCCATGACCGTGCTCCTCAAGGACGCGATCAAGCCCAACCTCGTGCAGACCCTCGAGGGGCAGCCTGCGTTCGTCCACTGCGGGCCCTTCGCGAACATCGCGCACGGCAACAACTCCCTCGTGGCCGACCGCGTGGGGCTGAAGCTCGGGGAGTACGTGATCACCGAGTCCGGGTTCGCCTCCGACCTCGGGATGGAGAAGTTCTTCGACATCACCTGCCGCGCCGGCGGGCTGCGGCCGAACGCGGTCGTGCTCGTCGCGAGCGTGCGCGCGCTCAAGCACCACGGCGGCGACCCGGACGGCGGCCTCGCGACGATCGAGGAGGGCGCGGCGAACCTCGCGCGGCACATCGGCATCGTGAACGGCTTCGGGCTCCAGGCCGTTGTCGGCGTGAACAAGTTCCCGGCCGACACGCCGGAGGAGCTCGACCTCGTGCGGCGACTCGCCCTCGAGCACGGCGCGTACGCGGCCGAGATCAACTCCGCCTTCGAGGAGGGCGGGAAGGGCGCGACCGCGCTCGCGGAGGCGGCGGTCGCGGCGGCCGACGAGCCGAACACCTTCGACTTCGCCTACCCGCTCGACGCGTCGATCGAGGAGAAGATCGAGACGATCGCGACGCGGATCTACGGCGCCGACGGCGTCGAGCTGCTGCCGCCGGCGAAGAAGAAGGCGGCCGACTTCGCAGCCGCCGGGCTCGGCGAGCTGCCGATCTGCATGGCCAAGACGCACCTCTCGCTCTCGGACGACCCGCAGCTCCGGAACGCCCCGACGGGCTTCACGGTGACGGTGCGCGACCTGCGCCCGTACACCGGCGCGGGCTGGATCGTCGCGCTCTGCGGCGAGATGATGACGATGCCCGGCCTCGGGAAGAAGCCGGCCGCGCTCGGCATCGACGTCGACGCCGAGGGCCGCACCGTCGGGCTCTTCTAGCGGGGCTCGATCCTGCGTGGATGGACGATCAGCACGTCGCAGCGGGCCATGCGCTGCACGGCGTCGCTGACCGAGTGGCCGAGCAGGCGCTCCACCTGGCTGAGCTCGCGCGTCCCGATCACGATGAGGTCGGCACCGCGGCTCTGGGCCACCTCGACGATCGCCTCGCCGATCTCGCCCACGGCCTCGACCAGCTCGGCCTCGAGGCCGAGCTCCCGGAGTCGCTCCCCCGCCTTCAGGAGCTCTGGCCCGGGCTCCGGCATGCGCTCGGCGCCGACGAGCACGGGCACGACGCTCGTCACGACGAGCTTCGCGCCGTAGAAGCCGGCCAGCTCGGCGGCGCGCTCGAGCGCCTCGTTCGAGCCGTCGGTGTCGTTGTACGCGAGAACGATCGTCTTCATCTGGCCTCCTTGTCGGGCTCGCCCGGATCGTCGCGCGCGCGGTAGCCGCCGGGATCCGTGGCGAGGCCCGATGTGCACGCGGTTTCTACTGAGCCGCCTCCCGCCGGAAGTCGACCTCGACCTCGATCCCGAGCGCGACGAGCAGGCGCTCCTGCCAGTCGGGCTGATGCCCGACGCACGAGGGGCAGGCGCGGAGCGTGGAGCCCTTCAGGGCGGGGTGATCGACCTCGACCCCAGGGGGCAGCTCCAGCCGCCCCCACATCGCGCTCGAGATCAGACCGTCCGCCTGTTGCCTGCTGCAGATGGCGCAGCGGAGGTAGAGCCGCGACATCTACGTCAGGCTACCTACCTCTATCCCCAAGGGCCGATGAACGGCCCGGTCGCGTCCGAGAGCAGGATGATGACCACGACGACGATGCACAGGAGCGAGAGCCCGAGCATCGCGGGAGCGATCCACGAGACCTCCTTCTGCTCCGGCGGGAAGTCGATCTGCTTCTCTGCCATCGGTTCCTCCCTCCTAGGCCGTCGGCCCGCTCGTCGTTCCCGGGCGGTCGAGCGCGCCCGATGCCTTGAGCCTGCTCGCCTGGTGCGTGAGCTTGCGGTTCTCGAGGATCACGAAGCCCCAGAACGCGACCAGCATCGCCGCGAACCCGAGCACCGTGAGGATCCAGGTGCCGGTGGAGCCACCGCCGCCGAACGTCCAGAACTCGGCGATGTCCTCGCTCCACTCGTCGTACGGGAATGCGTCGAACATCGCCTAGCTCCTTTCCTCGCCGGTGCCGACCGGCGTCCCGGCTCTGCCGTTCGTCGTCGCCTGCCAGTACGCGTCGAGCAGGACCGGCGCGCCGTCGACCTCGCGGCCGTCCGGCTCGATGACGATCTCGGGGACGCGCTCGAACTCGGGGTAGAAGTCCTGCTGGAACTCGGCCATGTCGAGGCCCTCGAGCTCCACCTCGGGCGGCACGCGCAGGAGGTTGAACTTCTTGAGCACCCAGCTCACGACATAGCCCGGCAGGAACGCCAGCGGCAGGAAGGCCATGATCCCCATGAGCTGCCCGCCGAACGACGATTCGATCTGGTTCACGCCGGTCGGGTAGCCGCCGGCGAAGATGCCGACGAGGAGGACGCCGTAGAAGCCGCACACGCCGTGGACGGCCACCGCGCCGACCGCGTCGTCGACGCGCAGCTTGCGCTCGATGAAGTGCCCCGACCAGACGGCGACCATGCCGCCGGAGATCGCGAGCAGGTACGCGAGCGACGGGTGGTAGACGTCCGCGCCCGCGGAGACCGCGATCACACCGGCCAGGCCGCCGGACAGCGTCCAGAACGGGTCGCCCTTGCTGGCGAACCACCCGCCCGTGAACCCGCCGGCGAACCCGATCGTGATCACCCACGCGATGGCGCCGAGCGTCGTCGGCGACAGGTAGATGTTGAGCCAGCCCGGGAACACCGTCGACTGGATCACGAGGCACGCGGCGTAGAAGCCGTAGAACCCCGTGAAGATCAGCAGCAGCCCCATCAGCGTGAGGTGGGTGTTGTGGCCGCGGAAGGATCTCGCCGCCCCGTCGGCCGCGTACTTGCCGATGCGCGGGCCGAGGTTCAGGAGCACGCCGAAGGCGAAGAGCCCGGCCACGCCGTGGACGACGCCGGACGCGATCGCGTCGTGGAACCCGAAGCCCGTGACCAGCCAGCCGTCGGAGCTCCAGCCCCACGCGGCGTCCATGATCCACACGCCCGAGCCGAGGATCGCGGTCAGGATCAGGTACGCGGACAGCCGGATCCGCTCGATGACGGCGCCCGACATGATCGAGCCGGTCGTCCACGAGAAGAGGAGGAAGGCGAGGAAGAAGACGCCGGTGATGTGATCCTGGAGGTTCGGCCCCATCGCCGACGACCACGGCGCCGACAGCCCGCAGAAGCCGTCCGTGCTCGCGTGCCCGTCCTTCGGCCAGCCCTGCTGGAAGCAACCGTAGATGTACCAGCCGACGTAGTAGAAGCTCGGCGTGACGACGGCGATGGTCAGGATGTTCTTCATCGCCGTCGACATCACGTTCTTGCGTCGCGACGCGCCGCCCTCGTACGCCATGAAGCCGACGTGGATCAGCCACATGATGACGACGGTCCAGAAGTAGAACGTCTCGGCCAGGATCGCGGAGTCGAGCGAGATCTGGTCCGCGAGCTCCTCGGGGGTGGCCTGAGCGATCCAGAACAGCATCGACGCGGTCATTCCTGT
Organism: Actinomycetota bacterium; assembly: GCA_004366385.1. Classification (GTDB taxonomy): domain Bacteria; phylum Actinomycetota; class Thermoleophilia; order Gaiellales; family Gaiellaceae; genus GMQP-bins7. Next base: position 15,770 of record SIRU01000018.1, read on the forward strand.
GCCTCCTCAGGGCTAAAGGTTCCGCAGATCTGCGTGCGGGGACCGTAAGAAGCGGAGGAGGCCGTTTCCATGTCCGGGCGTGCCTGCCTTCGCACCCGGCTTATGTGACCTGCCTACACACTCCGGGTGGATCAGGCGCGCAGGACGTCACCCGTTGCCGCGTCCACCACGAAGTTCTCGACGCGCTCCGGCTCGCCGCTCTCGTCGAGGCTCTCCGCGAGCCCGACGATCCACACGAGCCGCGGCGGGATCCCGCGCTGCACCGCCCGGATCAGGACGCAGCCCGGCTCGTCGCAGGGGGTGAACGAGGCCGCCTCGACGGCGATCGCGATCGCCTCGTCCTTGGTGATCTCCTCCTGGTGGGCGCCGCAGGTGCGGGCGACGAGGAGCGCGGCGACGAGGACGATCGCGAGCAGGGCGACGCGCCCGAGCGCGCGGTCGCGGAGCCCCCGCCGCCCGGGAGGGGCCGGCGGCGGGCCCGGCGGCGCGCCGTCACCCGCTGCGGGCGAGGTTCCAGCGTCGGTAGACAGCGTAGGCCCGCAGGAAGAGGTAGCCGATGAAGTGGGTCATGAGCACGAGCAGGAGCCACCAGAACCACCACAGGTAGTGCACCTGCATCGCGCGCAGCTCGATCACGGTGAGGTAGAGCGCGACCGCGAGCGTGAGCCAGAGCAAGATCGGCGCCGCGCCGAGCAGGAGGAAGAGGAGCATCCGTTCATCCTCGCGGGCGCAGGCCCGCGGATCAAGCGGGTGCGCCCAGCCGCTCCCGGCGGGTGGCGGTCGCCTGCACGAAGTGCTCGAAGATCGCGAGGAAGCGAGGGTCGACGCGCCACTCCTCCTGGAGCTCCCACTGCACGGCCAGGACGTACTCCTTGCCGTCCAGCTCGACGGCCTCGACGACGCCGTCCGGCGCGCGCGCGACGACGGTCAGCTCGGGCGCGACGCGGTCGAGGGCCTGGTGGTGGAAGCTGTCCACCTCGACGTGCTCGGCGCCGAGCGCGGCGTGCAGCTTGCTGCCCGGCTCGACCGCGATGGGGTGGCGGGGATGGGGCGGGACGACGGGGTCGCCCTCGAGCGACGCGCGCTCGACCTCCTTCCACCGCGCCCAGCCGCGGTCCGAGGGGTGCTCCGCCCACTCGGGTACGAGTGAGAGGTCCTGCACGAGCGTGCCGCCGAGCGCCACGTTCAGCACCTGGATCCCGCGGCACATGCCGAGGAGCGGCAGGTCGCGCTCCAGCGCGCGCTCCACGAGCTCGAGCTCGAACGCGTCCCGCAGCGGCTCCGTGGCGGCGAGGAGGTCACTCGGCTCCTGGCCGTAGCGCCGCGGGTCGAGGTCGCGGCCGCCCCCGAGCGCGATGCCGTCGCACGCGTCGAGCACGTCGTCGAGGGACTCGGCGAGCCGGGGCAGCGTCAGCGGGATCCCACCCGCCCGCGCGATCGGCCGCGAGAACCCCACCCCCTGGTAGTCGCCGAAGTCGTGGAAGCTCACCGACAGGCCGATCACCGGTCTCGGAGTGGTGCTCGTCCCGGCAGGAGCCATGGCGCTGTTTTAGCATCGGGCGGGACGGGTACCAGTCCCCGAACGTGGCCCGAGGGGGCCCGGAAGGAGGGCGCATGGCGGACGGCATCGCTCCCGGAGCGCAGGGTGAGAGCACCCTGACGCCCGAGTTCCTCGACGAGTGGCGCAACGCCGCGTACAACTGCTACAGCTCCGGGCACAAGTTCTGCCGCGAGGTCTGCCCGGTGATGCAGGTCACGCGCGACGAGCGGCACACCCCGACGACCTTCCACGCGAACGTCGTCGCGATGGAGAAGGGGTTCCTCTCGCTCGACGACGTGGCGGAGGACTACGTCAACTGCACGCAGTGCGGCGCGTGCGAGCTGCGCTGCCCGAACACCCTGTTCACCGGCGACTTCTACCGCTTCCGCACGCGTACGGTCGATCTCGTCAAGGCGATGCGCTCGCTGGCCGTCGAGGCCGGGATCGAGCAGCCGGGCTGGAAGGAGTGGAACGCGCTCACCGACCGGTACAAGAACGAGCCGGTGCTGAACGGGCAGCCGAGCCTGCAGGAGAACGTCGCCGACTGGGCGCAGGGGCTCGACCTCCCGATCGGCGGCGAGACCGTCCTCTTCTGCGACTGCGAGGCCGCCTTCTACCGGACGTCGCTGCCGCGGGCGGTCGCGCGCATCCTGAAGCACGTCGGGTACGAGTTCGGGCTCATGCGCGAGCAGTGGTGCTGCGGCGGCCCGGCGGCGGAGATGGGCTACGCGGAGCAGGCGCGCCGCTTCGCCGAGCACAACGTCGCCGACTGGCGCGCGGTCGGCGCGAAGCGGATCCTCGTCCTCGACCCGCACGACTACATCGCGTTCACGGAGGACTACCCGGCGTACTTCGGGGACGAGCTCGACTTCGAGTTCGTCCTCGTCGTCGAGCTCGTCGCGGAGCTCGTGAACGAGGGGAAGCTGCAGCTGACGCAGCCGATCGAGCGCGTCGTGACGTACCACGACGCCTGCCGGCTGAACAAGCGGAAGGGCATCCACAAGGCGCCGCGCGACATCCTGCGGGCGATCCCCGGCCTCACCTTCAAGGACGTCGACCACGTCACCCAGTGGTCGTACTGCTCCGGCGCGGGAGCGGGGTTCGCGATCGAGCGCCCCGAGGTCGCGGCCGAGATCGCCAGGCGCCGCGTGGACAAGGCGGCGGCGCTCGAGATCGACACGCTCGTGTCGGCGTGCGCGTGGTCGGAGCGGCCGCTGACGGAGCAGGGCGGCAAGCTCGAACGGCCGATCGAGGTGCTGGACCTGATGGAGATCGTCGCGCAGGCGGCGGGGCTGGAGGTGGGCTGATGGCCGTCACCTCGCTCTCCGAGGGGCTCGTCGACGAGCTGCGCGGGATCTGCGGGCACGACTACGTGTTCACGGGGCGGTCGGCGCGGTTCAACCGCGCGCGTGTCCCCGCGCCGTTCCCGGTCCACCGCTGGGACGAGTTCGTCCCCGACGCCGTCGTCCTCCCGAGAGCCGCCGAGCAGGTGTCCGAGGTGGTGAAGCTCGCGAACCGGCACCGCGTCCCGATCGTCCCCCGCGCCGGCGGGACGGGCCTGACGGACGGCGCGGTCCCGCTCAACGGCGGGATCCTCGTCGACGTCAAGCTCATGAACGAGATCAAGGACATCGATCTCGTCGACCGCACGGTGACGGTCGGGCCGGGGATCAACATGCTCAAGCTCAACGAGGAGCTGCGCAGGCACGGCGTGATCTACCCCGACAACCCGGCCTCGTACCCGTGCTCGCTCGTCGGCGGGCGGATCGGGACGAGCGGGTGGTCGCTCATCGGCGGCCGCTACGGGCACACGCGCGACCTCGTCATCAGCTTCCAGATCGTGCTCCCGACCGGGGAGATCATCGAGGTGGGTGACGGCGGCGGCCGCAAGGTGCGGAAGTCGTCCACGGGCTTCCAGCTGAAGCACCTGTTCATGGGGCACCAGGGGACGCTCGGGATCGTGACGGAGGCGACGCTCGAGCTCGTCCCGCGGCCGGAGGCCGAGTTCTCGGCGTTCTTCGCCTACCCCGACTACGACACCGCCTGGCGCTCGACCGGGGCGCTCGCGAAGTCGGGGATCGCGACGCTCGCCGGCGTCGTCCTCTTCGACGAGCGCAAGCTCGCGTACCTGCGGCGGGACGACGAGGCGTACATCCCGCAGCCTCCGGAGGTTCGCTCCGTCGTCGCCACCGCGATGTACGGCAACGCCGACGAGGTTCGCGTCGGGGCCAAGCGGCTGATGCGGATCGGCGTCGAGACCGGCGGCAACTACCTCGGCGACGAGATCTCGCACGGCGACTGGGCGGCGCGCCACGACCGCTACGCGACGCCGCTGCACGGGCGGTTGCGCAGCGGGCAGGTCGTGCCGATGAGCTGGCACTGCGAGGACGCCGCCATCCCGTACTCGGCGCTCCCGAAGGTGCGGGAGGAGTGGCACGCGATCGCCGACTCGCTGATGGAGCGGTTCGAGATGTTCGACGACTGGGGGATGTTCGCCTACACGAACGGCCCCTACAAGCCGTGGGGCGACTACCTGACCGAGATCGACATCGGTATCTGGGAGATGCAGTGGGACGACGAGAGCTGGGCAGCCTGGGTGCAGGCGAAGAAGGACATCTCCGCCGTGGCGCTCCGCTACGGCGGCTCGATCACCGCCTGCCACGGAGCGTCGCGCGAGGGCGAGGTCGACCTCGTCCCCGACGAGCTCGGCGGCGGCTGGGAGGTGATGAAGAAGGTCAAGAAGGCGCTCGACCCGCACAACGTCATGAACCCGGGCAAGTACTTGCTCGACGAGGCCTACGAGGAGGGAGAGTCGTGATCGGCTTCAGGCTCGCGGCCCAGCGGCCGCCCGACGCGCAGCGCGTCACCGACACGGTCGTCATGCGCTTCGACCACGTCTACGAGGTCGACCCGGCGCTCATGACCGAGCACACGCCGCAGCAGGACCTCCCGGCGTGGGACACGCACCGGATCGTCGACAGCCGCTGGGAGCACCTCGCCTGGATGCACGATCACTTCGCCGACTCCGTGCTCTCCGGCGAGGAGCTGCTCGCGGAGATCGAGGCCGAGAAAAAGGAGGGGGAACCATGAAGTTCAGCTACGTGACGCTGCTCGACTACCCGCTCGCCGACTCGCTCCAGATGATCAAGACGGCCGACGAGCTCGGGTACCACGCCTGCTACGCGGCCGACGAGACGTGGCACAAGGACCTCTGGCTGCTCTTCGCCGCGGCGGCGGACAAGACCGAGAACATCCGCTTCGGCCCCAACGTCTCCGGTGTGTACCTGCGGGAGCCGACGCTGATCTGCCAGGCGCTCGCGACGCTCGACGAGCTCACCGGCGGCCGGGTCGACGGGGTCATCTCCTGCGGGAACTTCGGGCTGCTCGCGCAGTACGGGGTGGACTGGAAGGAGATCAAGGCCTTCTCGCGCGTGAAGGAGGCGCACCACGTGATGCGCACGTTCCTCGACGAGGGCGCGATCACGTACGAGGGCGACTTCTACCGCTACTCGGGCCTGTTCACCTTCGCCCGGCCCGTGCAGGAGCGTCTCCCGCTGTACATCGGCGCGATGCGCGGGCCGAGGTCGTTCCGGTTCGCGGGCGAGTCGACCGACGGCGTGCACGTCGCGCTCAGCTACACGAAGGAGGCGTACGAGTACGCGGTCGAGAACGTGAAGATCGGGGCGGAGCGCGCCGGCCGTGACTGGACGACGCTCGACATCGGCGCGTGGTGCGTGATCACGTGCGGGCCCGACTCGGAGCAGGCGAAGACCGCCGCCCGCTCGATCGTGGCGTTCTACATCTCGTCGATGCCCGAGGAGCAGATCCGGCTGCACGGGCTCGACCCGGCCGAGATGAACGAGATCGTCGACGCGCTCGGCAAGGGCCAGCTCGACAAGGCGTACGAGCTGACGACGCCCGAGATCGCGGAGACGCTCTCGATCGCGGGGACGCCGGACGAGTGCGTGGCCCAGATCAAGGCGATCGAGGCGGCGGGGGTCAACCACATGATCTGCTGCATCACCGACCCCTTCATCCTCAAGGCGTTCACCGGCAGGGACGTGGACGTGCCGGACGTCCAGGGCCAGCTGCGGCTGATCGCGGAGGAGGTGATGCCGGCCTTCGCCGGCGCCGCCGTAGCCTGACGCGATCTCGCAGGCATCGCTGTCCCGTCGTCCGGTGCGGAGCGTGAAGGAGGGGGCTCGTGGGGGAACCATGGGTTCCCCCACGACTACGACCAGGGATACGGCGAGCTCGAGACCGGGTGCAGGTCGCCGGTCTCGAAGCGCTCGAGCCGGAACGGGTACAGGAGCGGCGCGTGCTCGCCCACGAGCACCTTCGCGACCTCGCGGCCGACGCCGATCATCTTGTACCCGTGGTTCGAGTCGAGGATCGCGTACAGGTTCGGGCGCAGGTGGTCGAAGACCGGGAAGTTGTCGGCGGTGAAGGCGCCGACGCCGCCCGAGCGCGCCTGCTTGTACAGGGGCCGGCAGCCCTCGAACCGCGCCATGGCGTGCGAGAGGGCGGCGCAGAACAGGTCGGGGAAAGCGGGGTCGACGTCGGTCGTCTGCGGGTACGGGTCGAGCTCCACGTCGCCGTCGACCACGAGCGGTGACGCGCCGCCCTGGACGGAGTGCCGGTCGCGCTTGAAGTAGATCCCCCACAGCTCGTCGGTGAGAAGCTCTCCGTCGTCGGTGTGGAGCGGCGCGTTGGTGTCGAGGTGGATCACCGGCGGGGCGCCGCCGTCGGCGGTTGCGAACGTCAGCGGGTCGACCTGCACCTCGCCCTCCTGGAGGTTCCAGTACGTCCACATCGGCCGGTCGCGGACGACCTCCCCCGACGGCGTGCGGACGTCGATCGTGTCGGGCAGGCCCAGCATCGCCCAGAAGTCCCTCGCCCACGGGCCGGGGGCGACGACGACCTGCTCGCCGACCTCGACGCGGCCCTCCGAGGTCTCGACCGTCGCGATCGAGCCGTCGGCGCCGTCCACGAAGCCGGTGACCTCCACGCCCGAGAGCACCGAGACGCCGGCCTCGCGGCACTTCCCGTACAGGCCGTGGACGGAGTCCATGTTGAACGCGAAGCCGCCCTGGTGCTCGTGCAGGCAGGCGGTGACTCCCTGGGCGCGCCAGTCGGGGAAGAGCGCCTTCATGTGCGCGTCCACCTCGGCCTCGCCGAGGATCAGCTCCGAGTCGTACCCGATTCGCTCCTGCCGCTCGTAGGTCGCCGTGAGGTCGGCCTCCTGGACGGACGCGCCGAGCGCGATGTACCCGACCGGGTTGTACGCGTACGCGACCGGGTCGGACTCCCAGACCTCGACGCACGCCTGCATCAGCTCGCTCATCGCGGGCTGGAAGTAGTTGTTGCGGACGACGCCGCACGCGATCCCCGACGCGCCGGCGCCGGGCCCGGCCTTGTCGAGGACGACGACGTCCGCGCCGGAGCCGAGGCCGCGGGCGGCGAGCTCCTGCGCGAGGTGGTACGCGGTCGAGAGGCCGTGGATGCCGGCCCCGACGACGACGTACGGGCTACGGCTCGGAATCTCCATCTATTGCTCCCTCGGCAACGACGTTGCGACCAGCGCACATCGTAGCGCGCCGAGCCGGAGACGGCGAAGGCCGGGCGCGGGGGCCCGGCCTTCGCTCGAACGGTGGGACTGCGCCCGCTAGTCGCCGGGCGCCGGTGCGGGTGTCGGCGCGGCGGCCGGATGGCCCGGCACGCCCTCGCCCCAGTCGGGCTCGATGTCGTGCTCGATGCCCCACTCGCCCCGGTCTAGGCCGTCGATCATGGTCTCGTCGTCGATCTTCAGCCCGATCGTCCGCTCGAGGATCGGCGCGAGCACAGCAGCGGTCACGACGCCGAAGCCGACCGACACGACGATCCCGAGCGCCTGCCAGAAGACGTTGATGGACGCGTTCTGGAACGCGAAGTCTCCGCTCTCGATGCCGAGGTAACCGCCCTGCTCGGTGCCCCAGCTGATGAGGCCGACCATGAGCAACCCGTACGAGCCGGCACCGAGGAAGAGCGGCGTGAGCTTGTGCTCGTCCCAGTTTCGCCGCTGCGTCCACTCGTACACGGCGTACGCCACGAGCGGCGCGCCGAGCGCGACGAGGAACATCTGCCACGGCTTGTACACGTCGAACGCCGGCGAGCCGGCGACGTAGCCGGCGAACGGGCCGAGCAGGAGGTAGATGTACTTCTTCGTCCGGTACGCGAGCAGCGCGCCCATGAGCGCGCCTCCGCACCACGCGAGGCCGAGGTTGTTGAAGGCGATCCCGACGCTCGACTCGGTCATGTTCACCGCGACGGCGTACGCCTCCGGGTCGAAGAAGAAGAGGCAGGAGAGGATCACCATCGGCAGCCCGCTGACGATGAAGATGACCCCGACCGCCGTGATCCCGAGGTTGTACGAGCGGAAGGTCGGGACCCGTGGGTGCGCGTGGTACATGCCCGGTCGCGCCCCGAGCTTCCGCACGAGCACGAGCGCCATCCCGGCTGGGAACAGGTACACGAACCCGGCGCCGAAGAAGTCGTGGTAGCCGGCGTTCGTGAGCGGCCCGGCCGACCCCCACGTCATGTAGCTGAGGATCGACGACATGATCGTCGCCGCGACGCACAGCACGTAGTACGCGGACGCCTTGATGCGCTCCGTGACCGCGAGGTGCAGGAGCACGTTGATGATCCCCGCGAAGCAGGCGAGGAAGAAGATGAAGATCTGGAAGTTGTTCAGCCCCGGGAAGACCGCGGGGTCGACGTTCTGGGCGAACTCGCTCGAGAGCGCTCCGCCGAGCCAGAAGTCCTTGATCGACTGCCAGAGCGCGTTCTCGACCTCGAACGCCTGGTTGTACTGCCAGTTCCAGATCGCGAAGCCGACGAGGAAGTAGACGCCGAACCCGATGAAGAACCCGACGACCTTCTCGATGGTCGCCGCGAAGACGTTCACGCGCCTGACGCCTCCGAGGTCGACGAGGAGCAGCCCCGCGAGGATCACGATCGCGCCCACCGTCCCCGAGGCGTAGATGAGGTTCTGGACGAGCGCGTTCGTCGTCACCTGCTCGGGGAACTGCGGTGTCGACTGAGCGAGCAAGCTCGCTAGCTGCATCGGCGACTCCTTTCACTCCGTTGGTTGGCCGAGGGTCGACGACGGCTCCCGGCTCCCGCGCCCACGGTGCCCGCGCGCAGGCTCTCGAGCCCACGCTCGCTCTCGGGGTGTCTCGGCGGCGCAGTGCGGCGAGCGAACGACGTGCTCGCGCGAACTCCAGCGACCTCCCGGTGCAAGCGGACACCCGCCAAGAGGGCTCGATTATCCGCCGGGCGGCGGCCGACTTTCAAGGTCCTTCGGCTCGCTAGGCACGGGATGCGCGGCCTCCGGCGGTGCGGCGCCGCTGGTTCCGTGCGACGATTCCGGGCGTGACGACGGCTCGCGCAGAGCCTGCGCTCACCGAGGGCTACCAGGCGCTCGCCGCGGGCGACTGGCAGGCAGCGCAGGTCGCGTTCACGGTCGCGGCGAGCTTCGGGGAGCCGGCGGAGGCGCTCGACGGGCTCGGCCGCGCCCTCTGGTGGCTCCGGGAGGGGCGGGATGCCATCGTCCACCGCGAGCGCGCCTACGCGGGCTTCCGACGCGACGGCGACCTCGCCCGTGCCGCCCGGATCGCGCTCTGGCTCTCTCGCGAGTACGCGCTCGTGTTCGAGAACGACGCCGCCTCGAGGGGATGGCTCGCCCGGGCGGAGCGGTTGCTTCGCGACGTCGCCCCCGGGGCGGAGCGCGGGTGGCTGGACCTCGCTCGCTCGGAGCGGGAGCCGGACGTCGCCGAGGCCGCGCGCCTCGCCGAGCAGGCGCTCGCCGCGGCGCTCGCGGCGAACGACGTCGACCTCGAGCTCCGGGCCTTGGCGCAGCTCGGGCTGGCCGAGGTGTCGCTCGGTCGCGTCGACGTGGGCCTCGCACGCCTCGACGAGGCGATGGCGGCGGCGACGAGCGGCGAGCCGGCGAGCCTCGAGACCTTCGCGGACGTGTGCTGCACGCTCATGCTCGCGTGCGAGCGGGCCGGGGACGCCGAGCGCCCGCAGCAGTGGAGCCAGGTGCTCGACGACTTCGTACGCCGGTACGACCACGTCACGCTGCTGGCGTTCTGTCGCACGTGCTGCGCCGATGTCCTCGCCGGGAGCGGGCGCATCGACGCCGCGGAGGCCGAGCTGGTCGCCGCGGTGCGGGAGCTCGACGAGGCGGGGCAGCGGTCGCGCTGCGTCCCGCCCGCCGCCCGTCTCGCCGAGATCCGCGTGCAGCAGAGCCGGTTCGACGAGGCGGAGGAGCTGCTGCGCGGTCTGGAGGAGCATCCCGAGGCGGTCTCGGCGGCGGTGAGCCTCCGCCTCGCACGGGGGGAGCCGGGCGCAGCCGCCGCACTCCTCGAGCGCAGGCTCGACGCGGTCGGCCGCACGAGCTTGCTCGCCGCGCCGCTCTTCGCGCAGCTCGTCGAGGCCCGCGTCGCGGCCAACGAGCTCGACGCGGCGGCGGGGGCGGTGGCGGCGCTGGAGAAGCTCGGCCGTGCCGACGCTCGGGGCCGGGCCGCCGCGGCGGCGGCGCTCGCGCGTGGCCGCCTCGCGCTCGCGGGCGGGCAGCCCGCCGAGGAGTGGCTGCGCTCCGCGGTGAACGCGTTCGCCGCTCTCGGCCTGCGGCTCGAGGCCGCCCGCGCCCGCCTCGAGCTCGCGCGGGCGCTCGCGGGCGCGAGGCCCGAGGAGGCGGTGGACGTCGCGCGGCACGCGCGAAACGAGCTCGAGGCCCTCGGCGCGACGCGCGACGCGGATACGGCTGCCGCGCTGATGCGATCGCTCGGCGCCCGCGGTCGCTCCGGGCCGAGGGCACACGGCGCGCTCAGCCGGCGGGAGCGAGACGTGCTCGGCCTGCTCGGCGAGGGGCTCTCGAACCGCGAGATCGCGGCCCGGCTGTTCCTGAGCCCGAAGACCGTCGAGCACCACGTGAGCCGCATCTACGCGAAGCTGGGGCTTCGCACGCGGGCCGAGGCGGCCGCGTATGCGGTCCGCAACCAGGTGGTCGATTAGGGGAACTCCCCCTACCGGTGCGCGGGGAAGCGCGCGAAGCTTCGGGGGTCAACGACCAGGGAGGCGCCATGTCCGAGCAGGGCAAGGAGCTCGTCCGCAGGCTCTACGACGAGGTCATCAACGCGAAGGACCTCGACGCGATCGACCGGTTCGTGCGCGGCGAGGAGCTCGTCGAGGGGATCAAGAGCGGCTGCTTCGTGATGTTCGACGCGTTCCCCGACGTGCACGCGAGCATCGACGACGTGATCGCCGAGGGCGACCAGGTCGTCGTCCGTGCGACCTCGACCGGGACGCACGACGGCGCCTGGATGGGCATCCCGCCGACCGGGCGCCACGTGGCGTTCGAGTACGTCGAGATCTACCGCATCGCCGACGGTATGGTCGTCGGCTACTGGTGCCTCCCGGATCTCGCGGGGCTCATGCGCCAGCTGACCGGGGACGCCCCGGTCACGAGCTCCGCGGGACGCGACTAGGAGCCGGAGCTCGTCACGAACCGTCGCCCGGCGCACCTCCGAGCGTGCGAGCACCGCCGCACGGTCAGAATTACGGCATGGAGCAGTCCGGGCCGGAGGAGTTCGAGGTCGCGATCGGGAGCGCCATCTCGGCGCCCGAGGCGTTCGGGGCGTCGTTCGACGAGGCGCCGGCGGCCGACGCGCTCGAGCTCGGCGAAGGGCTCGAGGGCGACCCGGCGATCGCGTTCCGGCGGACGCTCGGGATGTTCGCCACCGGGGTCACGATCATCACCACGCGGACGGCGGAGCAGGTGCACGGGATGACCGCGAACGCGTTCATGTCCGTGTCGCTGCGACCGCCGCTCGTGCTCGTCTCGGTCGACCGCCGCGCGCGGATGTCGAACCTCCTGCACGAGGGCGTGCGCTTCGGGGTCAACGTCCTCGAGGCAGGACAGGCGTCGCTCTCGGACCACTTCGCGGGGCGGGCGGTGGAGAGCGCCGAGGAGCCGCGCTTCGAGCTCGTCCACTCGACGCCGCTCGTCGAGGGCGCGCTCGCGCACCTCGTCGCGCGCGTCGTCCGCTCCTATTGGGGCGGCGACCACTCGCTCTTCCTCGGGCAGGTCGAGTTCGCTCGCTACGGCGAGGGCGAGCCGCTGCTCTTCCACGGCGGCCGCTACGAGCGGCTCGTGCGCGACCCGCGCGTGTTCTCGGTCCTCCCGCAGGAGCTCCTCGAGCCGATCCTCGCGCTCGGCGTCGAGCGCTCGTACGAGGACGGCGACGAGATCATGCGCCGCGGCGATCCGGGCCACGAGCTGCTGCTGGTGGTCGAGGGCGAGGTGCAGGTGGAGCGGCCGGGGCGGAGCGTCACGCTCGGCGCCGGGGAGCTCATCGGCGAGATCGAGGTGCTCGACCCGGTGGGCGCGCGCATCGCGGACATCCACGCGGTCGGCCCGGTGCGCTGCGTGGCGGTGACGCGCGAGGCGCTGATCGCGGCGCTGGAGGCGGACCCGCGCGCGGCGGTGGGGCTGATCGAGGTGCTGGCGGCGCGCTTCCGCGAGACGGCGTGAGCCGGCTGCGACCGGCGCTCCTCGGCCTCGCGGTCGGGCTCGCGCTCGCGGACTCCTCCATCGTCACGCTCGCGCTGCCCGACGTGCTCGGCGCGTTCGACGTGGGGATCACGACCGTCGCGTGGGTCCTGACGTCGTTCAACCTCGTGCTCGCGCTCGGTGCCGTCCCGGCTGCGTACCTCGCGCGACGGCGGCCACGGGAGGCTTTCGCGGCCGGCGTCGTCGTCTTCGCGGGCGCCTCGCTCGCATGCGGGCTGGCGCCCTCGTTCGACGTGCTCGTCGGCGCGCGCTGCGTGCAGGCGGCCGGCGCCGCGCTCCTCGTGTGCGCCGCGCTCGACCTGCTCTCGGAGACGCTCGGGTCGGACGAGCGCGCGCTCGGTGTGTGGGTGACGGCGGGGGTCGTGGGCGCAGCCCTCGGCCCCGCCGCGGGAGGCGTGAGCACGCGGCTCGTCGGCTGGGAGTCGATCTTCCTCGTGCAGGTGCCGGTCGCGCTGGCGCTCCTGCTCGCGCTGCGCGGGCTCCTCGCCCGGCGCGTACCAGAGCCTGCCGGCCGTCCGCACCTGACTGCGAACCTCGCGCTCCTGCTCGTCTCCGGCGGGCTCGTCGCGGCGCTCTTCCTCGTCGTGCTCCTGCTCGTGGACGGCTGGGGGATGGCACCGGCAGCTGCCGGGCTGGTGGTGACGGTCATGCCGGCGGCCGCGATCGTGGTCGCCCGCGTCCGGCCGCGCTCGCTCGGCGGGATGACCGGCGTCGCGAGCGGTGTGATCCTCGTCGCCGGCGGGCTCGCCGCGCTCGGGCTCCTGCCGCGGGCGGGCTGGGCGTGGACGGTCCCGCCGCAGCTCCTCGTCGGTGCCGGGCTCGGGCTCGCGCTCGCAGGGCTGACGGAGCTCGCGCTCGCCGGCCGCGCGGACCAGGTCGTGCACGGCGGCTGGACGCTCGCGGCGCGCCACGCGGGCGTCGTCGTCGGCCTGGTCCTGCTCGCGCCCGTGCTGACGGACGCGCTCGAGCAGAGCCGCGAGGAGGCGATCCGCGCGGGCGCAGCGGAGGTGCTCGACAGCGGGATCCCGCCCCTCGACAAGCTGCGGGTCGCGCAGGACGTGCTCGACGAGGTCGCGCGCGCGAACGACGCGGGCGAGCTCCCGAGCGTGGAGCGCGCCTTCGAGGGCCGGCCGGCCGACGGGGAGTGGGGCTCGCTCGTGACGGCGCTCCAGGATCAGCTCGACCGCGCGATCACGAGCGCGTTCTCGGGGCCGTTCCTGCTCGCGGCGCTGCTCGCCGCGTCGGCGCTCGTGCCCGTCGCGCTGCTTCGGCGGAGGAGACCGGCGTGAGGCGCGCGTCGCCGCTCCTCGTCGCGCTCGGTCTCGTCGCGGCAGTCGTCGTCCCGTACCTCGCCCTCGGCGGCGCGTCCTTCGAGCCGACACCGACCGCCGACCCGTGCGCGACCCGCGACTGGCGCGATCCCGGCGGCGTGGGCGAGGCGCTCGAGCAGATTGCGCTCTCGTCACTCGACGGGGCCGCCTGCAAGCTCGGCGTCACGCGCGAGGAGCTCGTGCTCGCGGTCCGCAGCGAGGATGCCCTCGAGCGCTTCGCCCGCGAGCAGGGCATCTCACGCGACGACGCCGAGCAGGCCGTGCGGGACGGGATGCTGCGCGCGGTCGACGATGCGGAGGAGGCGGGCGTGCTGAGCGAGCGCGTCGCCTCCCTCGCGCGGCGCGTCGTGCAGGCGGTCCCGCCGTGGCTCGTCCTCCAGACGCTCGAGAGCCTGGAGTTCCTGCTGCCCGGTTAGCTTCGCGGCCGCGTCTTGTCCGGGTCGTAGAACGGGATGCGGACCACCGTCGCGGCGATCCGCTTCTGGAGGCCGTCGAGCTTGCCGACCTCGATCTGCGTGCCGAGCTCGGCGTACTGGACCGCCACCCGCGCGAGTGCGATGTTCTTCTTCAGGATCGGGCTGCGCGTGCCGCTCGTCACGACGCCGACCCGCTGCCTCCCCGCGTACACCTCGTCGCCGTGGCCGGCGGTCTCGTTCCCCTCCAGCTCGAGGCCGACGAGGACACGTTGCGGATGGGCTGCGCGCTGCTGCAAGGCAGCACGCCCGACGAAGTCCTCGTCGGTGCGCAGGTCGACCGCGAACCCGATCCCCGCCTCGAACGGGTCGACCTGGTCGTCGAACTCGTACCCGGCGAAGATCAGGCCAGACTCGATGCGCAGGATGTCGAGCGCCTCCAGCCCGAGCGGCGTGAGGCCATGCTTCGAGCCGGCCTCCCAGATCGCGTCCCACACCGCGGGCCCGTCCGAGGGGTGGCACCAGACCTCGTATCCGAGCTCGCCCGTGTAGCCGGTGCGCGAGACGACGATCGGGATGCCGTCGTAGGTCTTGATGCGCCCCACGGTGAAGCGGAACCAGCGCAGGTCCTCGAGCGACGTCTGCGTCGGAGGCGTCCACACGATCTTCTTCAAGAGCTCGCGGCTCTCCGGTCCCTGCACGGCGACGTTGTGCAGCTGGTCGGTCGACGGCTTCACCCAGACCTTGAGCTGCTCCCGCTCCGCCAGCTCCTTCAGCCAGATGCCGTCGTACTCGTCGCCGCCGACGAAGCGGAAGTTGTCCCGGCCGAGCCGGTAGACGGTCGCGTCGTCGATCATGCCCCCGGTCTCGGTGCAGAGCGCGGTGTACGTCACCTGCCCGACCGAGAGCCGCCGCGCGTCGCGCGTGATCGCCTTCTGGATCAGCGTCTCGGCGTCCGGGCCGAGCACCTCCCACTTGCGGAGCGGGGAGAGATCCATCACGGCCACCTTCTCGCGGCAGGCCCAGTACTCGGCGATCGCACCCTCGTTGTCGAAGCAGTGGGGGAGCCAGTAGGCCCTGTACTCGACGAACGACTTCGTCAGCTCCGAGGTGCGCGGGTGAAAGGACGTCTCGCGCGTGAGCACCGGCTCGGCGTCGGGCGTGACGCGGTGCGCGATCGCGACCGAGAACCTGTTGTCGGGCGCATAGACGCGCACGTGCACGGGCGTGATCTGCCAGCCGTTCGCGGGGTCGATGTCGTCGGGGCAGGCGGAGGACGCACACACGAGGTCGGTCAGCGCGCGCAGCAGCACGTAGTCGCCCGGCCGCGACCACGGCTCGTCCATCGTGAAGACCATGCTCGCGTCGAAGCCGGTGTTGTAGAAGAAGTTCAGCGCCTCCCAGCCCTTGCGCTCGGCGATCCCGAACGGCGCGACCTGCCCGTTGAAGTTCTCGGTGCAGTTCACGTGGCCCGGGTAGCCCATGTCCTCGTAGTACTTCGCGGTGCAGGCGAGCGCGAACGTGTCGTGACGGCCGACGGTGTCGCGGACGACCTCGACCAGCGGGTCCATGTCCACGTCGTAGGACTTCCCCTGGAGGCCGGGCTGCGGGTACGCCTGGCCCATCAGGCTGCGGGTCGTCGTCGCGTCGAGCCCGCGCTCGAGGCCGCGCTCGAGCTTGCCGCGATGAAACGCGAGGAAGTCCGAGCACTGCTTGCCCTCGACGTCGAGGACCTGGATGAACTCGCCGGCGCGCACCTCGTACGCGAGCGCGGTCGCGGCGTCGACGCGGAAGTCGAGGCGCGGCTCGGCGAGCGGGGGCGGGAGCTCGTCCTGCTCGTAGCGGCGGGGCTCGCTCCGGCGGACTTCCACGAGGAGCTCGGAGGGAGGAGGCGCGCCGTCGACGATGCGCCCGCCCGGCGCGGCGACGACCACGGTCACCGCGCGGTCGGCGCGGAACGCCTGCGAGGAGCCGGGCGGCGACCACTCGCCGAAGAGCCGCACGGCCGTCGCCTCGGCCGGGTCGAGGCCGCGCGCGGCGAGCTCCTGCCAGAGCAGCGAGCCGTCGCGCGCGCGGAGCGCCTCGCGGATCACGGTCGCGGGCGCGTCCGCGGTCGCCCCGAGCGCGGCTGCGTCGTCGCGCGAGCCGGAGTCGAGCACCGTGACCTCGGCCACCTGCCCGCCGTCCTTGTCGACGACGGTCAGTCGCTCGTCCGGCCCGAGCGCGAGCACGGTCGCGCCGCCCGGGCGCACGAGGTACGTCTCGAGGAACGGGTCCTCGGCGAGCAGGCCGCGCACGAGCGGCGAGGTGCTCACGTCACGCCCCCGCGGGCGCCTTCGCCTCCATCTCGGCCGCCTCGGCCACGAGCTTCTCGGCCAGCTCGCGCTTCCCGTCCGCGTCGAGCTTCTTCACCTCGTTCTCGACCGCGCGCCGGTTGTACGTCTGGTTCCAGTAGTCGAGCGAGTCGAAGCCGAGGAGGACGGCCTTGCCGACGAACTGGCGCAGCACCTCGTTCGTCGGGCCCATGACCCAGCCGGCCTTCGCGTCGCGGAGGTAGCGCTCGAGCTCCATGTCTCTCTTGTACCCCGAGCCGCCACATGCATGCAGCATCTTGTCGACGACGTGCGCGACGTTCTTCGCCGCCACGAACTTGATCTGCCAGGCCCAGTGCAGGAAGTCGGCGCGCGCGAACTCGCCGGGCGCGAGCACCTTCGTGTTGTTCTCCGTCGCGTCGTCCATCGCCTTGGCGACGGAGAGGACGAAGCAGCGGGAGGTGTTCGTGTCCATGACCGCCTCGCCGACGTAGTCCTGGATCGTCGGGTAGTCGGCGACGCGGAGGCCGACGTCGACGTGGCGCTTGCGGGTCGTGTGGCGCTTCGCGATGTCGATCGCGCCCATCGCCAGCCCGTTCCACACCGACGAGGAGCCGATGAGGAACCACGGGTCGACCGACTCGTCGTTCGAGGCCGCGCCGTCGCCGGTCGGCCCGACGATCTGCTCCTCGGGGATCTCGACGTCCGGCACCTCCAGCGGGCCGGACTGGTTCCCGCGCAGGCCGAGCGCGTCCCAGAGCGACGGCTGCGACTCGACCTGGTCGCCGTCGATCACGAACACGGAGAGGTCGTCGTAGCCGGAGAAGTCCGGGCTCGTCGTCTGCACGACGTAGAAGTCCGCGAAGCCGGCCGACGTCGTCCACGACGCTTTCTTCCGCACCTTGAAGCCGCCGTTCGAGCGCTCGGCGCCGGAGGAGATCGGGTACCAGAAGTGCGAGCCGGTCTCGGGGTCCGAGTACGAGAGCGTCCCGATCTTCCCGCTGTTCAAGGGCCGGATGTAGCGGTCGATCAGCTCGTCGGTGGGGCGGAGCATGACCGCGTTCACCGCCCCGATGTGCATCACGTAGCACATTGCCGTCGACGCGCACCCGTAGCGCGCGATCGTCTCGCACACCATCCCGTAGGCGACGTGGTTCTCGCCGAGGCCGCCGTACTCCTCTGGCACGGTGAGCGCGAGGAACCCGTGCTCGCCCAGCAGCTCGAGGTTGCGGCGCGGGAACAGCAGCTCGTCGTCGGAGCGCTTCGCGTTCGTCCGCATCTCCTGCTCGCAGAGCTCGATCAGGAGCGCGCGGAGCTCCTTCTGGCGGTCGGTCAGGAACCAGTCGGGGTCCCACTCGTAGCCGAGCCCCCAGAAGGGCTCGCCACCCCAGGTCTTCTCGGACATGCCCACCTCCGGTAGCGGCGTCGCTGGCAGGGCAATCGTACGGTCTCGGCGCGGGACGCGCGAGGTCAGCTCCAGCGGATCTCGAGCTCGTCGCGATCCGGGTCGCGCGGGAGGCCGTCGGGCGGGAGCTCGTCCCAGTCGCCGGCCTGGTGCGCGTAGATGTGGGCTGCGACCCGGAGGCCGGTGGGCCGGTCGAGCGTCCCGGCGGCGATCCCGATCCGCGGGAGGTCGCGCGCCTGCCAGAAGAGCGAGGAGCCGCACTCCACGCAGAAGCCGCGCCGCGCGCCGTGATCGCTCTCCGGGCTGTCGACCCAGCGAAGCGCGGTCTCGTCGAGGATGGCGAGGTCGTCGAGCGCCGCCGCCGAGTACGCGCCGACCGAGCCGTGCGCGCGCCGGCACTCGACGCAGTGGCAGACGAGGACGTCGCGCAGAGGCCCGCGGACCTCGTAGCGGACGGCCCCGCAGAGGCAGCGACCGGTCGCGCGGGGCGCGCCGGAGCCGCCGCTCGTGAGTTGCATTTGTAATCGCTCCTGTCGTCGCCTAAGCTGGAGACCGGGGATGGGCGGGGAGTAGACACATAGCAGTAGTGGGGCTTGCGGCGTCAGCTCTGGAACATGCCGCCCATCCCCGTTTCGCTATGAGGGGCCGGATCTCGGTGGCGATGCGGTCGTGAGCCCTCGTCGTGGCGCTGCCCTGCTCGGGCAGCGGCCCTGAAGGCCGCAGCCGCGACGACGGGGGGTGCCGCGGCTGCGGCCTGCTCACCGCGCCCGGGGGATGCCTCCCCCGAGCGCGCTCGGGCGAGCTCTAGCAGGTCACTGGGATCGTCTTCGGGGTGCCCGCGTCCACGGGCAGGGAGGAGATGGTCTGCCCGCCGTAGCTCTCGCTCGTGCCCGCGGCCACGCCGGTGAGCGGCACGGTGGCCGAGTGCTCGACGGTGAGCGTGATGCTCTGGCACGGCACGAGGGTGGCGTCCACGCCCGAGGCGTCGTACGCCATGCGTCGTGCCATCAGCTGGCCCGACTGCTTCTGGGTCAGATTGCGAACCGGCAGGTTGTAGACGCTCGCGTACTTGTCGAACGTCGCCTCGAGCAGGTCGGCGAGGAGGAAGCGGTTGCCGGTATACCGGCCGAGGTTCGCCTGGTGGAACATCCACGGGTCGATGTCCCAGCGCACCAGGTAGCTGAGCAGGTTGTCGGACTCGAGGTCGAGGATCTGCCCGAACGTCTTCTGGTCGGGCCAGATCTTCCACGGTGAGCTCGACGGGCTCCCGAGCCAGTAGAACCAGTTGTACTCGTCGACCCACTCGGCCGGGGTGCGCAGGCTGTAGAAGAGGTTGTTGGCCCTGCGCGGGATGATCAGGATCTCCGGCTGGAACTGCGACCAGAAGCCGGCGTTCGGCGTCGGGTTCGCCCACTCCGGCCGGGACGCGTCGCTGATCAGGTAGCGGGTGCCGAAGTCGTACGCGGCCTGGTGGAACGCCGGGTTCTCGAGACCCGAGATGTCCGGCTGCACCAGCGCATCCGGGTCGTAGCGGGTGAAGCCGAGGTCGAGCGCCCACCCGTGGTTCTGGGTCAGCTCGGTGAGCGCGTCGGAGTAGCTGATCGAGTCGAGGCTCGCGTGCGTGAGCGTGTGGTTCACGTAGCTGAAGTTCGACTCGAGCGCCCGCACCATCGGCGTCAGCGTGTCCCCGGTCGGCGTCAGGTCGTCGTCCTCCCACAGCGCAGGGTCGGCGCCCTCGCCGTTGAAGGCCCACTCCATCCGGAAGCCGGCGAGGTTCGGCCTGCTCCGGATCCCGTTCTGCCAGTTCACGACGTTCGCGAAGTCGCCGCCGTCGAGCCGGTAGCGCAGCCCGGTGGCGTCGCTGTTCGCGTCGATGTCCCACATGTCGGAGTCGATGAACAGGTCGTCGATCTGCACGCCGATGTTCACGTGCCGCTCGCCGAGGAACACGCCGCGCGTGACCCAGTTCACCAGCCCGTACGAGAGCAGCTGCGAGTGCAGCAGGAACGGGTTGTTCGCGGCCGTCACGGCGAGGTTCTCGCGACCGTCGGGATAGCTCTTCGTCGACGCGATCACGTATCCGCCCGCGGTCGTCAGGAGCGGCGTGACGGACGGGTCGCGCTTCGTCGCGAGGTACACCCAGGCGCCCTTGAACGTGACCGGCGACGAGGTATTGAGGTACGAGAACACGTCCTTCCCTGCGTCCGTGAGCGTCGCGGAGAGCGGTGTGGCGAGCGTGTCCTGGTACGTGACGAGGTCGAGGCCGTAGTCGTCCGGGAGCCCGAACGGGAACGTGAACGACGTCACCTGGCGGACGCCGAACGCCGCCTCGTAGTCCCAGAGCGTCTGCCACTCCTCGGGCGAGAACGCGCTGATCCAGTTCTCGGGCTCGCCGGGCGCGGCCGCGTTGTGCGTCAGGTTGCCGGTCGCCAGGATCACGCCCTGGAAGTTGCCCGTGTTGCCGTTCGCGAGGAACTGCGGCGTGAGCTCCGTCTGGGTCGCGATCAGCGTCGTGAAGGGGACGCCGAGCTGCCTGAGGAACGCCTGGATCGCGGGCAGGTCGGTCTCGTTGCCGTCGGCGGAGACGACGAGCAGCCGCATCTTGACCGCGTTCGCCTGCTGCGGCGCGACGACCGTCCACGACTGCGACGCGCTCGTGCTCGTCGTCGTGCCGGACACCGCTCGAACGTCGAACGTGTGCGCGCCGACGGCCACGCCCGAGTACGTCTTCGGGCTCGAGCACGCGGTGAACGCGGCCGAGTCGAGCCGGCACTGGAACGAGACGCTCGGGCCCGGGTGCGTGAACGCGAAGGACGCCGTCGTCTCGGGCGTCGAGGCGCTCGGCCCCGACGTGATCGTCGGCGGCGCGAGCGCGATCGTCCACGTGTGCTGCGCGGCCGGGCTCGTACCCGAGGTCGGGTGCACGGCCCGCACGCGGAACGTGTGCGGGCCGAGCGCAAGCGGGCCCGAGTACGCCTTCGGGCTCGAGCACGGCGCGAACACGGCACCGTCGAGCCGGCACTCGAACGTGACTCCCGCGACCGGGCTCGTGAACGCGAAGCTCGCGCTCCGCTCGAACGTCGGGCTCGCGGGCATGGCGACGAGCGTCGGCGCCGGGAGCGTCGTGATCGTCCACCGGAACGTGGTCGTCAGGCCGACGCCGCTCGCGTTCCGCGCGCGCACGCGGAAGGTCCGGGTTCCGAGCGGGAGGCCGCTGTACGCCTTCGGGCTGACGCACGGGGTGAACGCCGCGCTGTCGAGCCGGCACTCGAACGTCACGCCCTGGAGAGGGCTCGCAAACGCGAACGCCGCGGTCCGCTCCAGCGTCGAGCTCGGAGGGCTCGACGTGATCGTGGGAGCGGGCGGGCGGCTGATCATCCACAGGTAGCTGCGCGTGGGGCTGACCCCGCTCGCATTCCGCGCGCGGACGCGGAAGAGGTGAATCCCGAACGAGAGCGGCCCGGGATAGGTCTGGGGGCTCGTGCAGGGGGCGAAGCTCGCGAGGTCGAGCCGGCACTCGTACGAGGTTGCGCCGGTGCTCGCGAACGAGAACGTCGCGCTCAGGTCGTACGTCGGGCTCGAGGGCATCGCCACGAGCACGGGCGTCGACGGGACGGCTGCGAGCGCCGCGTTCGCACTGTTCGCCGCCAGCGTTGCCGAGGTCGCGAGCCGCAGCGGCGCGACTGCGCTCTGCACCGTGCGCGTCCGGCCGGGGAGCAGCGCCCCCAGGTTGGCCGGCGCGTGCTGGAGCCGGCCGGCGCGCTCACCGGGAGTGGGTGGTGCGAGCTCCGCGTAGTGCGCGGACGGGTCCGTGGCCTGCGCCTGCGCGCCCACCGCTCCTCCGGTCGCGAGCAGCACGCCGAGTCCGAGCGCGACGACGAACCACAGGCTCCGGCCGAGACGCCGGGCCCTCTCGAGATCGATCTTCATCTTCCCTTCTCCTCTCCCGTGAGCCCGGGGCCTCGCTCGCCGCCGCGCCTGCGAGCCTCCCCGCCCCGAAGGCGGGAGGAGATCGCACGCGCCGCGGGACGACGCCCCGCGGGCTCGCCCGAGCTGTGACATCCGATACGTGGACTGACAGCGAAGTGGCCGCAAAACGCCTTGTTTGCGGGCAGATCGCCGGCGTCTCTCATGACACCGGCTGCGAAGCCGGTTACCATCGTGCGTGGACGGAAGTCCAGAGGTGACGGTGCCGCAAGCCCCCACCTCACCGCCGGCGGCACGGGGCCCCGTGCCGCCGGCACTTCTTTCCGAGCTCTCGCTCCCCCGACTACCAGCACGGCTGCCTCCAGGCGTCGAGTTGCAGCCGCTTGCGCATGGAGCTGAACCCGAGCCGGTTCGCCTTGCGGCAGAACGCGGCGGTCGGGAGGCGGTACTCGACCTGGAACACGGCCTTGCCCGCCCGCGTGAAGGGGGCCAGCGCGTTGCACTCGCGGTACTGGAAGCACTCCTCGTTCAGCGCCCAGTCGAACGCCGCGACCGTGTCGCGGTCGATCGTCTCGATGCCGTTCTTCATCCCGACCGAGAGGCCGCGGCGATGGGCCTGGCGGGCGACCTCGAGGTACCACGCCTTCTGGTCCCGGAGCGTGATCGGGAAGCCGGGGTCGTTCCCCACCGGGTTGTTCTGGTCGGGCTCGACGCCGTCACAGCCGAGGCGGCGGGCGAGGTCGAGCCGCTTCCAGAGGATCGGCGCGAACTTCGGCCACGCCGCTCGCCGGATGTCGAGCCACCGCTCGCCCTCCCACCCGGTCGAGTTGCCGATGACGCTCTCCGGGAACCGGCGCGCGTCGGGCCGGTAGCTCTCCCATGCCCCGGTGTCGAGGTAGCAGATCACCGTGATCCCCCGGCGCTGGAGACGCCGGATCACGCCTGCGTTCTCCTGGCCCGGGCGTGCGTCGAAGAGGTCGATGTCGTACATCCGGGCCCGCACGCGCTCGTCGACCACACCTGTGATCTGCCACTGCCAGCTGGTACCGGGCGCCGGCTTCCACACGCGCTTGCGCTGGGACGCTGCGCACGCGGCGGCCGGCTCCCGGTCGCGTGCAGCACCGCAGGCGGCCGCATTGGCCTGCGGTGCCGCTGCCTCGCGCACGAGCGCGACGAGGGCGGCCGCCAGGACGCCGAGGGCGACTACCACTGCAGCGTGGCCCATTCGCCTCGCGTCCCCGACCGGATCGCTCGCCCGACGCTCATGCCAGAGCCGTGGCCGACAGCTCCTCGTGGACGTGCGCGGTCGCCGCCGCTCGCGCGATCGCGACGTCCCGCAGGATGTCGTCGAGGTCGTGGCGCGGGCGCCAGCGCGTCAGCTCCCGCAGCTTGTCGACCGACGGCCGGCGGGCGCGGATGTCCTCGAAGTCGCCGTTCGGGTAGGCCTGCGCGTACGGGACGAGCACGATCTCGCTCTCGTGCCCGGCGTTCCCGTTCCCGTCCTTGAGCTTCAGGCGGTGCACCGTCTCCAGCACCCGCTCGGCGAGCTCGTGGATCGTCACGGGCTCGGTCGAGCCGACGTTGAAGACCTGGCCGGCGGCAGCCTCGCTCCGCTCCAGCCGCACGATCGCCGACACGGCGTCGTCGACGTGGAGGAAGCAGCGCGACTGTGTCCCGTCGCCGTGGACGAGCAGCGGCTCCCCATGGAGCGCCGCGTCCACGAAGCGCGGGACGACCATCCCGTACGCGCCGCTCTGCCGTGGGCCGACGGTGTTGAAGAGGCGGAAGCAGACGACGGGCAGCCCCTGTCGTGCGTACGCGAGGCCGATGAACTCGTCGAGCATCTTCGAGGCCGCGTACGACCAGCGGCTGATCGACGTCGGGCCGACGAGCACGTCGTCGTCCTCCCGCTGCGGCAGCCGCGCGACCTTGCCGTACACCTCCGACGTGGAGGCGACGAGGACCTTCGTCCCGTGGCGCGAGGCCGCGCGGAGCACGGCCTCGGTGCCGAGCACGTTCGTCCGGAAGCTCTCGATCGGCTCCGCCAGGATCAGGCGGACGCCCACCGCGGCCGCCAGGTGGAACACGACGTCGGACTCGGCGACGAGCGTCTCGACCAGGTCCTCGTTCGCCGTGTCGCCCACCACGAGCTCGAGCTCGTGCAGGTGCGAGACGTTGCTCGCGCTGCCCGTGGACAGGTCGTCGAGAACCGTCACGGTGTACCCGTCCCCGAGCAGTGCCTCCGCCAGGTGGCTGCCGATGAAGCCGGCGCCGCCCGTGACCAGGGCGCGCTTCGCGTGCGATCTCCGCGCCACCCTCATCGTCCCTCACTCCCTCTCGACGTCATGTCCTCTCCCCTTTCCCTTGCTTGCCCCTAGAACGCCGTCGAGTAGCGGCGTGGTACGTCGGCCAGCACGCGCACGCACGCGACCGTCGCCGCTGCGGCGAAGGCAGCGGCAGCGAGCGCGAATGCGAGCGCGG
The DNA here is from genome assembly GCA_004366385.1 of Actinomycetota bacterium. Lineage (GTDB taxonomy): Bacteria > Actinomycetota > Thermoleophilia > Gaiellales > Gaiellaceae > GMQP-bins7. The sequence continues at coordinate 39,794 of SIRU01000018.1, forward strand.
CGAGCCGGTAGTCCTTCGTGCTCAGCGGTATCCCCACGACGCACAGGACGGCCAGCGCGACGAGCGGCGGCGCGAGCGCGCGTCCCGGCAGCGAGAAGCCGAGCACGAAGGTGTTCGAGTACTGACCGACCCCCAGCAGCAGGAAGCCGGCGAGGCCGAGCCAGAAGACCGGCCGGCTGAGGTGGTCGAGGCCGCCGCGGCGGATCGCGACCTCGACCACGGCAGCCGTCGCGGCCGACAGCACCACGAGCACGAGGGCGTAGCGAACCAGCCCTCCGAGCACGTGGCGGGCCGCACGCCGGCAGAAGCCGTCGATCGACTCCTCCTCGCGAAGCGTCTTCGCGACGCCCCAGAACGAGCGCAGGAGCCAGTCGCCGACGCCCGACGCGAGCAGCAGCGGCACGATCGCGACGAGCAGGGACAGCTCGAGCACGACCAAGCGGTCGAGCGTGGTCCCGCCGCCGCCGCCGAACCACCCGAGCGCGTGTGGAAGCACGATGAAGCAGGCGAACGCCGAGCCGACTGCCACGTACGGCGACGCTTCGACCAGCGTGGCCCCCACGGGCAGGCGCACGTGGCGCTCGGCGCGCCGCGGGCGGACGAGCAACCAGACAGCCGCCAGCCCGGCGACCGCGAGGCAGTACGCGGTCACGACGCCGCCTTCCGGCCCGTCGGCGATGCCCGCGGCCAGGCCGGACAGCAGCGCGACGACGAGCACCGCGACGACCCAGGCCGCCGCGCGCAGCACCGTGAGGCCGACGGCGAGCAGCCAGAACACGGCGAACGCCGGGAGCGTGACGGCGAAGATCGCTCGCTCGGCCGGGGTGAAGAGCTCGTACTCGGTCGCGAGGCCGAGCGCGAGCGTCGCGACGAGCGCGCAGAGGGCGAGCGTCGCCAGCGACCAGAGCGACAGGAACCGCTGCGCGGACGCCCGGTAGCCGAAGCTCAGGAAGATCGACGCTCTTCGCCCGATCGCGAGGATCGGCCCCGTGGTCAGCAGCATGGCCGCGCCCACGCCGGCGCTCAGGGCGAGAATCGCGCCCGCGGCCCAGCCGGCCTCGGAGAGCGCCTGCGTCGAGCCGAGCAGGAGCGCCAGGGGAGCCAGTGCCACGAGGCTGCGCGCGGACGTGTCTCCCCGGCCCGGCGCGGTCTCGACGTCGAGGGGCGGTCGGGCCCGGTCGACCACGTGGCCGGCCGGCGACGGCTCGTCGTCGCGCGGGCGCACGACGCCGAAGACCTGCTCCGCCAGCTCGAACGAGCTCTCCGCCCCGTGGTCCTCGCGCGCGACCGCGTCCGTGATGCCGATCGACTCAAGCACGGCGGCGATCTCGAGCGCCTCGACCGGCTGCGGCACTCGGCGGCGCACCTCGTCCAGGACGGCGCTCCGGGTGTCGAGCCTGCGCACGGCGGTGTTCATGCGCGCGACAGCTCCCGCTGCACTGCCTCTGCGACCTTCGACGGCGTGGAGAGCTCGTCGGCCGGACCGGCGGCCGTCGCCGGAACCGGCCGACGCGAATCGAGAACGAGCTCGTAGATCGCGCGATGGGTCGCGCGGAAGCGCTCGATCCCGAACAGGCTCACCGCCCGGTCGCGGGCGGCGAGGGAGAGGGCCTGGCAGATCTCCATGTCGCCGAGCACGTCCACGATCGCGGCGCCCAGCGCCTCCGGGTCGCGGGGCCGGACGACGCGGCCGCAGTCGGGGGTGATCTGCTCCGCGATGCCGCCGACCGCGGTCGCCACCACCGGCTTTCCGCAGAGCATCGCTTCGAGTGTCGAGTACGGGAAACCCTCCGAGATGCTCGAGAGCACGACGAGGTCGGCGCGCGCGAATGCCTCGAGGACGTTCGCCGAGAAGCCCTCGAAGCTCACCGACTCCTCGAGCCCGAGCTCGTGGTACAGAGCAAGGCAGCGCTCGTGGTAGCGCTCGTTCCCCGGCGGCGCCGCGCCGTACAGGAGGAAGCGGACGTCGGGGCGCGACCGCACGACGACAGCTGCGGCTCGCAGCAGGGTCTCCACGTCCTTCAGCGGGTCGATGCGGCCGGCCCAGACGACCACGGGCGCGTCGCCTGCGTCGCTGGGCTCGCGCTTCCCGGGCGACACCGTCTCGGGATCGACGCCGTAGTACGCGGTGTGGATCCGCTCCTGCTCGACGCCGATCCGCCGCTCCCAGCGCTGGTTGTAGTCGCAGCAGGGCGCGATCGCGTCCGCGTGCGAGTACGCCAGTTCCGTCATCCGGCGGGCGAAGGCGAGCTTCAGGACCTTCCCGAACAGGCTCCCGCTCGAGTCGCTCTCGGCGAGGTAGCACTCGCGGAGGTAGATCCCGTGCTCGGAGAGGAGGAAGCCCGCGCCGTGCTCGAGCTTGCAGACGATCGCGAGCAGGGAGCAGATTCCACCCATCGTCGCGTGCGCGATCTCCACCTCCTCGAGCCGCTGAGCGAGCGGGAACAGCCAGTGGTAGATCCACTGCGCCCCCGACATGAGCTCCGAGAGCGTGAGCCAGGACTCCGTGTACCCGAGGTCGCGCGCGATCCCCGGGAAGCGGTACATCGCCAGCGAGCTGAACGCGTCCCAGACGAGCTCCGACCGGAACGTCGCGTCGAAGTCGTGCTCGAGCGAGAAGCGGTAGAGGCGATGCAGCGCCGATGCGAGCGCGCTGTCGTTCCGCGGGTCGCCGAGCAGCTGCCCGACGAAGGTCAGGTACGCGGGCAGGAACTCGCGGTCGATCGCGTCCCGGCTCGTCCGCCTCCTCCGGCGCAGCGACTCGCGCACCGGCCGCGGCTCCGACTCCCAGGCGTTCCGGACGCCCCACAGCGGCACCGCGCGGAAGTCGACGAGATTGGCAGGCCGCTCGAAGCGCGTGCTCTCGAGGGGGTCCTTGCACACGGCGAGGAGCGAGAAGTCCACGTCGGGCAGCTCGTGCACGAGCGAGTGGCACCAGGTCGAGAGCCCGCCCCAGTGGAACGGGTACGTGCTCTCGGTCGTGAGCAGCACCCGCATCGAGGGCGTGCGTCGCGGGCTCCTCGCCGGCACGTAGCGGCGCTCCCAGCTCATCGCCTCGGCACCCGCAGCGCCCACGCGTCGACCTCGGCGGTCGCGCGAGGCCCGCGCGTCCACCGCGCGCTCAGCGGCTGTCTCCCCATGTTCCCCGTCCTCCCCGATCCGAGCGGGAACGTCGAGCCGCGGACGACCTACGGAGGCCCCACAGGCGTAACGAGGGGTACCGACCGCAAGCGCCACGGAACAACGATCCGCAAGATCAGCCGTGACTATTTCGGTGCGACCACGATACTCCTGACGCGCCGGTTCGTCAACGACTTCACCAGAATCCCACCCGAATAGCCGGTCCCACGTCTACCCGAGCCGATCCACTCGCCCGAATGCTTCGGCGACCGTAATGCCGCCGTACGTTGCGACCGGCACGAGAGCCGGGGCTTTACGGCCTACGAGCCTCGGAGCTTCCTGGCGACTCTCGTCGCCGCCCGCGTCGCGATCGCCGCGGCGACGACGGCGCCGGCGAACGTCACGAGCCGGCGCTTGCCGTCGACGCCCGCGCGGAGGTCGGCGACCGCGCCCGCGAGCTGCTCGCGCTCGCTCGCGATCTCGCCGCGGATCTGCTCGTCGCTGCGGCGCTCACTCGTCATGCCCGCCTCCCAGCGTCTCGGCGGTCAGCCTCGCCTCCTCCATCGCCTGTGCGGGCAAGAGCGGTGTGCCTGCCCGGAACAGGCTGCGCGCGACGAGCACGAGCACTGCGACGAGCGCGACGAGCAGCCCGAAGACGATGAGGAGCGCGAGCCACCAGTCGACGACGAGCGCGAGCGCAGCTGCGAGCGCCGCCAGCCCGAAGCCGAGCGCGAAGAGCGAGAGGATCCCGGCGGTGACGACGACCGCGATCCCCGCCCCGAGCGCGCCGGCCTTGCGCTGGAGCTCGGCCTTGGCGAGCTCGCGCTCGAGCCGCGCCAGCGCGCTCGCGTGGGCGACGATCCTGCGCACCGCGCCGAGGATCCCCTTCGAGCTCGGTGCCCCGTCTCCCGAAGCCGGCATGCGGCCCAGCGTACTCGCCCGTGGGCCGACTCAGTGCCCGGCCGGCCGCTCCCAGCCCTCGAGAGCCGGCGGCTTCCAGTCCGTGCCGACGGTCTTCGAGCCCTCGACCCACGGGCCGAGCTCGGGCTGGGGGAACTTCGTGTGCTGCTCCTTCAGCTGGATCCCGTACGAGTTGCCCGACTGGAGGTGCGTGACGAGCACCTTGCGCGCGATCTCGTCCTCCCGGCCCTCCGGGATCTGGAAGTAGATCTTCAGGAACGAGTTCGAGTACCTGTCGAACACCGCGGGCACGCCGTCCTCCTCGAGGAGCTCGATGTCCTCGAGCCAGTTCAGGTCCTCCCCGGGCGTCGCGGCCAGGAGGTCGACGTCCTCGACGAGCGCGAGGTCCTCCTGGTACGGGAAGCGATGGCCGGAGAGGAACTCCGCGTCGATCGACTTGATCTTCTCGGGCTCGGAGTAGGCGAGCTCGTGGCTGCTCATTCTGCTGCCCTCAGCTCGGCCACCTCGCCCGGCATCTCCAGCTCCTCCTCGGCCTTGATCGCGAGCAGGCGCTTCACCTCGGCGAGGATCTCGTGCTCGGTCTGCCCGACCGTGTACGTCGTGCCGGCGAGCGGCACGCGCGCCATTGCGGACGCCTCGATCGTGAGCGCGGCCAGATCCTCCGGCTCGAGGGAGTGCACGTTCGTCTTCCCGCACGCGCGCGCGAGCATCTGCAGCTCCATGGTCATCGCGGTCAGGAAGTTGTAGACGCGCTCGGCGGCCTCCTCGACGACGAGCCGCTTGCGGAGCTCGGGATCCTGCGTCGCGACGCCGACCGGGCAGCGGCCCGTGTGGCAGTGGTAGCAGTAGCCGGCTGGGACGCCGACCGTGCCCTCGTAGTCGGTGACGCCCGGGATCTCCTTGTTGCAGTTGAGCGCCATGAGCGCGGAGTGCCCGATCGCGACCGCCTTCGCGCCGAGCGCGAGGCACTTCGCGACGTCGGCGCCGTTGCGGATCCCGCCGGCGACCACGAGGTCGATCTCGTCCGCGAGGCCGACGTCCTCGAGCGCGCGGCGGGCCTCCGGGATCGCAGACATGAGCGGGATGCCGGTCTCCTCGGTCGCGATGTGCGGCCCGGCGCCCGTGCCGCCCTCGGCGCCGTCCAGGTAGATGATGTCCGGCCCGCACTTGGCCGCCATGCGCACGTCGTCGTACACGCGGGCAGCTCCGAGCTTCAATTGGATGGGAACCTGGTAGTCGGTGGCCTCGCGGATCTCCTGCACCTTGAGCGAGAGGTCGTCCGGGCCGAGCCAGTCCGGGTGCCGTGCGGGGGAGCGCTGGTCGATCCCTGCGGGAAGCGAGCGCATCTCCGCGACCTGCTCCGTCACCTTCTGGCCCATGAGGTGCCCGCCAAGCCCGACCTTGCAGCCCTGCCCGATGAAGAACTCGACCCCGTCGGCGAGCATCAGATGGTGCGGGTTGAACCCGTACCGCGACTGGATGACCTGGTAGTACCACTTGGTCGAGTAGTCGCGCTCCGGCGGGATCATCCCGCCCTCGCCGGAGCACGTCGCCGTGCCCGCCATGGAGGCGCCCTTCGCGAGTGCCATCTTCGCCTCCAGCGACAGCGCCCCGAAGGACATGCCCGTGATGTAGATCGGGATGTCGAGCTCGAGCGGCTTCTTCGCGAAGCGCGCGCCGAGCACGGTCTTCGTGTCGCACTTCTCGCGGTAGCCCTCGATCACGAAGCGCGTGAGCGTGCCGGGACGGAACCCCAGCTCGTCCCAGTGCGGCATCGGCTTGAACACCGAGAACCCGCGCATCCGGTAGCGGCCGAGCTCGGCCTTCATGTGGATGTCGTTGACGACCTCCGGCGTGAAGATCCGGCTCCGGCCGAGGATCGTGTTCTGGGTTGGTGCCTGTTCGTCAGCCATTCCGATCTCCTCGCCGCTACCGAAGGCAGCGGGCGACTTCAGGGATTTGCCCGCCCGCAGGGCGGGATACCTGCGGCGTTCGTTCCGCGAATGCGGAATGAACGCTCGCAAACACGTCAGATCACCAGCTTCCTCTCCGCCGGCTCCAGCGAGTCGTAGTTGTAGAGCACCTTGCCGCACACGAACTTCTGCAGCTCCGGCGGGTCGCCGAGCCCGTAGATCCGGAACTTGCGCTCGACCAGCTCCGTGTCGGCGTCCGTCCACTCGCCGGGGACGCAGTCGATCCCGAGCGACTTCACCGTCCCGGCGACGTAGATCGTCCCGTCGTACATCGAGTCGCCGAGCCCGGGGCCGACGTCACCGAGGATCACGATCCGGCCGCGCTGCATCATGAACCCGGTCATCGAGCCCGCGTCCCCGCCCACGATGATCGTGCCGCCCTTCTGGTCGATGCCCGTCCGCGCGCCGACCCGGCCGCGCACCACGACGTCCCCGCCGCGGAGCGCCGCGCCCGTGAGCGAGCCCGCGTTCCCGTCCACGACCACGACGCCGGACATCATGTTCTCGCAGGCCGACCAGCCGACCCGGCCGGTCACGTGGATCTCGGGGCCGTCGATGAGCCCGCAGCCGAAGTAGCCGAGGCTGCCGTTGATCGTGATACGGCAGCGCGTGAGGATCCCGACCGCGAGCGAGTGCCGCGAGCCGGGGTTGTCGATCTCGACCTCCTCGACGCCCTCCTCGTAGAGCAGCCGCCGGAGCTCGAGGTTGATCGTCCGCGTCGTCAGGTCCTGCGCGTCGAAGCGCGCGCGCGTCCCGTCGACCTCGGCGATCCGCGGTGCGTCCGCGAACGGCTCCGCGAGCCCGCGCGCGTCGTACGTGATCTGCGTCATCGGGCCCAGACCAGCACTTCGCGCTCGAACGGGTCATAGGTGTCGATCTCGCCCTCGACGACCTGGCGGATCGCGATCTCCTCGGAGGCGAGCGCGACGAGCCCGTCCGACTCGTAGAGGACGAGCGGCTTCGCGGCGAGCTCGTCCTTCGCGACCCCGAGCTCGTCCTTCGTCACCGCGATGTACGTGAAGACGCCGTCCAGCTCGTCGAGCGACTTGTCCATCGCCTCCTTCAGGCTCGCCCCCTTCGACATCTCCTCCGCGAGGTAGACGGCGATGATCTCCGAGTCGCACTCGGACATGAAGCGTCGGCCGGCGCGCTCGAGGCGCCGGCGCCACATGAAGTAGTTCGTCAGCTGGCCGTTGTGGACGACGGCGACGTCCGAGTACGGGTACGCCCAGTACGGGTGCGCGCCCGCGATGTCCACCTCGGACTCGGTCGCCATGCGCACGTGCCCGATCCCGTGCGTGCCCGTGAACCCCGAGAGCCCGTACTGGTCGTGGACGCTCTCCGCGTCACCGAGGTCCTTGACGATCTCGAGCGCGCGGCCGAGCGAGAGCACCTCGGCCTCGGGGATGTCCTCGACGAAGTCGGCGAGCAGCTTCAGGTCGCCGTCGTAGTCGAACGAGACGCGGAACGCGTACGGCGTCTCCTCTTCCACCTCGTCGATGCGCGCGCCGAGCGCGGCGAGCCGCGACTCCACGATCGCGCGGTGCCTGCGCAGCCGCTCCTCGAACTCGAAGTCGCGCGGCGTGTTCGCGTCCGCGAGCTTGTAGCGCATGACGAGGTTGCCGTTCTCGGGCGACCCGTACAGCGCGTAGCCGGTGGAGTCCGGGCCCCGGTGCTTCATCGACTGGAGCATCCGCGTCATCTCGTCGCCGATCGGGTGCTGCGACCCGTCGCGGTAGATGATCCCTGCGATCCCGCACATGCGCGTCTCCTAGGGCAGCACGTCGAGGTACTCGGTGACGTCCCAGTCCGTGACGGTGGCGCAGTAGCGCTCCCACTCGTCGCGCTTGTAGTGCATGAAGACACGGTACATATCGCCCGGCAGCGCGCTCTTGACGACCTCGTCCCCCTCGAGCGCGTCGAGCGCGTCGCCGAACGTCATCGGGATCTTCTTGACGTCCTTGCCGGCCTCCATCGCCTCGTAGATGTTCCGCTCCTCGGGCTCGCCGGGGTCGAGCTTGCGCTCGATCCCGTCGCGCATCGCGGCGATGAGCGCGGCGAGCGAGAGGTACGGGTTCACGGCGGAGTCGACCGAGCGGTACTCGAAGCGGCCCGGCGCGGACACGCGCAGCGCGGTCGTCCGGTTCTGGTAGCCCCAGTCCGCGAACACGGGCGCCCAGAAGCCGGTGTCCCAGAGCCGCCGGTACGAGTTCACCGTCGACGCCGTGACCGCGGTCAGTGCAGCCAGGTGCTCGAGGATGCCGCCGATCGCGTGGAGCCCGACCTGGCTCGGCTTCTGCGGGTCGTCGGTGTCGGGCAGGAACGCGTTCGTGTCGCCCTCCCAGAGCGAGATGTTGTGGTGGCAGCCGTTCGCGGACACGCCCATGAACGGCTTCGGCATGAAGCACGGGAACGCGTCCAGCTCGCGGCCGACCGCCTTGCACACCTGCCGGAAGGTCGAGAGGTTGTCCGCGGTCTCCTCGGCGCGGTCGAAGCCGAAGTTCAGCTCGATCTGCCCGGGCGCGTCCTCGTGGTCGCCCTGGATCATGTCGAGCCCGAGCGCCTGCCCGTACTCGACCACCTTGTGGATGATCGGCTGGAGCTCGGAGAACTGGTCGATGTGGTAGCAGTAGGGCTTGGTCTTGCCCTCGACCGAGGGCGTGCCGTCCTCGTTCAGCTTGAGCCACATCATCTCCGGCTCGGTGCCGGCGCGGAGGTGGAGGCCGGTCGCCTCCTCGAACTCCGCCTGCATGCGCTTCAGGTTCCCGCGGCAGTCGGAGGAGAGGAAACCGCCCGGGTCCTCGCGCTCCTCGCGGTTGCGGAAGCAGATGCACCAGACGCGCGCGACCGTCGGGTCCCACGGGAGCACGGCGAAGGTCTCGGGCTCGGGGATGCCGACGAGCTCGGCCGCCTCGGGGCCGTAGCCGATGTAGTTGCCGTGCCGGTCGGTGAAGAGGTTCGCGGTCGCGCCGTACACGAGCTGGAAGCCCTTCTGCGCGATCGTCTCCCAGTGCTGGGCGGGGACGCCCTTGCCCATGACGCGCCCGGTGACCGAGGGGAACTGGTAGTAGACGTACCGGACCCCGGAGGCGTCGATCAGCTTCCGGACATCCTTGACGCGCTCCGCGCGCCCCTCCGCATCGACGAAACGCTCAAGGTCGGTCGCCACCACGTCCCTCCTTTTCTCCGCAGTCGCAGTCGGTCGTGGGAGCGTAGTCCGAGCGGGACCGCCGTGCAGGACGAGCGGGGCGGGTTAGCCTAGGGCCGTGAGCACGTCCGGTGGCGAGCACATGACGGCGGAGCAGCGGGCCGCCTTGGAGGCCGAGCTGGCAGAGCTCGAAGGGCCTCGCCGCCGCGAGGTGATCGAGGCGATCGCCCGCGCGCGCGAGTTCGGCGACATCGCCGAGAACTTCGAGTACCACGCCGCGAAGAACGAGCAAGGGCTGCTCGAGGCGCGGATCGCGAAGCTCAAGGACCGTCTGCACCACGCCGTCACCGTCGAGCACGACACCGACGACCACGTGGGCGTCGGCTCCATCGTCGAGGTGGCAGACGACGACGACGAGACGCTGGAGGTGCACATCTCCGCGGTCGGAGGCGTCGCGCCCGACTCGCCGCTCGGGTCGGCCCTGATGGGCGCTGCCGTCGGTGACGTGGTGGACGTCGAGGCGCCGAGCGGCTCGTGGAAGGCCCGCGTCGTCTCGATCCGCAGGGCTTGAGCAGGCTCGCTGAGCTTCAGGCGCGCGAGGAGGTGCTCTTCGCCGAGACGCATCCGCGCTCGCGCGAGCTCTTCGAGCGCGGGCGCGCCTCGCTCTTCGAGGGCGTGCCGATGCACTGGATGCGCAAGTGGCCGGGTGGGTTCCCGGTCTACGTCGCGGAGGCGAAGGGCGCGCGCTTCGTGGGCGTGGACGGGCTCGAGTACGTCGATTTCTGCCTCGGCGACACCGGCGCGATGACCGGGCACGCACCGGAGCCGACGCTGCGCGCGGTCCGAGAGCAGGCCGCCCGCGGGATCACGCTCATGCTCCCGAGCGAGGACGCGCTCCGGGTTGCCGAGGAGCTGACACGCCGCTTCGGCGTCTCCTCGTGGCAGTTCGCGCTGACGGCGACGGATGCGAACCGGTTCTCGATCCGCCTTGCGCGGCACCTCACCGGCCGGCCGAGGATCCTCGTCTTCGACTGGTGCTACCACGGCACCGTCGACGAGACGTTCGCCGTGCTGGAGGACGGGGCCGTGCGCGCGCGGAGCGGGAACCTCGGCCCGCCGGTCGACCCCGCGGTGACGACACGCGTGGTCGACTGGAACGACGTCGACGCGCTCGAGCGTGAGCTCGCGCACGGTGACGTCGCCGTCGTGCTCACCGAGCCCGCGCTGACGAATGTCGGCATCGTCCACCCCGAGCCCGGCTTCCACGACGCGCTGCGCCGGCTCACGCGGCGGCACGGGACGCTGCTCGCGATCGACGAGACGCACACGATCTGCTGCGGGCCGGGTGGCTTCACCGCGGCGGAGGGGCTCGAGCCGGACCTCGTCACGATCGGGAAGCCGATCGGCGGCGGGATCCCGGCGGCCGCGTACGGCTTCTCCGAGGAGCTCGCTGCCAGGCTCGCGGGCACGATCGAGCTCGAGGACGTCGACGTGGGCGGTGTCGGCGGGACGCTGGCCGCGAACGCGCTCTCACTCGCGGCGATGCGGGCGACGCTGACCGAGGTGCTGACCGACGACGCCTTCGCACGCATGATCCCGTTGGCGGAGCGCTGGACCGCCGGCGTCGCGGCGGGGATCGAGGAGGCCGGCCTCCCGTGGCACGTCACGCGGCTCGGCTGCCGCGCCGAGTACCTCTTCGGCCCGGATCGGCCGCAGAACGGGGCGGAGGCGCACGCGGCAGGGAACTTCGAGCTCGAGCGCTACATGCACCTGCACGCGCTGAACCGCGGGGTCCTGCTGACGCCGTTCCACTCGATGGCGCTCATGTCGCCCGCGACGAGCGAGGCCGACGTCGACCTGCACACCGAGGTCTTCCGCGAGGCCGTGCTCGAGCTCGCGGGGTAACGGTCAGGCGCCGGGCACGGCGACGGCATGGCCGAGAGAGAGCGCGGCTCCTGCGAGGCCGCCGTCCGCTGCGACGAACACGGCCTCTCCGGCCTCGACGCGTTCGAACGAAGCGAGGTGCACGGCGTCGTACCCGCGCAGCGGGAAGGCGCTCGCCAGGTCCCACGCGCGACTCGCGACTTCGGCGTCGACTTCGACGTGGACGACCTCTGCCAGCAACGACCGTGCGAGGTCACGGGCTCGCGTCGCCGCGCGCGGGCCGACCCTACCGCTACGGGCAGCGCGGCCCAGCGCTGCGGACGCCTCCGGCATCAAGAGCCGCGACGAGAAGACCCGAGTGGCTGTGAAGAACAGGTCGCGCGACTCGTCGGTCCCGCGCTCGTGAAGGAGAAGCTTCACGAACGCGGACGAGTCGAAGTACGCGATCAGCGGCGGTCCTCGAGCACCATCTCGCTGACCAGCGGTCCCTCTCCCTCCAGCGGTATCGGCGGCGGAAGCGACGTGCGTTTCGGGCGCCGCGCAGGCGTGACGATGCCCTCCCGAACCAGGCGCTGGTAGTGCGCTTCCTCTTCGTCGATCGGTGTGAGGCGTACGACAGGGCGGCCGTGGTCGGTCACGATCACCTCGACGCCTGTCTTGGCGCGCGCGATGTAGCGGCTCAGATTGAGCCGCAGCTCACGGATGCCGACTTCCACGCGCTCCATTGTAGTGCCTTCTGTTGGAAGATTGTAGTGTCTTTTTGGGACGGGTCAAACGCGGCCGTAGGTCACGAACGCGAAGCGCGTGCCGTCGGCGGCGACGCGAGGCTCGCGCGAGATCTCCTCGAACTCGTCGCGATCCCACTCCGGGAAGACCGTGTCGCCCTCGACCTCGAGGTCGATCTCGGTGAGCACGACCTCGTCGGCGTGCGGGAGCGCGGCCGCGTATACCTCGGCGCCGCCGATCACGAAGACCCGCTCGTCGCCCTCGACGAGCGCGAGCGCCTCCTCGACCGAGCCCGCGCGCTCGGCACCCTCGGCGGCCCACTCCGCGTTGCGCGTGACCACGACGTTCCGGCGGCCGGGCAGCGGGCGGAGGCGTTCGGGGATCGACTCCCACGTGCGGCGTCCCATCACCACCGTGTGCCCGGTCGTCAGCTCCTTGAAGAAGGCGACGTCCTCCGGCAGCCGCCACGGGATCCCGCCGTCGCGCCCGATCACGCCGCCGCGCGCGACCGCGGCGACGAGCGCGACCCTCACACCGCGACCGGCGCCTTGATGGCCGGGTGGTGCTCGTAGCCGACGACCTCGAAGTCCTCGAACTCGTACTCGAAGATCGAGGCCGGCCGGCGGGCGAGGTGCAGGGTGGGGAAGGGGAAGGGGTCACGCGCGAGCTGCTCCTGCACCTGCTCGCGGTGGTTGTCGTAGACGTGGCAGTCGCCGCCGGTCCAGATCAGCTCGGCCGGCTCGAGGTCGGCTTGCTGCGCGAGCATGTGGGTGAGCAGCGCGTAGCTCGCGATGTTGAAGGGGACGCCGAGGAAGACGTCCGCGCTCCGCTGGTACACCTGCGTGGAGAGCCTGCCGTCCGCGACGTAGAGCTGGAAGAACGCGTGGCAGGGCGCGAGCGCCATCTCCGGGATCTCGGCGACGTTCCACGCGCTCACGATGATCCGCCGCGAGTCGGGGTTCTCGCGGAGCAGGCGCACGGCCTCGGCGACCTGGTCGACGTGGCCGCCGTCCGGCGTCGGCCAACGTCGCCACTGCACCCCGTACACCGGCCCGAGGTCGCCGTCCTCGTCCGCCCACTCGTCCCAGATCGTGACCCCGTTCTCCTGCAGCCAGCGCACGTTCGAGTCGCCGCGGAGGAACCAGAGGAGCTCCTTCGCGACGGACGGGAAGTGCACCCGTTTCGTCGTCACGAGCGGGAACCCGGCGGCGAGGTCGAAGCGCATCTGACACCCGAACACGCTCACCGTGCCCGTGCCGGTGCGGTCCGACTTCGGCACGCCGGTCGTGTACACGTGGCGCATGAAGTCCTCGTACTGCGTCGAGATCGGGCGCACGAGCCGACGATAGCCTCTGGCCCGGAGGCCACGGAGCTGCGCGTCGACCCGCCGACGGGGCCGCATGACGACCCTCGTGCGCGGCTGAGGGCGAGGCGAGTCTCACCCCTACGTCGAGAGGACAGGCTCGTCGGAGCCCTGCTCGACCACGATCCAGCCGTCGAACTCCGAGAGTCGCCACGGCGCGTTCATCGGCACCTCTGCGGTGCCGTCCTCCGCCGTCAGGAATGAGCCGCAGAGCACGCCCGGCTCGCCGTCGCGCGTCAGCCAGAGCTCGTACAGCGTCCCCTCGCCGGCCGGCGGGAGGCCTTCCACCTCGATCTCCATCGGCCAGTTCCCTGCGTCGTCGAGCTCGAACACCTCGATCGTCGCGCTCGCGTCGCCGGGGCCGGTCAGCTCGACGACGAAGTCCGTCGTCCGCGCGCGCGACTCGTCACCCACGACGACCCCGACAGCGAACGCGGCCACGGCGAGCGCGGCCGCGACCGCGAGCAGCGCGCCGCGGCGGCGCCGGCGGGCGAGCGGGATCACGGGCGCGCG
>SIRU01000019.1 GCA_004366385.1 Actinomycetota bacterium
GCGGCCGGGCAGCCCCCATGCGGGGTCGACGTCGCCGATCCAGAGGCCGAGGGCGACGAGCCCGACGATCGCGACCGGGATGTAACGCGCCATCGAGGACGACCCTAGCTCCTAGAGTTTGCGCTCGTGGCGATCGAGAAGCTCCTCGTGGCGAACCGCGGCGAGATCGCGCTTCGTGTCTTCCGCACGTGCCGCGAGCGCGGGATCGGGACGGTGGCGGTCGTCGCCCCCGACGACGCGGGCTCGCTGCACGCGCGCTCGGCGGACGAGGTGGTGGAGATCGCGAGCTACCTCCACTCGGAGGAGCACATCCGCGCGGCGGCGGCGGTGGGCGCGGACGCGATCCATCCCGGGTACGGGTTCCTTGCCGAGAACGCGGCGTTCGCGGCGGCGGTGGAGGCGGCCGGGCTCACGTGGGTCGGGCCGCCGGCGGCGGCGCTGCGGGCGGGCGGCGACAAGCTCGAGGCGAAGCGGATCGCGCGCGAGGCCGGTGTCCCGACGCTGCCGGAGGGCTCGGCGGACGAGATCGGCTTCCCGCTCGTCGTCAAGGCGGCCGCGGGAGGCGGCGGGCGGGGGATGCGGGTCGTGCGGGCCCGCGAGGATCTGGAGGACGCGCTCGCGGCGGCTGAGCGCGAGGCGGCAGGGGCGTTCGGCGACGGGACCGTCTACCTCGAGCGCTACCTGGAGCGCCCTCGGCACGTGGAGGTGCAGCTGCTCGCGGACGCGCACGGGAACGTGGTCGCGCTCGGCGAGCGCGACTGCTCGGTGCAGCGGCGGCACCAGAAGGTGCTCGAGGAGGCGCCGGCGCCGGGGCTGGCTCCGGGTGTGCAGGCGGCGCTGTGGGAGGCGGCCGTGGCGTTCGGGCGCGCCGTCGGGTACAGGAGCGCCGGGACGGTCGAGTTCGTGCTCGAGGGCGACGCGTTCTTCTTCCTCGAGCTCAACGGCCGGATCCAGGTCGAACACCCGGTCACGGAGGCGGTCACGGGCCTCGACCTGGTCGCGGAGCAGCTGCGCGTGGCGGAGGGGGAAGCGCTTGTGGCTCTGAGCCACAAAGTGGACGGACACGCGATCGAGGCGCGGGTGTACGCCGAGGATCCGCAGACGTTCCTTCCGCAGACCGGAAGCCTCGAGCGGCTTCGGCTGCCCGCAGGGGCAGGTGCTCGCGTAGATGCGGGGGTCGAAGAGGGCGACGAGGTCGGGCTCGGCTACGACCCGATGATCGCGAAGGTCATCGCGCACGGTCGCTCGCGGGAGCACGCGCTCGAGCTCCTGGCCGCCGCGCTAGCCGAGACCGAGATCTCGGGCGTGGTGACGAACCTCCCCTTCCTGCGCTGGCTCGTCGGCCACCCGGTAGTGCGGGCGGGCGAGGCGACGACGGCGTTCCTCGTGGAGCATCCGCCGCTGTCGCCTCTCCCGCTCCGGCTCGCCGACGGGCCCTGGCGCCGTCCGTGGCGGTTGAACCTCCCGGCACCTGCTCCCGCGCCGCCGCCGGACGTCGACGCCGAGGCCCGCGCGCACACAGCGACCCACGGCGGCAGCTCGACGGTGACCGCGCCGATGCCGGGGACGGTGCTGTCGGTGGCGGTCGAGCCGGGCGACGAGGTCGAGGCCCGCCGCGCGCTGGTCGTGCTCGAGGCGATGAAGATGGAGATCCCCGTGCACTCGCCGTTCGCGGGGACGGTGGCCGCGGTGCACGTCTCCGCAGGCGACCGCGTGGCCGGCGGCGCCCCGCTAGTCGAGCTCGAGAGCTGAGCGCAAACATAAAAACCGGTGTCAGACACCGGTCTTGTCAAGGGGCAGCTGTGCCAAGTCTGTGCCATTCGCTCCACAACCCCGTTCGCTCGAGATGCAGGCACTTCGGCGGCGCGACCAGTGCACGGACACGTCCGCCACGGACATGGTGTGCCACCCGCCGAGAACCGGTGTCTGACACCGGTGTTCTCGGCGACTACGCGTCCGGCTCGGCGAGAGGCGGCTCGGGCGGCGGCTGCGACGCGGTCGCAACCCGGTACCGCCACCAAACGATCCCGCCCGCGAGCAGCGCGCCCACGATGCCCGTGAGCAGCGCCTGGTCGTCCCACTGCGGCTTTACCGTCATCACGAACACGATCAGGAAGAGCAGGACGAGATCGAGCCTCGTCAGGAAGACCAGCCGGGCCATCCGCAGCGGGGCCTCCGGCGAGCCGGCGTCCATGAGCCCTCCGACCCGGCCGGACTCCGGGCCGAAGTAGAGCAGCCCCGCGAAGAACGTGACCGCGTAGAGGAGGAGCCCCATCACGATCCAGTCGTCGCCGAAGCGCCAGAAGCTCGACTCGACGACCAGGAGCACCCCGGTGAGGAACGCGAGCAGGGACGCCGGAACGAAGATGCGCGTCCCGATCCACTCGATGTCACGCCCGAGCGCGGCCATGCGCACGGGGTCGCGCGCGAGGGAGATGCGGTACGCGAAGAGCTGCAGCACGAGGTTGCCGCCCACCCAGATCACCGCCATGGCGACGTGGAGGAAGAGCAGGACCTGGTACCAGCTCACGGCGACGGAGGCTACTCGCCCGAGATCCTGCTCATCAGCGCGCCGACGACCACGTTCACGAGCCAGATCACGATCGTCGCGCCCACGTACGTCCAGAATCCGTCGATCGAGAAGTCCGGCGCGATCCACTCCGCGAGTGCGAGCATGAGGACGTTGATCGCGAAGTACGCGAGCCCGAAGGTGAAGATGATGAGCGGCAGCGTCAGGATCGCCAGGATCGGCTTGATGATCAGGTTGCCGACCATGAGCACCGCAGCGCCGAGGAGCAGCGGCCCCCACTCGCGGATCGTGACGCTGTCGAACAGCCAGTCGACGACGATCAGCGCGAGGACGTTGATCCCGTAGACGACGGCGATGCGGACGAGCAAGGGCACCGCTGCGAGCCTAACGGGGTATCGGCCTGGTTTCCAGCTAGAACAGCTTCTGGAGCTTCATCGCCGCGCCCATGTCGCCCTTGATCTTCAGCTTCCCGGTCATGTACGCGGTGGTCGCGTTCTGCTCGCCGGCGACGATCTTCTCGAACGTCTCCTCGCTCGAGGAGAACGTGCAGTCGGCGTCGCCCGCGCCCTCGCTGACGTCGATCTTCCCGTCGGCGATGGCGACCGTCCACGTGCCGGCGCCGTCGATGTCGAAGACGTAGGTGTTGCTCATCCCCTCGATCCGGTCGGCGCTCACGCGCTCCGGAAGGCCCTGGAAGAACTCCTGCACGCTGGACATCGGCTCGACTCTCCCTCCTCGGTTGCGGACCGGCCGGAGCCTACCGCGCCGATAGCATCCTCGCGGCGTGGACCTCGACCTCACCCCCGAGCAGGAGCTGATCCGCGACACCGTCCGCTCCTTCGCGCGCGAGAAGGTCGCACCGGTCGCGGCGGAGCTCGACCTCGAGTCGCGGTTCCCGTACGAGCTCGTCGAGGAGCTCGCCGGGCTCGGGCTCATGGGGCTCCCGATCCCGGAGGAGTACGGCGGCGCCGACGGCGACACCGTCTCCTACGCGATCGCGATCGAGGAACTGACGCGCGTGGACTCGTCGGTGGCGATCACGGTCGCCGCGCACACCTCGCTCGGGACGATGCCGATCCTCCTCTACGGGACGGACGAGCAGAAGGAGCGCTGGCTGCCCGACCTCGCGTCCGGCCGGCGCCTCGCAGCGTTCGGGCTGACGGAGCCGGGCGCCGGCTCGGACGCCGGGAACACGCGCACGACCGCCGAGCTCCGCGACGGCGAGTGGGTGGTCAACGGCTCCAAGCTCTACATCACGAACGCGGGCACGGACATCACCTGGGGCGTCACGATCACGGCGCGCACGGGCGAGGACGAGATCTCGAACATCGTGGTCGAGAACGGGACGCCCGGGTACGCGATCTCGGCGCCGATGAAGAAGCTCGGCTGGCGCGCGTCGGACACGCGCGAGCTCTCGTTCGAGGACTGCAGCGTGCCGGAGGGGAACCTGCTCGGGCCGCGCGGCGAGGGCTTCCGCCAGTTCCTCGAGATCCTCGACGGCGGGCGCATCTCGGTGGCGGCGATGGGCGTCGGCCTCGCCCAAGGTGCCTACGACCTCGCGTACGCGTACGCGCAGGAGCGCGAGCAGTTCGGGAAGCCGATCTCGAAGTTCCAGGCGGTGCAGTTCTCACTCGCGGACATGGCGACCGAGATCGAGGCCGGCCGCGCGCTCGTTCTCCGGGCCGCCTGGCTCAAGGATCAAGGCCGCGAGTTCGCGCGCGAGGCGGCGATGGCCAAGCTCTACACCGGCGAGCTCTCGGCACGGGTCGCGGGCGCGGCGCTCCAGATCCACGGCGGCTTCGGGTACATGGAGGAGGCTGCGATCTCGCGCCTCTACCGCGACCAGAAGATCCTCGAGATCGGGGAGGGCACCAATGAGGTGCAGCGCATGGTCATCGCTCGCCATCTCGGTCTGTAGCGCGCTCCTCCTCGCCGCGCCAGCGAACGCGCACGTCGACGCCAGTCCGACGTTCGTCGAGGCCGGGGGCAACGACGCGGTGTCGCTCGTCGGGCACAACGACCGCGAGCTCGCGATGGATCAGTTCGTGGTCGTCGTTCCTGACGGATTCGTGATCACGGACGCGATCGGCACGGACGGATGGGACGCGTCGTTCGACGAGCGCGTCGCGACGTGGACCGGCGGGGAGCTCCCACCTGACGCGGACGCGACGTTCAGCCTCGACCTGGCCGGCCCCGACGAGCCAGGGCCGGCGATCCTCGAGATCGAGCAGCGCTACCCGGACGACGCCGTCGTCCGTTCGCAGGTCGCGCTGACGGTCCTCCCGGCGGACGACGAGGAGAAGCAGACGACCTTGGTCATCGCGCTCGTGGGCCTGCTCCTCGCCGGCACGGGCGCCGCCGTCGCCGTCCGGCGCCGGCGCGCGGCGTCACGCCGCTGACGCTCACTTCAAGTGCGATAGCGGAGGCGGGTGCTACGGTCGCGCCTCAGTGATCTTCACGCAGTTCGTCGACGACGCGCTCGGGTGCGCGTCGTACCTCGTGGGGGACGAGGGATCGGGCGAGGCCGTCGTCGTCGATCCCGCGTTCGCGATCGAGCAGTACCTCGAGGAGGCCGAGCGACGCGGCGTGCGGCCCGTGCGGGTGATCGAGACGCACACGCACGCCGACCACGTGTCCGGGCACGGGCGGCTCGCGCTCGAGCACGGGCTCCCGGTCTCGATCCATCCTGCTGCGGAGGCGGCGTATCCGAACGACCCCATGGAGGACGGAGCCGAGATCGAGGTGGGCGCGGTGGCGCTCCGGTGCATCCACACGCCCGGCCACCGACCGGAGCACTGCTGTCTCGCGGTGATCGACCGCTCGCGCGGCGACGAGCCGTGGCTCGTGCTCACGGGCGACTCGCTGTTCGTGGGCGACGCGGCGCGGCCGGACCTCGCGGTGGCGGCGCATGAGGGCGCCGAGGGGCTCTTCCACTCGCTGCAGCGGCTGGTCGAGCTCGGCGACGGCGTGGAGGTGTACCCCGGCCACGTCGCCGGGTCGCTGTGCGGGAAGGCGATGAGCTCGAAAGCGTCGACCACGATCGGGTTCGAGCGCCGCTTCAACCCAGCGCTGGCGTTCTCCGACGTGAACGAGTTCATCCTCGCGTCCGCCGGGATCTCGGCGCCGCGGCCGCCGAACATGGAGCGGATCGTCGAGCTGAACCGCGGGCCGTTCGTGGGCGCTCCGGCCGAGCCGCGAGAGCTGGAAGCGCTGCCCGAGGGCGCGCAGGTGCTCGACGTGCGCCCGGTCGGGCCGTTCGCGGAGGGCCACCACGAGGGCGCAGTCAACGTGCCGTGGACGGGGACGCGCTTCTCGACGAAGGCCGCGTTCGTGCTCGACCCCGAGCGGCCGGTGGTGGTCGCCGCGACCGACGAGGGCGAGGCTCGCGCCGCGATCGGCGGGCTGCGCTCGGTCGGCTACCTCGGCCTGGCCGGCTGGGTGCTGGGCGGCGGCGGGGAGACGCTCCCGCTCGTCGCGCTCGAGGAGCTCGACGCGCTGCTCGAGTCCGGCGCCGAGCTGATCGACGTCCGCGAGAAGGACGAGCGCGACGCGGGCTACATCCCCGGCAGCGCGAACGTGCCGTACCGGCTGCTCGGCGAGGCCGACCTTCCGAACGACCGCCCGCTCGTGACGATCTGCGAGACGGGTCCGCGGGCCGCGATCGCGGCGAGCATCCTCTCCGCCCGCGGTTACGACGCGCGCGCGGTGGCGAACGGCGGCATCGACGACTGGGCCGCCGCCGGGAAACCGACGGTCGAGTTCCGCCGCTGCGGCGCCTGACGCACCCTCCGCGACAACGCGGCAGCCGCACGAGGTGGTAGCTCGCCGAGAGACGGTGTCAGACACCGTGTCTAGCGGCTGGCATCTGCAAACGCGCCCGAGCAGGCTCTTCTCGGGTCCGGTAGACAGCCGACGTCGACTTTCGAGGCCTTCTCCGGGACACGTCTCCAACGGACGGGCCTGCCCGACCTTGTGCACGGCCCGAACCGCCGGTTGCTCCACGGCGGCCGTGTCCGAAGCGGTCGCGTCAGGCAGGCGGGCCGAGGCGCTCGACCGGGTAGCCGGCGGCGCGGATCGCGGCGACCAGCTCCTCGCAGTGCGCGGGATCGCGCGTCGCGATCACGAGCTCGACCTCGGTCTGGAGCGCGGTCGTCGTCGTCCCCTCGCGGTGGTGCTCCACCGAGACGAGGTTTCCGCGCTCCCGCGCCACGAGGTCGAGCAGATCCCGGAGCTGGCCCGGCGAGTCCGGGATGAGCGTACGGAGCGCGAGGTAGCGGCCGGCCCGCGTCAGCCCCAGCCGCATCACCGAGATGAGCGTCGTCGCGTCGATGTTCCCGCCCGAGAGGACGATCGCGACCGGATCCTCTCCCCCGGCCCGCCCCGCCAGCAGCGCCGCAATCCCGACCGCGCCTGCCCCCTCGAGCAGCAGCTTCTTCCGCTCGAGCGCGAGCACGAGCGCGTCCGAGATCTCCTCGTCCGAGACCTCGACGACGTCGTCGAGCGTCCGCTCGAGGATCGAGCCCGCCAGCTCGCCGCGCGACTTCACCGAGATCCCGTCCGCGATCGTCAGCCCCGGCTTGCAGACGACCCCGACGACCCGCTGCCCCGGAAGCCGCTCCCGCAGCGCGAGCGAGATCCCCGCCGCGAGCCCGCCGCCGCCGACCGGGATCAGCACCGTCCGCGCCTCGGCCGCCTGCTCGGCGAGCTCGAGCCCGATCGTCCCCTGGCCGGCGATCACCCGCTCGTCCTCGAAAGCGTGGACGAAAGTCGCGCCCGTCGCCTCGACGTGCTCCTGCGCGGCCGCGACCGCCCCCTCGAACCCCGCCCCCGCCAGCTCCACGACGCCTCCGTACGCGCGCGTCGCCTCCACCTTCGCCATCGGCGCGTCCTCGGGCATGAAGACCGTGGCCGCGATCCCGGCCTCGCGCGCGGCCCACGCGACCGCCTGCCCGTGGTTCCCCGCGCTCGCGGCGACGACGCCCGCCGCCCGCTCGGGCTCGCCCAGCGTCGAGATGGTGTTGAACGCGCCGCGGATCTTGAACGAGCCTGTGCGCTGGAGGTTCTCCGCCTTCAGCAGCACCGTGCGCCCGGAGAGCCGGGAGAACGTCTCGGTCGAGTAGAGCGGCGTCTCCCGCGCGACACCCGCAAGGCGCGACCGCGCGGCCTCGATGTCAGCGGGCGTCGGCGTCATCTGCACGTACCTTGAACACCTTCTCCATGATCTCGCGCACCGCCGTCAGCGGGTCGAGCTCACGCCGCTCGACCGCTTCGAGCAGCCGCCGCAGCTCCGGGTCGTCGGCCACCGCTGCCTCGAGATGGGACTTCGCGCGGCTCGACGCGACCGCGAACACCTCGCGCGCGAGGTTTCGGCGCCTGCGCTCCTCGAGCCGCCCGTCCGCCGCGAGGCCGGCGCGATGCTCCTCGAGCGCCGCCAGCAACTCGTCCACGTTCTCACCGCGCATCGCCTCCGTGAGGACGATCGGCGGCCGCTGCTCGGGCTCCGCGAGCCCCACGATCGACCGAACCTCGTTCAGCATCGTCTTCGCGGCCGGGTGATCCATCTTGTTCACGGCGATCACGTCCGGGATCTCCATGATCCCGGCCTTCAGCGCCTGCACGGAGTCACCGGAGCCGGGCATGAGCACGAGGAGGACCGTGTCGGCGATCCCGGTCACCTCGACCTCGCTCTGCCCCGCTCCCACGGTCTCGACGAAGATCACGTCCTTCCCGGACGCGTCCAGCAGGAGCACGGCCTGGAGGGTCGTCTCGGCCAGCCCGCCGAGGTGGCCGCGCGTCCCCATCGAGCGGATGTAGACGCCGGGGTCGAGAAAGTGGTCGGAGAGCCGGATGCGGTCGCCGAGGAGCGCGCCGCGCGAGAACGGGCTCGACGGGTCGACCGAGACGACGCCGACGCTGCGCCCGCTCGCCCGGACGTGCTCGACGAGCGCGCCGATCAGCGAGGACTTGCCGACGCCCGGCGGGCCGGTGACGCCGACGACGGCGGCGCGACCCGTCTCCGGATAGAGCTCGCGGACGAGCGGGTACGCGAGCGGGTCGCCGTTCTCGACGAGCGAGATCGCCCGCGCGAGCGCGCGCCTGTCTCCCTCGCGCACGCCGCCGGTCAACTGCTCGAGCGTCCACTCGCGCCTGGCCACGTCGGCGCACTCTAGTCCGGGGGCGCACTCTAGTCCGGGGGCGCCAGGCCCTCCGGGCGAGACGAGGCCCTACCGCGCGGAGTGGTTGCGGCGCGCCTCCACCGCGCGCCGCTCCTCGATCTCCTCGAGGAGGACGGCGAGACGCTCGAGGCTCCGTCGCGACGACCCGTCGGCACCGGCGAGCACCGGCTCCGGGGCGAACGCAGGCTCCGGAGCGTACACGGGCTCGGGTGCGAGCGCAGTCTCCGCGACGTACGCAGGTTCCTCGGCATACGCCGGCTCGGGTGGAGGCGCGCGAAGCTCGGGCTCGTCCGACTCGAGGGCGCTCGCCGCGGCCGCCCCGAGCTCGTCGAGAACGTGATCTCCGTCCTTGGCGGCGACCGGGAGCCAACGCGTGACCGCGACGGTAACGGCCGCGCCGAAGAGGTAGATCACGCCGGCGACGAGCCAGACGACGCGCGCGCCGTAGAGCTCGGTCAGCACCCCCGCCCCGGCCATCGCCACCCCGAGGAACAGGAAGTTCGAGCTCATGATCGTGGCGAGCGCGCGCCCGCGGTAACGATCCGGAGCGCCGCGCTGGACGAGGATCTGGTTGCAGACGATGGCGGCGCCGTTCCCCGCCGCGCCGGCGATGACGAGCGGCACGGCGGCCCAGATCGAGCTCGTGAGTGCTGCGGCACCCCAGCCGACGCCCATGAGGACGATCGAGCCGACGTAATGCCGGCGCAGCCCCACCCTGCCGAGCGCGGACGGCGCGAGGAAGCTGCCGAGCGCGAGGCCGACGCCGCTCGCCGCGACGATGACCCCGAACCCGACGTCGCCGGCGTCGAGCGTGTCCTTCGCGAACACGACCTCGGCGACGTTGATCGCGGCGCTCCCGACGAGCACGATGTTCCAGACGATCAGCACCGTCCGCAGCGGCGCCGACGTGAGGACGAGCCGGATGCCGTCCGCGACGTCCCGCCAGTGCCCGCGCGTGAGCGACTCCTCCGAGCGGAGCTTGCTCTCGGAGATCCCCGCGATGAGGAAGGCCGAGACGAGGAACGTGACCGCGTTGACCGCGTACGGGACGGACGGGCTCCAGGCCGTGAGCATGAGGCCTCCCGCGACCGGGCCGATCATCCACGCAAGCGTCTCGATGGTCTGGAGCAGCGAGTTCGCGTTCGTGAGCTCGTCATCGGGGACGAGGTTGGGAAGGCCGGCGTACGCCGCCGGCCGGAAGAAGCCGGTCGCCACCCCCGAGACCCCGGCGAGCGCGACGATCCCCACCGGGTCGTCGACGAACGGCAGCGCGGCGAAGACGCCGAAGCGGACGACGTCGGAGAGGATCATCAGCCAGCGCCTCGAGAACCGGTCGACGAGCGGCCCGAGCACGAGGCCGATCACCACGATCGGGAGGAAGTCGGCGATCAGCAGGGCCGCGACCCAGATGCCCGAGCCCGTGCGGTCGTAGATGTCGACCGTAAGCACGATCGCGGCCAGGTACGTGCCGAACCCCGACCCGGCCGTCGCGAGGAACAGCAGCCCGAAGGCAGGCGAGCGGCGGACGATTCCGAGACGGCTGGTCTGGCTCACGGCTCCGGTGAAGCTAGCACCCGCTTCGCGTTTTCTCTACGGTCATTTTCGGCCCTGTCCGATACGGCCATGGCGGAAGATTCGGTGTCGCGAGGGCGTCGCCTGCGCCGGGGCTCAGGGCTCGTACGCGAGGTTCGGACGCAACCAGCGTTCGGCCTCCGCGTGCTCGATCCCCTTGCGCCGCGCGTAGTCCGCGACCTGGTCGCGCCCGATCCGCCCGATCGAGAAGTACCGCGCCTGCGGGTGCCCGAGGTAGAGGCCGCTGACGCTCGGAGGCGGCGTCATCGCGAACGACTCGGTGAGCCCGACCCCGACACGGCCTGCGTCGAGCAGGTCGACGAGCGTCCGCTTCTCGGAGTGGTCGGGGCAGGCCGGGTACCCGAAGGCCGGCCGGATCCCGCGGAAGCGCTCCCCGATCAAGTCCTCACCCGTGAGCTTCTCGCCCGGCGCGTACCACTCGTGCCGCGCCCGCTCGTGCAGCCACTCCGCGAACGCCTCCGCGAGCCGGTCGGCGAGCGCGCGCACCATGATCGACCGATAGTCGTCTCGATCGGCGGCGAAGCGGTCGGCGAGCTCGTCGCCCCCGTGGATCGCGACCGCGAACGCACCGACGAAGTCCTCGAGACCCACGTCGGCCGGCGCGACGACGTCCGCGAGCGAGCGGTTCGGGCGCGAGTCGCCGTGGTCGGCCTGCTGACGGAGCATCGGGAAGCGGACGCCGCCCTCGAGCACGAGATCGTCTCCCTCCGCGCGCGCGGGCCAGAAGCCGTAGACGCCTGCGGCGGTCAGCGACCCGCCCGCCACGATCTCGTCCAGGAGCTCGTTCGCATTCGCGAAGAGATCTCGAGCGGCCTCGCCCTTCACCGCGTCGTCGAGGATCGCGGGGAAGCGCCCCTTCAGCTCCCAGGCGTGGAAGAAGAACTGCCAGTCGACGTACTCGCGCAGCGTCGCCAGGTCGGCCTCGACGAGGCGCGTGCCCGTGAACACGGGCTCGGCGAGATCCTCCGGGTGCCACTCGATCGGCGTGCGGTTCGCCCGCGCCTGCGCGAGCGCGAGCAGCGGCTTCCGCCCCTTCTCCGCGTGCAGCGCGCGCAACCGCTCCTGGTCGGCGCGGTTCTCCTCGTCGAGCCGCGCGCGGCGGTCGCCGTCGAGCAGATCGCCCACGACACCCACGACGCGCGAGGCGTCGAGCACGTGCACCGTGGGATTCGAGTACTCCGGCGCGATGCGAACGGCCGTGTGCTGCTTCGACGTCGTCGCGCCGCCGATGAGCAGCGGCAGCTCGAGCCCGCGCCGCTCCATCTCCTTCGCCACGTGCACCATCTCGTCGAGCGACGGCGTGATCAGCCCCGAGAGCCCGACGGCGTCGCAGTCCTCCTCGAGCGCGGTGTCCAGGATCTTGTCGGCGGGCACCATCACGCCGAGGTCGACGATCTCGTAGCCGTTGCAGCCGAGGACGACGCCGACGATGTTCTTGCCGATGTCGTGCACGTCGCCCTTCACGGTCGCGAGCACGACCCGCTTCGCAGCCTCGGGCTCGGTCTTCTCCGCCTCCATGAACGGCTCCAGGTAGGCGACCGCGCGCTTCATCGCCCGCGCGCTCTTCACCACCTGCGGCAGGAACATCTTCCCGGAGCCGAACAGGTCGCCGACGATCGCCATCCCGTCCATGAGCGGCCCCTCGATCACGTCGAGCGGGCGCGCGAGCTTCTGCCGCGCCTCCTCCGTGTCCTCCTCGATGAAGTCGACGACGCCGTGCACGAGCGCGTGCGCGAGCCGCTCCTCGACCGGCGCCTCGCGCCACGAGAGGTCGCGCTCGCGCTCGGTCGCGCCGCCGGTGACGGAGCGCGCGTGCTCGACGAGCCGCTCGGTCGCGTCGGGCCGGCGGTCGAAGAGGACGTCCTCGACGCGCTCGAGCAGGTCGGGCGCGATGTCCTCGTAGACCGCGAGCTGCCCCGCGTTCACGATCCCCATGTCCAGCCCCCGGCCGATGGCGTGATACAGGAACGCCGCGTGCATCGCCTCGCGCACGGCGTCGTTCCCGCGGAACGCGAAGGAGAGATTCGAGATGCCGCCGGAGACGAGTGCGCCGGGGCAGCGCTCCTTCAGAAGCGGGATCGCTTCGAGGAACGACTTCGCGAACCCGGCGTGCTCCTCGATACCGGTCGCGACCGCGAGCACGTTCGGATCGAGGATCACGTCCTCGGGGCGGAACCCGGCGCGCTCGATCAGCAGGTCGTAGGCGCGCCCCAGGATCTCCACCTTGCGCTCGACCGTCTCCGCCTGCCCGCGCTCGTCGAACGCCATGACGACGACGGCCGCGCCGTAACGGCGGACGGTCGCGGCCTGCTCGAGGAACGACTCCTCCCCCTCCTTCAGCGAGATCGAGTTCACCACGCCCTTGCCCTGCAGGCACTCGAGCCCGGCTTCGAGTGCGGAGAAGCGCGAGCTGTCGACCATGACCGGGATGCGCGCCACCTCCGGCTCGGTGGCGAGGAGGTTGAGGAACGTCGTCATCGTCTCCTCGGCGTCGAGCAGGTCGGCGTCCATGTTCACGTCGAGGAGGTTCGCGCCGCCGCGCACCTGCTCGACCGCGACCTCGACCGCCTCCTGGAACTCGCCCGCCTCGATCAGCCGCCTGAACCTCGCCGAGCCCGTGACGTTCGTCCGCTCGCCGACCATGACGAAGCCGGTGTCCGGGCCGATCACGAACGGCTCGAGGCCGGCGAAGCGCGGCCTGGTCGAGGGCTCGGGCACGCGGCGGGGTGGCAACCCCTCGACGGCGCGCGCGATCTCCATCGTGTGCTCCGGCGTCGTCCCGCAGCAGCCGCCGACGAGGTTCACGAGCCCGTCCTCCGCGAACTGGCGGAGGAAGCGGCTCGTGTCCCCCGGCTCCTCGTCGTGGAGGCCGAGCGCGTTCGGAAGCCCTGCGTTCGGGTGGCACGAGACGTACGTCGAGGCGACGTTCGCGAGGCCCTCGAGGAACGGCCGCATCTCGGTCGCGCCGAGCGAGCAGTTCACGCCCACGATCAGCGGCTCGGCGTGCTCGACCGAGATCCAGAACGCATCCGAGGTCTGGCCCGACAGGTTGCGGCCGCTGCGGTCGACCGCGGTGAACGAGAGCCAGAGCGGGATCTCGGGGGCGGCGGTGCTTGCGGCCACGATCGCGGCCTTCGCATTCAGCGTGTCGAAGATCGTCTCGACCATGAGCAGGTCGACACCGCCCTCACGCAGTGCCGCGATCTGCTCCTCGTACGCCTCGCGCACCTCGTCGAACGTGACCGCACGGTAGGCGGGGTCCTCGACGCGCGGCGAGAGCGAGAGGGTGACGTTCAGCGGCCCGACGGAGCCGGCGACGAAGCGCGGGCGGTCGGGCGTCCTCTCGGTCCAGCGGTCGGCTGCGGCGCGCGCGAGCCGCGCGCCCTCGAGGCTCATCTCGGCGGCGGCGTCCTCGAGCGCGTAGTCCGCCTGCCCGATCCGCGTCGCGGTGAACGTGTTCGTGGTCGCGATGTCCGCGCCCGCGGCGAAGTACGCGTCGTGGATCTCCTCGATCACGTGCGGCTGCGTGAGGTTGAGGAGGTCCGGGTCGCCCTTGACGTCGTGCGAGTGCGCGGCGAAGCGTTCGCCCCGGTACTCCTCCTCGGAGAGCTCGCGCCGGTGGATGAGCACACCCCAGGACCCGTCGAGGACGAGGATTCTCTTCGCGAGCAGCCCTCGCAGCTGTGACGCGACCGTCATGCCTCCTGCCATGCAACACACCGCCGGGGCCGGAGCCGGGCTTCGCCCGGCGGGAGGCCAGGCGAGCACGTGTTCTCTGCGTCGCGGGGAAGGAGGGGGCCCGTGGGGGAACCATGGGTTCCCCCACGCCGAGGCACGCCCCAGGACCCGTCGAGGACGAGGATCCTCTTCGCCAGGGCCTGCTCGAGCTGTGTGCGTACGTCCTTCACGAAATCGGCTCCCGCCTGGAGAGGTCGGGAGCCGGAAGGGCTCGCACGAGGCTCTTTAGGCGGTTGTTTAACCTGGTCGCCAAGCTGCCACAAAGTCCCAGGTGCGGGGACGGTAGCAGCTAGGCCGCGCCCGCGAACGACGCGAGCGCCTCGCGCCCGGTGCCGACCACCGGCACGCCGTGCGCGAGCAGCAGGTGGTCGAAGTCGATCCCGGCGAGCCGGCGGTACGCCTCGCGCAGGCCTTCCTTCGTCGCCTCCGGCTCGCTCATGAACCGGTCCGGGACGAAGGTCAGCGGCCCGTCGGGGTCGTACCGGATCGCACCGTCGGCGAGCGCCAGCGCGCGCCGCGCCGGGATGTGCAGCGCGGTCTCGTCCGGGCAGATCGCCCCAACCGCGTGCGCGACGATCCCTCCCGGCAGCTCGTCCCCGACGGCGAACTGCTCCACGTGGCGATCCGTGCCCTCGAACTCGTGCATCCCCTCCTGCACGCAGCGGATCGTGACGCCGAAGCGCTCGGCGAACTCCGCGCTCGAGCGGAAGTGGTGCCGGTTCGTGAGGAGGACGTCCGCGGGCGGGCCGTGCTCCTCGAACCAGTCCAGGCCCTCGGGCGGCGCGATCGGGTCGATGAGGACACGCTCGGCCGGGAGGTAGTACGAGCTCACCTCGATCCCGATCCGTGGATGGGGTGCCGTCCAGTGCCAGATGCCGGGCGCGAGCTCCTGCACGGCGCGGAGCCTACCCGCAGAGACCGAGCCGCTCGGCGACACCCGAGAGACCGCCCCCGCACGTCACCGAGGACTGCGACGCGCACCGCTCACTCGACCGGCTCGAGGGTCGCCGGGCAACGCAAGTTACAACTTGTAACTTGGAGTGCCTCAGCCCGTCGTGCGGCCCGAGACCGAAAGCTGGTTCTCGGCGTGCCTGATCCGCTGCTCGAGCTGCCAGCGGTCCGACTGCGACTCGCCCGCCTCGACCTTCTCGAGCTCGGCCTTCGCCGCCTCGAGCTGGGCGCGGGCGCGGTCGTCGTCGATCTCCTTCACGTCGATCGCGTCGTCCACGAGCGCCAGCGCGCGGTCGAGCTCGACCTTGAAGAAGCCCGGCCCGGTCGCGAACTCGAGCACCTCGTTCTCGCTCAGGTGGATCCGCGTCGAGCCGGCCTTCAGCGTCGCGACCAGCGGCGCGTGGCGGGCGAGGACGCCGATCTCGCCCGCCGCGCCGGGGACGATCATCAGCTCGGCTTCGCCGTCGTACGCCGCGCCGTCGGGCGTCACCAACGAGACGTCGAACTTCGAGCGCCGGTCTGCCACTGCTACGCCGCGACCGCTTCGGCCCTGCGGCCCTTCTCGACCGCCTGCTCGATCGTCCCGACCATGTAGAAGGCCGACTCGCCGAGCTCGTCGTGCTCGCCGTCGATGATCGCGCGGAAGCCGCGGATCGTGTCCTCGAGCTTGACGTACTCGCCGGGCGTGCCCGTGAACTGCTCGGCGACGAAGTTCGGCTGCGAGAGAAAGCGCTCGATCCGCCGCGCGCGACCGACGACGAGCTTGTCCTCGTCGGAGAGCTCGTCCATGCCGAGGATGGCGATGATGTCCTGGAGGTCCTTGTAGCGCTGGAGGATCTGGAGGACGTCCGTGGCCGTCTGGTAGTGCTCGGGCGACACGATCCCCGGCTGCAGCGCGCGCGAGGTCGAGTCGAGCGGGTCGACCGCCGGGTAGATGCCCTTCTCGACGATGAGACGTGAGAGCACGACGGTCGAGTCGAGGTGCGCGAACGTGTTCGCCGGCGCCGGGTCGGTCAGATCGTCCGCCGGAACGTAGATCGCCTGCACCGACGTCACCGAGCCGGTGAGCGTCGACGTGATCCGCTCCTGGAGCTGACCCATTTCGGTCGCGAGCGTCGGCTGGCCGCCGGCGGCGCTCGGCATGCGGCCGAGCAGCGAGGAGACCTCGGAACCGGCCTGCACGAAGCGGAAGATGTTGTCGATGAAGAGGAGCACGTCCTGGCCCTGGTCGCGGAAGTACTCCGCCATCGTCAGCCCCGAGAGCCCCACGCGGAGACGTGCGCCCGGCGGCTCGTTCATCTGCCCGTAGACGAGCGCGACCTTGTCGATCACGCCGGACTCGGTCATCTCGAGCCAGAGGTCGTTGCCCTCGCGCGTCCGCTCCCCCACGCCCGCGAACACGGAGACACCTCCGTGCTGCATGGCGACGTTGTGGATCAGCTCCTGGATGAGGACGGTCTTGCCGGTCCCGGCGCCGCCGAAGAAGCCGACCTTGCCGCCCTTCACGAACGGCGCGATCAGGTCGATGACCTTGATCCCGGTCTCGAAGATCTCGATCTTCGGGGAGAGGTCGCGGAACGACGGCGGGTCGCGGTGGATCGGCCAGCGCTCGACGCCTTGCTGGGTCGCGCCCGCCTCGTCGATCGGCTCGCCGATGACGTTCCAGAGGCGCCCGAGCGTCGGCTGCCCCACCGGCACCGAGATCGGCGCCTCGGTGTCGACGCAGACCGAGCCGCGCGAGAGGCCGTCCGTCGAGTCCATCGCGACGGCGCGCACCCGGTCGTCGCCGAGATGCTGCTGCACCTCCGCGATGAGCGTGCGCGACGTCCCGTCGTCGCCCGGGATGTCAATCGCGAGTGCGCTGTAGATCTGCGGGAGCCGATCGGGGAAGACGGCGTCGATGACGACGCCCTTGATCTCGACGATCCGGCCGGTGTTCGTGCCTGCTGATCCGTTGTCGGACATAGCTCTCCTGAGGCGAGGTTGGGCGGCGCAGGAAGGCGGCCTGCCGCGCGCGAGTCTAGCGAAGCGGCACGGGCCGCGGCTCGCCTGCCGGCGCGCCGGCCGCGCTCAGTGGCGCTGGAGGATCACGACCGGGATCCCCTTCCCCGCGAGGCCTGCAAGCTGGAGGTTCACCTTGTCCCAACTCTCGAAGCTCAGGCCCTTGGTGCCCATGTAGAGCTCCTCGAATCCCGGCTGCCGGATCTGCTCGGCGGTCGCCTGGACGTCGTACGCGAGCTGGCGCAGCTGCTTCGTGAGCCGCTCGCCCTCGGGCCGGTAGTCCTGGGGCACGGTGACGTCCTCGAGGTCGGACGCGGCGTCGTCGATCGTCGCCCCCGCCTCGTCCATGCGCTCGAGGAACTCCTCCAGCGACTGCGCCTTGGTGACGCGGGAGAGCGCGTAGTCCGTTCGGTCGCGCGCGGTGACGACCGCCTCGGCGTACTCCTCCGGCGTCGGCTCCGCCGAGCTCCCGCCGCAGGCCGACGCCGCCAGGACGAGCGCGGCGAGGACGAGGAGGGCAAGTGCGCGACGCATGGGCTGTCGGGAGGCGATCGGGCGAGCGCTCAGAGAACCGAGCCCGGTGGCGGAAGGATCACGCCGGGCCTGACGGCGTGGATCATGGCCTGCTCGCGCTCGAGCACCGACCGCGGCGGATTGAGGTCACGCGTGCCCTGGTAGGACGAGAAGGACGAGTTGTGGGAGCCGGTCGACGCGAGCTGCGTCCCGAGGCCGAGCGCGGCGACCGCCAGGCCCGCCGCGGCGGCGACCTGGAGACGCACGCCGCTGAGCCGGCGGCGGCGCTCGATGACGACCGGGCGCTCGAGCCGCTCGAGGGGGGCGCTCCGGATCGCATACGTGAACTGCTCGAGGTCGTCCGCGTACGCCGCGCACTCCGCGCAGCGCTCGAGATGCGCTGCGAGCATCCTGCGCTCGAGCTCTGCGAGCTCCCCGTCGAGCTGCAGGGAGACCTGCGCGCGGACGCGGTCGCACACGATCGTGGAAGGACTCAACTGCCCCATACCGGTTGTGACGTCGGCCGCGCGGATGAGTTAGACATGCGATCCCGCTGGAACCGCATCTACGTCACCGTCTGCTCTGCGGGTGCCGGCTCGACGACGTCGAGCGGCTTCATGACCTCCGCGAAGTGACAGGCAACGGGATGTGCGCCGCCCGCCCTCGGAATCAGCTCGGGGTCCTCCTCGGCGCAGATGTCCTGCGCCTTCCAGCAGCGTGTCCGGAAACGGCAACCGGAGGGCGGGTTGGCGGGGCTCGGGACGTCGCCCGTGAGCACGATGCGCGTCCGCTTCCCGCGCTGGTTCGGAGACTCGATCGGGACCGCCGAGAGGAGCGCCTGCGTGTACGGGTGCATCGGCGCGTCGTAGATCTCCCGGCGCGTGCCGACCTCGACGATCTTGCCGAGGTACATGACGGCGACGCGGTCCGAGACGTGGCGGACGACCGAGAGGTCGTGCGCGATGAAGAGGTACGTGAGCCCGAACTCGCGCTGGAGCTCCTCGAGGAGGTTCACGACCTGCGCCTGGATGGACACGTCGAGTGCCGACACGGGCTCGTCCAGCACCATCATCTTCGGGTTCAGTGCAAGCGCTCTCGCAACTCCGATCCGCTGGCGCTGCCCGCCCGAGAACTCGTGCGGGAAGCGGTTGCCGTGCTCGGGGCTCAGGCCCACGGTTCGCAGGAGCTCCTCGACGCGCCGCCTGCCCTCGCCGCCGCTGTACAGGCCGTGGATGCGCAGCGGCTCGGCCACGATCTCGCGCACCGTCATGCGCGGGTTGAGAGACGCGTACGGGTCCTGGAAGACGATCTGAATGTCGCGCCGGACGGGGCGCATCTGCCGGCGCTTGAAGCCGGTGATGTCCCTCCCGTCGAAGACGATCTTCCCGGCGGTCGGCTCGAGAAGCTTGATGATCGTCCTTCCGAGCGTCGTCTTGCCGCACCCGGACTCGCCGACGACGCCGAGCGTCTCGCCGTTCTTGACGGTGAGGTCGACGCCGTCGACCGCCTTCACCTGGCCGACCGTGTGCTTGAACACGCCGGCCTTGATCGGGAAGTGCTTCACGAGGCCCTCGACCCGGAGGAGCGCGTCCCCGTTCGTCGCAGCGACGGTGTCCACGGCTTCGCTCACGACGCCGTCCCCGCGCGGGCGGCGCCGAGGTTCGCGAGCTCGTCGGCGAAGTGGCACGCCGAGTCGTGCGGCGCCTCCTGCACGCCGACCGCCTTCAGCGGTGGCACCTCGGTGCGGCAGATCGCCCGGCCCTGGCTGATCGCGCAGCGCGGGTGGAAGGCGCACCCGGGCGGCGGGGTGATGAGGCTCGGGGGCTGGCCCGGGATCGGCTCCAGCCGGTCGAGGTCGGCGTCGAGGCGCGCGAGGCTGTTCATGAGCCCGATGGTGTACGGGTGGCGCGGCTCGTTGAAGATCGTGAACACGTCCGCGAGCTCGACCACCCGCCCCGCGTACATGACCACGACGCGGTCGGCGAGCTCGGCGACGAGCCCGAGGTCGTGCGTGATGAGCACGATCGCGGCGTGCGTCTCCCGCTGCGCCGCCTTCAGCACCTCCACGATCTGCGCCTGAATCGTCACGTCGAGCGCCGTCGTCGGCTCGTCCGCGATGAGCACGGCCGGGTCGTTCGCGATCGCCATCGCGATCATCGCCCGCTGGCGCATCCCCCCGGAGAACTCGTGCGGGTACTGGTCGACACGCCGCTCCGCGAAGGGGACGCCGACGAGCTCGAGCAGCTCCACCGTGCGCTTCCTGGCGTCGTCGTCGGACGTGCCCGAGTTGTGCACGAGGATCGCCTCCGAGATCTGGTCGCCGATCGTCAGCACCGGGTTCAGCGACGTCATCGGGTCCTGGAAGATCATCGCGATCCTGCCTCCGCGAAGATCGCGCAGCCGGCTGCTCGACATCGTGAGGAGGTCCTCGCCCTCGAACGTCGCGTGCCCGCTCGGGATCCGGCCGGGCGGCTTCGGGATGAGCCCGAGCACCGAGAGCATGGAGACGCTCTTGCCCGACCCGGACTCGCCGACGATCCCCAGGACCTCGCCGGGCGCGAGGTCGTAGCTCACGCCGGTCACGGCGCGGACGACCCCGTCCTCGGTGTCGAACTCGACCGTCAGGTCACGGATCTCGAGGATCGGCTGCGCCACGAGTGTCTAGGTGCGAGTCCTGCGCTGGGTCGGGTCGAGTGCATCGCGGAGACCGTCTCCGACGAAGTTGATGCAGAGGGCGATCACGACGATCACGAGCCCCGGGAACGTCACGAGCCACCAGAGGTTGAAGCCCTCCCCCTGGCCGTCGGCGATGAGCTTGCCGAGCGCGGCGTTCGGGGGCTGGATCCCGAAGCCGAGGAACGACAGCGCCGCCTCGACGAGGATCGCGGCCGCGACGACCAGCGTCGTGTTGACCACGATCGGCCCGACACAGTTGGGGAGCATGTGGCGCACGATGATCCGCATGTCGCCGGCGCCCGCGGCCTTCGCCGCCTCCACGAACTCCTTCTCCCGGAGCGACAGGAAGAGGCCGCGCACGATCCGCGCCACGGCGGTCCAGAACAGGAACGCCAGGATCAGGCCGATCTTCATCGGCTGCGGGATCATGATCCCGAAGACCTCCGAGTCGTTGGCGCCGAAGAACACGGCGGCGGTGAGGAGCACCGCGAGGCCCGGCAGCGTGAGGATGAGGTCGGTGAAGCGCATGAGCAGGTTGTCGACCTGACCCCCGTAGTAGCCGGCTATGGCCCCGATCGCGGTCCCGATCGCGGTTGAGAGCAGGGCCACGAAGACGGCGACCCACAGAGAGGTCCGGACTCCGAAGATGACCCGGCTCAGGTAGTCGCGCCCGAGCTGGTCGGTCCCGAACAGGTGCCAGCCCTCGAGCGTCGGCGACGCCGTGATGTTGTCGAGGTCGAGCTCGTCGAAGCCGTACGGCGCAAGCTGCGGGGCGAAGACCGCGACGAGGCAGATCAGGATCAGCACGATCAGGCTGCCGACGGCGAGCCGGTGCCGGAAGAAGCGCATCCGGGCGTACGCCCACTGGCTCCGCGCCTTCAGCTCGACGCCCGAGTCGTAGGACAGGCCCAGGTCGACGTCGGCCAGCGCGGGGTCCGCCGCCAACGCCGCGCCGGCGGCGGGCTGCACGGGCTCCGGGGCGACCGGTTCTGCGGAGCGCTCAGTCATAGCGGACTCGCGGGTCGAGCAGGCCGTAGGTGATGTCGGCGACCAGGTTGAAGATGATGATCATCGTCGCGGTGATCATCAACCACGCCATCACCGGGTACGGGTCGTTCGTCCCGAGGGCGTTCACGAAGTAGAGACCCATCCCGTCGAGCGAGAACACCGTCTCGGTGACCACCACCCCGCCGAGCAGCGTCCCGAAGTTGAGGGCGACGAGGGTGACGAGCGGGATGAGGGCGTTCCGGAACGCGTGCTTCATCGTGACACGCGACTCGGCGAGGCCCTTCGCGCGCGCGGTGCGAACGTAATCCGAGTTGACGACCTCGAGCATGGATGCGCGCATGTACCGCGAGTAGGTCGCGATGTTCGCGACCATCAAGACGATGACCGGCAGCACGAGGTGGTGCGCACGGTCGATCACGAAGCTCAGCCCCTCACCCGGGTCGACGGAGTTGAGGTTCGCGATCGGGAAGACGTTGCGGCCGGTGGCCAGGTATATCTGCACGACCGCCACCTGCAGCATCAGCGCCAGCCAGAACACCGGTGTCGCCAGCCCGAGGAAGCTGAAGGTCGTCATCGAGTAGTCGAAGACCGAGTACTGGCGTAACGCCGAGTACACGCCGATGCCGACGGCGATCAGGATCGCGAGGAGCTCGGCCACGAGCACGAGCTGGAGGGTGTTCTTCATGACCCGCCAGAGGTCCGGGAGGATCGGCTCGTCGGTCAGCAGCGTGGTGCCGAACTTGTTCGTCAGCGCGTCCTTGACCCACTCGTAGTAGCGCACCGGGACGGGCTCGTCGAGGTGCTTGCGCTCGATGATGTTCTGGACGGTCTCCTCGGAGACGTTCGGGGTGATCTTGAGAGCGGCGAGCGGGTCACCCGACACCGTCACGAACATGAAGACCAGGAAGCTCGCCAGGACGAGGACGACGGCGCTGTAGAGAAGTCTGCGGATGACGTACTGGAGCATGGTCTCGGACTCCTGATCTTAGTGCAGTCTCCCGGTCGGCTTCTCGGGGGTGGGGGCTCGGAGCGGGCCGGGGGTGGTTCCTCTTGCGGGGAGTCCCGCCCCCGCCTGAGGCGGGAGCGGGACTCCGTCGCGACCTACGGGTGTGCGGGTTGCGCACACACTGGCACGTCCAGTCCTACTTGGTGGTCCAGACGTGGGCGTTCCAGGTATCGCCGGTGAGGGTCGGGTTCGCCTTCGGACCGGTGACCTTCTTGTTGCGGATGAGGAACTCAGGCCGCACGAACATGGGGATCGAAGGGATGTCCTTCGCCATGAGCGCGTTCGCCTGGTTCAGCATCGTCTGGCGCTTCGCGGGATTGAGCTCCTGCGCCGTGGCGTCCATCAGCTTGGTCGCCTTGCGGTTGCAGTACTTCATGTAGTTGAGCTCACCGCCGCAGGAGTAGATGTCCTTCGACGTGATCTTCGAAGCGGGCGACTGGACCCATGTGAACATGAGCAGATCCCAGTCACCGGACGGGAGCGTCGTCCCGAAGAGCGTCCCCGCCACCTGGAAGCGCGGGAGAAGCTCGATGCCGACACTCTTGAGCTGCCTCTGGATGATCTCGAACGTGAGGGCGCGGAGCTGGTTACCCGTCGTGGTTGCGAAGCGGAACGACAGGCGGCCGACGCCCGGGCACGAGAAGATGCTGTTGTTGCCCGCGCTCGGACGATCCGGGCCACCAGTGCAGCCCTTGCCCTTGAGGATCGAGATGACCTTCGCCTGGTTGAACTTCCAGGCCGAGAAGTGCGGCGTGTAGCCGTTCTCGAAGGTCTTGAAGATGAGGCTGTTCAGCACGGGCAGGCGGCCGGCGATCGTGCCGTAGAGCGCCCCGGAGATCTGAGCGCGGTTCATGCCCGTGATGAGTGCCTGGCGGATGTACGGCTGCTTCAGGGCGGCGTGCCCCTGCGGGCCGAACTGGATGTCCACGTGCTCGTACGAGAACCCGGCGAGGCTCTGGACCTCGAAGTTCGAGTCGTTCCTGAAGTCCGCGATCTGGAGCTGAGCCTGCGGCTCCATGACCTGGCCCTCACCCGACTTGAGCGCCTGGAAGCGGGCGTTCGTGTCGAGGATGTAGCGGAAGACGACCCGGTCGAGCTTCATGGTCGGAAGCGCCTTGAAGCGCGGGTTCTTGACGACGGTGAGCTGGACGCCCTTCTGCCAGCTCTGGAACCTCCAGGCACCGCTGGAGACGTCGATCGAGTTCAGCCAGAGCTGGTTGTAGTTCTGGCCCTGGACCTTGTGCGTCGGGAGCGGCGACGCAGACAGCAGCTCCTGCCAGGGCGCATACGTCTTCTTGAAGATGACCGTGGCCTTCTTCCCCTTGACGTTGACGCGCTGGATGTCCTCCCAGCCGGTCCGCGAGCGGACGTTGTGGGCCGGGTTGATGTAGGTCCGCCACGCCGTGCGGAAGTCCGCACCCGTGATCGGACGACCGTCGCTCCACACCGCGTTGGCCTTGTACTCGAGCTCAGCGGTCAGCGGCCGCGTCTTGATGAGCTTGGGCAGACCCGTGAGCAGAACCGGCACGAGCCTCGCCTGCGCGTTGTAGTACGCGCCCGACTCGAGGATCCGGTTCATGACCAGCGACGTGGCGTAGAGCCCGTTGCCGACGAGGTCGTTGTTCAGGTTCGGCGGCTCCTGGTCGTGAATGAAGACCACCGTCCCTGCCTTGGCGACCTCGGGGCCGGCGGTCGCGGCGGGGCCGACGACCAGGCTCGCGACGATCGCGACTACCCCAATGAGGGGCAGAAGAGAACGTTTACGCATGTACTCCCTCCATCCGAGTGGTGCCCTGCGGGAACCCGCCTTGGAGCTCGCCGCCGCCGAGAGCCTCGTCACGACCCGCGGGCCGCAGCTGTTGCATCGAGTGTGTCTCGGTCGGTTGGAGCGCCATGGGCAAGTGCAGGATCATACTGTGTGACGTCCGGCCCGAGAAATCGTTAGGAGGAGTTGTGCAACTTCCCGGTGGTAGCGAGAAAAGGCGTGAGAGCGGGTACTTCGTAGCCGCCGAGGAAGCCGGGCGGCTGGCGGACGACGTGGTGCCCCTGCTGGAGCAGGCGGTCGGCGTGAGCTGGTACGAGAGCGGGGGAAGCGAGATCGACCGGGCGGCGCTCGCCCTCTGCCGGCTGCGCAGGGCGAGGGCGGGCGAGCGTGGCGGCCCGAGCCAGGGCGACGAGGCCGTCCGGCTCGCGCTCG
This sequence comes from Actinomycetota bacterium, assembly GCA_004366385.1. GTDB lineage: Bacteria > Actinomycetota > Thermoleophilia > Gaiellales > Gaiellaceae > GMQP-bins7. The sequence goes on from SIRU01000019.1 coordinate 24,390, forward strand.
ACGAGGTGAGCGCCGCGGCCGTCGTCTGGCTCGCGAGCCGCGCGATCTCGTTCATGGACGAGTCCGGCTTCCCCGAGGCCGTGGAGCGCTGGTTCCCCGAGGACGAGGCCGGGGTCTGACCCGGCCGGCTAGCGGTCACGCCGCCACAGGACGAGCCCCAGGGGGAGGAACGCGAGCGCGGTGAGGTAGGGGGCGAGCGGCCAACGTCGCCCCGTCTCGCCCTCGACGGCGGTGGGCCCGCTTCCGAGCAGGGCCCGCGCGGCCTCGACCGCACGCTCGAGCTCGTCCTCGCCGTGCACGCTCCCGTTCGTCGCCCGCGCGAGGTTCTCGAGGAGCTCCCGCGCCTCCGGGTCGGGCCGGTACTGGGGCTCGCGCGCGCCGCGCGTGTAGACGCTCTCGTCGCCGCCCCAGACGTGGACGAAGATCGTCCCGATGGCGGGCTGCCGGCGCATGATCGCGCCCAGGCGCGTCGCGGCCACGGGGACGCTCTCTCCGTCGGTGACCACCACGAGCAGCCGCTTGCGGACGTCCGGGCTGAAGAACCGGAGGCCGCGGACCGTGCCGAGCGAGTCGAGCGCGGTCACGTTCGTCCGGAACCCGCTGCGCGGAGGCGGCCGCTCGATGTCGAGCGAGCGCGCGAGCGTCGCCTCGAAGACGTCCTGGCTGGCGCTCGGGAAGAGGTGCGGGAGCAGCCGGTCGGTGAGCGACGCGAGCCCGACCCGCACGGTCGGGAGCGACGCCCGGAAGGCACCCGCGGCGTCCTTCGCGCGATCGATGCGCATGGGCGCGGAGACGGACTCCTGGGCGAGCATCGACCGCGAGATGTCGAGCACCACGAAGACCTCGGCGTCCGTGCGGAGGTGCAAGGCCGTGTCGTGCTCGACCACCGGCTGCGCGGCCGCGAGCCCGACGAGCGCCGCCGTGGCGCCCAGAGAGCCGAGCGCGATGGCGAGGCGCCGGCGAGCGGGCTCCGAGAGGCCGAGCCGGCCGCGCACGCGGCCGGCGTGGCGGCGCGTCGTGACGAGCACGGCGAGCGGTGCGAGCACGCCGAGCGCGAGCAGCGCTCCGGCCGGGGTCAGGAAGGTCAGGCTCACAGCGTCGCCTAGTACCCGCTGCCGGGGTCTCCCGCCCCAGCTCCCCGCGAGCCGCGCCCGCCCGGCGACGGGTTGCGGCCACCCGCAGCCTCGGTCAGGTCGACGCCGCGGCCGCGCTGGAGCGCGAGCTCGAGGTTCAGCTTCGCGTCGCCGTTCCCGGGGTCGAGCGCGATCGCGCGCTCGAGGCTCGTGAGCGTGTACTGGAGCAGGACGTCGCGCTGCTGCGTCTCGGACACGAGTCGCGCCAAACCGAGGGCGCCCAGCAACCCGGCCGCGCGCGAGCGGCGCTCGGGGTCGCCCGGAGCGCCGACGAAGGCCTCCAGCCGCGCCTGCGCCTCGTTGCGGGCAATCGCGAGCTGGGGATCCGAGACCGTCGCATCCTCGAGCCGGGCGAGCCGGAACGCGCGGAGCGCCTCGCGGAACCGGACGTCGTCCCCGGTGCCGAGCAGCGCTCGCGACACGGAGGCGGGCAGGCGCGTCGACGGCACCCAGCGCGCATCCTCCGCCGCGACGCCGTAGTGGACGTCGCCGTCCTCCAGCGCACCGCTCCAGCGGAGCACGTCGAGCGCGAGGACCGCGAGGAGGACCGCCGCGGCGAGGCACACGGCAGCCCCGGCGAGCATGCCTCCGCGAACGGCGAGCTCCCGGCGCGTCATGCGGCCCTCCGGAGCCGGCGGGGCGCGGGCGGGAGGCCGAGCCGGGCGCCGAAGCGCTCGTGGACTGCGAGCGCGGCGAAGAGGAGCGCGCCGAGCAGCAACAGCGCGCGCGGCAGGCCGTACGCCGTCGCGCCGGAGCTGGCCCGCTCGGAGTCGGGGTCGGTCGGCAGGACGAAGGGCGAGTCGGCGAGCAGGCCGGCGAAGATCTCCTCGGCATCCGTGGACGGGTTGAGACCGGCGACCGCCAGCTCGATGCCGCTCGCCCGCAGCTCCGCGACGCTCCGCGCGAGCAGCGGGACGTCGTCGGGCGCGGTCTCGAGGTCGCTGACCAGCAGGATCGAGGGGCTCTCGATCTCGTCCCGTTCGAGCATGTCGCGCGCCAGCGCGAGCGCAGACGAGACACGGGTGCCGGCCCGGAAGGCGTTCGCCCACGGGTTGACGAGCGGCCCAACCTCCGGCTGGCGGAGGAGGCGCATGAGCGGTCGCAGCTCCGATGCGGGGGTCCCCGGAGGAAGCAGCTCGTAGGCGACGTCCGAGAACACGACCAGCCCGATGCGCGCGTCGTCCCGGACGAGCCGCTGGAGGGCGTAGCGCACGCCGGCGTAGTCGTCGTCCGAGATCGAGAGGGAGAGGTCGAGCACGACGACGCCGGTCGTCCCCTTCGGCAGCAGGCCACGCTCGCGTGTGTCGAGGTCGCGCGCGGAGACGTAGAAGGCGGCGAGCAGCGCGACGGCCACCGCGGCGAAGGCGATCCGGACGAGCCGTGTGCGCCAGGCGGCGCGCGGGATGGCTCTCGCGTCGTGGCTGTCGACGACGAGCGCGCGCCGGAAGCGTCCTCTATCCGGCACGACCGTCTCCGTTCGGCTCCGGCTCCGCGCGCGCAAGGAGCTCCTGCTCGAGCTCGGCGCGGACGCGCGCCGCGAGCGCGTTCGTCTGCTCGACGCCCGGGACGCCCTCGGACCACGCCAGCACGCGCGCCGTCTGCGCGAGGTCGGCGTCGCCCCACTCGTCGAGCTCCTCGGCGACGAGCTCGAGCGCCCTGCGCTGCTCGCTCGCGCCGTCGACGCGGGCCGACTCCTCGAGGAGCGCGAGCGCCTGCTCGAGCGGCGTCAACGACGGCAGGGGCTCCGGCTCGGGCTCCGGTGGAGGAGCCGGCGCGCGGCGGGGCCAGGCGACGAAGGCGAGGGCGCCACCCGCCCCGCCGAGGAGGAGGCTTACGCCGAGGAGCACGAACGCGAGCGCCTGCGGCGGCACGCGGTACGACACCGCCGGCAGCGAGGCCACGTCCGCGCGCCAGGGCGTGACCGCGGTCCGCGGGTCCTCGAACCTCACCGACGCGAACCGCGAGTTGACTGCGAGGAGCGGCCACGCGACGCTGAGCCGCTCCCGCTTGCCCTCGGCCTCGCCGATCGGCGACACGGTCACGCGCGCCGGCGGCAGCTGGAGCGGCGCGAGCGACCCTGCGGGGACGCACGGGCTCTTCATGCACCGGATCGCGTAGGTGGTGCGCACAGTGGCGAGCCTTCCCGCGTCGCGCCGCACCCGCTCCGGGGCGCCGATGACCTCCCAGGGTGAGAAGCGAACGCCCACGCGCACGGTCTCCGGGTCGAAGCGCTCGGAGTCGACGGTGACGTCGACGACGGCGCGGACCGTGTCCCCGAAGAGCACGATCCGCGGCAGCAGCCGTGCGTCCGCGCGAATCCCGCTCTCGCCGAGGGGCGGGGCGTCGCCCTCCTGCGCGCGTGCGGCGCCGGGCGCGACGGTGGCCGCAGCGAGGGCCAGCAGGAGCAGGATGAGACCGAGCCGTGGAGCCCCGCGCCCGCTCACGCCTGCACCACCCGCCGCACGCGCCGCAGCTCGGCCCACTCGAGGAACGCGGCGAGGATCGTGGCCGGCTCGCTCGACGACACGAGGATCGGGTCGAGGTCGAGCTCTTGGAACTGCGCGAGCAGGTTCCGCAGGCGCGCCTCGTTCGCGGCCCTGCGCGCCGCGACCTCGTCGCGCTTGAGCCGTAGCTCCGTCACCCGGCCCGACGCCGCGTCCCGCAGCGGCACCGTGATCCCGGCGACGTCGGGGAAGCTCTGCTCCCAGGTCGGGTCCTGGATCACCACGGGCACGACGTCCCAGCGGTGCTCGAGCGCCGTCAGCCACACGTCGCTCGTCGGCGGCGGCACGAAGTCCGAGAGCACGAACAGGAACGTGCCCGCCGTGACCGAGCGCCGGTGCTCGACCAGGTGGTCGAACGACCGCTCGAGCCAGTCGGCGGGCGCCTCGAAATCCGGGGACTCGAGCCGCTCGTTGTGGAGCTTGAGCAGCCTGCGGTCGAGCTGCGGGGGGCGCCAGAACGGCTCGCCGTCGGCCTGGTCGAGGTAGCCGACGAAGCCCCCCGCGCCGGCCGCGCTCGCAAGGATCAGCTCGAACAGGTTCCGCATCGCGAGCGGCTTGTCGAGCCACGGCAGCGGCGGGGCGAAGCAGGACATCGCCGGCCGCCGGTCGCACACGACCACGACGCGCGGCGCCTCCTCCGCGAACCGCTCGCGGACGACGAACTCGTCGCTGCCGCGCGCGGTCGAGAGCCGCGCCGACGCCGCCCAGTCGATCGCGTCCATGTCGTCCCCCGGGCGGTAGGGCCGCGACCCGGCGATGTCCGTCCCCGTGCCACGCCGGATGCTGCGCATCGTGCCGAACGAGATGCCGATGACCCCGCCGCGCGGGACGAGCGGGAACGTGAGGCGGCCGCCGGCCATCGCGCTCTACGAGACTGGCCGGGGGCCCTCGAAGAGAGGGTCCTCCTCCGAGCCCGGGCGCGGCGCGACCTCGAGGCAGGCCTGGCGGAACCCGTCGATGGCCGCTGCCCAGCCCGTGGCCCGCGCTCTCGCGACGAACGCCGGAGTGAAGACGACGCGGTGCGCGAGGACGGGCACGAACAGCCGCTCGACGTCCTCCGGCAGCACGAAGCTCCGCCCATGGACGAGCGCCCACGCGCGCGCGGCCCGCTCGAGCGCGAGGCTCCCGCGGACCGAGCTGCCGATGACGACGGAGTCGTTCTCGCGCGTCGCTCGCACGAGCTCGACCACCCAGCGGTGGAGCACGTCGTCCACGTACACGTGCTGGGCCGCGCCTCGTACCTCGTTCACCTCGTCGACCGTGACCACGGGGCCGAGGTCGGCGAGCGGGTGCGAGAAGCGCTGCTCCTCGAGGATCTTGAGCTCGTCCTCGATCTCCGGGTAGCCGAGGGCGGTGCGGAGGAAGAAGCGGTCGAGCTGCGCCTCGGGCAGCGGGAACGTGCCCTCGTACTCGATCGGGTTCTCGGTCGCGAGCAGGAGGAACGGCATCGGCAGGTGCCGCGTGACGCCGTCCACGGTCACCTGGTGCTCGGCCATCGCCTCGAGCAGCGCCGATTGCGTCTTGGGGGTCGCGCGGTTGATCTCGTCGACGAGGACGACGTTCGCGAAGATCGGTCCCGGCCGGAACTCGAAGTCCCGCGAGCGCTGGTCGAAGATCGAGAGGCCGGTGACGTCGGTGGGCTGGAGGTCAGGCGTGCACTGGATGCGGGAGGTCGTCGCGCCGTCGATCGTGCCGGCGATCGCGCGCGCGAGCACCGTCTTCGCCGTGCCGGGGACGTCCTCCAGCAGGACGTGCCCGCCGCAGACGAGCGCGGTGAGGACGAGCGTGATCTCGTCGCGCTTGCCGTAGACGACCGTCTCGATGTTCCCGACGAACCGCCCGGCGATCTCGCTCGCCCGCTCGAACCGCTCCGGCTCGACCCCGCGCGCAGGTGCCGCTTCCACCGGCGTGATGCTAGCTGCGTCCGTCTCGGGGCTCGGAACCGCCATCCGTCAGGTACTTCTACGCGGCCCGCGGGCGGTTGTTAGGGAATCGAGAAGGCGCGGGCCTAAGAAAGACCTAAGAGCCGACGAGGGCGAGGCGCGCCGCCCCTACGTCAACGCCTCGGCGCCGGCGACGACCTCGAGGATCTCCTGCGTGATCTCGGCCTGGCGCGCGCGGTTCATGGAGAGGGTGAGCGAGTCGATGAGCTCGCCGGCGTTCTTCGACGCGTTCCGCATCGCAGTCATGCGCGCGCCCTGCTCCGACGCGGTCGACTCCAGGAGCGCCCTATATATCTGTGTCTCGACGTACACCGGCAGCAGACGCTGCATGATCTCCTCGGGCTCCGGCTCGAAGATGAAGTCGCCGCGGAGGGTGTCCGCCGCGCGCTCCTCCTCGTCGGTCTCGAGGATGTCGGGGGAGATCGGGAGCACGTCCTGCTCCGTGACGCGCTGCGTGAGGGCGGAGACGTACGTGTTGTAGACGAGGATCACGCGGTCGACGTCGCCCTCGGTGAAGAGCTCGGACACGCGGTGCGCGATCGCCTGCGCGTCGGAGTAGCCGGGGCGGTCGGTGAAGCCGAGGTACTCGCCCGCGAGCTCGCGGCGGCGGAAGACAAGGGTCGACCGCCCCTTCTTCCCCACCGCGACCCAGCGCACGGCCTTCCCTTCGGCGAGCAGCCCCCGCTCGAGCGCGAACGCCCTGCGGAGGATCTGCGCGTTGAACGCGCCCGCGAGCCCGCGGTCGCCGGTCAACGGGACGACGGCGACCGTCTCCACGCTCTCCCGCTGCTCGAGCAGCGGCAGCCGCACCGACGACGACGCGCGGCCGACGCCCGCGATCAGCTCGGTCATCGTCTCCGCGTAAGGCCGCAGCGACCGGATCCGGAGCTCGGCGCGCCGCAGCTTCGCCGCGGCGACGAGCTCCATCGCGCGCGTGATCTTGCGTGTGTTGCGGACGGACTGGATCCGCCGCTTGAGATCCTGGACCGACGCCATGCGCTAGCCGGCGAGCCCCTTCTCCTCCTCGACGTTGAACACGCCGAGGAAGCGGTCGAGCTCGGCCTTCAGCTTCTCCTCGATCTCGTCCGAGATCTCGCCCTGGTCGCGGATCGCCGCGAGGATCGAGCCCTCCGTGCGCAGGTGCTCCTTCAGCTCCTCGTGGAAGCGCGGGACCTGCGGCACCGGGATCGTGTCGAGGTAGCCGTTGACGCCGGCGTAGATCGCGGCGACCTGCTCCTCGAGCGACCACGGCTGGTACTGCGGCTGGTTCAGCGTCGCGACCATCCGCTCGCCGCGCGCGAGCGCCTGCTGCGTCGCCTGGTCGAGCTCGGAGCCGAACTGCGCGAACGCCTCCAGCTCACGGTACTGCGAGAGGTCGAGCCGAAGCCGGCCCGCGACCTGCCGCATCGCCTTGCGCTGCGCGTTCCCGCCCACGCGCGAGACCGACACGCCCACGTTGATCGCGGGGCGCACGCCGGAGAAGAAGAGGTCGGACTCGAGGTAGATCTGCCCGTCCGTGATCGAGATGACGTTCGTCGGGATGTACGCCGCGACGTCGCCCGCCTGCGTCTCGATGATCGGCAGCGCCGTGAGCGACCCGCCGCCGAGGTCGTCCGAGAGCTTGCACGCGCGCTCGAGCAGCCGCGAGTGGAGGTAGAAGACGTCGCCCGGGAACGCCTCGCGGCCCGGCGGGCGGCGGAGGAGCAGCGACAGCTGCCGGTACGAGTCCGCGTGCTTCGAGAGGTCGTCGTAGATGAGCAGCGCGTGCTTGCCCTGGTAGAGGAAGTGCTCGCCCATCGCGCAGCCCGCGAACGGGGCCATCCACTTGATCGGCGCGGCCTCCTGCGCGGGCGCGGAGACGACGATCGTGTACTCCATCGCGCCCTCGTCGCGCAGCCGCTCGACCACCTGCGCGACCGTCGAGCCCTTCTGCCCGACCGCGACGTAGACGCAGATCACGTCTCCCCCGCGCTGGTTGAGGATCGTGTCGATCGCGATCGCGGTCTTGCCGGTCGAGCGGTCGCCGATGATGAGCTCGCGCTGGCCGCGGCCGATCGGGATCATCGAGTCGATCGCCTTGAGCCCGGTTTGGAGCGGCTCCTTCACGGGCTGGCGCGAGATCACGCCCGGCGCCTTGAACTCGAGGGGGCGGCGCTCGGTCGCCGCGATCGGGCCGAGGCCGTCCAGCGGCTCGCCGAGCGGGTCGACGACGCGGCCGAGCAGGCCCTCGCCCACGGGCACGCTCATGACCTCGCCGGTACGGCGGACGGGCTCGCCCTCGGTCACCTTGTGCCACTCCCCGAAGAGCGCGGCGCCGACGTTGTCCTCCTCGAGGTTGAACGCGATGCCGACGACGCCGTGCTCGAGCTCGAGCCGCTCGAGGGCGACGCAGTTCTCGAGGCCGTGGATGCGGGCGATGCCGTCGCCGACCTGGAGGACGGTGCCGACCTCGGACAGGTCGGTCTCGACGTCGAACTCCTTGATCCGGTCCTTGAGGATCGCGGTGATCTCTTCGGGTCTGAGCTTCACTGGGTCTCCTTACGTCCGTGGGGCGAGGAAGCCTCGCCCCTACGAGGCGGTGGCCAATTCGTGTCTGAGGCGCTCGAGCCGGCCGCGGACGCTGCCGTCCGCGCGGAACGAGCCGACCTGGAGGACGATGCCGCCGATCAGCGACGGGTCGACCGAGCGCGTGGCCTCGACCGTGCGGCCGGACGCCTGCTCGATCTGCTCGACGATCGACCGTGCCTCCTCGTCGGTGAGCTCGTGCGCCGTCGTGAGCTCGACCGCGAGCCGGTTCTGCTCGCGTGCCACGAGCGCGTCGAGCTCCGCGCTCATCTCCGCGAGCTCGCCCGCGCGTCCCTTCTCGACGATCAGGCGGAGGAAGTTGCGGGTGAGGTCGTCCGAGCCCTCCGCGAGCTGCCCGAGGACGGCCGCCTTCTCGGCCGGGTCGACCTGCGGGTTGCGGAGGAAGGACTGGAGCTCGGGCACCTCGGCGGTCGCGGCCGCGACCGCGCCGAGCTCCGACGAGACCTCCTCGAGCCTTCCCTGCTCCCGGGCCGCCTCGAAGAGCGCCCGGGCGTACATGCGCTGCGCGACCGCCACCGGCTAGGCCTGGTCTCCCTCGAGCGCGGAGAAGTCGAGCTCTGAGAGCGCCTCGTCGATCAGGCGGCGCTGGTCCTCGGCGTCGAGCACCTTGCCCGTGACGCGCGCGGTCGCCGCGAGGGTCAGGTCGGCGACCTCCGAGCGGATGGCGTCGAGCGAGCGCTTCGTCTCGGCGTCGATCTGCCGCTTCGTCTCTTCCAGCCGGCGGGCGCGCTCCTCGTCCGCCTCCTGCTTCACGCGCTCGATCTGCGCGTCCGCGACCTTGCGCGCGTCGGCGAGGATGTCGGCCGCCTCGCCCTTCGCCTCGCCGATCAGCGCGCGGTGCTGCTCGAGGAGCTCACGCGCCTCGGCACGTGCATTGTCGGCCTCCTCGACCGCCTTGCGAATGCGGTCGCGGCGCTCGTCGATCGTGCGCTGGATGGGGCCGAACGCGAAGCGCTTGAGGACGTAGAACGTGATCGCGAAGCAGATCAGCGTCCAGATCATCAGCCCGGGGACGACGTCGATCAGCCCTCCGGAGCTCTCCTCGGTCGCGGCGAGTGGCAGGAACGCGAGCATGCTCAGATGAGGACGTAGGCGAGGATCCCGCCGAGCAGGCCGTAGAACACGACGGCCTCGGTGAGCGCGAAGCCGAGCCACTGGATGCCCGTGAGCTCGCCCTTGAGCTCGGGCTGGCGCGCCACGGCCTGGATCATCGACCCGAAGATGTTCCCGATGCCGATGCCGGCGCCGAGCGAGCCGAGGCCGATGCCGAGCGCCAGGGCGATCGCCTTCCCGGCGTCCGCGCCGTCCTCGGCGGCGGCGAGGAAGAAGAACGAAGACATGGTGGGACCCTCCTTGCTTAGTGCTCGGGCTCGATGGCCGAGCCGATGTAGATGGCGGACAGGGCGGCGAAGATGTACGCCTGGATCGAGACGACGATGACGACCTCGAAGAGGTAGAAGAGCGTGGCCGCGGGCACGGTGACGACGGCCAGGGCGACGTTCCCCAGCACGAACATCAGCCCGATGACGGTGAGGATGAGCAGGTGGCCGGCGAGCATGTTTGCGTACAACCGGACGGAGAGTGAGATGAGACGCATGAACTGGCCGAGGATCTCGAGCGGCACGATCAGCGGCAGCAGCACCTTCGGCACCTCGGGAACCCAGCTCTTGAAGTAACCCCAGGCGCCGTTCGCCCGGATCCCCTCGACGTGCGTGAACACGAACGTCATCAGGGCGAGCGCGAGCGTGACCGAGAGCGTCGACGTGGCGGCGAAGATCGCGAGCGTGGGCAGCTCGACCCCGAAGATCTCGAAGCGCTCGTCCGAGAGCGGCAGCGGGACGAAGCTGATGAAGTTGAGGACCCAGATGAAGATCATCAGGCTCGCCACGTACGGGAACCAGCGGCCGATGGCCTTCGTCGGCAGGCCCTGCTCGGCGACCTGTACCTGCGCGATCTCGTAGATCGTCTCTCCGACCGCCTGCTTGCGGTCCGGGCCTCTCCCCGCCTTCACGCGCATGAAGACGATCCCGATCACGATCGACACGATCGTGCCCAGGAAGAGATAGGCGACGGCCTTGTTGATCGACATGTCGATCGGGCCGATCTGGATCTCCACCCACGGCTTGAGGTCCCACTCGTGCGACGGGTCGAAGTCCTCCGCGCCGAGCGCGGTGGACGGGAGCGCCAGCGCGAGGGCGAGCAGGGCGAAGAAGGCGCGCTTCACGCGCTCGCCTCCCCGCCGAAGTACGTCGCGAGCCCGACCGCGAGCTCGACGGAGAACACGAGCGCGTACAGGAGCGCCGCGGCGATGCCGACGGTCTCGTCGCCCACGGTGACGATCACGAGCGGGATGCCGACGAGGAGCCCGCGTGAGGTTGTGCCGATGCCGCGCATCCCTGCGGCGGCGAGGTTATCCGTCCCGCCCGAGAGCCGCGCCAGTAGCAGCGCGAACAGCGTCGCGCCGACCCAGAGGACGGCGGCGAGCGCCCACGCGCGGAGCGGCCAGCCCGCGATCGCGAACACGGGGAGCGCGAGCGCGAGAACAGCCGCCGCGGCGAGGAGCGGCGCGATCCGGCTCGGCATTGGCCTGGGCGTGGAGAAGATGCCGGCGCTCACCAGGAGTCCTCGTCGTCGTCCTGTGCCCGCAGGGGCGAGGCTTGCCTGGCCCTCGCGGGGTCGCCGGCTCCGTTCCGGGTCTGCAGGGGCCGGGCGTGCCCGGCCGTCTCCTGCGGCTCAGCGCGCGTGTACACGTAGTACACGGCGACCACCCCGAGCGGGATCCCGGCAAGCGCACCGATGAGCAGCCCGAGCTCGGGCGCGCCGAACGCCCAGCCGACGAGCGCCCCGATCCCCATCGCAAGGCCGAGGGCGGCGAAGAGCAGGCCCGAGGCGGTGGCGATCGAGTGCGGTGAGGAGGCCGCGTCCGGCGTCATCCTGGCCTGAGCATATCAGCGTGCTTGTAACAGTCGATTCCCGCTCCAGGAGCCGAATCCGGCGAGGTTCGTTACAGCGCTAGGATTGGCCGGTGGAACGCCTCGTCTTCGTGCACGGCAGCGTCGTCGGCGGCGCGGCGACCTGGCGCGCGCAGCGACCGCTCGCGGAGCGCTTCGAGCTGGTGGTGCTGGAGCGGCCGGGCTTCCCGCCAGGCCCGCCGGTCGAGCGCGTGGACTTCGAGGCGGACGCCGGGTGGCTCGCGGAGCTGCTCGAGGAGGGCGACCACCTCGTCGGGCACTCGTACGGCGGCGTGATCTGCCTGCTCGCGGCGGCGCGGCGGACGGAGGCGCTCGCGTCGCTCACGGTGGTGGAGCCGCCGGCGACGCAGGTCGCGCTCGACGTCCCCGCGGTCGCGGAGTTCGCCGAGGGCGGCGAGCGGCTGTGGGCGGAGGGGCCACGCGACGATCCGGGGGCGTTCCTGCGCCTGTTCCTGGCCGCAGTCGGCTCCGCGTACGACCCGCCCTCCCCGCTCCCGCCGGAGCTCGAGCAGACGGCGCGGATGCTGATGGACGAGCGCGGCCCGTGGGAGGCGGAGATCCCGCTGGACAAGGTGGCCGAGACGGAGTTCCCGAAGCTGGTCGTCTCGGCCGCGCACCACCCGGCGTTCGACGCGATCTGCGACCGCCTGGAGCGCGAGCTCGAAGCCGAGCGAGCCGTCTTCCCGGGCTACGGCCACGCAGCCCAGCGCCACCCTGACTTCAACGAGACGCTCGCCGGCTTCGTCGAGCGCGCATCATCGCGGACGAAGCGCTGACCCTGCGACCGACGCGACTGCACACGACCGGAAGCGGTCTTCCGGGCTGTCGGCACTGGTCTGTGTCGATCTAATGTCCAAATGCTGGCCGGGTCCACGCATGCCGCCGGCGCACAGCAACCGTCTGGGTTGCCCGGTGACCCGGCGCTGGAGAAGCGGCCGGCGCTCCAGCAGAACCGGGCCAGTGCGGGCATCCGGCTCCAGAAGCTGGGCGCGGACGATGTCTCGGAGTTGAGCATGGCGTCGTTCGGCGGAGATGGCCCGTCTACGCCGATCCTCGACACCTTCACGCGACCGAACGCCGGCAACCTGTGCATCAACGAGCCCGCGTGGGTGTGCAACGACCCGCTCGGCGGTCCATGGGTGCTCTCTGTCTTCGCTCAGCAGGCGGGCACGCCCGACAACGTGACGAGGGTCTCGTACCGGCACCAGAACTACCCCGGGGACGTCGAGCTCTACGCCTTGATCCCGGTGAAGCCGGCAAACGGCGGCGGAGTCAGCCTTGTCTTCAACGTCCGCCTGGTACCGGGCGGCAATTGGGACGATCCCAATGCTGTCCGCCACATGACCGAGCCTCCAAGAAACCCAGGGCGCTTCAAGGTCGTGATCCGTGCGCTCGGATCGGCGGCGGTCGATCTTAGGCGCTTGCGCGCTCTTGTTCGCCCGGCTCCTCAGCTCCGGCCAGCTCGCGCGCGCGTCTCCGGATCCGCGGGTTCATGAGCTTCACGATCTCGAGCAGGTAGACGACGTAGACCGACGCCGCGAGCGCGAAGAGCGCGATCCCCACCACGAGCAGGGTTTCCCAGAGGTGCCACTCGCCGCCCTCGCGGAACGGGACGAAGCGCGTCGCGAGCGCCGCACCGGCGAGGCTCGCACACCACAGCCACATCGTCACCGCCGCCCGCCGCTGCGAGAACCCGATGTTGAGGAAGCGGTGGTGCAGGTGCGAGCGGTCGGCCGCGTAGATCGGAAGGTTGTGCTTCAGCCGCTTCGCGACGACGAACGAGGTGTCCAGGATCGGCACCGCGAGGACGAGCAGCGGCAGCACGAGGACGACCGTCGACGCCGTCTTGAGCAGCCCCTGGATCGAGACCGCGGCGAGGATGAACCCGAGGCACAGCGCGCCCGAGTCGCCCATGAAGATCCGCGCCGGGAAGAAGTTGTGCCGGAGGAAGCCGAGGCACGCGCCGGCGACGATCGCGGAGAGGATCGCGGGGTCGGTCTTCCCCAGCGACAGGGCCAGGATCGCGTACGTCGTGCCGGCGATCCCGCACACACCAGCGGCCAGCCCGTCGAGGCCGTCGAGGAAGTTGACCATGTTCATCACGGCGACGATGAAGAACATCGAGAGCGGGACGCCGAGCCAGGCGGGCAGGTCGACCACGCCGAGGAACGGGAACGTGAAGTGGTCGATCCAGACGCCGAACATGGGCGGGATCGAGGCCGCCACCACCTGCCCCGCGAGCTTCACGGTCGGTGAGAGCCCGCGGAAGTCGTCGACCGCGCCCACCACCGTCGCGACGGCCGCGCCGAGCAGGACGCCGCGGCTCTCCCCCGACAGGTCGAGGAACGCGAGGGCGGGCACGATGATCCCGAGGAAGATCGCGAGGCCGCCGAGCCGAGGGATCGTGCGGCGGTTGACGCGACGCTCGCCCGGCTCGTCGACGACCCCGAGCATGCGCGCCATCCCGCCCACTGCGGGCGTCAGCAGCACGACGATGACGAGCGCGAGGCCGGCCCCGTACAGGACCTCAGGCGTCGCCCGCAGCTCGTCCAGCATCGCGCGTTACTTCGTCCCGTACAGCCGGTCGCCTGCGTCGCCCAGGCCGGGGAGGATGTAGCCCTTCTCGTTCAGGCCCCGGTCGACGGAGGCCACGACGATGCGAACGTCGGGATGATCGCGGTGCACGCGCTCGATCCCCTCGGGCGCGGCGATCAGCGCGATCAGCCGCACCGAGGTCGCGCCGGCCCGCTTCACCGTCTCGACGGCGGCCGCGGTCGAGTTCCCGGTCGCGAGCATCGGGTCGAGGAGGATGACGTCGCGGTCGGCGAGGTCCTCCGGCAGCTTCACGTAGTACTCGACCGGCTCGAGCGTCTCCTCGTCGCGGAAGAGCCCGATGAAGCCGACGCGCGCACCCGGCACGAGCGAGAGCACGGCGTCGAGCATCCCGATCCCCGCGCGCAGGATCGGGCACACCGCGACCTTCTTCCCGGAGATCCGCCGTGCGGTCATGCGCTCGAGCGGCGTCTCGATCTCGACCTCCTCGTCCGCGAGGTCCTTCGTCGCCTCGTAGGTGAGCAGCAGCGTGAGCTCGTTCACGAGCTGCCGGAACATCTGCGTCGTCGTCGTCACGTCCCGCAGCAGCCCGAGCTTGTGCTGGACCAGCGGGTGCGTGACCTCGGTCAGCGTCTCTGTCGCAACCATCGTGGCTCCCTCTCAGCCGAAGGTCGGATACGAGCCCTTGCCGGGGTACAGCGGGCGGCGCTCGCAGAGCGCCGCGGCACGAGCGGCGAGCGCAGGGAGATCGGCGCCGGAGTCGAGCGCCTCACAGATGAGCCGCCCCACCTCGCGGAAGTCGTCCGGGTCGAAGCCGCGGATCGTCGGCGCGGGCGTGCCGACGCGCAGCCCGGACGCCACGGTCGGCGGCCGCTCGTCGAACGGGATCGTGTTGCGATTCACCGTGATCGCGACCTCGGCGAGGCGCTCCTCCGCGTCCTTCCCCGTCCACTCGGTGCGGCGGAGGTCGACGAGCAGGAGGTGCGTGTCGGTGCCGCCGGTCAGCACGTCGAGCCCGCCCTCCTGGAGCGTCTCCGCGAGCACGTCCGCGTTCGTGCGCACCGCGCGCTGGTACTCGCGAAACGGCGCGGACGCTGCGATCCCGAAGCACGCGGCCTTCGCGGCGATGACGTGATTCAGCGGCCCGCCCTGCATCCCCGGGAACACCGCCCGGTCGACCGCCTGCGCGTGCTCCTCGCGGCAGAGGACGAACCCCGAGCGCGGCCCGGCCAGCGTCTTGTGCGTGGTCGAGGTCACGAAGTCGCAGTGCGGTACCGGGCTCGGGTGGATCCCCGCCGCGACGAGCCCGGCGAAGTGGGCCATGTCGCAGAGGAGCAGGGCGCCGACCTCGTCCGCGATCTCGCGGAACCGCGCCGCGTCCACGGCGCGGGGGTACGCGGAGCCGCCGCAGACGATCAGCTTCGGCCGGTGCTCCTTCGCGAGCGCGAGCACCTCGTCGTGGTCGACGACGTACGTCTCGCGCGAGACGCCGTAGTGCACCACGTCGTACAGCCGGCCCGAGAAGTTGACCTTCAGCCCGTGCGTCAGGTGGCCGCCGTGGGAGAGCTCGAGGGAGAGGATCGTGTCCCCCGGCTGCAGGCACGCGAAGTAGACGGCCATGTTCGTCTGCGCGCCCGCGTGCGGCTGCACGTTCGCGTGCTCGGCTCCGAAGAGGGCCTTCGCGCGGTCGATTGCGAGCTGCTCGATCTCGTCCACGACCTCGCAGCCGCCGTAGTAGCGGCGGCCCGGGTAACCCTCCGAGTACTTGTTCGTGGGGACGCTGCCGACCGCCTCGAGCATCGCCGGCCAGGTGAAGTTCTCGGAGGCGATCAGCTCGATCTCGCCGCGCTGGCGCTCGAGCTCGCGCTCGAGGAGCGCGGCCACCTCCGGATCGACGTCCGCGAGGCCCGCGACGCGGAGCAACTCGAGCGTCAGGGGGGCGACTGCCATCGGCCGGATGCTACTCCCCGAGGGCGCCGTCGACGGCCGCCAGAGCATCCTGCGCGGAGACTGCGCCCTCGCGCAGCACGCGGGCCTCCTCGCCGGTGAGGTCGAGCACCGTCGACGGCGTCCCGGGCAACTCGCCCGCGTCGAGCACGACCGAGACGGCGGAGAGGATCGAGACCGGCACGTCCTCGACGCGACGCGGGTCCGGACCGCCGTGGACGTTCGCGCTCGTCGCCGCGACCGCGGGAACTCCGGCGAGCACGTCGGCGGTGGCCGGAGACAGCTCCGGGACGCGGACGCCGATCGTCCCCGGCCGGTCGCCGGTCAGCTGTCCGTAGCGTCGGGCGGGGTTCGGCAGCACGAGCGTGTACGGGCCGGGGAGCAGCATGCGCGCGACGCGCTCGCTCTCGCCGGCGAGCTCGGGCACGAGCTCGACGAGCCGGTCCACGCTGCCGGCGAGGAGCGCGAGCGGCCGGCCCTGCGGTCGGCCCTTCAGCTCGGAGAGGGCGCGAACCGACTCGACCGAGTCCGGCGAGCACGCGAGCCCGTAGACCGTGTCCGTCGGGAGCACAACGAGGTCGCCCGCGCGCAGCGCGGCGACGGCGTCGACGGCGGTGCTCACGGCAGGACGGCCCAGCCGAGCGAGCGCCCCGCGTCGGCGAGCCGGCGGTCGAACGTGACGAGGGGCAAGAAGCCCTCCGCGGCACCCGCGCGTTCGGCTGCCTCGAGGTGAAGGGCGTCGAGCGTGCGCACTCCCGTAGCTTCGGCGATCTGGGCAGCGCGATCGGAGGACGCGTCGTCGATCCCGATCGAGAGCGCTCCCGCCCAGTCGTCCGCAAAGAGACGTTGCGCCTCTGCGAGCGCACCCCCAGAGAGCGCACGGGCAAGGTTGCGCCGCACCTCGACCGCGCAGAAGCAGGCGCTGACCCAGGATCGGTCACCCCGCAGGATCTCGTCCGCGAGTGGAGAGTCGGGCTCGTCGAGGTAGAGCTTCAGGAGCGCGCTTGCCTCGGCGTAGAGCGTCACTCTCCGCGGTCTTCCGCGATCAGCTCCTCGACCGTCATCTTCCCTTTGAAACGCGGCCGTTTCCTGGTCGTGTCGATGCCACCCGATCGACCGGGGCGGATCCAGCCTTCGCGGATGCCTTGCTCGATCCGCTCTTCGGCGGAGAGCGCGCGGATCTCGGCCTTCGCCCTGCCGCGGTCGGTCACGACGATCGTCT
Organism: Actinomycetota bacterium; assembly: GCA_004366385.1. Taxonomy (GTDB): domain Bacteria; phylum Actinomycetota; class Thermoleophilia; order Gaiellales; family Gaiellaceae; genus GMQP-bins7. The sequence continues at coordinate 41,250 of SIRU01000019.1, forward strand.
CGCCCGCCGCCGCGCGAGCGAGGTACTCGGACAGCTTCGCCTTCAGCTCTCGGACGCCCACGTAGGTAGTCACGATATCGCGCATTGTAGTCATGTCAATCGGCCGAAGCGGCCACGCCCTCGACGACCCGGTCCCGGCCGGACAGGTCCTTCGTGACCGTCACCTCCGAGTAGCCGAGCTCGCGGAGAAGACCCGCGACCCGCCCGGCGTCGCCGGCCGCGACCTCCAGGACGAGCGCGCCGCCGGGCCTCAGCGCCGTGCGTGCGCTCTCGGCGATCGCCTCCGTCGCACCCTCGCCGACGAGCGCCTCGCGCGGCTCCCAGTCGCGCACCTCGGGCTCGAGTGCGTCGATCTCCGACGGGATCACGTACGGCGGGTTGGAGACGACGAGGTCCCACGGGCCGGCGGGGACGCCGGCGAGGAGATCCGCCTCGAGGAGCTCGACCGCGAGGCCGGTGCGCGCGGCGTTCTCACGCGCGATGACGAGCGCGCCTGCGGAGGCGTCCAACCCCGTGACCCTCGCGCCCGGGTGCTCGTCCGCGAGCGCGAGCGCGATGGCGCCGCTGCCCGTGCCCACGTCGAGCGCCCGCGGCGCGTCGAGCCCCGCGATGCGCGCGAGCGCACGCTCGACGACGATCTCGGTCTCGGGCCGCGGGACGAGCACCCGCGCGTCCACGAGCAGCGTCAGCCTGCGGAACCCCCACTCGCCGAGCACGTACGCGAGCGGCTCGCGTGCCTCGCGCCGGACGAGCAGCCGGTCGAGCTCGGCGGCCTCGCCCTCGCCGAGCTCGCGTCGCCCGTCGGCCCGCACCCCGCTCCGCGTCGTCCCGAGCACGTGCGCAAGCAGGAGCTCCGCGTCGACCTGGGCCGACTCGATCCCGGCGGCCGCCAGCCGCCCCTGGGCGACCTCGAGCGCCCCGGCGGCCGTGACAGCCGCCGACCCCGCCTTGTGGCTCAGAGCCACAAAGCCTCCTTGCTCACGCGCCGGACGCCGCGAGTGCCTGCCGGCGCTCCTCGGCCTGGAGCGCCTCCGTGAACTCGCCGAGGTCGCCCTCGAGCGCCTGGTCGAGCCGGTGCTGCGTGAGCTTGATCCGATGGTCGGTGACGCGGCTCTCGGGGAAGTTGTACGTGCGGATCTTCTCGGCTCGCTCGCCGGTCCCGATCTGGGAGCGGCGCTGCGCGGAGAGCTCGGCCTCCTGCCGCGCGCGCTCGGCCTCGTACAGGCGCGCGCGGAGCACGCGCAGCGCCTTCAGCCGGTTCTGGAGCTGCGACTTCTCGTCCTGCATCGTCACGACCACCCCGGTCGGGAGATGCGTGAGGCGGACCGCGGAGTCGGTCGTGTTCACGCTCTGGCCACCGGGCCCGGTCGAGCGCATGACATCCGTCTTCAGGTCCTTCTCCTCGATCCGGATGTCCACATCCTCCGCCTCGGGCATGACTGCGACGGTCGCCGTCGAGGTGTGGATGCGGCCCTGCGACTCGGTCTCGGGGACGCGCTGCACGCGGTGCGTCCCGCCCTCGAACTTGAAGACGGAGTAGGCACCCTGGCCCTTGACCGCGAACACGACCTCCTTCACGCCGCCGGCCTCGTTCTCGCTCGTCGAGAGCGTCTCGGTCTTGAACCCGCGGCGCTCGGCGTAGCGCGTGAGCATGCGGTAGAGGTCGCTCGCCCACAGCGCGGCCTCGTCTCCGCCCACGCCCTGGCGGATCTCGACGATGACGTCCTTCTCGTCAGCCGGGTCCTTGGCGACGAGCGCGAGCGAGAGCTCGCCCTCGAGGCGCGCGACCTCGGCCTCGAGCTCCGTCGCCATCGCCGCCAGCTCCGGGTCCGAGCGCGCATCGGCGAGGTCGGCGGTCGCCTGCCGCCACTCGTCCGCGAGCCGCTTCGCTCCCTCGAGCTCCTTCAGCCGCCGCCCCGTCTCGGCCGCGGTGCGGCGGTCGTTGTAGACGGCAGGGTCGGACATGCGCTCCTGCGCCTCCGCGTAGGAGCGCTCGAGGTCGTCGACGAGGTGCTCGATCGTGCTCACGCGCGGATGGTAGGCGAGGCTGGCCTCGTCCCTATGCGAGCGACGCGTCGAGCGTGATCTCGGGGACGCCGGCGAGCGCCTTCGACACCGGGCAGCCGTCGCGGGCGCCCTCGGCGGCCGCGAGAAACCCGTCGGCGTCCAGGCCCGGCACCGTGCCACGCACGGTCAGCGCGCTCTTCGTGATCCCCGTCCCCGGGACGAAGGTCACGGTGGCGGACGTCTCGAGCCGCTCCGGCGGCGTGCCCGCCTGCGCGAGCCCGTGCGAGAGCGCCATCGAGAAGCAGGCAGCGTGCGCGGCCGCGATCAGCTCCTCGGGGCTCGTCCGGCCCTCCGGCGCCTCGGCCCGCGAGGCCCAGGTCACGTCGAGCGGGCCGAAGGCGCCGCTCCCCACGCCGTCGATCGTCCCCGCTCCGTCCATGAGCGAGCCCGACCAGGTCACGTTCGCGGTGCGCTCCGTCATGTCTCCCCCTCCAGCGTTGCGTCGATGGTCACGGTGGCGCTCGCCTTGAGGAGCGCCGAGAACGGGCAGCCGGCGTCCGCGGCCTCGGCGGCCTGCGCGAACGAGGCGGCGTCGCAGCCCGGCGCGGTCCCGCGGGCCGAGATCGCGGACGTGACGATGCGGTGGCCGACGCCCTCGACCTCGTCCATCGTGACCCGGCAGCGGACCTCGAGCTTCTCGGGCGGCGTCCCTGCCCGCGCGAGCTCGCTCCCGAGCGAGGTGACGAAGCACGTTGCGTGAGCGGCTGCGAGCAGCTCCTCCGGGCTCGTCCTCCCCTCAGGGTCGCCGACGCGCGAGGCGATCGTGACCGGGAGCTCGAACGCGCCAGAGCTGGCCGCGCTCACGACGCCCGAGCCGCGGGCGACGGTTCCCTCCCAGGTGACGTCTGCTTCCCGGACGATCCGCGGCATCGACCGCCGACCTTACGCCATCACTTCGACCTTGGCGTCGGCCGTCCGCTCGGCGGGCGTCTCCGCCTGGTCGCTCTCGAGCACGCGCTCGAGCGCCCGGATCGAGACCTCGACCTGGTCGTCGTCGGGCTGGCGCGTCGTCAGCCGCTGGAGCCACATGCCGGGCGCGAGCATCGCCATCAGGAAGCGGTTGTCCGAGTGCTTGCCCGCGAAGCGGATGACCTCGTACGCGAGCCCCGCGATGAGCGGCAGGAACAGGATCCGGCTGAGGATCAGCCAGTACCACACCGGCTGGCCGACGAACGCGAAGACGAAGATCGCGATCACCATCACGTACAGCAGGAACGCCGTGCCGCAGCGGGGGTGGATGAGGCTGTGGCGCTGGACGTTCTCGACCGTCAGCTCCTGGCCCTTCTCGAGCGCATGGATCGTCTTGTGCTCGGCGCCGTGGTACTGGAAGACGCGGCGGAGATCCGGGAGCAGCGAGATGACGAGGATGTAGCCGATGAAGACGGCGACGCGGATCAGGCCCTCGACGACGACGAACAGGCCGTCGTTGTCGATCGGCAGCCAGCTCGTGAGCAGCGCCGGCCCGACCTTGAAGAGCATGAGCGCGAAGACGATCGCGATCGCGAACGAGAAGATGATCTGCCCGCGCGTGATGACGGTCTTGATCTCGCCGTCCTCGTCCGTCTCCTGCGTCGCCACGTTCGCGGAGATGGCGAGCGCGCGGAAGCCGATCGCGAGCGACTCGCCGAGGGCGATGACGCCGCGGACGACTGGCAGGCGCCAGAGCTTGCGGCGCGACATCGGCGAGGTGATCTCCTGGACGACCTCGGTGATGTCGCCCTCGGGCGTGCGCACGGCGACCGCCCAGTTCGAGGCGCTCCGCATCATCACGCCTTCGAGGACGGCCTGCCCGCCGTACGAGACTGCCATTGCGGGCTAGGCGCGCCGGGAGCCGCCGGCCTTCTCGAGCCGGCGCTGGAAGCGCTCGACCCGGCCACCCGTGTCCACGAGCTTCTGCTTCCCCGTGTAGAAGGGATGGCAGGCCGCGCAGATCTCGACGTGCAGCTCGGGCTTCGTGGAGCGCGTCCAGAACTCGTTCCCGCACGAGCAGGTCACGTGCGCGAGGACGTAGTCGGGGTGGATGTCGGCCTTCATGGGCTGGCCAGGATACCAGCCGCCACCTTCGGATCCGCGTTCCCGCCCGAGACGACGGCCGCGAGCGGGGCGCCTTCGTCGTGCTCGATCTTCCCGGCGAGGAGCGCCCCGACGGCGGCCGCGCCGGCGGGCTCGCAGGCGAGCTTCGCTCGCGTGTAGAGGAAGCGCATGCCCTCGGCGATCTCGTCGTCGGTGACGAGGACGACCTCGTCGACGCGCTCGCGGCAGACGGCGAGCGTGCCGGCGCCGGTGAACGGGGCGTTGAGGCCGTCAGCGATCGACTTCGGCTCGATGCGCACCGGCTCGCCGGCCTCGAGCGCGCGCGTGAGAGAGGCGGCACTCTCCGGCTCGACGCCGACGACGCGGCAGTCGAGCGCGGTGGCGACGCCCGCAATCAGGCCTCCGCCCCCGATCGGAACGACGACCGTCGCGACGTCGGGGAGGTCCTCGGCGAGCTCGAGCCCGAGCGTGCCGTGGCCCGCCTGGAGAGCGGGGTCGTCGAACGGGTGGACGAAGACCTGACCCGTGCGCTCGACGTGCTCGAGGAGCCGCTCGTGCGCCTCGGCCGGGGACGCGGCGGTGAGGTCGACCTCGGCCCCGTAGCCGCGAGTCGCCGCGACCTTGAGCGGGTTCGCGGTCGCCCACATGAAGACCGTGCACGCGACACCCTCGGCCGCCGCCGCGTAGGCCGCGCCCTGCGCCGCGTTGCCCGCCGACCACGTGACGATCCCGCGCGCCTTCTCCTCCGCAGAGAGCGACGCCAGCTTGGTGAGCATCCCGCGCGGCTTGAACGACCCCGTCTTCTGGAAGAGCTCGGCTTTCAGGTGGACGTTCGGCCCGAGCGTGCGCGAGGAGAGGAGCGGCGTGCGGTGCAGGCGGCCGGCGAGGGTGCGCGCTGCACGCTCGACGTCGTCCCGGTCGAGCCACGGCGCGTCCACGCGCGCGATCGTACGGGAACCCCGCGCCGCGGCCGGGTGTAGGAGAGGCATGCGTGCGCTCCTGCTGCTCGTCGCGGTGCTGGCGGTCGTTCCGATCGCCTTCGCGAAGCTGCCGCCGCCGCCCGAGCAGTCCGCGACCGTGCAAACGGGCCGTGCGCCGTGCGGCCTCGCAGCGGGCGGAGGCGAGCTCTGGGTCGGTGTCTACGAGGCGGGCACGGTGCTGCGGCTCGACCGCGCGGGGCGCCTCCGGCAGCGCATCCGCGTCGGGCGCTTTGCGTGTCAGCTCGCCGTGACGGCCGACGCAGTCTGGGTCACGCGCGACAACGCGAACCGCGTCGTACGTATCGACCGGCGCAGCGGGCGGAAGCGGGTCGCGCGCGTCACCTCGCCGTTCGACGTCGTCGAGGCCGCGGGTGCGCTATGGGTCACGAGCTTCGAGACGGGAACCGTCACGCGCCTCCATCCGAGGACGGCCCGGCCTACGCGCGTGCTCCGCGTCGGCGGCAACCCGGCGGGCATCGCCGTGTGCGGTGGCCGCGTGTGGGTCGGGCACGGACGGGGTGCGACCTGGCTCACCGCGATCGACCCGAAGACGGGTCGCGCGTGGCGGCACGACGTCGTCGTCGAGTCGCCGGGCCGGCCGCGGTGCGTCCGCGGGCAGCTCTGGGTCACCACGCCGGACGCCGTGCTCCGGGTGGCGCCGCGCACGGGCGAGCTCCTCGGGCACATCCCGCTGGGCGGCACGCCCGCCGAGGCTGCGGCGGCGCAGGGCGCGAGCGACGGCCACTGGACGGTGTGGGTCACGGACAAGGAGCGCTCGCTCGTCCACCGGGTCGAGCCGACCCGAGGTCTCGTGCTCGACTCGTTCTCGGCCGGCCCCGGCGCGTTCGCGCTCACACGCTTCGCGGGCTCGATGTGGGTCGCAAGCTTCGCGGGCTCCGACGTCCGCCGCTTCGACCCCTGAGCTGAACGCCCGCTGACACCTCGCGCGACGAAAGGCCGCACGTTGCGGACGAAGGTGTCAGACACCGTGTCTAGTGCGGCTCGCGCCGTCCGCGCGCGATCCGCAGAATGCGCGCGTGCCCGACGCCGCCGCCGCCGAGGAGCGCCGCCCGATCCGGCTCGTCGTGCGCGATGGCGCCCTCGACCGCAACCGGCTCACGGTCTTCTTCCGGCTCCTGCTCGCGATCCCGCACCTCGTGTGGGTCGCGCTCTGGGGGCTCGCCGCGTTCGTCGTCGCGTTCATCCTCTGGCTCGCAGTCCTCATCGAGGGGAAGGCCCCGCCGATCCTGCACGACTTCGTCGCCGGGTACGTCCGCTACGCGACGCACGTCGGCGCGTACGTGCTGCTCGCAGCCGGCCCGTACCCGGGGTTCAAGGGCGCGCCGGGCTATGCCGTCGACGTGGAGATCGGCCCGCCGGAGCGCCAGAGCCGCTGGACGGGCTTCTTCCGCCTGCTGCTTGCGATCCCCGCGCTGCTGCTCGCGACCGCGCTCGGGGGCGGCGTGACCTTCGGGCCACCCGCGGGCTCGTACAGCAGGGAGACGCAGGCGTACGACCTGTACGGCGCGGTGACGCTCGGCGGCGCAGCCTCCATCGCTGCGTTCCTCTCCTGGTTCTTCATCCTCGTCCGCGGGCGAGCCCCGCGGGGCCTCCGCGACCTGATCGCGTTCGCGCTCGGCTACTGGGCGCAGGCGGTCGGGTACCTCCTGCTGCTGACGCCGCGCTACCCGACCTCCGACCCCGCGCTCGCGGAGGAGTGGACGAAGCTGCCGGAGCACCCGGTCAAGCTCGTCCTCGACGACGACCTGCGGCGCTCGCGTTTGACCGTCCTCTTCCGGCTGCTGCTCGTCATCCCGCACGTCGTCTGGTTCTTCCTCTGGACGGTCGCCGTCATCCTCGCTGCGATCGCGGGGTGGCTCGCCGCGCTCGTTCTCGGCCGGCTTCCGCTGCCGCTGCACCGCTTCCTCGCGGCGTACCTCCGCTACGGACAGCACGTGGCGGCGTTCCTCTACCTCGTCGGAGAGAAGTTCCCCGGGTTCACCGGACGCGCGGGGTCGTACGGAGTCGATCTCGAGATCGCGCCGCCCGAGCGGCAGAGCCGGTGGACGATCCTCTTCCGCGGGATCCTCGGCATCCCGGCGTGGCTGCTCGCGTTGGGGCTCTCGGGTGTTCTCGGGATCGTCTCGGTGCTCGGCTGGTTCTACGCGATCGTGCGCGGGCAGATGCCGGAGGGGCTGCGAAACCTCGGCGCCTCTTGCCTCCGTTACAACTCGCAGACGTCCGCCTACTCGCTGCTCCTGACCGGCCGCTACCCGTACGCGGCGCCGGTGCTCCAGGACCGACCGCCGGCTCGCCGGACGCCGCTTCCGATGCTGCTGCTTCCACCGCCTGCACCTCCCGCCGAGCCCATGCCCGGGGTTTCCTTCTGAGACTCGTCGCCGGCGCCGTCCTCGTCGCGGCGCTCGCCGTCGGCGCGCTCCTGCTCTACCCGACTGCCGTCCCCGAGAACCTCTCGCTGCCGGCCGTCGACTCGGATGCGACCTTCGGCGCCGCGCTGGTCGAGCGGGCCGAGCGCTACGAGCGCTTCCTCTACGTCCTCTGGGCGCTCTCGCAGGTCGCGCTGCTGACGACGCTGTGGCTCTACTCGCGCAAGGGCGCCGTCTTCGTCCGCGAGTCCTCCGCCGGCCCGATCGGCACCGGGATGCTGCTCGGGATGCTCGGGCTCGGGATCGTCTGGCTCGTCGGGCTCCCGTTCGGTCTCGCAGCGCTCTGGTGGTCGCGCCGGTACGGGCAGACGGAGCTGGGGTACCTCGACTGGCTGCTCGAGGACTGGGTCATCCTCGGTGCGGCGTTCTTCTGGATCTCGTTCGCGCTGCTCGTTGTGATGGGGCTCGCGCGCCGGCTCGGCGAGTGGTGGTGGCTGCCCGGCGCCGCAGTCTTCGTCGCGATCGCCGGCCTCTTCACCTTCACCGCCCCGTACCTCGACTTCACCACCGACCCGCTCGAGGACGAGGCGCTGCTCGCGGCCACGCGCGAGTACGAGCGCGAGCTCGGCATCCCGAAGGTCCCGATCCGCGTGGAGGAGGTCAGCGAGAGCTCGCAGCAGGCGAACGCGTACGCGTATGGCCTCGGGCCGTCACGGCGCGTCGTCCTCTGGGACACGATCCTCATGCCGCCGTTCGAGACGGGCGAGCAGAAGGTCGTCCTGGCGCACGAGCTCGCCCACCACTCGCAGCGGCATCTCCCGGAAGGGCTCGCCTGGTTCGCGATCTTCGCCGTGCCGGGCGCCTGGCTCCTGATGCGCGCGACCCGCTCGCGCGGCGGCATGGGCGCTCCCGAGGCGGTGCCCGTCGCGCTGATCGTGGTGGCCGTCTACACGCTCGTGACGGCGCCGCTCTCGAACCACCTCTCCCGCCGCATGGAGGCCGAGGCGGACTGGAAGGCGCTCCAGGTCACCGAGGACCCGGCCTCGCTCGAGGGGATCATGGTCGGCTTCGCGGAGACGTCCCTCGGCGACCCCGACCCGCCCGCGTGGACGCAGCTCGTCCTCGGCACGCACCCGACGCTCGCCGACCGCGTCGCGATGGCGCGCGCGTGGCGCGAGCGCAGCGCGCCCCGATGAGGACCCGAGACATGGCCGCACGAGACACCTAGTTACAACTTGTAACGTGGCGTCCTCCCGGCCGATTGCCGCTCCCTGAGCCGTTACAGGAGAGCTGGTTACGAGTTGTAACTTGGCGGTCTTCGCCCGTCACGGCGCAGCTGCCTCGATGGAGCGAGGTCGAGCCCGCGCGCCCGCTAGGTGGCGGTGTACTCGGGGCCGGAGCCGCCCTCGGGCGGGGTGAGGCGGCCGCCCTTGGCGGTGATCGCGCCGCACTGGACGCAGTTCGAGGGCGTCACCTCGAGATCGACCATGCCGTCGCCGAGGTCGCGACCGACGGCGTACACGTCCGCCGGGCACATCCACGCCCACGCCTCCGCGACCGGCCGCCGCACGCGTGTCTGGATCTCGATGTGGCTCGGCTGGTCGTCGCGCGTCCGGTTCCCCGACGCGAAGACGGACGAGAGCTTGTCGAAGACGTACTTGCCGTCCGGCTTCGGGTACCGCCGAGCGCGGCCGGTCCTGATGAGCGGCGCCTCCGCGTTCGGCTCCGTCGGGAAGCGGCCGTTCGGCATCCGCCCCTTGGTGACGGTCATCATGCTCGCGACCGCGCCGCCGACGAAGAAGCCCTTGTCGAAGGCCTGGCGCATGTTCCTGACCTCGTACAGCTCCTTCCACATCCGGCTCGCACGCAGCGACTCGTCGTAGGAGTCGAGCGCGCCCACCCGGCTCGGCACCTCGCCGCGCTGGAGCGCTCGGAAGGTTGCCTCCGCCGCCAGCCGCCCGGACTCGATCGCGTAGTGGATCCCCTTCAGCCGCGGCACGTTGACGAGACCCGCGCCCTCGCCGACGAGAAGCAGGCCGGGAGCGCTCAGCTTGGTCGGCAGCGACCAGTACCCGCCCTCGGTGATCGTCTTCGCGCCCCACGCGACCCGCTCGCCGCCGCGCAGGATCTTCCACACGAGCCGGTGCGTCTTCAGCTCCTGGAGGACGTCGTGCACCGAGAACTCGACGTCGCGCGACTCGAGCCCGGCGACGAAGCCGATCGAGACGAGGTCGTCGTCCCCGGCTCGTGACATCGGATAGATGAACGAGCCGCCGAACTCGCCGTAGCCCGCGAGCGCGCGCAGCGGCCAGCCCATCGTGTGCACGATCCTCCGCAGCGGCCGCGGCACGCGCCAGATCTCCTTCACGCCCAGCGCCCAGATCTGCGGGTTCGCGCCCTCGAGCCCGAAGTGCCCGACGGCCGCGCTCGTCAGCAGGCCCTGCGTCCCCTCCGCGAGCACCGTCACGCCCGCGGTGACGTCGGAGCCCGGCTCGAAGGTCGCCAGCGGCTCGCCCTCGCGCCCTCTCCCCCGGTCCCCCGTGCGCACGCCCACCACGCGCCCGTGCTGCACGAGGAGCTTCGTCGCCGCGGTCTCCGGGAGCACTGCCACGCCGAGCGCCTCCGCCTGGTCGGCGAGGAAGCGGCCGAGCTCGGAGACGGAGAGGATCACGTTCCCGTGGTTCCGCATCGTCGGCGGGGGCGGGATCCGGAACGACGAACGGCGCGTGAGGACGTAGACCGCCTCGCCGGGGACATCTCCGTACGTGGGCAGGTCCGCCAGCGTCAGACGCCCCTTGAAGAGCTCGCGCAGCGGGCGCGGGTTCACGACGGCGCCGGAGAGGAGGTGCGAGCCCGGCTGCTTGCCCTTCTCGAGCAGCGCGACCGGGACGTCGCCCAGGCGCTCTCGCACCTCGGGGTGCTCCTCGAGCAGCTGCCCGAGCCGGATCGCGCACGCGAGCCCGCCGGGGCCGCCGCCGACGATCAGGACGCCGACCTCGATCCGCTCCTCGGGCGGGTCGGTCGGAGCGCCGACCGCGTCCATCGGCGCGAACGGCGGCGGGAAGTCGGCGGGGCGTGCCACTACGAGCCGCGCTGCGCGCGCACGAGCTCGGTCAGCTTCGGGACGATCTCGTGTAGGTCGCCGACGACGCCGAGGTCGCAGAAGTCGAAGATGGGCGCGTTCGGGTCCTTGTTGATGGCGACGATCGTCCCCGAGCCCTGCATCCCGACCTTGTGCTGGATGGCGCCCGAGATCCCGGCGGCGATGTACAGCTTCGGCGACACGGTCTTGCCGGTCTGGCCGACCTGCGTGGCGTACGGGTACCAGCCCGCGTCGACGACCGCCCGCGTCGCGGCGACGGCGCCGCCGAGCGCGTTCGCGAGCTCCTCGAGGAGCGTGAACTTGTCGGGCGCACCGAGCCCGCGGCCGCCCGCGACGATGACGTCCGCGTCCTCGATCGAGGGGCCCGTGGACTCCTCCTGCGTCTGCTCGACGAGGGTGGCGAGCGTCGAGAAGTCCGACGTCTCGAACTCGAAGCTCTCGACCTCCGCCCCGCCGCCCGACTCGACGGGGTCGAGCGCGCCGGAGCGCACCAACGCGAGGCGTGGCGCGTCAGTCCAGCCGACGTCGACCATGACGGTGTCCCCGAGGGCGGGCCGCTTCCCGACGAGCTCGCCGTCGCGCACCTCCAGGTCGGTGAGGTCCCAGTTGAGCCCGGCCTCGAGGCGAGCCGCGAGGCCGGCGGCGACGTCCGCGGAGAGAACCGATGCACCGAAGAGCACGGCGTCGGGGCTCTCCTGCACCACGAGCGCCGCGAGCGCGTCCACGCGCGGCTGCGGGAGCGGCGGCGCGAGCGCGGGATCCTCGCTCGCGAAGACCTTGGAGGCGCCGAACGCACCCGCTCCCGGTGCGAGCGCGGAAGCGCCCTCGCCGAGCACGACGCCGACGGCCTCGCCGAGCGCCGCGGCCTTCCCGAGCGCGCCGAGCCCGCCCTTCTCGAGGGCGTCGCCATGGTGCTCGAGGAAGACGAGGAACTTCATGCGCGCTCAGCGCCGGCTCGGGCTCCCAAGACCGCGCGGGTCACAGCAGCCTCCTCTCGACGACGTAGTCCAGGATCTTCTGCGCGGCGCTGCCGTCGTCCTCGATCTTCACGGAATCGCCGCGCGAGGGCGGCGGGCCGAGCTCGAGGACGGTCGTCTTCGCGCCGGCCTCGCCGGCCGCGCCTGCGTCGACGCCGACATCGCCCAGCGAGATCGTCTCCTGTGGCTTCGTCTTCGCGCCCATGATCCCCTTGAGCGAGGGATAGCGCGGCTCGTTGATCGCGTCCGAGACCGCGACGACCGCGGGCAGCGGCGCCGAGATGACGTCGTAGCCGTGCTCCGTCTGTCGCTTCCCGGTGATCGTGCCGTCGCCCACTTCCAGCGAGGCGGCCTGCGAGATGAGGGGGCGGCGCAGACGGTCCGCGACCGCGGCCCAGAGCACGGCACCGTCGCCGTCGCTCGACGCCTGGCCGAAGAGCACGAGATCGGCCTCGACGCGCTCGAGCGCGCCGGCGAGAGCGCGGCTCGTCCCCAGGAGATCCGACCCTGCGGCGCCCTCGTCGGCGACGAGCACCGCCCGATCGGCCCCCATCGCGAGCGCCTTGCGCAGCGATTCCACCGCCTTCTCCGGCCCCAGCGAGACGAGCACGACCTCGCCGCCGGCGGCCTCCTTGATGCGGAGCGCCTCCTCGACCGCGTTCAGGTCGGTCGGGTTGAGCGCCGCCTCGCCGAAGCGGTCGAGTCGCTTCGTCGCCGGGTCGATCTTCTTGTGCACGGTGGCGTCCGGCACCTGCTTCACGCACACGGCGATCTTCATGGCGCGGACTCTATCCAGGCCCCGCGGGGCGTCGGTGCACTTCCCGAGCCCTCGTGCAGGTCTGCTAGCGTCCCGCCCTTCGAGCGCGAACCGGAGCGCCCCGTCGACATGCGACGCCACCGGACGACAGCCCGAGGGATGGTTCTTCCCCTCCTCCTCGCCGGCCTGCTGGCGGCGGCCGCATCCCCGGCGGGCGGCAGCGGCGGCGCGACACAGGGAGTCCCGAGGCTCGTGTTCCCGCTCGTCGCGAAGACCGATCTCTGGGACAACTACGGTGACCCGCGCCCTGGCGGCCGGCACGCGGGAATCGACATGGAGAACCCGTGGCGCGCGCCCGTCGTCGCCGTCGAGGCCGGCCAGGTGAAGTACTGGCAGTCCTCGCTGGGCGGCTGCATGCTCTACCTCTACGGCCGCAGCGGGACGATGTACATGTACATCCACCTGAACAACGACCTCACCCCGCGAAACGACAACCGCGGCGGGTGCAAGAAGGACGTCTCGTATGCGGTCCCCAACCACGCGCGGGTCTCGGCCGGGCAGCAGATCGCCTGGAACGGCGACTCGGGTGACGCGAACGGCAACCCGCACCTCCACTTCGAGGTGCATCCCGGCGGCGGCGCGGACGTGAGCCCGTACAGGCACCTGAAGCGTGCGGTGAAGCCGCTCTTCGCGGCGAAGCTGGGCTCGCCGTTCAGCCTCGGGCTGCGCGGCGAGGTCGTCTCGGCGACGAAGGGCGTCGTCCGGCTCGACGTCGACCAGGTGCGCCACTACCCGGGCGGGCGCTGGCTCACGATCGACCGCAGGCGGGTGGAGCTGGCAGCGGCGCCGGAAGCGCTCGCGCCGACCCCGGCGAACGGCGACCTCACGGTCTCGGCCGCCCCCGCCCTGAAGGCACGGACGCCGGTGACGGCCTACACCCCGAAGGCGAAAGCGACGGAGGCCGCGATCGTCGGCGCCCCGCGCTCGCTCACGGCGCGCCAAGTCACTCGACGTTAGTCCCGAGGGACGCCGGTCTCGGCAGACCGGGCCCCATGTGTGGCGCGCGCCCATTCGACCGTCCGTGCCAGGCCGTCCGCGAACGAGACCGACGGAGACCAACCCAGTGCGGACAGAGCCCTGGTGTCGGCCGCGGACCGGCGCTGGTCGCCCAGCTGGGCCTCGGTGCGCCGGACTTCCCAGCTCTCGGGGGACTCGCCGAACGTGGCGAGCACGCCCAGCGCGAGATCGTTGACCGACGTCTCGCGGCCGCTTCCGACGTTGAGCACGCGCCCGTGGGACTCCGGTCTCTCCAGCACACGAAGCCACGCCTCGACAACGTCGTCCACGTGCACGAAGTCCCTCGTCTGCTCGCCATCCCCGTGAATCGTGATCGGCTCGCCGCGAAGCAGGTTCCCGATGAAGATCGCGAGGACTCCCTGGTAGGGGTTGTCGACGCTCTGCCGCGCGCCGTACACGTTGAACATCCTGAGCGACGTCACGTCCAGCGACACGTCCGGACGATCGCCCGTGATCTGGACGTAGCGCTCGCCCGCGAGCTTCGTTACTCCGTAGTACGACACCGGGAGGCACGCGGCGCTCTCCGGTGTGGGCACCACCGAGGGCTGGCCGTACGCGGTCATCGAGCTCGCGTACACGAGCCGCGGGACCTGATGGACGAGACACGAGCGGATCGCGTTCAGCGTGCCGAGGACGTTCGTGTCGAGATCGTCCTCGGGAGACGCGAACGAGCGGCTGATGCTCGCCTGCCCCGCTACATGACACACGGCGTCGAAGCGCGCGGCGGAGAAGACCGCCTCGACGGTGTCGCGCTCCCTGACGTCGCCCTCGACGAAGACCGCCGCCTCGGGCACGTTCTCGCGCTTCCCCGTCGCGAGGCTGTCGAGCACGGTGACCGCATGACCGTCCCGGACGAGCCCGTGGGCGAGGTGGCCGCCGATGAAGCCGGCGCCGCCCGTGACGAGGACGCGCTTCACGCGCCCGCGACCGTCGAGCCGGCGACACCCGCGAGGTCGGTCAGGATCTCGTCGAGCGAGACCTCGACGCACCAGGTCGGGAAGTCGCCCCGAAGCCGCCTCAGGTCGCTGATGTAACAGATGTGATCGCCGCGTCGCGGCTCGTCCACGTACTCCCAGTCGAGGTTCCGCCCGGTGAGCTCTTCGAACCTGGCGATCGCCTCGAGGATCGAGATCGAGTTCGCGCGCCCTCCACCGATGTTGTAGACGGCTCCCGGCTTGGGGCTCTCGGCGAAGGCGAGGATGGCGGCGCACACGTCGCTCGCGTGGATGTTGTCGCGCACCTGCTTGCCCTTGTAGCCGAGCACCCGGTACGAGCGACCCTCGCGTACACACCGGGCGAGGTACGCGAGGAAGCCGTGCAACTCGGCGCTCGCGTGGCTCGAGCCGGTGAGGCAGCCCCCGCGGAGGCAGACGGTGGGCATCCCGAAGTAACGGCCGTACTCCTGGACGAGGAGATCTGCGGCAGCCTTGGACGCCCCGAACAGACTGTGCGTGGTGGCGTCGATCCGGCAGTCCTCGTCGATGCCGTCATGAAGCGCCGGGTCGGCGTAGTCGTACCGGGTCTCGAGCTCCACGAGCTCGAGCTCGTTCGGTGCATCGCCGTACACCTTGTTCGTCGAGAGGAACGCGAACGGCGCCTCCGGGGCGCTCGCCCGCGCAGCCTCGAGGAGGTTGAGCGTGCCCACCGCGTTCACCTCGAAGTCGTCGAACGGGCGGCTCGCGGCGAGATCGTGTGACGGCTGCGCCGCGGCATGCACGACGAGCTCGGGCCGAGTGTCCGCAAAGAGCCGCGCGACGCCTTCGCGGTCTCGGACGTCGAGATCGTGGTGCTCGAAGCGCCGAGCCCGTTCGCGGAGGCGCCGGAGGTTCGCGGTCGTGTCGCCGTCGACCCCGAAGAAGTCGGCCCGCATGTTGTTGTCGACGCCGTGCACGATCCAGCCGCGCCGGTCGAGCGTGACGACCATCTCCGACCCGACGAGCCCGCTCGAGCCCGTGACCACGGCGACCCTCGTCACGACGGACGCTCGGCGATGTACAGAGTCTGCTTGCCGAGCAACCTCCACGCAGGCCGAAGCGCGAGGTACGCCCTGACCAGCAGGGGGCTCGTCGGTAGACGGCTTTTCGTGGTGTACGGGAGAAAGCGCGTGACGACCTCGACGGTCCTCAGGCCGGCGAGCTCCGCAGCCTCGGCCAGGCTCTTCTCGGTGAGTGCGACTTTGTGGTCGATGAAGTCCCAGTACGCCCCGCCGACGAGACGGGCGTTCGGCTGGAGGACGATCACCCGGCCACCCGGGCGAAGAAGGCCGCGGGCGACCGTCAGCTGGCGTATCACCTCCTCGCCGGAGGCGAGATGCTCGAGGTAGTTGCTCGTGAAGATCACGTCGAACGTGTCGGCCGGGAGCACGTCGTCGAGGAGCAGACCGTCCGACTGGACGAACCGCACTTCGGGCGGAAGGTGCTCCTGCACGTCGCGAGCGTCGGTCGCCCACCGCTCCTTGGCAACGATGTTCCGGGCGAAGTACCCTCGGTCGCAGGCGAGGTCGAGCACGACGCCGCCCTCGTCGACGTACCGCTGCAGATGACGGCAGATCACGCGCCACATCGCGTCCTTGGCCCGTGCTTCGTCGTCGCTGAAACGACGGTCGTACACGTCTTCGAGGGGCGGCGCGCTCATGTGCCGGCTCGCTCGCAGCGCTCGTAGAGCCGGTACTGCCCCGCCCTCACGCGTTGGCAGAACAGGTCGCGGACGACGCGGTTCGGCTCGGCGGATCCGAAGTCGATGGAGTCGTTCGGCTCCCACCAGTCGTCCCATCGGCTCGTGAGGACGAGCCAATCGGCGGCGCGGAGCTCGTCGACGAAGCCCGAGCCGTCCCGCGAGGCGGTGTTCGGGTTCAGCTCCATGTAGTACGACGCGGGCTCGAGTTGCGGAAGCAGGAAGTAGACGTAGGTCGGCCCGTAGTTGAGGCGGCGGAGGTCGAGCGGGCCGACGAACAGCGACTCTCCGGGGCTCGAGAGCCGCTCCACCTCCGAGACCACTCTCGTGACATCGCGCGCCGTCCTCGCGCCGCTCAAGGGGAACGCCCGCTCGGAACTCTCCACGGCGGGAGCATCGCTCATCCGTGGGAGGCGGATCTCGTCCGACGCAAGCGCGAACCCGAGCGTCACGCCTGCGACCACGGCAACCACAGTTACCCGGGCGCGCCGCCCGCCCAAGAGCTCCTGGGCACCGAACACCAGGAGAGCCGGAAGCAGGCTGAGCGGGACGATCGCGGCCGGCCGGATGTGATGAATGTCGGGCCGCGAGAACACCCAGGGCGCAAGTCCGATGCTGAAGAGACCGGCGGCGAGGACGATCCGTCCCTCGACAGCGCCGCGGCGTCGCCAGGCCATCACGGCTCCGACCGCAACCAGCGCGAGTGCAACCACGGTCGCGAGCACCAGCAGCCTCCCGGGGTACGTCGCCTCCAGCGGGAGCGGGAGCCTGCGGCCGCTTCCCGTCGCCAGCATGTCCCCCGCGACTCGACCGATCCGCTCAGGTCCGACGACGAGCGCGTAGGGGAGGTACACCCCGACCGTGACGGCGAACCCACCCGCGTACCAGACGCGCAGGCGCGAGTCCACATAGAGGAACAGCGGGGCCGCCGACACGACGATTGCGAGCACGAAGTCGTACCGCATGAGCACGGCGACCCCAGCCGCCAGGCCCGCCCCGAGCGCGAGCGCCCGCGATCCCTCGCCGGCGCCGACCGCGAGGACGGCCAGGGCCAGGCCGGCCAGGGCGAACGCGATCGACCCGTACGTGGCGTACGCCCAGACGAGCTCCTCCGCCATGAGCACCAGGGAGACCAGCGCCGCCAACGCGCCCGCGAGCAGGCCAGCGAGACGCCACGCCAGCACGAAGAGCGCCAGGACGACGAGGATCCGGTAGAGCACTCCGACGGCACGCTCGACCTCGACCCGTGCGCCGAAGACCGCGAGCGCCCCGGCGACGAGCCATGGGTTGCCGGGGCCGTAGAAAGTCAGGAAGTCACGATGCGGCACGTCGCCCTGGAGGACACGCTCGGCGTATGCGAGCACGGCGCCCTCGTCCATTTCCCATCCCCCGCCCGTCGTCTGCGGGACGAGCAGCACGAGAGCCAAGGCGACGAGCGCGAACGCCGTCGCGAGCGCAAGCGCGGCGGAGCGACGACCGACCTGGAGAGCCTCGGCTCGAGGCGCCGGGCCGCTCAGCTCGCCCGCGCTCACGCGCGCAAGTCCGGCGCGCCCCCGACCGAAGCGGGCTCGTCGTGCTCGGGGATGTGCGGGCGCCGGCGATAGTCCCCGCGGCTGAGCGTGCGTTCGAGGAGCACGTACAGGACGATGAAGGCGTACCGGCTCCCCATCTCGCGGAGTGACAGCTTCGACGTCCCCGCCGTCCGGTTGCGCCACGAGATCGGCACGACTCGATACGAGTGCCCGCGTACGATCGCCTTGAGCGGTAGCTCGACGGTGAGGTTGAAGTGGTTGGAGAGCAGAGGCTGAACCGTCTCGATCACCTCGCGGCGATATGCCTTGAACGCGTTCGTCGTGTCGTTGTACCCGCTGCGGAACAGCACCCTGATCCCCCAGTTCACGATGCGATTGAGCACCAGCTTCGCTCCTGGATAGTCCTGCACCGTCGCTCCGCGGACGAAGCGCGAGCCGAAGGCGCAGTCGTAGCCCTCTTGGAGCACCGTGTGGTACCGCACCAGGTCGTTCGGATCGTCTGATCCATCGGCCATGACGATCGCGACGGCGTCGCCCGCGAACATGTCGAGGCCCGACCGGACGGTGAAGCCGAACCCGCGTGGGTGGTGCGATCGGTAGTACCGCACGCGTGGATCCCGTGCGGCGAGCCCGGTCACGATCGGCTCCGTGTCGTCCGTGCTCGCGTCGTCGACGACGATCACCTCGTGCTCGATCGAGGCGGCCTCGAGCGCGGACCGGATCCCGACGACGGTTCCCGCGATCGACCCGGCCTCGTTGTGAGCGGGAACGACGACGGAGAGCGAGATCGCGCGATCGCCGTCGCTCCTCGCGACGGGCTCGCGCTCGGATTGCCCGATCCTGTCGTCCACGCCGCCTCCCCGAATGCGCGTCCTCGCCCTGCGCCGACGGCCACCGCCCGGCTCGGCGCAGAACCGTAGTCGCGCAGCATAGGGCGAACGGGGCCGACGAGCGTCAGGCCGCGACTGCGCCGCGCAGGAAGTCGACGATCTCGGTCGTCGTCGCGCCCGGGCCGAAGACCGCCGCGACGCCGTGCCCTTTCAGCTCGTCCGCGTCGTCCGGCGGGATCGTGCCGCCCACCACCACGAGCACGTCGTCGGCGCCGTTCTCGCGCAGGCCGTCGACGATCCTCGGGACGAGGGTCATGTGCGCGCCCGAGAGGATGGAGACGCCGACCGCGTCCGCGTCCTCCTGGATCGCGGTCTCCACGATCTGCTCCGGGGTCTGGTGGAGCCCGGTGTAGATGACCTCCATGCCGGCGTCGCGGAGCGCGCGCGCGATGATCTTGGCGCCGCGATCGTGACCGTCGAGCCCCGGCTTCGCGATCACCACTCGGATCTTCCGCGGCGGCACATCGGCAGAATACCGCGGTGCGCCTGAACGTCATCGGCTCGTCGCCCGCATGGCCGAACCCGGGCAGCGCGCACTCCGGCTACATGCTCGAGGCGAACGGGAGCCGGCTGCTCCTCGACTGCGGCCCCGGCGTCCTCGGGAGGCTTCGCGAGTCCGAGCTCTGGCCGCAGGTGGACGGGATCGCGATCACGCACTGGCACCTCGACCACTGGGGCGATCTCGTTCCCTGGGTCTGGGGCAGCTACTACCTCTCGACCAACGGGCCGCTCCCACGCCCACAGCTCTGGGTGCAGCCGGGCGGCGCCGCGTTCCTTGCCGAGCTCGGCGGCGCGCTGGGCTTCCCGGACATGTTCGAGAAGACGTTCGTCCTCGACGAGTACGAGCCGGACACGCCCTTCCAGGTCGGACCGCTCACGGTGATCGCGACCAAGGTCCCGCACTATCGGCTGCGAACGTACGCGTTCCGCGTCGAGGGGGACGGCCGCTCGCTCGCCTACTCCGGCGACTCCGCGCCGTCGGACGAGCTCGTCTCGTGCGCGAAGGACGCGGACCTCTTCGTCTGCGAGGCCACCCTGCTCCGGGGCGAGCTCGACGGCGAGCCGCGAGGCCACCTCTCGCTCGAGGAGGCGGTCGACGCGTACGAGGCCTCGGGCGCGAGGCGGCTCCTCGTGACGCACCGCCCGTGCGAGCTTCCGACCCCGGACGAGTACGAGCTCGCCTACGACGGCCTCGAGCTCGACGTCTGACTCAGAAGACCGGCGTCTCGCGCCACACGCCCCACACCTCGCGCAGGGCGTCGCACATCTCCCCGAGCGTGACGTAGTCGCGCGCCGCGTCGACGATCAGCGGCATGAGGTTGACGTCGTCGCGCGCCGCGGCGTCCTTCAGCGCCGCGAGCCGGGACTCGACCACGGCCGAGTCGCGCCCTGCCTTCACCGCCGCGAGCCGCTCGATCTGCTTCGTCTCCAGCGCCGGGTCGATCTTGAGGATCGGAATCGGCTCCTCGTCGTCCAGCAGGTAGCGGTTGACGCCGACGACCACGCGCTTCCCCGACTCGACCTCGGCCTGGTAGCGGAACGACGCCTCGGCGATCTCCCGCTGGAAGAAGTTGTCCTTGATCGCCGGGATGACGCCGCCGAGCTTCTCGATGCGGTCGAAGTACTCGTACGCCTGCGCCTCGAGCAGCGAGGTCAGCTCCTCGACGTGGTACGAGCCGCCGAGCGGGTCGATCGCGGCGGCGACGCCGGACTCGTGCGCGATCACCTGCTGCGTGCGGAGCGCGAGCCGGGCCGCCTCCTCCGTCGGCAGCGCGAGCGCCTCGTCGAAGGAGTTCGTGTGCAGGCTCTGCGTGCCGCCGAGCACGGCCGCGAGCGCCTCCAGCGCCGTCCGCACGATGTTCACCTCGGGCTGCTGTGCGGTGAGCGAGACGCCCGCGGTCTGCGTGTGGAAGCGCATGAGCAGCGAGCGCTCCGAGCGCGCGCCGAAGCGCTCGCGCAGCTCGCGCGCCCAGATCCGGCGCGCAGCCCGGTACTTCGCGATCTCCTCGAAGAAGTCGAGGTGCGCGTTGAAGAAGAACGAGAGCCGCGGCGCGAAGTCGTCGACGTCCAGCCCGCGCTCGATCGCCGCCTCGACGTACGCGAACCCGTCCGCGAGCGTGAACGCGAGCTCCTGCGCCGCGTTCGAGCCGGCCTCGCGGATGTGGTACCCCGAGATCGAGATCGGGTGGAAGGGCGGCCTCTGCCGCGAGCAGAACTCGACCATGTCCGTGACGAGCCGCATGGACGGCTCGGGCGGGTAGATCCACTCCTTCTGCGCGATGTACTCCTTGAGGATGTCCGTCTGCGCGGTGCCGCGGAGCTGGTCGCGGGGAACGCCCTGCTGCTCGCCGACGCAGACGTAGTACGCGAGCAGGATGGCCGCCGGCGAGTTGATCGTCATCGAGGTCGAGACGTCGCCGAGCGGGATGCCCGCGAAGAGCGTCTCCGCGTCGGCCAGCGAGTCGACCGCGACGCCCTCCCGGCCGACCTCGCCGAGCGAGCGCGGGTGGTCCGAGTCGTAGCCCATGAGCGTCGGCATGTCGAACGCGGTCGAGAGCCCCGTCTGGCCGTGATCGAGGAGATAGCGGAAGCGCGCGTTCGTCTCCTCCGCCGTGCCGAAGCCGGCGAACTGCCGCATCGTCCAGAGCCGGCCGCGGTACATCGACGGGTACACCCCTCGGGTGAACGGGTACTCCCCCGGGTAGCCGAGGTCCCGCTCGTAGTCGACGTCCGTGTTGTCGGGCGCGTACAGCGGCTCCGTGTCGAGCCCTGAGATGGTGGTGAAGAGCTCGTCCGTGCGCTCGGGCGCCCGGTCGTAGCGCTGCTCGCGCCAGGCCTCGATCGAGCCCGAGGTCTCGCGATCCTCCGTCCTCGCCATCCCGCGCATTCTAGGTGGCAGGGCGTCACGGGCTTGATGGCGAGAACGAGGGATGGCTCACCCGCTTTGGGGAGCCGACCAAGGGGCTGTGATTCGCTCCCTCCTTGCAGTCGTGGCCGGCGCCCTCACCGTCGCCGCGCTCGTCACCGAGTCGGGCACCGCGACCGGGCAAGCCCGCTGCGGTGTCGACGTCGCCGGGAACGGCGGCTACTCGTACGCCGGGCACCAGGCGACCGACCGCGGCCACGGCGCGCGCGCGATCATCACGCTCACCCGCGAGGCGTTCGTCGCCTCCGGCGGGCACGTCGCCGGCTGGGTCGGCGTCGGCGGGCCGGGGCAGGGCCCGAACGGCGAGGACGCGTGGATCCAGGTTGGGATCGCGGCTGTCGAGCAGACGCCGCCGTTCCTCTACGCGGAGGTCACCCGCGGCGGCCGCTACCCGCAGCTCATCATCCTCGAGCGGGAGCTCCAGGTCGGGAAGAGCCGGAGCGTGGCGGTGCTCGAGATGGCGGGCCGCCCCGGTGTCTGGCGCGTGTGGGTCGACGGCCGGCCCGCGACGAAGCCGATCCGGCTCCGCGGCTCGTCCGGCCGCTGGGCGCCGATCGCGACCGCCGAGACCTTCAACGGCGGCAAGGTGCAGTGCAACCGCTTCTCGTTCCGCTTCGAGCGCGTCTCCGTCTCCCACGGCCCGGGCGGCGCGTGGCGGACGTTCGAGTCGGGGCACCGCTTCCTCGACGGCGGGAACAAGCTGCGCGCGCTCGCGACGCGCCCGCAGGCCGAGCGCACCTCGCGCCAGCTCCTCTCCGAGAGCCGGACGCCGCGCCCGTACGCGTTCCTCGCGAGCTCGTAGGCCTCCTCGCTCAGCCGCAGCCGCGCGCGAGCTCGGCCCGGACCCGTTCCGGCGCCACCCGCACCGGCCCGTCCACACGCGTGAGGGCGAGCCGGACGCTCGTACCCGTCGCGATCCTCGTCCCCTCGACTGCGAGGTGCGCCGGCGCGACGACGTACTCGGCATGGAGCGGCACACCGTCGGCGTGCACGGCGCCGTCAGGAGCGACCCGCGCGCGATCCGGCTGGAGGTAGTCGGGGCGATCTCCGAGGTGCGCGACGTCCACGACTCGTCGGTTGAAGAACTCGACGAGGTAGCGGGCCTGCGTCGCGTCGGTCGGATAGCACGTCCCGATCGCGGTCAGAAGCGTGGCGGCGCGCCCGTCGGGGACTCGCTCGTCCACCCACGCACGCGACGGAGCCGGAAGGACTGCGGCCGCATCGCGGGCGACACCGGCGACGTTCGTCCAGGCCGCGACGCCTGCGGCCAGAAAGAACGCGAGGACGAGCCCCGGGGCCACGGGCCCGAGCCGGGGCGGAATCAGGGAGAGGAGCAGCACGGCGAGCAGCGGGACGACCGCGAGGGCGACGAGCACACCGAGCCCGATCGACTCGAGCCCCTGGCTGACCTGCACCCAGAGCGCGGTCACCGCCGCGTTGTGCTGGAGCCCGTACTCGTCCCAGACGAAGTCCGGGAGCGGGAGCAGCAACGGCAGGATCAGTGCAGCGGCGGCGCCCACGGAGGTGGCCACGAGAGGCCGGGGGAGCCCGTCTCGGAGCCACACGAACAGCACCACGAGCCAGAGCGGGACGACGTAGAAGAGCTGCCGGTCGTGCAGGCGCTCGCCCGCCCAGATGGTGGAGTTGAAGGCGGCCACGACGAGCAGGAGCACGGTGTTGACCGCGACGAACAGGGCGAGGAACGCCGCCTCTCGCTCGTCGCCTGCGCGCGCCCGCCGGTACAGGGACGCGAGCACGATCGGCGCGACTGCGAACGGGATCACCGCGACGTACAGCTCGAGGTTCGCGAGGTGGAAGACGATCCAGCGCAGAACCTCGACCGGGTCGTACGAGCGCCAGAGCGTGTCGTACTTGCCGAGGATCGCCGGGGGGACGCCACGGACGACCGGCACGACGACGAAGAACACGGCTCCCGCCGCGAGCGCGAGGGCGGTCGGCAGATACGCACGGCCGAGCGAAGCCGGCCGCGCGCTGCGTCCCGGGACCAGGATCGTGGCAACGGTGAGCGCGAGCACGTATGCGACTGCGAAGGCGACGAACTGCGTTCTCACGCCCACAGCTACGGCGACCGCACCGAGGGCGGCTGTCTGCCGCACCCAGGTCGGCCGCTCTGCGGCGAGCACGATGGCCACCATCGCCCAGGCGGCGGCAAGGTACGCGAGGCTCTCGGTCATCACGAGCGACACGTACTTCGCGGACGGGATCGCGACCGCGAGGCCGCTCACCGCGACCGCGGGCCACGGGCGGAGAAGCCGCCGCGCTAGGACGAAGACCGGCACCGCCGTGAGCGCGAGGAAGAGGGCGTTCAGGGCTCTCGCGGCGACCCACGCGCCATCGGGGTCGGGCGCGAGCCGGACGAGCGGCGCGAGCGCCAGCGGATACAGCGGCCCGTACTCGTACGGCTCACCGCGGAGCGTGAGGCCCTTCCCCTCGGCGATCGACGACGCGGCTTCGAGATAGAGGAGCTCATCCGCGAACGCGTGCGGCGAGGCAATCGTGGTGCCAGCGAGCGCGTAGACCGCGAACGCGGAGACGACGAGCGCCGCGAGGGCGTACCGCGGACGACGCATCACGACGGAGGGGGCAGGCAGAAGCCCTCAGACGTGGGCGCCTGGGGGCGCGCGGCGACTTGCACCGGGCCCCCGACCTCCCAGAGAGCGAGGCCCGTCGCGGTTCCGGACCCGAGCTCGCGCCCCTCGAGGCGCACGCCCGGCTGCGCGACGACGTACTCGGCCTCGAGAGGGCTCCCGTCCGCGAGCACGACGCGCCCGTCGGCCGCGATCCGCGCGCCCGGATCCTCGGTCGCGAGTGCGAGGACGTCCTCGATCGAGCCGTTGAAGAACTCGGTGAGGAAGTAGCTGTCCCGCTCCAGCACCGCGTCCTCGCAGGCGCTGTCGAGCACGGTGACGACCGCGCCCTCCGGCACGCGCTCGTCCACCCAGCGCCGCTCGAGGCCTCCGGCGAAGACCTCCCTCTCTGGCGGGTTGAACGCGCGGCCCCACCCGAGCACCGCGTTCAGCAGGAAGACCGCGACGAGCACGCCGACGACGAGCCGCGGCCCTCCGCTCCCGCGCGCCACGACCGCGAGGAGCACGCCCACCAGAAGGATGGTGACGGCCGCGCCCGCGACCGTCGAGCCGGCGAGCACCTGGATCGCGGCTGGGAGAGCCGTGCCCACGGCGCTGAAGAGCTTCACGCCGTCCTCGAGCTCGAGCTGCCAGTAGGGGAACACGAGCGCCAGCACGAACGCGGTCACCACGCCCACGCGCATCTCCACCCGCGGGCGGGGCGAGCCCTCCGCCAGCCACCCGACGAGCACGATCAGCCAGAGCGGGACGACGTAGAAGAGGTAGCGGTCGTGGAGGCGCTCGATGGCCACCTCGGGCAGTTCCTGGGACGTCACGACGACCGCGGTCACGAGCAGCGCGGCCGCGTTCACGGTGGCGAACGCGGCCACGAACGCAGCGGAGCGCTCCGAGCCTGCGCGGGCCCGGCGGAAGGCGGCGGCGAGCACGACCGGGGCGACGGCGACCGCGACCACCGCGAGGTAGAGCTCGAGCGCCGACGCGTGCCACACGGTCCACTTCGCGACGTTCAGGAGGTCGTACGTCCGCACGAGCCCCTCGTAGCCGCCGAGCGCCTTCGACGGGCTCTCCCCGCGGACGAACGGCGCTGCGACGAAGAGCGCGATCCCGGCGACGAACGACGCCCCCGCCGGCCAGAGCGCGCGCAGCCCCCGCCATCCGAGCTCGCTCCGCTGCGGCAGGAGCGCCTGCGCGAGCACGAGCGCGGCGAGGAACGCGGCGTAGAGGAGCAGGAACTGCGCGCGGGTGAGGATCGCGAGGCCGATGACGACCAGCGCGCCGAGCTGGCGCGGGGCGCTCGGTCGCTCGAGCGCGAGCACGATCGCGAGCAGCGCCCAGGCGAACAGGGGGTAGGCGAGGCTCTCGGTCATGACGACGGTCACGTAGGCGCTCGCCGGCGCGAGAATCGCGAGCACGCCGACCGCGACGCTCGGCCACGGGTCGAGGCGCCGTCTCGCCAAGAGGTACACGGGGATCGCGGCCAGCGCGAAGAGGAGCGCGTTCAGCACCTTCACGAGCGCGTAGGCGACCTCCCGGTCCGGGGCCAGGGCGACGAGCGGCGCGATCACCGCGGGATACAGGGGGCCGTACCGGTACCGCTCGCCGCGCACCTCGAGCCCGTCCCCTTCCGCCAGCGATGCGGCCGCCTCCATGTAGATGAGCTCGTCGTAGAAGACCCGCGGCGTCTGCACGAGGGACGCGAACCCCGCGTACACGAGCGCGGCGAGCGCGATCGCCGCGACGAGCGCGCCGACGGGCGAGAGGCGCCGCTCGGAGGCCGACGCCATGGAGGTGGTCTCCGGGGGCACGCCCCGGCAGAGGTTAGACGCTGCGCACGACGACGCTACCCGACGATCTTGATCGGCATCCCGAGCGGGACGCGCGCGCGCAGGAAGCGGACGTCCTCGTTGTGCAGGCGGATGCACCCGTGGGACACGGCCTGGCCGAGCAGGTGAGGCCACGGCGTCCCGTGGACGCCGACGATGCCGCCGCCGGGCCAGTCGGTCAGCTTCGAGTAGGCGCTCGTCTCGAACGCGTACGCGCCGAGGATCGCCGTGTTCGGGACGAACTTCGACTGGACGTAGAAGAGCCCGGTCGGCGTCTCGGCCCCCGGCTTGCCGACGGCGACCCTCCCCGAGCGGACGAGCCGGTTGCCGTGCCAGAACTGGAAGCGGCGCGTGCGACGGTCGATGAACAGCCGCTTGTTCATCGGCGTGATGTGGACGGAGGCCGCGCGCACCCACCCGGTGCGCCCGTTCGGACGCCCGGGCACGCTGACGCGGTACCAGGTCGCCTTGCCGGTCTTCGGGTCCGTCACCTGCGAGAGCGCGAGCACGTACTGCGGGCGGAAGCCCTCGCGGAACTCCTTGAGCACCGCGAGGCGCTTCGCACGCTCGTTCGGCTTCGCGCGCACCGCGACCTGGTGCCACACGATCGGGCCGGAGCCGACGACCGTGAACTGCGCCTGGCTCACGGGGGCCGCTCCCGCGCGAGGGGCGGCGGCGACGGCGAGCGCGAGCAACAGCAGCATGGTGCCGGCCGCCGCCGCCGTGAGCCTTCGCATGGTCATCGCTCTCGTCATCGGCACGAACCTTCCCTCGCTGAGGGTATCCCCCACCGGAGTGACCGGCAATTCCCCGTTCGAGTGACGGTGCCGGGGGCGGGAGCTGGGGAGGGGGCCCGACCGAGGTCGAGCCCCCCGGTGGGCCAGGAAGCGGAGGGGGCGACCGCAGCCGCCCCGCTCTGCTCCCGGCTCCCTTCGATCGCTAGCCCGTCAGCGGCGGGAGGAAGACTCCCACTGCGCCGATCCGCTTCGGGCCGCAGATCTTCTGGTTCTTGGTCTGCACGGCGGTGATCGTGATCACGCCGGGCTTCCTCGGGTTGATCCGAATCGTGGCCAGGCCCTTGGCGTTCGAGCGCGCGGACTTCTTCACGCCCACGCCGCGGGCGACGACCTTCGTGCCCTGGACGCGCTTCTTGCCCTGGGTCACGCGCACCCTCAGCACGTCGGGCTTGCCGTCGGCCTTGACCATCTTCGACGACGTCACCGTCAGCGTCAGGCACACCGACGGCTGCGGCTTGACCGGCGGCACGGCCGGCTTCGGGACGACCGTGAACGCGGTGTCCACGTTGTCGGCCGGGTTCGTCTCGCGGCCGCCCTCGCCGGTGACCGTCGCCGTGTTCACGTGCCGGCCGACGAGCGTGGCCCGGGCCCTGATCGTGATCGTCCGCGACTGGTTCACCTCGAGCGTCCCGAGGCTGCACGTGACCATGCTCGGCGTCAGCGTGCACGTCGGAGCGCCCGGGTTCACGGACAGGTACACGATCCCGGCAGGCGCCGGATCCGCCATCTGGACGTTCGTCGCGGTGTCCGGGCCCTTGTTCGTCACCGTCAGCGTGTACGTGACGATCTCGTTCAGCGGCGTCGGCGTCGTCGCGTTCTTCACGATGACCAGGTCGATGAGACGCGGCGTGAAGTCGACGCGCGCATCGTCCGAGGCCGTGAGCTGGTTCCCGCTCGTGTCCGTGCCGGTCGCCGTGACGACGTTGACGTGCGGCGTCTCGGGCGTGCCCGTCACGTTCTTCGGGAACGTGCAGGTCGAGGTGGCGCCGGGCGCCAGCACGAACGGGACGGCGAAGCACCCGGCCGGGTTGCCGCCCGCCACGTTGGCGAGGTTGCCGAACTTGTCGTCGACGACCGAGTTGATCGTGACGTCCACCGTCGAGGTGTTCTGGACGGTGACCGTGTAGTTCACGGTGCCGCCCGGCTCCTTGATCGTCGTCGGGTTGGCCGTCTTGATGACCGCGATCGAGCCCGGCGGGCGCTTCGTGTTCGTGAACACGCAGCGCACCGTCTCGCCGGGGCCGAGCGTGATGACCACGGCCGAGCTCTCCTGCTGGACGCTGGCCTGGCCGCAGTCGATGTTCGTGAGATCCCAGCCGAGCGGGACGTCCTCGCCGACCACGTACTGGCCCGGCTCGAGGTCGCCCGACGACCGCGACTCGCCGTCGCCGAGGAGGAACGAGCCCTCTTCCCAGCTGGCGTCGAACTGGAACTTCGTCGGGTCGCCGTTCGGGATCGTCTGCTTCTCGACGATGATCTCCGAGTCCTCCTCGTTCACGAAGACGCACTTGACGACCTCGTTCTCGGCGAGCTCGATCGTGACGGAGGAGCCGTCCTTCTCGACGACGGCCTCGCCGCAGTTGATCGCCTCGAGATCCCAGCCTTCGGGGACGGTCTCGGTGACCGTGTACGAGCCCGGGCCGAGGTCACCGAAGGTCTTCTTCTGGCCGTGCGCCAGCGTGAAGTTGGTCTCGCCCTCGAGTGCGCTGTCGGTGTTCGCCTCGGCGAACGTGAAGTCGAACTCCGTCTCGCTGCCGGCCGGGATCGTCTTCTTCTTGACGATGATCGTGCCCGGGCAGCGGACGGTGATCGTGTCGCTGTCGGAGTTGTTCTCGGTCGCCGACTCGGGCTCGTTGCCGGCCGACACGGTGGCCGTGTTCGGCATCGGCCCGCAGTCGGCGGGAGCCGAGGTCGCCCGGCGGACCTGGACGCTGTACGTCGAGCCCTCGCCGGACGCGGCGAGCGTGATCCCCGCACAGGTCAGCGTCTCGCCGTCCTGGTCGAGCGAGCACTTCGGCTCGTTCTCGTCCGTCTGGCTCACGATCTCCCAGCCGGAGCCCGGCAGGTCGTCGGTGAGGCCGACGTCGGTCGCAGTGCCCGGCCCGAGGTTCGAGATCGTCATCGTGAAGATCGCGAAGCCCGGCACGGTCACCGTTCCGTTGCCCGTCTTCTCGACTGTGATGTCGGGGCAGTTCACGACGATGGACGCCTCGGCGGTGTTGTTCTCGTCCGCCTGCGGGTCCTCGTTCGCCGCGCCGACCGTGACCTCGTTCGGGATCGTCCCACAGTCGGCCGCCGACGTGGTCTTCGAGACGACGACCGTGAACGTGCCGTCCTGTGCGAGCGTGATGCCCGAGCAGGAGAGGACGCCCTGGTCGATGTCGCACTTGCCCGGGACGGTCTCGGAGTCGATCGCCCAGCCGTCGCCGACGAGCGTGTCGCTCAGCGTGACGCCGTTTGCCGTGCCGGGGCCGAGGTTCGTGATGGTGATCGTGAAGGTCGCCGTCTCACCGGCCGAGATCGGGCCGTTGCCCGTCTTCTCGACGACCACGTCGGAGCAGTTCACCTCGACTGTGTCGCTGGCCGTGTTGTTCTCGCCGGCACCCGGATCCTCGTTCTCCGCGGCAACCGTCACCGTGTTCGGGAGATCGGCGCAGTCGGCGCTCGTCGTCCTCTTCGTGATGACGACCGTGTACGTCGCCTCCTCTTCGAGCTCGATGCCCGAGCAGGTGAGGACGTCGGCGTCGATCTCGCACGCGGTGCCGTCCTGGCTCGTGATCGTCCAGCCGGTGCCTGGCAGCGTGTCGTTCACCGTGACGCCGGTCGCCGTGCCCGGGCCGAGGTTCTTCACGACGATCGTGAACACGGCGTCCTCGC
>SIRU01000020.1 GCA_004366385.1 Actinomycetota bacterium
GGGCCTGGTTCCGGCGCCAGGGCGCGCTCGTGCAGGAGCTCGTCCCGCCCGCGGACTTCGACCTGCGCCTCGTCGTCGCCGGCGGCCGCGTGGTCGGCGCCGTCGAGCGCGTCGCGGCCCGCGGCGAGTGGCGGACGAACATCGCCCTCGGCGGCACCCGCCGTCCGGTGGAGCCGTGCGCCGAGACCTGCGCGCTGGCCGTGGCTGCCGCTTCGGCGGTCGAGGGAGACATCGTGGGCGTCGACCTGCTCCCCGTGCCGGGCGGCGGCTGGTCGGTCCTCGAGGTGAACGGCGCGGTCGACTTCACGTCGGCGTACTCGCTCGCGGGCCAGGACGTCTTCGAGGCGATCGCACGGGTCGTCGCGGACGCGACGCCCGACCTCGACGCGAGCGCCGTCGGGCTCCCCGGCTGAGACGCGAGAGCGGCTGAGCACGCGGCACCCGGGATGGGTGGTGTCACCTATTCCACCCGAGCGCCGAACCGACGATGCTCCGCGGTGCTGGACGGGCGGGAGTCCCGTGGTGGGGGAACCTTCGAGTGCTCCCCGTCCATCACAGCAGTGCGGCGGGGTCCGGTCGTCGGGAGAATCCGGATCCCGCCGCCAGGAGCTGCCTTCGCGGGAACGGGATCTCGCGCCTCAGCTCGCGCGCGCCTGTGTTCGCGCGTCGGGCGCCTCGGCCGGCACCAGGTCGCTGACCAGCCGCGGCGCCATGGTCCCACGGGGAACGACGACGACCGGGCAGGGTGCGCGCAGGACGACGCCGCGCGACACGCTCCCGACCATCGCCGCCCTGAACGGCCCATGGCCGCGCGTGCCGACGACGAGGAGGTCCGCTCCCTCGTCCTTCGCCACCGAGCACAGCGCCTGCACCGGGTCGCCCACGACGACGCGCGTCTCGGCCAGCCCGAGCCCGTGCTCCGACCGCACGCGCCGGAGGAGCCGCTCGGCGTCGTGGACGGCATCGGCACGGAGCGCGTCGTGGCCGTAGGGCACCCCGCTGACGCCCGGCACGAGCGGGACGTGCGCGACGGACACGAGCAGGAGCCGGCAGTCGAGCCGCTTGCTCAGCGAGCGGGCGACGGGCAGCGCGCCCGACACCTCGGCGGACTCGTCGACCCCGCAGACGATCGTTCCGGGCATCTACACCTCCGACCGACACCATCGCCGACCGGACCGTCCACGGCCATCCGGGAGCCCATGCAGTCGGCGGGCAGGACAGCCCTCATCCGACGCCGCATGCGGGGCCGACGAGCCGGGCCTGGATGGCCGCCGGGCCGGAGATGGGCTCGGGCGCCGATGGCCCGAAGCGAGGGGAGCTGCGACCGTCGAGACATGACGGGAGCGCTCGCCTTCCTGATCCTCGCCGACCTCTCGACCCTCGGGCGGTCGCTCGGCTTCGGGCTCGCGATCGGGCTGGCCGCGTTCGGCACCGCCGTCGGCGTGGGGCTCATCTTCGCGGCGATGATCCAGTCCACGGCGCGACAGCCGGAGGCGAGCGGCAACCTGCGGCCGCTCATGTGGATCGGGTTCGCACTCACCGAGGCGATCGTCTTCTACGGCCTCGTCGGCGCGCTGCTGCTGCTCCTCCTCGTCTGAGCCGCCGCCGCGGGACCGTGTGGCTACGGCTCGATGAGGCCGCGCCGGATCGCGTAGCGGGTGAGCTCGACACGGTCGCGCATGCCGAGCTTGCCGAGGATGTTGGCGCGGTGCCGCTCCACGGTCTTGACGCTGATGGTGAGCAGCGCGGCGATCTCCTTCGAGCTGTGCGCCTCCGCGATCAGCTTCAGCACCTCTTGCTCGCGCGGCGTGAGCGGGTCGATCTGGTCACCCTCCGAGTCGCGCTCGAGCACGTCGCGGACGAGCGCGGACACGGCGGCGGGGTACAGGAACGACTGCCCGCGCATCGCCGCCCGGCAGGCGTCGACGATGTCCCGGTCGGCGCCGGACTTGAGCACGTAGCCGGACGCACCCGCCTTCAGCGCCTCGAAGAGGAACTGCTCGTTCTCGTACATGGAGAGGATCAGCGTGCGCACCGACGGCGCCTGCTGCGCGATCGTCCGCGCCGCGTGCAGGCCGGTCATGCGCGGCATGCTCACGTCGAGGATCGCGAGGTCGACATCACCCGCGAGGGCGATGCGGACGGCCTCGGCGCCGTCCCCGGCCTCCGCGACGACGTCGAGGTCGGCCTCTGCGTCCATCACGAGCTTGAGGCCGCGGCGGACGATCTCGTGGTCGTCCGCGACGAGGATGCGGGTGACGAGCGGGATCGGCATCACGCGACCGCCCCGGTCGGCACCTCGAGCCGAACCTCGACCCCGCCGGCCTCGGAGCGCTTGACCGCGAGGGCGGCGCCGACGATCACGGCGCGCTCGCGCATGCCCCGCAGCCCGCCGCCGTCGGCCTGGCTCCCGTTCAGGCCTCTCCCGTCGTCGACGACGCGCAGCACGAGGCTCTCGCGGCCGGGCTCGAGCGAGAGCAGCACCTTGCTCGCGCCGGCGTGCCGGACGGCGTTGGTCAGGCTCTCCTGCGCGACGCGGAAGACGACGAGCTCGCGGTCGGCGGGAAGGTCGGGGAGCCCCGGGGCGAACCGGCGCTCGATCTCGAGCCCGGTGCGTTGGGACAGCCCGTCCGCGAGCGCCTTCAGGGCGCTGACGAGGCCCAGGTGCTCGAGGAGCTCGGGGCGGAGCTCACGCGCGATGCGTCGCACGTCGTCGAGGCTCGCACGCACTGCCTCCTGCGCGTCGACGAGCGCTCCGCGGCTCTCGGGCGGGAGCCCGTTCGACACCCGCTCCAGCAGGAGGAGGACTCCTGTCATCGCCTGGCCGACCTCGTCGTGGAGCTCGGCGGCGACGCGGGCGCGCTCTCCCTCCTGCGCGGCGAGCGCCCGCGCGTTGCTCTCGCGGCGCTCCGTCTCCAGGCGGTCGAGCATCTCGTTGAACGACGTCACGAGCCCCGCGACCTCGGCGCCGCCCGTCACCGGCAGCCGGCGGCCCGGCCGGAGCAGGTCGACGCTGCGCATCGTCCGCGAGAGCCGCTCGAGCGAGCCGAAGGTGCGGCGCAGGAGCAGGTAGTCGGCCCCGAGCAGGAGCAGCAGGCCGGCCGCCAGGATCCCGGCCTCGACCAGGTCGATCGGCGCGCTGACCGTCGCCGGCGATAGTGCCAACGCGATCGCGGCCGCCACCAGGAGGCCGGCGTTGATCACGAAGACGCGCCAGAAGAGGGACACTGTCTCGCCGACGTTCTACCCGACGCGGTGCGCGACGGCGGCCGGCGGAGCGACGGGCTCCGGGTCGGAGCCGGCCGCGACCGCGGGCTCGGGCGGCACGACCACGACCGGGCACGGGGCCATGATCGCGAGCTCGCGCGCGAGCCAGCTGCGCAGGGTTCCTCTCCGGACCCCGCCGTCCGCCCCGACGACGATGAGCTCTGCCATCTCCTCGGCGGCGATCTCCGACACGACGTCGACCGGGCTCCCGATCGCGACGCGGTGCTCGACCCGGGTCCCGGCCAGATCGGCGTGGGCCCAGTCGAGGAGCCGTTGCGCGTCCATGCGCCACGGGCCTGCCGCGTCGTTCCCGTCCCGGAGGTCCTCGGCCTCGCCGTCGGGCGTGCTCACGAGCAGCACGCGCGCGGAGAACAGCTCTCCGAGCCGCAGGGCGACCCTGATCGCGACGTCCGAGCTCTCTGCGTCGTCGACGACGCAGAGGATCGTGCCGCGGATCGTCCGTTCGAGGTCGTGGCGAGCCATGTCGCAGTTGAGAATCGACGCTCGTGCCCCAATCCGGTATCCGTGCCAGCCACCAACTTGCCCGGCAGCACGCGCCAGGGCGGTCGACGGCCGGCAGCGGGGTACACTTGCCGCTCCCCGCGCCCGTAGCTCAGGGGATAGAGCGCTGCCCTGCGGAGGCAGAGGTCGCATGTTCGAATCATGCCGGGCGCATCGCGGAGACCTGCTCCACCGGCCTGCCGCCGAGCTCGAGCGTCGCGTCGTGCGGGACCTCGGCGCGCACGTACCCGAGAGCGACCACCGAGTCGCCCTCGCGGGCCGCGCTCGTGACGCGGCCGACGGCCGAGCCCTCGCGCGTGAGCTCGGCGTCGTACTCGGGCAGCTCCGTCCCCGCGAGCCGGAGCACGCGGAGCGAGCGGTTGACGCGCCCGCGATAGTGCTGGCGCGCAACCGGCTCCTGGCCCACGTAGCAGCCCTTCGCGAAGTCGATCGCGCGGACGTCCAGGCCCGCCTCCGCGGGCAGGATGCGGTCGTCGATCTCGCGCCCGTAGCGCGGCGTGCCCGCCTTGATCCGAAGGACCTCGAGCTCCTCGTCGGCGACGTTCGGCTCGAGGCGAGCGTCGAGCACCTCGACCGCCTGGACGCCGTAGTCGCCCGTCGGGATGCCCTCCGTGCCGCCGAGGACGATGGCCGAGACGTGCTGCTCGAGCTCGATCTCGCACTTCGCGGCGAAGCGGGCGCGAACGAGCGCGGCGCGCAGCGGCCCCCCAAGGCCCGGCTCGGTGAGGAGCAGGTAGTCGTCGGCCGCGCGCCGCAGCACCGTCAACGGCGCGACGACGCGCGCCTTCGGCGTCAGGAGCAGTGCCTCGCACGCCTCG
The DNA here is from genome assembly GCA_004366385.1 of Actinomycetota bacterium. Classification (GTDB taxonomy): domain Bacteria; phylum Actinomycetota; class Thermoleophilia; order Gaiellales; family Gaiellaceae; genus GMQP-bins7. The sequence continues at coordinate 4,608 of SIRU01000020.1, forward strand.
CCGGGGCCGAGCGACGCGACGTCGTTGGTCACGAGCGCCTGCAGGTACGACTCGGCATCGGGGCCGCGAACGCCCACGTACTCCCGGGGTCGGGCGGCGACGCGTAACGTCGTGACGGCCATCGTGTCTAGTGTAGGAACGTGTTTCGAGGGCGCGCAGAGAAGAAGGTCATGGAGGCCGGGTACGAGCCGGCTCGCCTCCCTCCGGGCCAGTACCTGACCGAGAAGTGGCCCGTGCTGCACGCGGGCGCGATCCCGGCCACCGACCTCGCGACCTGGGACTTCCGGGTGACCGGCGAGGTCGAGAGCGAGCTGACGCTGAGCTGGGACGACTTCAACGCGCTCCCGCGCACGTCGCACACGCAGGACATCCACTGCGTCACCCGCTGGAGCCGCTTCGACGTGACGTTCGAGGGCGTCCACTGGAGCGCACTCGAGGAGCTCGTGCAGCCGCTGCCGTCGGCGCGCTTCGTCGTCGCCCACGCGGAGCAGGGCTACACCGCGAACGTGCCCATCTCGTTCCTCCGCGACCCGCTCTCGCTGCTCGCGACGCACGCGGACGGCGAGCCGCTGACGCCGGAGCACGGCTGGCCGCTTCGGCTCGTGATCCCCGGCAAGTACTTCTGGAAGAGCGCGAAGTGGCTCCGCGGCATCGAGCTCACCGCAAGCGACCGGCCTGGGTTCTGGGAGCGCTACGGCTACCACAACGACGCCGACCCGTTCGAGGAGGAGCGCTACGCGTTCTGAGAAGTTCCCCCTTCAGGGGGAGGAAGCGCGGGCCGCAATCCGCGAAAACGCGAGCACCCAACCTCCCCAGTTCTACCCCTCGAGCGGCCGTCCCAGCGGCCGCTCTGCTTTGTGCGCAAGAAGGGGATCCGCCGGTCACGGATCCCCTTCGCGCGGAACGCATCGTGGACATCCACTCCGCGGATGCCACCCGCGTCGAAACACAAACCCCTAAAGGGAACTCGAGTACAGCCGCTACGCACAACCGCACACGGAGGGCCGACACGCTGCCGACCCTCCGCTTCGTTCCAGGTTCGACCCGATCTCGAGGCCGGAGGGCGGCTTCGCCGCCCGGGAGGCCAGACGCGACCCGAGCCGTGCGCCCCCGAGAAGGAGGGGGCACGTGGGGGAACCATGCGGTTCCCCCACGCTCTCTAGAAGTCCATCCCGCCGCCGGGCATGCCCGCGGGCATCGCCGGCTGCTTCTCCGGGATCTCCGCGACGACGGCCTCGGTCGTGAGGATGTTCTTCGCGATCGACGCCGCGTTCTGGAGCGCCGAGCGCGTGACCATGGTCGGGTCGATGATCCCCGCCTTGACGAGGTCCTCGATCTCGCCCGTCTCGACGTTCAGGCCCTCGCCCTTCTTGGCGCTGCGAACCTTGTCGATGACGACGGACCCCTCGAGGCCGGCGTTGTAGGCGAGCTGGCGGAGCGGCTCCTCGAGCGCGCGCAGGATGATCGCCGCGCCCGTCTTCTCGTCGCCCTCGATCGTCTCGAGCTCGGCCTTGACCGCGTCGCCGGCGTTGATGAGCGCGACGCCGCCGCCCGGCACGATGCCCTCCTCGAGGGCGGCGCGGGTGGCCTGGAGCGCGTCCTCGACGCGGTGCTTCTTCTCCTTCATCTCGGTCTCGGTCGCAGCGCCGACCTTCACGACCGCGACGCCGCCCGAGAGCTTCGCGAGCCGCTCCTGGAGCTTCTCGCGGTCGAAGTCGGAGTCGGTCGACTCGATCTCGGACTTGAGCTGCTTGATGCGGCCCTTGATCGCGTCCGAGTCGCCGGCACCGTCGATGATCGTCGTCGTGTCCTTGTCGATGACGATCTTGCGTGCCTTGCCGAGCTGCGAGATCTTCGTGTTCTCGAGCTTCAGGCCCATCTCCTCGGTGATGACCTCGCCGCCGGTGAGGATCGCGATGTCCTCGAGCATGCGCTTGCGGCGGTCACCGAAGCCCGGCGCCTTCACGGCGACGGCCGAGAACGTGCCACGGAGCTTGTTGACGACGATCGTCGCGAGCGACTCGCCCTCGACGTCCTCCGCCACGATGAGCAGCGGCCGGCCGGCCTGGATGACCTGCTCGAGCACCGGGAGGAGGTCCTTGACCGCGCCGATCTTCTGGTTGGCGATCAGGACGTACGGCTCCTCGAGCACGGCCTCCATGCGCTCGGGGTCGGTGATCATGTACGGGCTCAGGTAGCCCTTGTCGAACTGCATGCCCTCGGTGAACTCGAGGTCGAGGCCGAAGGTCTGGCCCTCCTCGACGTTCACGACGCCGTCCTTGCCGACCTTCTCGATCGCGTCCGCGATCACGTCGCCGATCTCGCGCTCGCGCGAGGAGATGGTCGCGACGCGGGCGATGTCCTCCTTGCCCGAGACCTCGGTCGACTGCTCCTTCAGGTTCTCGACGATCGAGTCGACGGCCGACTCGATGCCGCGCTTCAGCGCCATCGGGTTCGCGCCGGCCGCGACGTTCTTCAGGCCCTCGCGCACGATCGCCTGGGCGAGCACCGTCGCGGTCGTCGTGCCGTCGCCGGCGACGTCGTTCGTCGACGTGGCGACCTCGCGGACGAGCTGCGCGCCCTGGTTCTCGAACGGGTCCTCGACCTCGATCTCGCGGGCGATGGTGACGCCGTCGTTCGTGATCGTCGGCGCGCCGAACTTCTTGTCCAGGACGACGTAGCGCCCCTTCGGCCCGAGCGTCACCTTGACCGCGTCGGCGAGGATGTTCACACCCCGCTCGAGCGAGCGGCGCGCGTCCTCGTTGAACTTGAGCTCCTTGGATGCCATCTGTTCGTGCTCCTCCTGTCGTTACACGGCCGCGCGATCGCCGACGACCTTGGCCAGGACGTCGGTCTCGCGCAGGATGAGGACGTCGTCGGTGCCGAGCTTGATCTCCGTCCCGCCGTACTTGGAGAAGATCACCTCGTCGTCGACGTCGATGTCCATCTTGACGTACTCCCCGTTCTCGTCCCGGGGGCCGGGACCGACGGCGAGGACCTTGCCGCGCTGCGGCTTCTCCTTCGCCGTGTCGGGCAGCACGATGCCGCTGACCGTCATCTCCTCCTCGTCGAGGACTTCGACGATCAGGCGGTCGCCCAAAGGCTGCAGATCCATGTGCGGAAACCTCCCTGATTCCTCGTGGATTGCGAGTTTGTGACAGCTTCGGCACTCGGAGTTGGCGAGTGCCAGCGGCACGATAGCACTCCGGGAGGGCCTCGCCAAGCGGAATTGAGTCTGTCAGACTCAGATCGCGTGACCGTCTCGTCACACGCTGTCACAAAGTCTTGATGCGCCGGGAGCTCTCCGCGGGCGTCGTCCTCGTCCGCCGCATGCGCGGGCGCTGGTGGGTCGCCGCGATGCGCCCGCGGGGGAAGGTCCAGGGGACGTGGGCGCTCCCCAAGGGCCTCCTCGGGCCCGGCGAGCCGCCGGCCGAGGCCGCGCTCCGCGAGGGCTTCGAGGAGACCGGCGTGCATGCCCGCCTGGACCGGAAGCTCGGCGACGTGAAGTACGTCTACACGTGGGAGGGCGAGCGCGTCTTCAAGATCGTGAGCTTCTACCTCGCGCGCGCGGCCGGCGGGAGGATCGGGGAGCTGCCGCCGGGGATGGAGGTCGAGGTCGCCGAGGCACGCTGGCTCCCACTGGACGACGCGCCCCGGCTGCTCGCGTACCGCGGCGAGCGGGAGCTGGCCGAGCGGGCCGCGGAGATCCTGTCGGGCGAGGCTCTATAGTTGCCCGGCCGCCATGCCGAGCTACGCGCTGAACTTCTACAACCCCGCCGTCGCCGACCAGCTCCGCACCGGCCGCAAGACCGCCACCATCCGTCTCGGCGACAAGTCGCCGAAGTACCGCAAGGGGATGATCGTGACCGTGCTCTGCGGCGCCCGCTACGGCCACCGCGAACGGATCTTCGACGCCGTCATCGACAGGGTCGACGTGAAGGAGCTCCGCGACCTCTCGCCTCGCGAGATCGAGCACGACAACCCGGAGGTGCGGCGCGCGGACGAGCTCGCACGCTTCCTCGGCCAGCTGTACAACCGCGAGGTCACCGAGGACGACATCGTCACGGTGATCCGCTTCTCCCAGATCACGAACGGCTGACGCCGGGGCTACCTCCCCGGCTTCCGGATCTGCGTGCCGAAGAGCTCCGGCGGCCTGACCTCGGCGTCGCACTCCTCGCACTCCACCGCGAACGCCGACGCGATCGGCGCGGCGCAGGCCGGGCAGCGGTGGCGCAGCTCGCCGCCGCAGGTCGGGCAGGCGGCGGGCAGCGCGTCCTCCTCCTCGAGGAAGTAGCGCTGCGTGTGCCCGCACGTGAGGCAGAAGGCCACCCAGTCGCCGAGTGTCTTTCGCCGTTCCTCCTGGATCCAGTTCCGCCTCGGCCGCGCCATCACTACGCCACTCCCATGCGCGAAGCGCCGAGGGACGCAGCCGGATTCGCTCCGGCGGAGGCCACACCCGGCTCGTCCCCTGCCCTGCGACGAAGGAGGGGGCCCGCGGGGGAACCATGGGCTCCCCCGCGCGACACCCAGTCGCCGAGTGTCTTTCGCCGTTCCTCCTGGATCC
>SIRU01000021.1 GCA_004366385.1 Actinomycetota bacterium
TACTCACCTACCGGCGCTCGGGCCAGATGTCCTTTGTGCCGAGTTCGCAAGAAATCAGTCACACACGGCGGGATCGGACGTTCAGAAGTCGGGGCTTCATGCCAGCTCCGGGAAGGTCTTCTCTATCAGCGCCTTTAGCTGAGCGGCAGACTCGGCGTTGAGTTGGATCGACTGACTCACCTTCCCCAGGATCTGGCGTTCCAGCGACCCGTAGGTATCCAGCTGGAGGTAGCGGGCGCCACCGACGTCGAAGACGGTGTACCCGCACTCGACGACGCCATGCACCCGGTTTTGCTCCTTCTGCAGCCTTGTGAAGTCTGTGATCAGCGCCATGACTCCTCCTTGGTGCGGACCGGTTCGCGCGCCATCAGCCGGTCGAATTACTCGGGTCGTGTATCACGCGAGGCAAGACGCTACTCCCGGCGTGCGTGCGCGGTAGAGGCGTCGTGCGCCGTCAGCCCGGGGCGGCCCTCGGCATCCGATCGAGTTCTCCAGGCCCCCGCTTCAGCTCATGAGCCGGTCGGCCAAGGGAACACTGAGGGAACACGAACCCGACCTCGCGCGGGCAAGCGCGTCCACTTGCCCCGGCTCGACCCCACCGGTCTGCAGGAGTTTCGTGGCCGGAGTGACCCGCGTTCCCCCTTGCTTCTTACTTCGAGCCTCCATGGTAAGGAGGGGGTCGACGGTTCGAGTCCGTCAGAGGGCTTCGACAAAGGCCCTGCACATTGGGGGTACCCGCGCCGGCCGCGCGAGAGTGCGTCTTCGAGGCCCTCGCCGCAGTCGGCCCATGGTTGCGCCTCGGAAGAGCGCGCGAAGCGGTCACTACGTTCGACCAAGACCGGCGGTGATCGCGCTTGCACACGGCGCGAGCCGAGCTCGCCGTCGCTAGTGCGAGGCCCAGCTCATGGGAACGGCCGGGGTGGAGTCGGCCGACGTCGCCGCCTACGATGCGCATCAAGTCCACATGACCGCGGTCACGCCCATCGGGCCGGTCCTCGTAGCGACGAAGCTCCAAGCGCCGCCGCTCCGGCCCGAGCTCGTCGCCCGGAAGGAGCTCGTGGAGCGCCTCGTCGCCGGGCGCGCGTGCAAACGTGTACCTCTTCCTCGCCGTCGGGGGCTCGTTCGAACAGGAGCTCGGCTTCCTGGAGCGCCACCCGTGGGGAGTCGCGCTCGCCGTCTTCGTGGGCGCGGCCGTCGTCGCCGTCGGGGGACGGCTCGCCTCGCGCTGGCTGCGGCGCAGATGGGAGGAGGCCCGCGCGGGCGGCAAGATCCTTTCAGACTGGCGAGCGTACGTCCGGCGCGTTCTGATCCCGCAGCTGCTCTCCTGGGGGTGCAAGGTCGGCGTCGTCGCCGTGCTCCTCGCCGCATACGGCATTCCTGTCGGCTTCCACACGATCTTCAGCGTTCTCGCGGGCAACTCGCTCGCGAACCTCGCCTCGCTGACGCCGGGCGGCGTCGGCGTCAGTCAGGCGCTCCACGTCGCCTCGCTCCACGAGGTGACGAGTGCGGCGACCGCGAGCGCCTTCTCGATCACGCAGCAACTGTTGACGACGGTCTGGAACATCGTCCTCGCCGTCGTCCTCGTCGCCGTCGCCTTCGGCCGCTCGGGGAAGCAGCTCGTCGAGGAGTCGTCCGTCCGGGCACGCGAGCTCCAGGCCGACCAGCGGGACTGAGCTCGTCCCGAGGGGCGGCAGCAGAGGCACCTTCCGTGGCAGCGGCTTGACAGCGCGGCCTGCGAGCCTGCCGTCGATCGAGCTCCGCAACGACGGATTCCAAGGAGGTGGCGGACATGCCAACCGACACGATATGGAGGCGAGTCGGCAGCCCCGGTCAGCACCACGGCGACCTGAACCTCGACCCGCCCGGGCTCGGGGAGAAGGGCGAACGGCTTCTCGCCCGCAACTGGAAGGCGATCGCGGCGCAGGGTCTCCTGTGGCTCGTCTGCGGGGTCGCCCTCGTCGCGTGGCCGGAGCCTGGCGCACGGACGCTCGCGGTGCTGATGGCGGTGCTGGCGCTCGCCGACGGCGTGCTCTCGGGCTACGCCGCGTTCGCCGTGCCGCTGCTCCGAGGCGTGCAGCGCTGGCTCCTTCTCGAGGCAGTCGTGGCGATCGCACTGGGTGTCGCGCTGCTCGCGCTGCCCGGCCTGTCCGCGACCTCGCTCCTCACCGTCATCGCCGTCTGGGCCGTCACGAAGGGCTTCCTCAAGATCACCGCCGCGCGGAGGCTGCCACTGACCGGCGGCCGAGAGCTGCTGCTCGGCTGGAGCGGGATCCTCTCGGTCGTCTTCGGCCTGGTGATGCTCCTCGAGCCGGGCGGAGGTGCGCTCGTCCTCCTCCCGCTGATCGCGATCTTCGCGATCGTGACGGGCGTCATGCAGGTGGTGCTCGCGCTCGAGCTGCGTCTTCTCACGCGCCGAGCAGCGCCCTGAAGCAGAGACCTGTCTAGGTCTCGAGCGCGTGCGCGATCGCGGAGAGATCTCGATCCTTCTCCGCGACGAGCTCGCGTGCGCGCTGGTGCAGGCAGGCGACGTTCTCGGGGCTCGAGTCGTCCATCGTGAAGCTGCAAGGGCCGACCGTCGTCTGCAGTCGCCAGTAGCGGAGCCGGTCGCCGTCGGCGAGGCGGGTGAGGAGCTCGTGGACCAGGCGCCCGCCACCCGTGGCAACGGCCTCGAGAACTGTACGGGCGAGCGCGCCGGCGTCTCGGATCTGCGCCCGCTCCGCCACGGGAAGCGGATCGTGTGGTGGTCGTGCCCCGGTGCCGAGCGACAGCAGCACGAGCGGTCGCTCCTCGCGAGCAGCGGCTCGTGAACCGAGCAGGTAGCCGAGGAGCGCCGGGCTGTTCGCGTAGAGGCCGCCGTCGACGAGCATCCGCTCGCGACCCCCGGACGTGACGACCTGGGGCTTGAAGAACATCGGCGCCGCGGACGTCGCGCGAGCCGCGACGGCCATCGTCACGTCGCTGACGTCACCGAGCTCCGGACGGCTTGCGAGCATCACCGGCTCGCCGTACGCGAGGTCGTAGCTCGTCACGACGACATCGGTGAAGGCTGCCGTCAGCGGCGTGTCGCCGAGAAAGCGAGCGAGCGCCTCCTCGAGTCCCTCGACGGAGTAGCGCGTGCCCTCGCGCACCCAGGCCGACCGCGCGAGCGGGATCGGCCCTCCTCCGGGAAAGATCGTCTGCCCGTCTGAGAGATAGAGATCGAGCAACCGTTCCGCGGGATGTCGCGGGTGCTCACCCTCGGGCACCGTGAGCCCGAGCGCGATGATCCCCCCGGTCGACGTGCCGACCATCAAGTCGAACGCGCTCGCGAGGGGCCGTGGCGCGAGCCGCCGCTCAAGGTCGACGAGCACCGTGGCGGGGATGATCCCTCGGATCCCGCCACCGTCGATCGCGAGCACCCGGTAGGGGGCGGCCACAGCGCCACCCTACAACCGCGGCGATGCAGAGCTCACCGCGGCGGGCAGCGAGCTGCGCTCAGCGCACCGCTCTCTTCACGAGCGCGGCGATCTTCCGCTCCTCGGCGGCGGTCAGCTCCTTGAGCGCGAAGGACGTCGGCCACATGGCGCCCTGGTCGAGGTTCGCCTCGTCGCTGAAGCCGAGCGTCGCGTACCTCGACTTGAACTTCCCTGCGCTCTGGAAGAAGCAGACGACCTTGCCGTCCCTCGCGTACGCGGGCATCCCGTACCACGTCTTCGGCCAGAGGTCGGGCGCGCTGGCGGTGACGATCTCGTGCACCCGCTCGGCGAGGGTGCGATCCGCGCCCTTCATCTCCGCGATCTTCGCGAGCAGGTCCTTCTCTCCGGCCGCCCGGTCCCTGTTCGCGCGCTCCTCCGCCTTCAGCTCGCGGGCGCGCTCCCTCATCGCGGCGCGCTCCTCGGCCGTGAATCCCTTCTTCTCAGCCATTGCGATCGGTCTCCTCTCGTCCCGTTCGGCCCGAGCATGCACGAACGGTCGCGGCCGACCAAGGGTCGCGGCCTACGCCGCGCTCCTCGGCCCGTGGACGAAGCCGTCGCGCCAGCTCGGGTAGAGCGGCTGCCAGCCGAGGTCGCGCTCGGCCTTCGCGTTCGACGCGCCGCGGCCCTCGACCATCATCGTTGCCGGCATCTCGCCGGCGAAGAGCTTCCCGAGCCAGAACGGCACGCGGCGGGGCGGCTTCGCTCCGACGGCGCTCGCCGCGTATGGCAGCCACTCCGACACCGGGGCCCCGGTCGCCGACCTCCGCGCGATCCTGCGCCCGCCGGCGCGCGACCGGGTAGGTGCTGCGCGACGCAGCCCGGGCCGCCCCGCTGAGGCGAGGCGGCCCGGGTAGGTCGGCGGGCGTATCGGCTACGGCGTCACGTCGTGCGGAACCGGCGAGGACGCCGGCGTTGGGCGAGAAGGCCCCCTGCGCGGGCCTTCTCGTTCCCATGAGCCCCGGCGACGCTCACGACGACGACGCTCGCGCAGATCACCGAGCCGCTGCGACCACCGTGAGCGTCGCCGTTTGGACGGTCAGCGCGGCGTTGCGTGTAGGAGCTACGACGACATTTGCGCGCCTGCAGCTGACCCGGACGTCGTAGCTGCCCGCCGGCTGGTCGACGGCAGCCGTGAGCGCGATCTGGCGGAAGACGACCTGGCCCGCATCCGTCTTCTCGAACGTCACGTCGGCGAGCTGCCCGATCGGCGTGTACACAGCGCCGACGCCGACCTCGAGTCGGCAGAACGCCTGCCCCGCGTTGTCGCCTGCGGTGGTCGGCTTGAACACGGCGAGCGTGGCGGTCGCCACGATACGCGCCGGGAACCCGACCGCGAGCGGGCCGGAGTGGTTGGGGCCGGCGGAGCCAAGATCGACCGCGACTTGCTCCACCGTCGTGAGCGAGAGGTTGGCCGTCCGCATCCCGAAGCCGGACGCCGTAGGCCCTGCCGGCCCGACGGCTCCCTGAGGCCCTGCAGGCCCCGCGGGACCCGCGGGACCTGCGGGCCCCCGGGATCCCTGCGGCCCGCGGGCTCCGCGCTGCCCCTTGAACAGCGCGACCGTGCTCTTCGCCACCTTGGGCGGCGTGACCGCTCCCTTCTTCAGCTGCGCGGCGCCGACGCTGTTTCTCGGTAGGGCGGCAGCGGCGGCGAAGGCGGTGCCGCTCAGGGCCACGAACAGCGCGAGCACCGCGACGACCATCGCCGGCGCCGGCCGGCGTCCCAGGATGAGTCTCATGAGATGTCCCCCTTTGTCCCGGATTCCCGCCAATGCTAGGCGCAAGCCAGGGCAGCCGCAGGCGCCTGCCCTCGGTGACGAGACGAGGGGTTGCGCGCTGGGTGCACCCACTGAACGCAAGAGCCGGAGCGACATGGGCGCCGGCCCGGCGGGTCATGCGGAGGCCGCCCTGGCGTGCGTCACCTCGAGCAGGTAGGCGACCACCACGTCCTCGTCTCCCAGTCCGACGTGGTACGCGTCGGAGAGCTGTTCGACGCGCTCGATCTGCTCGCGGTGCTGCTCGAACAGCGGGCTGAAGGGGAAGAAGCTGAAGTCCACGACCCGGGCCTGCAGCCCCGAGGACGCGAGCAGCCGCTCCGTCGCCGCCTGCCCGACGAGCGAGAGCTGCATCACGTACGCGCGGCCCGCCGGCGCGAGCAGCTGCGGCAGCAGGCGGAGGAAGTGGTCGAGGACGGTGCGCCCCCAGTAGTCGAGAGGGCGGTGCCCCGTCGGCTCGGAGAACGGGTCGACGGGGAGCTGGTACAGGCTCGCGACCACGACCTCGAAGCTCCGGTCCGGCTCCCAGTCGAAGAGGTCGACCGTGTCCCCGGTCACCCTGTCGGAGACGCCGTTGCGGAACGCGTTCGCGAGCGTGTTCGCGACGGCGTTGCGGTCGATGTCGATCGCGTGCACGCTCTCGGCCTCGTTGAGGGCGAGCTGGACGGCGAGGATGCCCGTCCCGCAACCGACGTCGATGCAGCTCGCGCCCTTCCCGGCGCCGGTCTCGAAGAGGTGCTTCCAGACGAGGAACGACCCCTGCGTCGGCACGAACACGCCCGGGTCGACCACGAGCTCGGGGAACGGGAGCGGGAAGAGCACGCGGCCGCGCTCGTCCACCCACGGCTCGGCCGGGGCCTCCGCCACGTCCTCCTCGTCGCCGCGGGTGGCGCCCGTCGGCTCGCGCCGCTCGCGCCCCGGCTTCGTGCCCGCGAGCGCGCGCGCGGCGGCCGCGAGGTGCTCGGGCGTCGTGCCGCAGCAGCCGCCGACGATCTGCGCGCCCTCCGCGCGCCACCCGAGCGCGAGCTCCGCGTACTCCTCCGGGCCGATCTCCTCGTCGAAGCGCCACAGCGGGCCGGCGAGGTGGCCGAGGTTCGGGTAGACGCCGAGCGGAAGCTCGGTGAAGTCGCGGAGCCAGGACAGCAGCCCCGGCACGTGGTCGACGGGGAGGCAGTTGATCAGGAGCGCGCCGACGCCCATCTCCTCGAAGCGCCGCGCCGCACGGCCGAAGAGGTCGCCCTCGGGCGGGCCCCAGTGCTGCCCGTAGACGCCGCAGACGCCGTGCCGGCAGCGGCGGAAGGACAGCCAGACGGGAAGGCCCGTCTTCAGCATTCGCTCGACCGTGACGAAGGTCTCCGGGTCGCGGAGCAGCGTCATCGTCTCGAGCAGGACGAGATCCGGCGGCTCCTCCTCGAAGACGCGGGCGAGCAAGTCGATGGTGCCCTGGCGCTGCGGCGAGTCGACCTCCTCCGAGATGGTGAACGCGACTGCGCACTCGCCCTCGCGGCCCGCGTCCGCGATCGCCTGCCGGGCGAGCCGCACGCCGAGGCGGGCGATGTCCATCCAATGCGCCTGGAGCGGCGCCGGGCGCCCGCTGCGGAGCTCGAGCTCGGGCGCGGAGAGGATCGACCACGTGTTCGTCGAGACGACGTCGCAGCCCGCGGCCACATAGCGCGCGTGCACCTCGTGGACGGCCTGCGGCGCGCGGTACAGCGCCCACGTGCCCCAGAGCTCGGGGTCCGGGCCCGCCTCGCCCTGCAAGGGGCGGAGACGCTGGAGCTCGGTCGCGATCCCGCCGTCGAGGATGACGCAGCGCTCCTCGGCCAGCAACTGCCGGAGGCGGCCGTACGCCGGCGACTCACGCGTCGGAGTCACGTGCCCGCCGTGGGCCTCGGCGGCGCTACCGGACACGGAGCGCCTCCGCGACGCTCGCGACGTCGTCGCGGCGCTTCGGGTGGTTGCACGGGTGGCTCCTCGGCGTCTTCATCCGCTCACGAGCATCATGCCGGGGTGTCCGACGGTCTGGACACGCCAGTACCGTGCATGGCGTCAGCGAGGCCGCAGGACACGCGGCCGGCCGCGCGAAAGGAGTCTGTCCATGGGTTGGCGTCCCGGTGAGATCTGGCTCGAGGCCGAGCTGCGCTGGTTCAGGGAGCCGACGGACGGGAGCGCTGTCGCGCTGGCGCTGAACGCGCCGGCGTTCCTCGGGCTCTCGGCGGAGGCGCTGGCGGCGGCGATCCCGAACGGCCTCGCCGAGTCCCGCCGGCGGCGCGCGGAACACCGGCGCAGGCGCGACGCGCGGAAGACGCGGACCGCCGCGCTCGTGCTCGGCCCGGCCGTGGCGCTGACGCTCGCCACCGCGCGCCCCGGCGGCGCGTCGCGCGCGAGCGAGACGCTCGAACGGGATCCCCCGAGCCAGACGCTGCGGCTGGGCGCGGGCGGCCTCCGGCCGGCGCCGGGCACTGCCCGAGCCGAACGGCCGCAGCAGCGCGAGCGCGCCCCCTCGTTCCCGGCGGTCGAGTGGCGGGAGGCGACCGCGCACGGTCTCCCCTACGCCGGCTCGCTGACCGACGGCACGCAGCTCCCGGTAGAGGGGCCGGACTGGGTCACCTGGAACCCGGTGACGGACAGCGTCCCGAACCACCCGCGCCGGCTGTACGCGCACGAGCGCACGATCAGGAGGCTCGTCTCCGTGCTCGCGGCCTACCGGGAGGCGAGCCCGGAGGCGCCGCGCGTGGTCGTCGGCGACATCAGCTTCCGCGGCGGCGGGCCGATGGAGCTGCACCGCTCGCACCAGAACGGGCTCGACGTCGACGTCTACTACCCGCGGCTCGACCGCCGGCTGCGGGCGCCGCGGACGACGGATCAGGTCGACCGGGAGCTCTCGCAGGCTCTCCTCGACCGCTTCCTCGCCGCGGGCGCGCAGATGGTCTTCGTCGGCTACCGGACCGGGCTCCGCGGGCCGAAGGACGTCGTGATCCCGTACCCGAACCACGAGGATCACCTGCACGTCCGCTTCCGCAAGCCGCGCGACTGATCGAGGTCCCGGACGTCAGCGCGCGCCGGGCTCCTGCCCGGCGTGGGGCCGGTACGAGAGGTACACGACGCCGTTGTCGAACGGCCTGCACGCCGCGAGCGACAGCGCGGCGGGCGCGGCGCCCTCGGGGAAGAGCCGTGGGCCCGACCCGCGCGTGAGCGGGTAGACGAGCAGGTGCAGCTCGTCGACGAGGCCGTCCGCGAGCAGCGCGTGGACGAGCGTGACGCTCCCCGAGACGTAGAGGTCGCCGGTCTCGTCCTTCAGCCGCCGGATGGAGTCGGGGTCGTAGGGCCCGACGATCTCCGAGTTCCTCCAGGTCGCCTCGGCCAGCGTCCCCGAGACGACGTACTTCGTGGTGTCGTTGAAGAACGGCGCGCCCGGGTCGTCCTCCACGGTCCGCGTCGACCACGCGGGCTCGAACAGCTCGTACGTCGTGCGCCCGAGCAGGATCCCGCGGCAGCGCCCGGTGACCGCGCCGATCGCCTCGCCCATCTCGGGCAGGAACCCGTACTCGAAGGTCCACGTCGGCGCGTCGATCACGCCGTCGAGGCTCATGAACTCGTGCACGTGGATCGCTCCCATCTCTCACCTCCTGTCGCGGTTGGCCTGGAGACCGGGCGGCGGCGCCGAAGTCATCGGTGCCGCCGCATCATCGGATACCGCGGGCCGACCGTCAGGAGGTGACGCTCGGTGTCCGCGGTGCGACTGCGGTCTCGTGCCCGGTCGCGACCGCCCGCTCGCGCGTGACGTCGAGCGCGATCAGCACGAGGTTCGCTCCGGCCGTCGCTCCGACGATCGCCGTGAGCAGCGCGACGAGGTCGTCCGCAGCGTGGAAGCCGAGCCAGGCGCCGACGAGGCCGCCTGCGACGGCCGCCGCGAGGCCGAAGCCCTTGCTCTGACCCGGGCTCACCCACGCGAGGTAGATCCCCAGGCCGATCGGCAGGCCGACCGAGAGCGTCGCCAGCAGCTCGTCGTCGAGCGGCGTCCCCGGCATCGTCGTGAGCACGATGAGGGCGCCGAGCGCGTACCCGCCGGCGCCGAGCACGACCGGGAGCACCGTCCGCAGCACGACGCTCGCCGTGCGGCCGACCGCGCCGCGCCAGTGGACGCGGAGCGCCAGCAGCAGGAGCGAGAGCGCGGCGAGCGCCGCCAGGCCCACCAGCGAGCCGGCGACGATCTTCGCCATCCCGCCCTGGCCGAGCGGCGGCGTGAAGTCGACCTCGCCGGGCCGGTACTGCGAGTCGTCCACGCTGCCGCTCGCGAGGTACGTGGAGATCAGATGCGTGCCGGCGTCCTCCTGCTGCGTCCAGAAGTCGGTCGTGTGGCCGAACTTCTCGAGGACGACCTGCTCGCCGTTTCGGAGGTGCGGCATGAGCTGCCTCGTCGCGACCTGCGGCGGTGTCGCGACGTCGAGCTCGCCGCCGATCACGAGCGTCTCCACGCTCGACGGCCGCATGCGGGCGTACTCACCCTCGTCGGGTTGCGCGGGCCAGCCGTCCACGAGGCGGCCGCTCGCCCACAGGAGCTCGGTGCCGGGGTGGCCGAGCGCAGTGCCGCGGGCCCGGTCGGAGGCGAAGTACGCCTTCGCGGCGGCGACATCGGCGCGGGAGGCTGCTCCCATGTCGCCCCAGACGAACGCGCTCGGGAAGGCCAGGTCGCCGAGCAGCGACTGGAACCAGAAGCCGCTCGCGTCGCCCTCCTCCACGGAGAGCCAGGAGTCGAGCGTCAGCGGCGCCGAGATCGGGTCCGCCGAGGCCGCCTCCACGAGCCCGTAGAAGGAGGCGATGCGCACGTTCCCGTCCTTGATCGGGAACAGGAGCCAGCGGTCGGGCAGGTCCGCACGCGTCCGCTCGAGCGACGCGGCGAGGTCGTCCGTCCGCGTGCTGCAGCTCTCGTCCTCGGCACACAGCGCGGCGTAGCGCCGGATCTGCTCGTCCGTGATCTTCGCGTCCCAGAGGAACCCGCCGGGCGGGTTCGCCCCCACGAGCACGGAACGGTGGACCTGCTGCGGGTAGCGCCAGGCGTAGATGAGCGCGGTGCGCGTCCCGGCGCTCTCGCTCAGGAGGTCGATGCGGTCGTAGCCGAGCGCGACACGCGCGGCCTCGAGGTCGTCGGCCCGCTGCGGGAGGCTGTACCCGCGGAGGTCGACGCCGTCGTTCGTGAGCCGGGCGGCGCACTCGCCGTAGGCGGCGGCGTACGCACGCTGCGTCTTCTCCCCGAGGAGGTCGGTGGAGTGCTTCAGCGCCGACTCGACCTCAGGGCAGTCGAGCACCGAGGAGCCGTCGACGCCGCGGTAGCCGACCAGGACGACGTCGTGGTCGCGGGCGAAGCGGCTCGCCATCGGGAACTCCATGTTCGTGCCGCCGGGGCCGCCCTCGAGCCGGAAGATCGGCTCCGCGGGGCCGGCGGAGGTGGCGCGGATGCGCGTCACCGGCAGCGCGATCAGCCGCGAGCCCGGGTCGTGGCGGTTCTCGGGAACGACGAGCGTGCCGCAGTCGCCTTTGTACGCGCCGTCCTCGGTCGCGTACTCGCAGTCCTCGAGGACGAGGTCGCCCGCCGTGGCGCCATCCGGTACGGAGACCGAGCCGCCGTCGGGCGCGAAGCGGATGAACGCCAGACCGCCGACCAGGAGCGCGATGAGCGCGAGGGCGACGATCCGCGCGGGAGTGAAGGGGCTGCGCTGGTTGCTGTTGGCTGAAGCGTTCATGTGAGGGTTCCTTTTCGCGGTCGCCCCGGGCCGCGAGGGCCCGGGGCCGACCATTCGAGTTACGCGGAGACAGGGGTCGCTTCGGTCTCGAGCGTCACCTCGGGCTCGGAGAGGCCGAAGTGCGGCAGCCACTGAAGCCAGCCGGGCACGTACCAGTTCCAGTCCCCGAGCAGCTTCATCGAGGCGGGGAGGAGGACGCCCCGCACGATCGTCGCGTCGATCAGGATCGCCACGGCGAGGCCGACGCCGAACTGCTTGAAGAACAGCATCGAGAGGGCGATGAAGACCGAGAAGACGGCGACCATGACGAGCGCCGCGCTCGTGACGACACCGGCGGTCGACTTGATCCCGTGCGCGACCGCCTCGTCGTTGGACATCCCCCGCTGGACGGCCTCCCGGATGCGGCTCAGGAGGAACACGTGGTAGTCCATCGAGAGCCCGAAGAGGATGACGAACAGCAGGAGCGGAACGACGGGGCTGATCCCGGCCGTCGAGCTGAACCCGAGCAGGTCCTTGCCGACGCCGTGCTGGAACACGAGCACCAGCACGCCGTACGCGGCGCCCACCGAGAGCAGGTTGAGGACGATCGCCTTCGCCGCGATCACGGGCGAGCGGAAGGCGAACAGCATCAGCCCGAAAGCGAAGAGCAGCACGAACCCCATCACGGGCAGCAGGTTCGACTTCAGCTCGTCCTTGCTGTCGGTCCACTGGGCGGTGAGGCCCGTGACGCCGGCCTCGACCCCGGGCAACGCGCCGACGGTCGCGGGCACGATCTCGCCGCGAAGGGTGGCGAGCGAGGCATTCGACACCGAGTCGGTGCCCTGGCCGTCGATCGGCACGGTGATGTCGGCGACCGTCCCTGCCTCGTTGACCTCGACGGTGATCGGCTCGTGCATGCGACCGCTGGCGAGCGCTCGCTCACGGAGCTCGCGGATCGCCGTCTGGACGGCCGGTGCGTTCACGTCCGCGGCCCGGACGACCACGCTGGCGGGCAGCGCCGTGCCGGGGAACGCGTCCTGCATCCGGTCGTAGGCCTGCACGACCGGGAGCGACTTCGGGAACGTGTCCGGCCCCGGCTCGGCCAGGCGCAGCTGGAGCGCCGGGATCGCGAGCGCGACGAGGAGACCCCCGGAGAGCGCCGCCGACACCACGGGGCGACGCAGCACGCGGTCGACGATCCCGCCCCAGACCCGGCCTTCGCCGTCGTCGCGGCGGAGGCGGCTCACGAGCGGGATCCGGCCGCGGTCGACACCGTCGCCGAGCCTCGAGAGCAGGGCCGGGAGGACCGTCAGCGACCCGAGCATCGCGATCGCGACCACGAGGATCGTCGCGACGCCGAGCGACGCGAAGATCTCGTCGCCGGTCAGGAGCATCCCGGCCATCGCGATCATGACGGTCAGGCCGGAGACGAGCACCGAGCGGCCCGAGGTCGCGGCAGCGATCTCGAGCGCGTCACGCTTGCTGCGGCCGGCAGCGCGCTCCTCTCGCTCGCGCCGGAGGTAGAACATCGAGTAGTCGACGCCGACCGCGAGGCCGATCAGGAGCACGAGTGCGGGCGCCTGCATCGCCACGGGGAAGATGTGGCTGGGCAGCGCGATCAGCCCGAAGGTGGCGAACACCGCAGTCAGCGCGAGCAGCAGCGGGATGCCCGCGGCCACGAGCGCGCCGAACGCGACGACGAGGATGCCGAGCGTGATCGGGAGCGAGAGGAGCCCGGCGGTGCCGAGGTCGTCCTCGAACGCGGTCGCGAGCGCATCGACCGCGCTCGCGTCCCCGAACTCGCCGACGAAGAACTGCGGGTGGGCCTGCTGCAGCTCGTCGACCCGCTCGAGGACGGGGGCGATCTCGTCGACCGCGTCGTCGGCGTCGCCGCGGATCTCGAACTCGACGAGTGCCGCGTGGCCGTCTGCCGAGATCTGGCCGGCATTCCCAGCTGACAGCGGCGAGCTGACGTTCCGGACGACATCGAGCTTCGAGAGGTCAGAGACGACGTCCTCGACGACGATCTCGAACGCCGGATCCGTCGCCCGGAGCGACGTGCTCTGGATCAGCACGCTCTCGCCGGCGGGCTGCTCGAACCCCGCGTCGAGGATCCTGTCCATGCGGCCGGACTCGCCCGGCCCCGGACTGTTCGGGTCGATCTGCTGCATGCCGACCATGCCGCCGAGCCCGAAGGCGAGGACGACGAACGCGAGCCAGCCGAAGGTCGCGGTCTTCCAGTGACTCGCGCTCCAGCGGCCCATGCGGGCGGCCAGGTTCTCGGGCCGAGTGCCTTCCTTGGAAGCGGATTCGTCTCGGCTGCTGCGGTGCTCGGTGCGACTCATGGTCGTTCCTCCTTCGGAGCGGTGGGCAGGTCAGGGCCTGGGTCGAGAGAGGGCGGGGCTGCGGGCGGCGAGCGCCGCGCGCGCGCTCTGGATGTGGGCTTCGATCGAGGCGGAGAGCTCGAGGAAGCGGCGCTCGGCGCGGATGAGCGACTCCGTGGCAGCGACGAGCCTCGCCTGGTAGCGACGGCGCGCGCTCAGTTCGCGGTCGCGTACGGTCTGGCCGAGCCGGGCGCCGCGACCGCCTGCCGGCGAACGGTGACGATCGTCAGGCGACATGCGCGAACGGGTGGTAGAAGGCGTCGAGGGCGCGGTCGGGCGCGACCGCGAGCTGGAAGCGATCTCCGGCGTGGGCGTCCGCCACCGAGACGGTGAGCGTGTCCTCGTCCGGGTGCCAGAGGAGGACGACGTGGATGCCGTCGCTCTCGCGGGCGGCGAGCTCGAGGGTCTTCGTTGCTGCGTGGCTCATGAGTGCCTCCTTCCCGGCACGTGCTCGAGGCGGGCGGATCACGGGATCTCGACCTCGGACACGCGCGACACGGTCGTGCGCTCGGCGACGTAGTGGGGCAGCAGCGCGAGTGCGTCCAGCTCGGAGCCCGCCTCGACCGTCCACCAGATCGCGTGCCCGCCGGAGCGGCACGATGCGAGGGTCGACCGGCGGCGGAGCGGGCTCTCGTGCCCCTTGAACGAGGCGAAGACGACGCCGCACTCGTGCGGCTCGTGGCGGTGCTGGAGCAGGTAGCGGGTCATGCGTCGAGCGTGCCCGTCACGCGCGCTCCCGACATCGGGGCGGCACCCTGATCCCCCACCCTGATTTCGGGGATCGGTCGGCGCGGTTCTATCCTGGCCGGGGACCATGAGCCAACGCGCAGACCGCCTCGTGGGACGAGCAGAGGAGCTCGGCTTGCTCGGGCTCGCTCTCGAGGACGTCGATCGCGGACGGAGCATGGCGATCGCCCTCGTCGGCGAGCCCGGGATCGGCAAGACGCGCCTTCTCGCCGAGCTCGCCGGCCGTGCGGACGCCGACGGTCGGCTGGTCCTCTCCGGCTCTGCCTCCGAGCTCGAGCGAGACCTGCCCTTCTCCGTCTTCGTCGATGCGCTCGACGAGTACCTGCGAGGGCTCGATCCGGCTCCTCTCGCCGACCGCCTCGACGAGGACGTGCGCACCGAGCTCGCGCACGTCTTTCCGTCGCTGACCGCGCTCGCAAGCGCAGGTCACCTGGCACTCCAGCACGAGCGCTATCGCACGCACCGCGCCGCCCGTGCGCTCCTCGAGCATCTCGCCGAGCGACGGCCGCTCGTCCTCCTGCTCGACGACGTCCACTGGGCGGACCCGGCCTCGGTCGAGCTCCTCGGCGCACTGCTCCGACGTCCCCCGGCGGCACCGGTGCTCATGGCGCTCGCGCTCCGTCCGCGCCAGGTGCCGGAGCGCCTCGCGGCTGCGCTCGGGCGCGCGCAGCGTGCGGGCGCGCTGACGCGCATCGAGCTCGGCGCGCTGACGCAGGAGGAAGCCCGTGACCTCCTCGGCGAGACGGTCGACAGCGCCCGCGCGGTCACCCTGTACGCGGAGAGCGGCGGGAACCCCTTCTACCTCGAGCAGCTCACGCGCTCCCTCGACCTCGTGGGGCCGCACGACGCGTCGGAGACGTCGCTCGCAGGCGTCGAGGTCCCGTCGGGGGTCGCAGCCTCCCTGAACGAGGAGCTCGGCCTCCTCTCGGAGCGTGCGCGCGTGGTGCTGGAAGGCGCGGCCGTGGCGGGAGACCCGTTCGAGCCGGAGCTGGCCGCCGCCGCAGCCGGCACGGACGAGGCGGAAGCAGTCGACGCGGTGGACGAGCTCCTCAGGCTCGATCTCGTCCGCACGACGGATGTGCCGAGGCGCTTCCGCTTCCGGCATCCGCTCGTCCGCCGCGCTGTCTACGAGGCCACCGCCGGGGGTTGGCGGCTCGGTGCGCACGAGCGCTGTGCCGCCGCGCTCTCCGAACGGGGGGCAACGGCGGCGGAGCGCGCTCACCACGTCGAGCGCTCGGCGCGCACGGGTGACGTCGAGGCCGTCGCGGTGCTGCGCGAGGCCGGCGAGGCGTCCGTCCGGCTCGCACCGGCGAGCGCTGCACGCTGGTTCGCGGAGGCCTTGCGCCTCCTGCCGCAGACGGAGCCCGTGGAGCAGCGCATCGACCTCCTCGTCGCTCGCGCGCGGGCGCTGACGTCAGCGGGGCACTTCGCCGACAGCCATGCGGCATTCCTCGACGCACTCGAGCTCGCGCCGCCCGGATCACACGAGCTCCGAGCCAGGCTCGCCCGCGACTGCGCCGGGGTGGAAGAGCTGCTCGGACGGCAGGAGGAGGCCGCCGCCCGCCTCGCGACCGCGCTCGAGGGCCTGCCCGACCGGAGCTCGCCCGAGGCGGTGTCGCTCATGGGCGAGCTCGCGGTGAACGCCGTGTGGCGTGCGAGGTACGAGGAGATGCACCGGTGGGCAGACGGCGCGGTGACGGCCGCCCGATCGCTCGGCGACGCGGCTCTGACCGCCGCCGCCCTCGCCGTGCGGTCGTTCGCATGCTCGATGACGGACGCGGCCGAGCAGGCCGCCGCGGATCACGACGAGGCGGCCGTCCTCGTCGACTCGCTGTCCGACGACGAGCTCGCCCGCCACCTCGAGGCCGCCGCGTGGATCGCCGGTCTGGAGCTGTACCTCGGGCGCTACGTCGAGGGGGAAGCGCACGCCGCCCGCGGGCTCGCCGTGGCCCGATCCACAGGTCAGGGAGAGCTCGTCCTCGTGCTCGTGCAGACCCTGGGTGCGGTGTGGCGGATGCGCGGCAAGCTCGGTGAGGCCGGTGAGCTGCTCGACGGGGGGATCGAGGCCTCCCGGCTCCTCGGGAACACGCATGCGCTCGTCTGGAACCTCAACGGCCGCTCCGCGACGGCCCTGCATGCGGGTGACGTCGAGCTCGCGCTCGCGGCAGCGGAGGAGAGCGTCGAGCTGAGCCGCGACGCCCACGGCAGCTTCCACGCTGCCGAGGCTGCGCTCGCCCTCGCTGCCGCCCTCCTGGAGACCGGGCAGCCGGAGCGCGCGGTCGAGCTGCTCCTGAGCTCCGCCGGAGGCGAGGAGCTCACGCTCATCGCCGGCGGCGCGCGAGCGCACGCCCTCGAGCTGCTCACTCGCGGCTGGCTCGCCCTCGACCGCCCGGACGAAGCGAGCGGGGCAGCCGCGCGCGCCGAGACGTGGGCGGACGCGATGCGCCTCCCGATGCCTGCCGCGTGGGCGGGCCGGGCGCTTGCGGCTGTCGACCTGGAGGGTGGCAACCCGGGCCGTGCGGCGGAGCGGGCTCTCGCGTCCGCGGCTGCAGCCGACGAGTCCGGGGCGCCGATCGAGGCCGCGCTGTCACGGGCGCTCGCCGGCCGCGCGCTCGCCCAGGCCGGCGACCGCGATCGTGCCGTCGAGGAGCTCCAGCGGGCGGCCTCGGAGCTGGAGGCGCACGGCGTCCTTCGCCGCCGAGACGAAGTGGAGCGCGAGCTCCGGCGGCTGGGGCGCAGGATCCACCGCCGCACACGCCCGGGTGAGGCCGGCGGCACGGGCATCGAGTCACTGACCGCGCGGGAGCTCCAGGTGGCACGGCTGGTCGTCGACCGCAAGACGAACCCCGAGATCGCCGCCGAGCTGTACCTCAGCCAGAAGACGGTCGAGACGCACCTCCGCAACATCTTCCGCAAGATCGACGTCTCGTCCCGCGTGGAGCTGGCGCGCGCGGTCGAGCGCGCCGACCGGGCCGGTCGAGCGGTGTCGTGACGAGCGACCCTGAGGCGGGCGTCTACGCCACGAACGCCTCGACGCGCGCCGCCTCCTGGTAGCCAGCCCCGCGTCCCCGACGGCGGCGCATGCACGACGTCTGCCCGCCCCACGGTCAGGAAGCACGTCACACACACCTCCTCGAGAAGCTCGGCCTCCGCGACCGCGTGCAGGCCGTCGTGCTCGCGTACCAGTCGGGGGCCGTTCGCGGGCGAGGACGAGAGCGGTTGAGCCCCGCAGGACGGTGCCGGAGACGGCGCCGCCCCGCGAGTCGCTCGCTCAACCGACCTTGAACCCCCCGCGCATGTCGTCCGCGTGCGGAGCGCAGAAGAAGCGGTACGCGCCCTTCTTGAGCTTGAGGACGACCGACTTCGTCCCCGTGAACTCCTCACCCGTGATCACCCGGTTGACTCCGGGGCCGACGAGGCGGAAGTCGTGATCCTCCGAGCGGTCGGAGACCACGAACCGGTAGGCCGTCCCGGCCTTGAGCTTCGTCACCTTCTTGCCGCCGAGCTTGAGCGTGATCGTGTGGCCGGGCCCGACCGTTCCGGCCACCTTCACCGGCGCGGCCGCAGCGGGGGCGGCGACGACGAGCGCGCTGGTGGCGAGGACGGCCGCGAGCAGCGAGAGACTCTTCCGTGACACGAAGACCTCCTTGAGGGTCGACTCCAGGAGCGGCGATGGTCGCCGTGTCGTGGTCCGGACGGCAATCGGACGTTCGTCCTACGACCTAGGTGACGAACGCCTCGACGCGCGCCGCTTCGTCGGCGAGCGCTGCCTTCGCCTCCCGCGGCAGCCGGCCGAACGGCTCCAGCCGCACGCGCCCCTTCTCCAGCTGCCACGTCCCCGCGACGAACCCGTCGACGAGGATCGTCGCGTGCACGAGCGCGTTCTTCGTGACGATGCGGCCCACCGGCACGTCGCCGAGGATCCGCGCGCGGTCGGCGTGGGCGAGGACGAGGTTGTCGTAGCGCGGGACGAGCCGCGGCGGCGCGGGCGTGTCGGCAGGAGGGAGCGGCGCGCGCGGAAGGTCGTACAGCGCGCGGCCCTGCTCGTCGCGGAAGCGCCGCAGCTCCATCCG
This sequence comes from Actinomycetota bacterium, assembly GCA_004366385.1. Taxonomy (GTDB): domain Bacteria; phylum Actinomycetota; class Thermoleophilia; order Gaiellales; family Gaiellaceae; genus GMQP-bins7. The sequence goes on from SIRU01000021.1 coordinate 18,155, forward strand.
CTCGACCGCCTCCGTCAGCGGCCCGATCCGCTGGAGGCCCGCCCACTGCGCGGCGTCCTGCCTCGTCGCCGGCCCGAACGCGGCGAGATAGCTGCGGATCAGGTGCTCGGCGGCCGCGGCCTCGTCGGGTGGGCCGCCGTCGAGCGCCGCGTCGGCCGCCTCGTACACGCCCTCGCCGTGGTAGCCCCACGTCCCCGACGGCGGCGCATGCACGACGTCCGCGTGCCCCTGGATGCGCCGCCAGAGGAAGAGCGGAGGCACCTTCTCGCTCGCGTGCGGCTCCAGGAGCGCTCGCACGTCCTCGTACCTGCGGGGCCCGCCTCGCAGCTCCCCGAGGATCTCCTCTGCGAGCTCCGCGATCCTCGCCTGCGGCAGCAGCCGCTCGTACGCCGGCGGCCAGTACCCGGCGCCGAGCGCGCGCCGCGCCGCCGCGAACGCCCAGAAGTCGCGCGGCGTCACGAGATGCAGCGTCCCGCGCATGAGCAGGCTCTTCACGACGCGGCGGCGCACGAGCGCGCGCGTCAGCGCCTCCCGCTCGAGCCCGTCGAGCCGGGCGGCGAGCGCGAGGTACGGCGAGGGCGTGTACTGCGCCTGCAGCCCGGCGAGCGCCTCGACCGCCCGCGCGACGGGCAGCCGCCGCCGCTCGAGCAGAAGCTGCCGCGCGAGCAGCGCCCGGTTCAGCTCGACGCGGGTGAGGACGCGCTCGGCCACGTGCGGCAATCCTGCCTGGACGAGCTCGAGCGGCTGACGGGGACGACGCCTCGCACGCGTCTCTAAGCTGCGCGCACCGTGGCGACTTCCCCTCGCACGCCCGCCCGCTCCGTGCCCCTCGAGATTCCCTTCGAGGCGACGCGGGCAGTGCGCGAGGCGCTCGCCGCGCTCGGGCGCACGGAGGACGTGAGGCTCTCGCCGAGCGGGCGCCGCCTCGCGCTCGCGGGCTTCGCGAACGGCAGGATCGCGGTCGCGGACGTCGAGCTCTCGCGCGACGGATCCGAGCCGGCGGTCGCGGTCACGGCAGTCGCGGTGACGGAGTCCCCCGCGTTCCGCGACCCGCACGGCCTCGACTTCGTGGACGAGGAGACGCTCGTCGTCGGGAACCGCGGCGGAGGCATCGCAGTGCTGCGGCTGGCGCCGGGCAACGGCGCGGCCGAGCTCCTCGCCACGACCGACTCCGTCCGCGACGACCCGGCGAGCCTGCTCGACGCGCCGGGCTCGGTGGCCGTGCGCGCGAACGGGCCGGGCCGCGAGATCCTCGCCTGCAACAACTCGGGGCACTCGGTCACGCGCCACACGCTCGACGAGAGCGGACGCCTCGTCGACGGCGAGGTCGTCGTCCGCAGGTGGCTGGAGATCCCGGACGGGCTCGCGCTCAGCCACGACGGGCGCTGGCTCGCCGTGAGCAACCACGAGACGCACGGCGTCCTCCTGTACGAGACCGCGAGCCTGGGCGAGGACGTCGACCCAGTGGGGATCCTCCGCGGCGTCAACTACCCGCACGGCGTGCGCTTCACGGCGGACGACCGCTTCCTCGTCGTCGCGGACGCGGGGGCGCCGTTCGTGCACGTCTTCGCCGTGCGCGACGGCGGCTGGGCGGGCGTCGGCTACCCGGCGGCGTCGCTCGAGGTGATGGACGAGGCCGCGTTCGCACGCGGCCGCCACAACCCGCAGGAGGGCGGGCCGAAGGGGATCGACCTCGACCCGCGCACGAACGTCCTCGTCGCGACCGCCGAGAACCTCCCGCTCGCGTTCTTCGATCTCGCGCCCGCGCTCGACGGCCGGCTGGCCCCCGCGCAGGACGCCCTCCTCCGCTACGAGCTCGACGCACTCGAGGAGGCCGCGGCGCGGAAAGCCGAGTGGGACGGCCACGCTGCGAACATGCAGGCCGAGATCGAGTGGCGCGCGTCCGTGAGCGCGCAGCTCGAGGAGAAGGCGCAGTGGCTCGAGAGCGAATGGGCGCAGGCGCAGCGAGCGGCCGACGACGTGCTCGCGCAGCTCCACCATGTGCACGGCTCGCTGTCGTGGCGCGTGACCGCGCCGCTCCGTCGCGCCGCGGCTGTCGCGCGGCGCGTCCGGCACCGATGAGTTCCGGCCGCGTCTCCGGTCGTACCCGGTAGAGACGGACGAAAGGAGACACGATGGACGACGGCTTCACCGTCTGCCTGTGGTTCGACGGCCAGGCCGAGGAGGCGGCCGAGTACTACACCTCGATCTTCCCCGGCTCGAGCATCGGGAAGGTCGGGCACTACACCGAGGCCGGGCCGGGCGAGCCGGGCTCCGTGCTCGCGGTCGAGTTCACGGCGAACGGGCAGAGGTTCGTGGCCCTGAACGGCGGCCCGCAGTTCACCTTCGACGAGGCGATCTCGCTCCAGATCTTCTGCGAGGACCAGGACGAGGTCGACCGCTACTGGGAGACGCTGACGGACGGCGGCGAGGAGAGCGTGTGCGGCTGGCTGAAGGACCGCTTCGGCCTCTCGTGGCAGGTCATCCCGAAGGGGCTCATGGAGCTCGTCGGCGATCCCGACCCGGAGAAGGCCGCGCGCGCGACCGAGGCGATGCTCGGGATGCGCAAGCTCGACCTCGCCGAGATCGAGCGGGCGCACGCAGGCGTCGGCGTCGCGTAGCCGCGACGAGCCTCTCTCGCCCCAGAGGACGGAGATCGCCGCCGCGACGGTCCGGTCGCCGCGTTCGACGACCTCTGGCGCGGGATCCTCGAGCAGTGGCCGTCCTACCTCGCGTACGCGACCAGCTTCCTCACCATCGGCGGGATCTGGCTCGCCCACCACGGGATCTTCCGCAGGCTCCGGTACGCGAACGCGCGGATCATGCGGATCAACCTCCTGCTGCTGATGGCGGTGGCGTTCCTCCCGTTCCCGACCCGTCTCGTGGCGGAGGCGATCCGCGACGCGGACGCCGAGCGCACCGCGGTCGTCTTCTACGGCCTCTCGCTGCTGATGATCTCGATCCTCGTGTGGGCGCTCTGGAGCTCGGCCGCGCGCGACCGCACCCTCCTGCGCCCCGAGGTGGGCGAGGAGGACGTTCAGCGGATCCTGCGCGCGGTGACGCCCGGCCTCGGGTTCTACGCGCTGGTCATCGCGCTCGCGATCGTCGCGCCTCAGGTCGCAGCGTTCGGCTACCTCCTGGTGGCGGTCGTGGCGGTGCTGCGGGCCCGGGGCGACGCGAGCACGCCGCCCGAGCCCGCCTGACCCGTCGCGTCGGAGCTACCCGCTCTGCGACTTCACGTAGTCGATGTAGCCGCGGACGTCCGCGACCGGCTCGCTGTAGGCATCGCCCAGCGCCTCCTCGATCCGCTCCATGTAGTCCTCCGTCCACTGCGGGAAGTCGTAGTCGATGGCGCGGAGGAACTCGAGCGTCGCCGCCCAGCGCATGTCCGCGATCGACGGCGACGAGCCGCCGACGAAGTCGCGCCCGTCGAGGAAGAACCCGCGGAAGGCCTCGAGCGGCTTCGCGAGCGCGTCCTCGGCGTCCTGCCGCGCATGCTCCTTGATGTCGTCCGAGACGTCCGCGGTCGCGACCTCGCCCGGGTACTGGCCGAAGCCGAGAGCCGGGTACGTCGCCCGCGCGAGCAGCGGGTACACCGTCCCGACCAAGTAGAACATCGCGCTGTCCGTCATCGCGCGCTCGCCGGGGTCGGTCGGGTAGAAGCGGTCGAGTGAGTGCTTGTTGCAGAGGTACTGCATGATCGCGCAGCTCTCCCAGAGCGAGCCCTTCGGCAGGCCCTCCTCCTCGAGCAGCGGCGTGAGGTCGGCCGGGTCCTTCGCGAGGAACTCGGGCGTCGACTTCTTGCCCCAGACGTCCGTCTCCTCGAACTCGAGGCCGGCGGCGCGCACGAGGATGCGCGTCGTCAGGTTGTTCACGCTCGGCTTGAGGATGCTCAGCGTCGCGGTTGCCATGATTCTCCCTTCGTCGTTGGTCTGCACACGAGCGCAGCGGCCGCGAAAAACGGACGCCTCTAGGGGTTTGCGCGCTCGGGATCCGCGCGAGCGGATACCGAGCTGCGCAGGGAGTAGGGATCCTTCGGTGCCCTGTCGCCGGAGAGCGACTCGCGCGAGCGGGCGACGAGCCGCTCGATCGCGTCCGCGAGGTGGCCTTCGGCGATGTGGTGGTCGCCGCGCTCGACGCGCAGCCTGTGTGCCTCGAGCAGCACCTCGGCATGCGTCCACGGGTACGGCGGCTCGAAGCGATACGAGGCGAGCTCGATCAGGAGCCCGAGCGGGTCGTCGAAGTAGATCGAGTCCATGAAGCCGCGGTCCTTCACGCCCGAGTGGCGGATGCCGCGCTCGTCCAATCGCTCGACCACCTGCGCGAACGTCGCCTGCGAGAGCGAGAACGCGATGTGGTGCACGGTGCCGATGTCGGTGGAGGTGCGGCTCGGGTCCGCCTCCCGCTCCTCGTTCGTGAACACGGTGATGAGCCGCCCGTCGCCGGGGTCGAAGTACAGGTGGCTCTCGTTCTCGTTGTCGAGGTTCGGCTGCTCGAAGACGAACGGCATCCCGAGCACGCCCTCCCAGAAGCCGATCGACGTCTGCCGGTCCGCCCCGACGAGCGTGATGTGGTGGACGCCCTGGCTCTGGATCTTCCTCATCGCCGCTCCACGAGTCTCGACTTGTACTCGCTCCGCTGCAAGGCCCCCCACTCCACGAGCTCGACCTCCGTCTGCACCACCAGCACGTCCCGAAGCCTGTCACGGATCGTGTCCGCGAGCGCCGCTTCCGCCGTCGCGCCCTGCGCGAGCTCGACGGCGACCGGCAGCGGCGGCTCCTGCTTCACGCCCGCGCGCGCGGTCCTGACGAGGATGTTCCCGCTCACGGCCGGCGCGAACCCTCCCACGACCTCGCGCACCGCCGACGGGAAGACGTTGACGCCGCGCACGATCAGCATGTCGTCGGTGCGGCCGAGGCAGCGGACGCGGGGCCCCGTGCGGCCGCACGCGCACGGGCTCGTGCGGACGACGACGTGGTCGCGCGTGCGGAACCGCAGGAGCGGGGCCGCGCGGTGGCGCAGGTGCGTGAGCACGAGCTCGCCCTCGGCGCCGTCCTCGAGCGGGAGCGCCTCGCCGCTCTCCGGGTCGATCAGCTCGGGGTGGACGAAGCCGCGCGCGCCGAGGTGCATCCCGTCCTGCTCCTCGCACTCGCCCCACAGCGAGATGCCGATGTCGCCGATCCCCATCGCCTCGGTCACGCGCGCGCCCCAGCCCGCCTCGAGCCGTGCGCGGAAGGCCGGCTCGCCGCCACCGGGCTCGCCGGCGACGAGGACGCGCTCCACGGACGACGCGGCGAGGTCGAGGCCCCGCTCGTGCGCGCGCTCGATCAGGTGCGCGGCGTACGAGGGCGTGCAGACGATCGCCTCCGGCTCGAGCAGCTCGATCGAGAGCAGCACGCGCTCGGTGTTGCCGGTGCCGACCGGGACGTGGGTGAGCCCGAGCCGGTCGAAGGACGCGAGCGCCGCGCCCGCGACGAACGGGCCGGCGTTGTACGTCGTCACGATCCGCTGGCCGGCCTCGACCCCGGAGGCGGCGTAGCTCCGCGCCGAGCCCTCGACCCAGTTCTCGAGGTCGCCGGCAGTGAGGGGGACGAAGCTGGGGGTCCCGGTCGTGCCGCTCGTCGAGTAGATGCGGGTGATCTCGTCGCTGGTCGCGCACAGGTGCGAGCCGACCGGGTTCTCGCGCGTCACCGTCTCGCGCAGCTCGCGCTTGTCGGTCAGCGGCAGGCGCGCGATGTCGCCGAGCTCGCCCGGCTCGAGCCCGCGCAGCTTCTCGCGGTAGAGCGGCGAGCGCTCGAGCAGGTACGCGAGCTGCTCGCGATACGCGACCGCGTCGAGCGCGAGCTGCTCGGCCCAGGGGCGGGTCTCGGCCTCAGTCGGCGGCATCCGGCTCGTACGTGACCGCCTCCTCCGCCGCCCCGGCGAGGAGGAAGCCGAGCGGGCGCTCCTGCTCCTCGGCGAGGTGCGCGAGCAGGCTCGCGACGCGCGCGAGGATCGGGACCGCCTTCACGGCATGGCTCGGGAAGCCGAGGTCGAGGAGGACGGCGGCGATCGCCATCGACACGTTGAGGGGCAGGGGCTTGCCCCACACCTCGGCGGCCGCCTCGCGGAAGTCGCGGGCGAGCGCGACGTGCGCGCTGCTGACGCCGCGCTCGTCGGCGAGCTCGAGGATCCGCTCCGCGCGCGGGTCGACCGGACGGTGCACCGGATGGCCGAAGCCGGGGAGCTTCTCGCCCGCGGCCTGCAGCTCGCGCGCGAGCTCCACGGCCGGCGTGCCCGTCTCGCGCGCCCGCTCGAGCAGCCGCGCGCACTCCTCGGTCGTCCCGAGCACGACCGGCCCCGCACCGAGGATCCCCGCGGCGACCGCCCCCTGCACCGACCCGGGATCCGCCGCAAGCGTCATCCGGGCCGCCACGTTCGTCGGCATCAGCCCGTGCTCCGCGATCGAGACGAGCAGCAGGTCGAGGAAGAAGCGCTGCTCCTCGGTCGGCTCCTCGCCGGTCAGGAGCAGGTGGAAGTACCCGGTGAAGGTGAGGCGTCCCATGAGGTCGCCGGTCAGGTCGCGCCCGCGCACCTCGACCCGGTCGGGATAGGCCTGCGCGATGCGGGTCACGGGCGGCCCGCTCTTCCCGATCTGCATGCGGCGACTGTAGACGGCGGCCCGCGCCTACGCCTCGGCGTGCGCGACCGTGGTCGGCGCGCACGGGTGCGGCTCCTCGACGTGCAGCTCGGGCTCCGCGGGCACGGCCGTCACGTCGGCGGGCGCGTTCTGCTTCCGCGACAGCGCGTACAGCGGCGCGGCGAGCGCCGAGATCCCCGCCCCGATCACGTACGACGTCCCGTAGCCCCACACGTCGGCGGCGCGGCCGAGGGCGGGCTGCGCCCACACGCCGCCGGTCGAGCCCATCATCGAGTCGAACGAGAGGATCGTCGCCCGCTGCCGCGACGGGATGAGGCCGTTCAGGTAGCTCTGGCGGATCGGCATCGAGGCGGCGAAGAGCAGGCCCCAGAACGCGATCAGCCCGATCGCCGGCCAGAAGCTGTCCACGAAGCCGATCAGCCCGAGCGAGACCGCGCTCAGGATCGAGATCGCGATCAGCCCCGAGGTGCGGCGCCGGAAGAGCCTGCGAATCCACGGCGCCGCCAGCCCGCCGACGATCTGCGCGCCCGCGACCAGCGCAGCCACCAGCCCGGCCACCTGGTACGCCTCCGGGTCGCCGTACAGCTCGAGCAGGTACGGCTGGAGCGCGTAGAACGCGTAGATCCCGACGCCGCCGGTGACGAAGGCCTGCACCATCAGCCACTTCACCGCGGGCACGCGCAGCCCGTGCTCGACCGACGCGGAGGTGATCCTCCCCATCTCCTGGAGCGGGCCGCCGCCCCTCTCGGGCGTGAACCCGAGGTCGCGCATCAGCCGCCACGCGAGGGCGAACATCACGACGAGGATCACGGCGCGGAGCACGAACGGGACGCCGAGGCTCGTCTGCGTCGCGATGAAGCCGCCCGCGACCGAGCCCGTGAGCATCCCGACGCCCGTGACCACCTGCCCGCGCGCGAAGATCGGCTCCAGCGCGCCCGTGAAGCCGGTCGAGGCCAGCGCGTCGACGAGCCACGCCTCGACGGCGCCGGAGAAGAACGTGAACCCGAAGCCGATGAGCAGGGACGCGATCGCCCACTGCCAGAACGGCGCCTCCAGCCGCCACAGCAGCACGTACAGGAGCGTCGAGGCGGCGAGGGTGAGCGTCCCGGCGAGGTACGAGGCGCGGCGGCCGACCGTGTCCGCGACGACGCCGGTCGGCACCTCGAACAGCACCATCCCCGCGGTGAAGAATGCGTTCGCCGCGAAGGCCTCGAGGTTCGAGAGCCCGGCGTCGAGCAGGAAGATCGTGTTGATCCCCCAGATCAGCGACGCCGCGAGCGTGTTCCCGAGCAGGAGCGTGAGGTATGTGCGGCGGACGGACGTCGGGGTCGCCATGCGTGGGGGAACGTACCGCCGCCCACCGGGAGTCCCGAGCCGGGCCGCGGGTCAGAGCTCGCCGCGGACGATCTCCGCACCCGCGACCAGCGCCTCGAGCTTCGCGAAGGCCAGCTCGCGCGAGAGGTACTTCATCCCGCAGTCGGGCGCGGCGACGAGGCGCTCGGGCGGGACGACGTCGAGCGCGCGCCGCAACCGGCCTGCGACGACCCCGGGCGTCTCCGCCTCCGCCGAGCCGAGGTCGAGCACGCCGAGGAGGATCACCTTGTCCGGCACCTCGCGCAGCACCGCGGGATCGAGCCCCGGCTGCGCGGCCTCGAGCGAGAGGTGCGTCGCGGCGCACTCGTTCAGCTCGCGCAGGAACGGATAGCCGGAGAGCCGGTCGTGGACGATGTGCGCGTACCCGAAGCAGGTGTGGAGGACCGTGTCGCCCTCGATCCCGGCGAGCGCGCGGTCGATCGCCTCGAGCGCGTACTCGCGAGCCGGCTCCGGCCGCGCTTGGAGGTACGGCTCGTCGATCTGGACGACGTCCGCGCCCGCGGCCTTGAGGTCGCGGAGCTCCTCGTTCACGGCCTCCGCGTACGCGAGCGCCAGCTCCCGCCCGCTCCCGTAGAAGTCGTCCTGCGCCTGCTGCGCCATCGTGAACGGGCCGGGAACGGTGATCTTGATCCGGCGGTCGGTGAGCGAGCGCAGGAGCTCGACGTCGCGCACCTCGACCGGCCGAGCGCGGCGGATCGGGCCGACGACGCGCGGGACGGGGTTCTCGTGCCCGGTGCGATCGAGCGCGACGCCGGGGTCGTCGAGGTCGACCCCGTCGAGCGCGGTCGCGAAGCGGTTCGAGTAGCTCTCGCGCCGCATCTCGCCGTCCGTGACGATGTCGACCCCGGCGCGCTCCATGTCCGCGACGGCGAGCCGCGTCGCGTCGTCCTGCGCCTCCTCGAGCCACGGCTCGGGCACGCGCCAGAGCTCCTGCGCCCGCACGCGCGGCGGCAGCCGCTCCCCGAGCCGCTCGCGGTCGATCAGCCAGGCGGGCTGCGGCCAGCTGCCGACGACGGAGGTGAGGAGGAGGTCGGCCACGGGCCGAGTCTAGGCGCGACGACTCGGCCGCTCGGGTCGGGGCGTCAGGCGGCGGCGGGCCGTTCGGTCAGGAGACGGTCGCGGACGAGCTCGAGCAGCTCGTCGAAGGAGAACGGCTTGGCGACGAAACCGTCGGCGCCGCCCGGCTCCTCCATCAGATCGCGAGCAGCGCGGCCCGCGGTCAGCATGACCACCGGGAGCCGGCTGCTGTACTCGCGGAGCTCGCGCAGCACGTCGAGGGCGCTCATGTCCGGGAGGCCCGAGTCGAGGAGCACGAGGTCGAAGCGACCCGTGACCGCGAGCGCCAGCGCATCCTCACCGGTGTCCGCGACCTCGGTCGTGAAGCCGCTCGCGCCGAGCCCCCGCTGGAGGAACGACGAGATCCGCGGCTCGTCCTCGACGACGAGGATCCGGCCGAGCGGGGCGGCGGCGACGACACGACGCCGCGCCGTCCAGGCCTCGGGAGCCGACCACCGTCGCGTGTCGAGTGCGATCGCCACGGCCGCGAGGTTCGCAAACGAATACGAGAAGACGGTGAGAACTGGGTGAGACTTGCCTCACCCTTGCACGGGCGCGTGGTCAGGCTGCTGCGACCCTGCCGCCCTTCTCGAGCCGGTAGCCCATCCCGCGCACGCTCGCGATCCGCTCCTTGCCGAGCTTCTTGCGCAGGTAGCCGACGTACACGTCGACGATGTTGGAGCCGGGGTCGAACGCGTAGCCCCAGACGAGGTCGAGGAGCTGCTCGCGGCTCAGCACCTGGCCCGGATGCCGGAAGAACGCCTCGGCCATCGCGAACTCGCGCGCGCTCAGGTCGATCGCCTCGCTTCCGACGAGCACCTGCTTCGCCCGCAGGTCGAGCCGCATGTCGCCGACGCGGATCGACTTCACGGCGGCGTTCCGCTCGCTCTTGAGCCGGACGCGCACGCGCGCGAGCAGCTCCTGGAAGCGGAACGGCTTCGTGATGTAGTCGTCCGCGCCGCCCTCGAAGCCGGCCACCGTGTCGCGCACGTTCTCGCGCGCGGTGAGGATCACCACGGGAAGCTCCTCGTTCTCCTCCCGCAGCCTGCGCAGCACCTCGAAGCCGTCCATCCCGGGAAGCCCGATGTCGAGGATCACGAGATCGAAGCGGCCGGAGAGCGCGAGCTCGAGCGCGGCGTCCCCCGACACCGCGACCTCGGTCGTGAACCCGCTCGCGGTCAGCCCGCGCTGGAGGAACGACGAGATCCGCTCCTCGTCCTCGGCGATCAGGATGGTGCTCATACCAGCTCCTCTCCCCGCTGCTGGTCGACTGGTATCACGATAGTGAACGTCGAGCCGCGACCGAGCTCGCTCTCCACCTCGGCACGGCCTCCGTGCGCTTCCGCGATCGCCTTCACGATCGCCAGCCCGAGGCCCGAGCCGACCGTGCGGCGCCCGTCGCCTCCGCGCCGGAAGCGCTCGAAGATCCGCTCGCGGTCCTCGGGCGCGATCCCCGCGCCCTCGTCGCGCACCCAGAGCCGCGCGGTGTCGCCGGCGACGCTCGAGCCGATCCGGATCGGCCCGTCCTCGCCGCTGTGCCTCGCCGCGTTCTCGGCGAGCTGGAGCATCGCCTCGGTCAGCCGCTGGCGGTCGCCCACGACGAGACCCTGGCCGCGGCTCTCGACGATCCACTCCCGGGGCGCGAGCGCCGAGGCCTTCGACGCCAGCTCGTCCGTCAGCGCTCCGACGTCGACGGTGTCGAGCTGGAGGAAGTCTGGCTGCTCGCGCTTCGCGAGGAGCAGGAGGTCGTGGACGATCCGGCTCATCCGCTCGAGCTCGTCGGTGAGTAGGTCGACCGTCTCCTGGCGCTCGACCGGGTCGTCGGGCAGGAGCTCGAGGTTGCCGAGGACGATGGTCAGCGGCGTGCGCAGCTCGTGGCCTGCGTCGTCGAGGAACTGCCGCTGCTCCTGGAACGCGCGCTCGAGGCGCTCGAGCATCTCGTTGAAGGTCGCCGCCTGCTGCGCAACCTCGTCGCGGCCCTCGACCGGAATGCGCCGGCTGAGGTCGGTCTCGGAGATCGTGCGCGCGGTCGTCGTCAGCCGGGTGACGGGATCGACGACGCGGTCCGCCAGCCGCCAGGCGAGGAGCGAGCCGAGGAGGAGGACGCCGAGCCCGACCATCCCGGCCGCGAACACGGTCGCGTCGTAGTCGTCCTGGAGCAGGTCGCGGAAGGTCGCGGCGACGAAGACAGCCTCGGGGCGGCCGCCGATCGTGATCGGCACGGCGAGGTACTCGACCCGGCCGGCCGGCGTCGAGACGTGGCCCCGCCGCACCTGCGTCAGCCCGCTCCAGCGCGCGACGAGCTCGGGGTCGAGATCGAGGCGGTACGGGACGACAGGCTCGCTCCGCTTGTACGGCTTCCCCTTGACGAAGGCGATCATCGCCTCGTTCCGAGAGGGGACGTTCCGCTCGAAGTACACGTCGAAGATCCGCTTGACGTCCATGGCGAACGGCTTCCCGGTACGCGGGTCGGTGCCGGCGACGAGGCGGCGCAGCTCCTGGGACTCCTGGCTGAGCTCGGCGTCGATCCGGTTGTCGAGCCGGATGTCGAGCACCGTCGTCGTCACCGCGACGAAGAGGATCGTGGCGACCGCGAGCAGCCCGATGACGTACGCGACGATCCGCGCCCGCAGGCTCCACGGGAACGCGAGCGCGCGCTCTCGGGCGGAGCGCATGCGCTCCGACAGCGTCCGGCTCTCGCGTGGTGCCTCGGTCCGCTCCACGTCCGCAAGATTGCCCACTCGGCCACGGTAGTGCTGGGTGGCCAAGGAAAGATGAGACGCGGGTGAGACCTCCTCTCATGCGCGCGGCCCGTCTCGCTCAACCACGCCGATCGCCCCCGCCCCTCCGCCGGATGAGAGCGCTTCTCAGCCTGCTTTCACCGCAGCTTCACCCGGCGGCGCGATGGTGTGCCCCGAAGCGAACGGCGAAGGGAGGACACGAGACATGGGCGTTGGCAAGGTTGCAGTTCTGATTCTGGCGCTGTCGATCGGCGCCTTCGGCCTCGGAGCGGCGCTCGCGGACTCCCGCAGCGCCGATCCCGGCGACCAGATCGAGCTCGAGCAGGTGCGCAAGAACGAGCTCGACGACGAGGTGGAGGTCGCCGAAGAGGACGACCGGGGAGACGGAGACGACACGCCTGGTGACGACGGCACGAACGGCGGCGACAACACCGTCGCACCCGCAGGCGCCGGAGGCGCCAAGGCGGGCGGCGACGGCGACGACACCGCCGGCGACGACGGCACGGGCGGCGGCGACAACACCCGCGCGGGCAAGAGCGCGGGTGGCGGCGGCGCGGGTGGAGGTGGCGGCGACGACACCGGTGGAGGCGACACCGGTGGAGGCGACGACACGTAGCCGCGAGCCGAGTCCGAGGGGGGAGCGAGCGCCCGGGCCGAGAGGCCCGGGCGCGCTCGTTTCGGGGAGCACACGCGAACGCGCCCGGGGCTCCCGGGCGCGTTCGCGTTCGTCTCGGTGAGGAGGCGTGCTACGCGGCGACGGTCGCGCAGACGATCCTCACGTTGAGCCGCCAGTTCTCCAGGTACAGCGCGGGCAGCTCGTGCGCGGCGACGAACCAGGTGGACGCGGAGACCGGGTAGCTCCCGACCACGCCGACCTCCTTCGGAAGGCCGGAGACGAAGGCGCCGCCGCCGACGACCTTCTTGCCGGCCGGGCACGCGGCCAGGACGGTCTTGAAGGCCACCGAGTTGAGGACCGACTGCGCCGTCACGATCTGGTGGCCGCTGAGGCCTGCGGGGCCCTGCGGACCGGCGGGGCCCTCGGGGCCCTGCGGGCCTTCCGGGCCGGCGGGGAACGAGCCGCCCTTGATGTCGACGGGCTTGATGGTGCCGTTCTTGATGTCGGCCGACGTGAGGGTGTTGTCCTTGATGTCGATGCCGGTGAGCGAGCCGTTCTTGACGTTCGCGCCGGTGATGAGCGCGCCGGCGACGGCCGTGCCGGTGAGCGAGAAGAGCAGTGCGAGGGTCGCGATGACGGTGGCGGGGCTGAGGGCGCGGATCTTCATGGTGTCTCCTCCTTGGTCGCGGTTTGCGAGATCCGTGCCCGTACAACCCACCCGCCGGCGATTCCTTACGCGAGTCGCGAGATTCGTTGGAGATGGCCGTAGGGGCCGGGCGTACGCGGCCCGCGAAAACCACGGGCCGCGTAAGGAACCGTGACCCCGCGGGTTGTACGGGCATGAGCACACACCACACCCAGCACAGCCACCTCGACGTCGACGAGGCCTGGATCGCCGAGTGGGCGGCCGAGGGCATCGCCGCGATCGAGCGTTACCTCGCCAAGCACGCGGCCTTCGCCGAGTACCTCGAGACGAGAGCCGTCGTACACTCGGACGATGGCGACCGTCGCCCGGACGCCTGACGCAGAGCTCCTCACCCGGCTCCGCGAGCGAGACCGCGCCGCCTGGGAGGAGCTCTACGCCGCGTACCAGCCGCGGCTGCGCGGCTTCGCCTTCCGGCTGGCCGGGAACGTGCACGACGCGGACGACCTCGTGCAGGAGACCTTCGTCCGCGCCGTGCCGCGCCTCGACAAGCTCGACCCCGAGACCGCGGACGTCGGCGCCTACCTGTTCACGACCATGCGGAACCTGTACTTCAAGCAGGTCGAGCGCGAGAAGCGCGCGCAGCCGGTCGCGGAGGTGCCCGAGCCGTCACTCCCCGCGCCGATCGAGGACGACCCCGTCCGCTCCACGCTGCTGCAGGGCCAGCAGGAGGAGGTCCGCGCCGCGAACGCGCGCCTCCAGCCGCGGCAGCGGCTCGTGCTCGCGCTCCGGGAGCTGGAGGAGCGCTCGTACGCGGAGATCGGCGAGCTCGTCGGGATGAAGGCGAACGCGGTCGCGCAGCTCATCTTCCGCGCCCGCGAGAGCCTGCGCGCCGAACTGCGGCTCGTGCAGGTCGACCCCGACCGGCTGCCGGGCGCCTGCCGCGCCTACCTGCCGCTGCTCGCCGCGCACCTCGACGGCCAGCTGAAGGGCGCGAAGCGGGACGAGACCCTCGCCCACCTCGAGGGCTGCGAGCGCTGCCAGGCGTCGCTCGAGGACATGCGTGAGGCGTCGCGCCGCTACCGGATCCTGCTGCCGCCGATCGCCGCCGACGAGAGCCGGGCCGCGATCGACGAGCGGTTGACGAGCGCCGGCTACTGGAACACGGGCTGGCGGCGGCTGGTCGCGCGCAGCCCCGCGAAGATCGCCGCGCTCACCGTCGTCGTGCTCCTCGTCGGGAGCATGGGCACCGGGCTCGGCGTGGCGCTCTCCGGCGGGCCGAGGCCCACGTCGGCGCCCCTGTTGAAGCCGCCGGCGGTCGAGCCGACGACCGAGCAGCCCGCCACCGGGACGACGCAGCCCACGGGAACCACCGAGCCCGCGGCGACCACGACGGCCACGCCGCCGGCGACCGAGACGACGCAGCCCACGGAGACCACGGCACCGGCCAAGACCGTGACCGAGCCGGCGGCCACCGAGCAGGAGACCGAGCAGGAGCCGGAGCCGGCCACGACCGAGCCGCCCGCCGACACCACCGCCCCCGTCGTCCGCATCACGAAGGGGCCGCCGCCGAAGACGACGTCGGCCACCGCGCGGATCGCCTTCGCGGCCGACGACGAGGACGTCACCTTCGCCTGCACGCTGGATCAGGGCGAGCCCGTGCCGTGCGCGAGCCCCGTCTCGCTCGCCGGGCTCACGGCGGGCGCGCACACGTTCTCGGTGCGCGCGACCGACGAGGCCGGGAACGTGAGCAAGCCCGCGTCGGTCTCCTGGACCTACACGCCGCCCGACACCACCCCGCCCGTCGTCACCATCGACTCCGCGCCCCCGATCGCCGGGCCCCGCTCGGACGCGACCTTCGCGTTCTCGGCCAACGAGCCGGCGACGTTCGCGTGCTCGCTCGACCGCGCCGCGTTCGCCCCCTGTACGAGCCCGGTGACGTTCCAGCGCCTGCCCGCCGGGACGCACGTCTTCTCCGTGCGCGCGACCGACCCGGCCGGGAACACGGGCACCGCGAGCCACACGTGGACGATCGGGGCCCCGCTTCCCGACCTCGTCATCACCGCGTTCTCGCGCTTCAGCATCACGATCGCGAACCAGGGCGGCGCGATCGCCGGCCCGTCGGTGCTGACGATCACCAACGTGGGCACGTTCAAGGTGCCGAGCATCGCGCCGGGCGCGACCGTTACGTTCTCCTGGAGGACGTGCCAGGAGGCCGTCTACACCGCCGTGGTGGACGCGACCCAGGCCGTCGCCGAGTCGAACGAGAAGAACAACGCCGCCACCCTCAAGAACACCTGTA
This sequence comes from Actinomycetota bacterium, assembly GCA_004366385.1. Taxonomy (GTDB): domain Bacteria; phylum Actinomycetota; class Thermoleophilia; order Gaiellales; family Gaiellaceae; genus GMQP-bins7. Next base: position 33,527 of record SIRU01000021.1, read on the forward strand.
CGCGATAGTGCGCAAGAGCACAGGACCTGAAGGCGACCGGCTTCGCGCGGCCGCGGTCGCTCCGCAAAGCTAGCCGTCGAGCGCAGAGCGCAGGTCCGCGCTCGAGATCCCCGACTCCGCGTAGCGCGACGTGCCCTCCTCGAGCAGCTCGCGCGCGCCGCGCACGAGCGCGCCGTACGCGGCCGAGGCGAGCAGGCTCCCGGTGGAGACGCGGCGCACCCCGGCGGACTCGAGCTCGGCGAGCGACGGCCCGGCCGGGAGCGCGAGCACGTTCACCGGCACGCCGACCGCCTCGACCACCGCCCGGATCTGCCCGAGGTCCGTGAGCCCGGGCGCGTACACGCAGTCGGCGCCCGCATCCCGGTACGCGACGAGACGCGAGATCGTGTCGTCGAGGTCGTCGACGCCGCGGATGTGGTTCTCGCAGCGGCCGGTGAGGACGAGCGGGTCGGCGGGCGCGTGCGCGGCCTCGGCCGCCTCAGCCACCCGCTCGGCCGCGAGCGAGACGTCGTCCACGCGCCCGGTCGCCGGGTCGTAGTCCTCGATGGAGCACCCGGCCGCGCCCGCCTCGGCCAGCAGCCGCACCGTCTCGGCGACGCCGCCCGGGTCGTCCGGGTAGCAGCGCTCGCTGTCGACGTTCAGCGGGAGCGAGGTCGCCGCCGCCAGCTCGCGCACGTGCGCGACGAGCTCGTCCCGCGTCACCTGCTGGTCGAGCTTGCCGAGCGCCCACGCGAAACCCGCGCTCGTCGTCGCCAGTGCCTCGAACCCGGCGGCGGCCAGGAGCCGAGCCGACCCGATGTCCCACGGGTTCGGCATGGCGAAGAGCCGCTCACGCGCGTGCAGCTCGCGGAAGCGCGCCCGCCTGTCGTCGCCGGCCACGCCGGGGTTCTACCGCATCGACCGAACACCGGGGTCGCGGCGCTCGGCCGCAGCCGACGATACGCTCGTCACATCGCGGCCCCCTTCGGAACAGTCGTCGTCTGCACGCGCGACCGGCTCGCGCTGCTGCCCGGCTGCCTGGACGCGCTCGAGCGGCAGGAGGCCGGCCCCGGCCGCTTCGAGGTCCTCGTGATCGACAACGGCTCGACGGACGGGACCGCCGAATGGCTCGCCGCCTGGGCGGCGGAGGAGCCCGCGCGCCGCCGCGTCGCCGCCGAGCCGGAGGCGGGGATCTCGCGCGCGCGCAACCTGGCCGCGGAGCTCGCGCGCGGCGAGATCCTGCTCTTCGTCGACGACGACGCCGTCCCCGACGAGCGCTGGGTCGAGGCGCACCTCGCGCGCTACGCCGACCCGCGGGTGGGAGAGGTGGGCGGCCCGGTCCGGCTCGCGTGGCCCGACGGGCGGCCGTCCTGGCTCGGCCCGGAGCTGGAGCCGTGGTTCAGCGGGATCGACCTCGGCCCGGAGCGGCGCGAGATGCCGCCGCCGCTCCATCCCTTCGGCGCGAACATGTCCATGCGCCGCGCCGAGCTGCTCGCCGCCGGCGGCTTCGCGCTCGAGCTCGGGCGCAAGGGCAGAAGCCTCGTCTCGTGCGAGGAGTTCGAGCTCGCCGGGCGGCTCTGGCGGCGAGGCGTGCGCGTCGTGTGGGAGCCGTCCGCGGTCGTGGCGCACCGGATCAGGGCCGACCGGCTCAGCCGCCGCTGGATCCTGCGGCGAGGCTGGGCGCAGGGCAGGAGCACGGCGCGCATGGATCGCCGCGCCGGCCTCCCCGCCGGAGCCACGGCAGCCGCGTGGACGGAGGCGCGCGCGGCGGCCGGCGACCTGCCCGCGCTCGCGGGCGCGCTCCGCCGCGGCTCGAGCAGCCGGCGCCTGCACGAGATCGCCCTCCGCCTCTGGCGCCTCGCCGCCGCGGTCGAGCACCTCACGCTGGCCGTGAAGAGACACCCGCGCGGTGCGATCCCGGCCGGCGAGCCCGCCTCCGCCGAGCAGCCCCACCGAACCGCCGCCTGAGCGTGCCCCCGCAGCTCGTCGCGTTCTACCTCCCGCAGTTCCACCCGATCCCGGAGAACGACGCGTGGTGGGGCGACGGCTTCACGGACTGGGTGAACGTGAGGAAGGCCCGCCCGCTCTTCCGCGGGCATGAGCAGCCGCACGTCCCCGGCGAGCTCGGCTGGTACGACCTCCGCGACGCGACCGTCCGCGAGCGGCAGGCCGAGCTCGCCCGCGAGCACGGGATCGCGGCGTTCTGTTACTACCACTACTGGTTCGAGGGCAGGCGCCTGCTGCACGAGCCGCTCGA
>SIRU01000022.1 GCA_004366385.1 Actinomycetota bacterium
GGCGGGGGGCCGAGCTCGGCGTCGATCTTCGCCTCCAGCTCCTCCGAGAGCGCGTGCTCGAGCAGCTCCGCCTCGGCGTGCACCTCGTCGAGCGAGAGCCCGAGCCGGTTCACGAGGTACAGCTCGAGCAGGCGGTGGTGTCGCAGCACCTCGAGCGCGCCTCGCTTCCCCGACTCCGTGAGCACGACGCCGCGGTAGGGCGCGCGCTCGACGAGCTCGAGCTCCGCGAGCCGCTTCGTCATCGCGGTCACGGACGGCGCGCTCACGCCCACGCGCGCCGCGAGCGCCGACGTCGTGACGCGCTCGCCCTCGCTCTCGAGGGCGTAGATCGCCTTCAGGTAGTCCTGGACGGCGACGGTGAGCTCGGGGGCCTGGGTTCCCATGGCGACTGACTTAGGTTACACTCAGCTTCGGATTTAGCTATGCCTAAACTCTCGCGCCGGAAGCTCCTCGCAGCTGCCGCCCCGCTCGCGGCGGCGCCCATCGTGGGCAAGCTGGCGCTCGACAGCGGCTCGGCGGAGGCGGGCGGCCACGACCACTCGAGCCACTCGCACGCGCGCACGCCCGCGGGTCACCAGCCGGAAGCGATGGGCCACGCGGCGATGGTCGGCGAGGAGGTCCCGGCCGTCGGCGGCCCGAACGACCTCGACGCACTGCTCTACCCGCCCAAGGCGCTGCCCTACCAGCCCGGCCGCGTGCGCGAGTACGAGCTCGTCGCGGTCGACAACGACCTCGAGGTCGCGCCGGGCGTCTTCTTCCCCGCCTGGACGTACAACGGCTCGGCGCCTGGTCCCGTGATCCGCGCGACCGAGGGCGACACGCTGCGCGTCCGCTTCCGCAACGAGGGCTCGCACCCGCACACGATCCACTTCCACGGCATCCACCCGACGAACATGGACGGTGTGTTCGAGATCGTGGGGACCGGCGGCTCGTTCACGTACGAGTTCGAGGCGCGGCCCGCGGGGCTCCATCTCTACCACTGCCACGCGACGCCGCTCAAGAAGCACATCCACAAGGGGCTCTACGGCGCGTTCATCATCGACCCGAGGGAGCCGCGCCCGCCCGCGCAGGAGCTCGTCATGGTGATGAACGGCTTCGACACCGACGGCGACGGAGGGAACAACTTCTACACCGTCAACGGGCGCTCGTTCTACTACGCGAAGTACCCGATCCGGGTGAAACGGTCGGAGCTCGTGCGGATCTACCTCGCGAACCTGACCGAGTTCGACCTCATCAACTCGTTCCACCTGCACGCGGACTTCTTCCGCCACCAGCCGACCGGCACGGGCGATCACTGGGAGTACACGGACACCGTGATGCAGTGCCAGGGCCAGCGCGGCGTGCTCGAGATCGAGTTCGCCGGGACGGGGCTGCACATGTTCCACGCCCACCAGTCGGAGTTCGCCGAGCTCGGCTGGATGGGCTTCTTCGAGGTGGTGGACTAGGTGGAGGCAGGGTCGGCGGCCGAGCAGGGCCCGCGTATCGGCTGGCGCCTGTGGGCGGTCGTGCCGGTGCTGCTGCTCGCGATCGCGGTCGGCGCGGTCGTGTCCAGCGGCTCCTCGCTCGCCGAGCTGATCGGCACGAACCCGCCGCCGGCGGACGAGTTCGACATCCGGCGCGTCGAATTCTCGCCGGGCGAGATCCGCATCGTCGTGCGCAACCCCCAGCCGAACGACCTCACGATCGCGAACGTGAACGTGGACGATGCGATCGTCCCGTACACCGTCGACGGCCCGTCAACGCTCGGGCGGCTGCGGTCGAGCGCGATCGTCGTGCCCTTCGACTGGGTCGAGGGCGACCCGATGACGGTGGGCGTGACGAGCTCGACCGGGATCGAGACGGTGCACGAGATCCCGGCCGCGATCGAGACGCCGAAGCCGTCCGTCGAGGGCTTCCTCGGCTACGCGCTCATCGGCGCGCTCGTCGGGATCGTGCCCGTCGCGCTCGGGCTCCTCTGGCTTCCGGCTCTGCGGCAGGCGAGCGCCGTCTGGCTCTCGGCCTTCATGGCGTTCACCGCCGGCCTGCTCGCGTTCCTCGGGTTCGAGGCGCTCTCCGAGGCGTTCGAGCTCTCGGCGCTGTTGCCGGCGGGGCTCGGCGGGAGCGGGCTCGTGCTGCTCGGGGTTGCGCTCAGCTTCCTCGGGATGACTGCGCTCGCCGGCAGGTTGAGCGGCGGCAGCACCGCGTCCGGCTTCGCGCTCTCGCTGCTCGTCGCGATCGGGATCGGTATCCACAACTTCGGCGAGGGGCTCGCGATCGGCGCCTCGTTCGCGCTCGGCGAGATCCAGCTCGGGACCTTCCTGATCGTCGGCTTCATGATCCACAACGTCACCGAGGGCCTCGGGATCGCGACTCCGATCGCGAAGACCCGGACGACGCTGCTCGCGCTCGCCGCGCTCGTGCTGATCGCCGGCGCGCCGACGATTCTCGGCGCCTGGCTCGGCGGCTACACGTCGAACGACGTTCTGGGCGCCCTCTTCTTCGGGATCGCCGCGGGCGCGGCGTTCCAGGTCGTCGTCGAGGTCGGCCGCTACGTCGCGCGGAACGCGCCGGGCGGGCTGCGCTCGGGCCACGCGATCGTCGGGTTTCTCGCCGGCATCGCGGTCATGTACGTCACCGGCGTCCTCGCCGGCTGACGCTCCCGCAACGGGCACTTAACCCCCTCTTACCCGGCATTCACGCCTGCGCGTCTATAAGGAATTCGCATGTCGCTCGTCCGCTCTGCCCGGCCCTACCTCGCCCTCGTCGCGGCAGCCGCCCTCGGCGGCGGCCTCGCCGTCGGCGCGGTTGCGGTGCTCGGCGGCCTCGACGGCGGGACGACGGTGGTCACCGAGACCGTCCCCTCCCCGACGGAGACCACCGCCCCGCCGGCGAAGAGCATGACCGTCGGCCAGATCTACGATCGCGCGGCGCCCGGCGTCGTCCAGATCACCTCCGTGACGAACGACGCGGCCTTCGGAGGCGGCGGGGCGCTCGGCTCGGGCTTCGTCGTCGACAAGTCGGGCCACATCGTCACCAACTTCCACGTCGTCGACGGCGCCGACCAGATCCGCGTCAGCTTCTCGAACCGTGACACCGTCGAGGCCCAGCTCGTCGGCGTCGACCCCTCGACCGATCTCGCAGTCCTTCGCGTGGACGCCAGCGCCAACGCCCTCACGCCGCTCCCGCTCGGGAACTCCGACAAGGTGCGCGTGGGCGACCCCGTCGTCGCCATCGGGAACCCGTTCGGCCTCGACCGCACCGCGACCTCGGGCATCGTGAGCGCCGTCCAGCGCGAGATCACGGCGCCCAACCGCTTCGCGATCGACCACGTCATCCAGACCGACGCGCCGATCAACAAAGGGAACTCGGGCGGCCCGCTGCTGAACATGCGCGGCCAGGTCATCGGCGTGAACACGCAGATCGAGACCGGCGGCGTCGCGGCCGGGAACGTCGGCATCGGCTTCGCCGTCCCCTCGAACACCGTGAAGGACGTCGTCGCCCAGATCCTCCAGACGGGTCGCGTCGAGCATCCGTACCTCGGGGTCGCGACGAACGTGATCGACGCCGAGCTCGCGGAGGCCTACAACCTTCCCGTGCGTGTCGGCGTGCTCGTGGAGGACGTGAAGGAGGGCACCGGCGCCGCGCGCGCCGGGCTCCGCGGCGGTGACACGCGCGTCGTGTTCGCCGGCCAGACCTACGTCCTCGGAGGCGACGTCATCGTCGCCGTCGACGACACGAGCGTCGTGACGCCGCAGGAGCTGCGCGATGCGATCTCGACCAAGAAGCCGGGCGACGAGATCGAGCTCACGGTCTATCGCGCCGGCAAGAGAACGAGCGTGACTGTCACGCTCGGGCGACGTCCCCCAACCCCCCAGGGGTGAGTCGCCGGCGGCCCTGCCTCCCTGGGGCCGCGATCGTCGGTACGGGGCCCGAACGCCTGCCCGGGCCCCGGCCGACCTCTCTACGCAACACCGGGATCCCCGAGCGGGAATCCCGGTCGCGTGAACAGAGCAAAGGACCTGAAGGCGGCCGCTTCGCGGCCGCATCGCATCTCTCCTACGACCTGGTGGCGTTCGGTTGCCCCTCGGGCCGGGTGTCTGCTCTCGTGCCTGCCTACGGCCCGAGGTCGGTCGCAGCGGAGAGGGCGTCGTCCGTGAGCCGGTAGCCGCGCTCGATGAGCGCGCGCTTGCGCTCGTCGGGCCAGGGCTCGTCGCTGCGGAAGGTCGGGTCGAGGCCCGAGTCGCCGGGCGTCGCGCGGACGACGACCGTGGGCACGTGCCGCTCGTGGCGGAACGGGAAGCTTGCGGACGCGAAGATCTCCTCGAGCTCCGCGCGCAGCTCGTCACGCCGCCGGCGCGGGGCGGCCGCGAGCGCCGCCTCGAGCACCTCGCTGCGCAGCCGCCGCAGCTCCGTCACCGAGGTCTCCCGCTCCGTCGCGAGGCGCTCCTCGAGGACGGTATTGCGCGCGATCGCTACACGCATGAGCCGGATGATCATCTCCGCGTAGTGCGCGGGCTCGCCGCGCGCGACGCGCTCCTCCGCGAGCCGGAGCTCGGCGAGCAGCGAGCGCACCGGCGGGACGGCCCGGAAGCGCTCGAGCCGATGGCGCGTCCGCACGAGGAATGCTACGTCGGTCGGTTTGTAGCTGGCGATGTAGCGGAAGGCGACGATCGAGCCGACGCCGGGGTTGTGGTACGCGTGCTCGAGCGGGAAGTTGCGCACCCAGCCGCCGTCCGTCGCGATCACTCCGTCGACCGAGATCGGGAGCACGAGCCCGCTGACGGCCGCGGACGCGAGCAGCGCGCGGCCCATGGTCTCAGCCGTCTCCTCGCGTGAGGAGTAGGCGAGCTCGTAGTGGCGGGTCCCCTCGCTCTCGTCGTGGACGGAGACGTCGGTCGCGAACACGACGAGCTCGACGGGCGAGGTCACGAGCGCTGCTCCGAGCTCGAGCGCGTCCCCGATCCGCTCGGCGATCGTCTCCGGGAGCGTGTAGTCGTGGAGGCCGCCGGGGAACTGCCAGAGCCGGCGCGGCCGGAAGACCTCCTCGGGCTGGAGGCGGAGGACGAACTCCTCGAGGTCGTCGAGGCGGTCGAGCGCGGCCATCGTCCCCGAGAGCGCGCCTGCCGATGTCCCGTAGATCCAGCCCAACCGCTCCCAGAGCGCGCTCTCCCGCAGGCGCTTGAGGAAGCCCAGCTCGAGCAGCACGCCGTTGATTCCGCCGCCCGAGAGGACGACGGCGACGTTGCGCTGGCCTGCGTCGGGCACGAGGATATTGTGCCTCCGTGGAACCCGAGGTCCGCCGCGGCTCGCTCGCGCTCCCCGACCTCGACCTCGGCCTCGAGGAGGGCGAGGAGCTGTGGCGCGACGACGACGCGGGCGACCACGGCGGCTGGTTCTGCGTCGGGACCGATCCGTTCCCCTGCCCGGCGGAGGGCTGCACGTTCGTCGCGGAGCACATGACGGCTGCCCATCTCGTCCTCGTGTGGGAGGAGCGCGACGACCCGAACCTCCTCTGGCACGCGCAGCGCGCGAAGGAGGTCGGCCGCAACCCGAGGGTCGTCGAGTACCGGCCGAGCTTCGGGCCGAGCGCGTCGTACTACGCGTGGGAGGCGGCAGGGCGGCCGGTGCACGGCGTGCAGCGGCCGCGCGAGTAGCATCGGGCGGGCATGGCCACGGTGACGGAGACGCTGACGGTCGACGGCGTCCGCTGCGAGCGGTGCGTCGGCCGGCTCGCGGCGGCGCTGCGCGGGCACGACGGCCTCGAGGCGGCGAACGCGAACCTCGTCGGCGACGTGACGCTCACCTGGGACGACGAGCGCACGTCCCGCGGCGATCTCGTCGCCGCGCTCTCTCGCGCGGGCTTCCGCGAGCGAGCGGCCGGGGAATAGCGCCTGCAAACGGCGCGTTGCAGCCTCCCGTAGAGCAAGGGTACGGTAGACCGGTGAGCGAGCCCGAGCCCGCTACCGAGGCGCGACGGATTGCGGCGGAGGCCCGCGACCGCCAGCGCTTCGAGGAGGAGGCGCTGGCGCTCGCCGACCAGGTCTACCGCGTTGCGCGGCGGCTCGTCGGAGCGCGCGAGGAGGCAGAGGACCTGGTGCAGGAGACCTACGCGAGAGCATTCCGGAGCTGGCGCTCCTTCACCCCCGGGACGAACATGCGCGCCTGGCTCCTCCGGATCCTCACGAACCTGAACGTCGACCGCGGGCGCCGGATCCAGCGCACGCCGCACTCGCAGCCGCTGGAGGAGGGCGACTACTACCTCGCGAACAAGCTCGCCGCCGCCGGCGGCGAGGAGGTGCTCGAGCAGGAGCAGGTCGTCGAGCGCATGTCGCAAGATTCCGTGGTCAATGCCCTGGCGTCGATCCAGCCGCAGTTCCGGGACGTGGTCGTGCTCGTCGACATCGGCGACTTCACGTACGCGGACGCGGCGCAGATCCTCGACATCCCGATCGGTACCGTGATGTCACGACTGCATCGGGGCCGTCGCGCGCTCAAGCAGAAGCTGGCGGAGGACACAGTGCCATGACACGCGATCCGTGTGACAAGTGCGAGGAGATCCTCCAGGACTACCTCGATCGCACGCTGACGAACGAGGAGTGGGCCGAGGCCGAGTCGCACCTCGAGGGGTGCGACTACTGCCGGCGGCGCTACCGCTTCGAGGAGACGCTCCGGCGCTACGTGAAGACGAGCGCCGCCGAGCGGATGCCCCCGGGGCTCATGGACAAGCTCCAGGAGCTGCGCGGGCTCGACGCGACGGCGTAGTAGCTCGTGTCCAGCTCGCCCGAGGCCGCGCACAGATCAAGACCTGATCCCGGTTCCAGCGCGCAGAAGTAGGAGAGCCCATGGCACGTTCGACGTATCGCCAACCATCGTTCTTCCGGCTATTTGCCGGACAGCTGTTTCTTCTTGCCTGCGCTATCCCAGCTGCCACTTGGATCTCGTTGCTATATGGCGTCTCAGTCGTCAGCTTGGTCGCAATCGGTTTCGTGCTCCTCGGTGTCGTATCCATCCTCGGCCCAGCCCGCGTGATCGCGGCGCAGGTGACGGTCGACGCAAACGGTATTGCGGCCAAGCGGTATCTCGGCAGCAAGTGGACGTGCACTTGGACTGACCTGCTGTGCATAGGCGAGTTCGAAATCCCGACGTTTGGAGCGCTCAGGCGCCTGAAACTGGAGTCGCGAACTGACGGAACGATTTACATCTCCGACGTGATGGCGAACTACGACGACCTACTCGAGCAAATCAACAGGTACGGTGGGTTCGGGAAACCGCCATGTTCTCGCCCGAGTCTCCTGACACGCTTGCTCACAGGCTGATAAGGCATCTGAGACCGGGGGCCATGGAACCGGTGCAGACAGGGTCAGGTGCAACAGGGGTCAGGTCCCCTTTGTTGCGTGCCGTAGCGGTCAGGCCTGACTACGAGAACCCGATCGCTCGATGCGCGGATGAGGTCAGCGGCATGGTCGCCGAGCCGCTCCAGGAGCAGCGCGGCAGAGCGAGGATCTGAAGGCCGGTGGCGGTCGCAGTCGTACAGCTGATCAGGCGTCGTCGGGCAGGTCGGCGGGAACGTCGACGTCGCCCGGCGGCTCGAGGTCGTCGCAGGGGACGAGGCGGACCGGGCGGTCGCGCAGGCCCTCGTCCGGGATGCCGTCCCAGTCCGCACGGCCGAGGACGAGCGGATGGCCTCTCGCGCCCTCGTACGAGGCCGCGACCACGTCACTGCGCTCGCGCCACGCGGCGAGCACGCGCTCGACGGCGCGGGGATCGAGTCCCGGGCCGTCCGCGAGCACGACCACGGCGGCCTCGACATCGTCGCCGAGCGCGGCGAGCCCGCAACGGAGCGACGCGCCGGGCCCGCGGGCCCACTCGGGGCACTCGACCACGTGCGCGTCCGTCTCGAGCTCGTACGCGCCCGCGACGACCACGACCTCGTCCACCGGCGAACGTGCGAGCCGCTCCAGCACCGCCGGCAGCAGCAACCGCTGCTTCGGCGCACCGAACCGCGTCGCCTCGCCGGCGGCGAGGACGACCGCGGCGACCCTGCCCATTCAGCCGGTCGCGG